>NZ_JBITDX010000001.1:582721-819366 GCF_044454585.1 Catenuloplanes sp. NPDC051500
CGTACGCGGGGCGGCGACCCGTCGCGGGGCGGCGACCCGTCGCGGGGCGGCGACCCGTCGCGGGGCGGCGACCCGTCGCGGGGCGGCGACCCGTCGCGGGGCGGCGACCCGTCGCGGCACGCGCCTGCGGCCGCGGCCGGGCGCTTCGCGGACGCTGAGCGGTCCGGTTACTCGCGTCAGGACCTGCCGGGCGCGGATCCGCGCCCGGGATGGGACGGCGACGGGGGACGCCCGATCGCGCCCGCGGCCTCCGCCGCGCCCCCGGCATCCCCACCGCGGCGGCCGGACTATCCGGATGCACCGGAGCGGTCCGGCGGCAACGCGCGTCCCGACGTCTCAGCGCGCCCGGATGGACCCGGGCGGGCGTATCCCGGGACGGGAGCCTCACAACCGCCGTCAAGCCCGCAGCGGCCCGCACAGCCGCCGTCCGGCGATCCGTGGGGACCGCAGGGCCGCCCGATCAACCCGGCTGCGACGTACCAGGTTCCGGGCGCACCGGTGCGGGCTCCGTTCGATTCGTCGCGGGCGGACGCGTCCGAGCAGACCCGCCGACTCGGCGGCGACGCGCTCGACAGCGGGCTGCCGTCCGACCGGACCCAGCCGGTCGGCGGCTTCGACCAGGTACCGCCGGGCGCGTTCGAACAGACCCGCCGGCTGGCCGGGGACTCGCTCGACAGGTCGCGGCCGGTCAGCTCCGTGCCCTACGACCAGACCACCCGACCGGTCAGCTCGGCCCCTTACGACCCGGGCGCCCGCCCGGTCAGCTCCGCGCCCTACGACCGATCCGGCCGGCCGGTCAGCTCGGTTCCCTACGACCAGGGCACCTACCCGGTCAGCGGCCTGCCGTCCGACAGGACCCAGCCGGTCGGCGGGTTCGACCAGACGCGGCCGGTCAGCGGGGCGCCGTTCGAGCAGGTCCGGCCGGTAAGCGGCATGCCGGACGCCCGTCCGGTCAGTGGCGCGCCGTTCGAGCGGGAACGCGGCGCGGCCTACGGCCAGGAGTGGGCGCCGGGAGCTGCCGCCCCGACCAGCGGCGCTCCCTACGGCCCGTCGCGGCCCGGTCCCGCACCCGAACCGCAGCGGCCGGCAGCCGGGCCGCCGCGCGGGCAGGAGTGGGCACCGGGCGCGACCCGGCCAGGGGGCGGGACGCCGCAGGAGCAGTCGCGCCCGGACGCCGAGCGCGAGGCGCGGCAGCCGGTCAGCGGCGTGCCCTACGGACACGAGTGGGCACCGGACGCCGCCCGGCCGGTGAGCGGCACTCCCTACGGCCAGACGCGGCCGGCAACCGGACGCGAGCCGAACCAGCCGGTCAGCGGAATGCCCTACAGCTCCACGCGGCCGGGAGCGACCCCCGACCAGAACCAGCCGGTCAGCGCCGCCCCTTACCAGGACGCCGATGGGCGGCCGGTCAGCGCCGCGCCCTACCGGGCCGACGACCGGCCGGTCAGCACGGCGCCCTTCCCGGGCGAGACCGGCTCGCGGCAGGGTGCGGGCGGGTTCGCGGAGGAGGAGCGCGCGGGCTACGCGGAGGGCGAGTACCAGCGGACGGGCGGGTCGGTGCAGCCGCCGCCGGTGGACGCCGCCTACGACGACGAGCTGTACCCGCAGCAGCCGACCCAGCGGGATCGCCCTGCCGCCCGGGACGAGCAGCGCCAGGAACCACGGCCCACCGAGCCGCAGCAGGACGAGACACGCGGAGACGCACCGCAGCCGCCCGCCGAGGACCCGCACACCGTCCAGGACGCGCCGGTCATCTCGGCCCCGACCCCGACGCCGGCCGAGGAGACCGAGCCGGTCGCCTCGGATGCCGGCCGGCAGGAGCAGGCCGCGGCGGGGCAGGCGCCACCCGTACCCCCGGATCGGCCTTCGCTTGGGGAACTGCTCAAGGCGAGCGGTGCGGAGACGAGGAGCGTCGAGCCCGAGTCCGGAGACAAGGCGACTGACTCCGGCTGGTTCGGCGGCAAGCCCGCGCCCGGGGCGGCCGAGGAGGAGGACGCGGAGCCGAACGCGGTTGCCAGCCCGGACACCGTGCTCCCGGGACCGGCCGGGCCCGCGTCCGGGGCGGCCACGGCGCTGCGCTCACCCACGATGATCACTCCGATCATCACGCCGGACGAGCCGGAGGCCGCTGACACGGCCTCGGAGGACGAGCCGGAGCAGCCCGCGGACGAGACGCCTGTGGTGGAGGAGGAGCCGCCCAGGCCTGTCGATCCGGAGCAGGTGCTGGCCACCTATCACTGGCGCTTCCACCACGAGACGCTGCGCGAGCTGGTCGACGATCCGGACGAGTTGCGGCAGGTACGCGAGCGGCTGACCGAGAAGCTGGCGAGCGCGACAGACAACGCCACCCGGGCCCGGCTGCTGAGCCTGCGCGCGGTCGTGTCCCGGATCCTCGGCGACCTGGGCCCGGCGCTGCACGACGGCAGGATGGGTCTCGAGCACGCGGAGCTGACCGGGCATTTCCGGCGGATCGCGATCGCGCAGGCGCGGCTTGCGCACGTGTTGCAGTGGCGGGGTGACTTCATCGAGGCGGACCGGCTGTTCGCGGAGGCGAACTCGTCGGAGCTGCCGGACCGGCTGCGGGCCACGATGCACGAGCACGCCGGGCGGTCCGCGTACGACCAGGGCCGTTACATGGAGGCGCTTCATCACTTCGAGCGCGCGCTTGAGCTGCGCAAGGTGGAGGACCCGGATCTGATCGCGCGCACCGAGCTGGCGCTTGACGCGGTGTTCGCGAAGGTGGCGGCGAACGGCTGGGGGCCGTATCCGCGTACCGAGGACGAGATCCGGCAGGTGCACAGGTCGCCGCAGCCGATGTTCTCCGAACGCGTGCAGCGCTGGGGTTACGAGGACGCGGACGGCGAGCCGGTGATCGCGGCGAGTTACGCGGATGTGCAGCCGTTCCGGGACGGGGTGGCGTGGGTGCGCCGGCCGGAGGCGCAGCACTGGGAGCTGATCGACGAGTCCGGTGAGCTGCTGATTCCGGCTGACGCGGGCTATTACGGCGTGGGCTCGTTCTCGGACGGGCTGGCCTGGGTGTCGCGGGACGGCAACGGCGGCTGGGTGGCGGTCGACAAGACCAACAAGATCGTGATCGGGCAGCCGTACGAGGACGTGCGCCCGTTCCGCCGGGGCCTGGCTGCGGTCCGCCGGAAGAGCGGCTGGGGCGCGGTGGACACGAGCGGAAACGTGCTGGTCCCGACGCAGTACAGCGGGTTCGCGACCGCGCTTACCGACGGCCGGTACGTGGACGGTTTCACCGACGAGGGCCTGGCGATCGTGGACCTGAACGGCCGCAAGGGCGTGGTGGACCGGTCCGGAACCGTGGTGGTGGCGCCGACCTACCCGGCGATGGTGATCCACCCGGTGGCGTTCCTGATCGGCGCGGGCGCGGGGACCGGCCGGTGGGGCGCGATCGACAGGCGGGGAGAGCCGCTGATCGATCCGGTGCACGCGTCCCGCGCGGACGTGATCGACGAGATCGACCGCCTGCTCGCGGACACGAAGCCGGTTCTCTGAGAGAGAGGACCGGCCCGGAAAAGCGGACGGCAAACCGGGCCGGCTCCCCTTACCTTAGGCCCCGCACCTCGGGAAGAGCTTCAGAAACCCACCTCCCCGGTAGGGTCGGCGCATGGAATTCCGTCACCTTGGCCGTTCCGGCCTGCTGGTCAGTGAGATCTCGTACGGGAACTGGATCACGCACGGCTCCCAGGTCGAGGAGGAGGCCGCGCTCGCCTGCGTGCGCGCCGCCCTCGACGCGGGCATCAGCACGTTCGACACCGCGGACGCCTATGCGGGCGGCCGTGCCGAGGAGGTTCTGGGCCGCGCGCTGCACGGCGAGCGCCGCGAGAGCCTGGAGATCCTGACGAAGGTCTTCTGGCGTATCGGCCCGGGCCGCAACGAGAGTGGACTGTCCCGCAAGCACATCCGTGAGTCGATCGAGGGCTCGCTGCGGCGTCTGCAGACCGACTACGTGGACGTCTACCAGGCGCACCGCTTCGACTTCCACACGCCGCTCGAGGAGACGATGTCCGCGTTCGCGGACGTGGTGCACTCCGGCAAGGCGCACTACATCGGCGTCTCCGAGTGGACCGCGGACCAGCTGCGCGCCGGCCACTCGCTCGCCAAGGACCTCAAGATCAGCCTGATCTCGAACCAGCCGCAGTACTCCGCGCTGCACCGGATCATCGAGAGCCAGGTCGTGCCGGCCTCGCTTGAGCTGGGCGTCAGCCAGATCGTGTTCTCGCCGATGGCACAGGGTGTGCTGTCCGGCAAGTACATGCCGGGTCAGGCACCGCCGGACGGCTCCCGGGCCACTGACGCGTCCGGGTCGAAGACGATCGCCCGGTTCATGCAGGACGACCTGCTCACCGCCGTGCAGCGCCTGGTGCCGCTTGCCGACGCGGCCGGGCTGACCATGCCGCAGCTGGCGCTGGCCTGGGTCCTCCAGAACCGGAACGTGGCGAGCGCGATCGTCGGCGCGTCCCGCCCGGAGCAGGTGCACGACAACGTGAAGGCGGCGGGCGTGCGCCTGGAGGACGACCTGCTCAAGCAGATCGACGACGCGCTCGGCGACCTGGTGGAGCGCGACCCGGCCAAGACCGAGTCCCCGGCCAACAGGCCTTAAAGGCCACAACAACGACAATCCGCGTGGGTACGGCGTACCCGCGCGGATTGTCGATGTCAGTTAGCTGAATACGTCCAGAAGCGGAGGAGCGCGAAGCCCTCGCTGTAGAGGTACGACGGCATGCCGATCAGGTCGCCGAGCGCGAAGACGCCGCCGAAGAACAGGCCGCCGATGGTCCGGTTCCACAGCAGCGCGAACAGCATGATGAAACCGAACGGGGCGATCACGTCCCAGGTCCGCTTCCAGGAGAACGGCAGCCACGGCCGCACGATGTTGCCGCCGTCCAGGCCGGGAACCGGCACCAGGTTCAGCACCGCGGCCATCAGCTGCAGGAAGCCGAGCAGCGCCAGGCCCGCCCAGAACTCGGTGTGCGTCTCCCCGGTCACGCCCACCAGGAACGGGACCGCCAGCACGATCGCGAACACCAGGTTCGTCGCCGGGCCGGCCAGGCTCACAAGCGACGACTTCAGCCGGCTGCCAAGCGCGCCGTGGTTGATCCACACCGCGCCGCCGGGCAGGCCGATGCCGCCGAGCACCACGATGACCACCGGGAGCACGAGCGACAGCAGCGGGTGGCTGTACTTCAGCGGGTTCAGCGTCAGGTAGCCGCGGTGCGCCGCGTCGATGTCGCCGGACCGGAACGCGACAAGCGCATGTGCGTACTCGTGCAGGCACAGCGAGATCAGCCAGCCGGTGACCACGAGCAGGAACACGTCGAACGCCACGTTGCCGAAGCCGTTCCACGCCATCACGCCGGCCGTGACGAAGAGCGCGACCAGCCCGAGGAAGATCGGGCTGGGCCGGAACGCCTCCTTCGGCACCCCCATGACGAGGTTGCCGCCACCCATCCGATCGCTCACTCGGACACCGGTTGCTGCAGACTCATCCGGTACTCCACCCGGTCGTCCTCGACCAGGACCACCGTGCTGACGCCGTTGCTCTGCAGCTCACGCCAGGTCTGCCCGATCCACGACTCGGCATCGGCCTGGTTGGAGAACGCCTCCGAGGGGCCCTCCACCGGCTTGCCGTCCGAGTCCTCGTACCGCCAGTTCCACGGCATGCCCGTCTCCCCTCGCCTCGTCCGCACAAGCCTAGTCGCCCGGCCCGCCTGACCGCGCACAGCGGATCGCTCTAAGGTACGGCTATGTCCGTTGACGGGTGGAACACCCTTCTCGTGCTCGGCGGCATCCGATCCGGCAAGTCGGAGTTCGCCGAGTCGCTCGTGTCCGGTGCGACAAGTGTCCGCTACCTCGCCACGTCCGCCCCCGTCTCGCTCTCGGAGTCGCCCGATGATCCGGAGTGGGACGCGCGCATCGCCACACACCGCGCACGGCGGCCCGAGACCTGGGAGACGGACGAGGTCGGCGCGGACCCCGGTCTGCTGATCGCCACGCTCCTGGAGGCGAAGCCGGACGAGACGCTCCTGGTCGACGACCTCGGCGGCTGGGTGGGCGTGCTCCTCGACCCGGTCCACCAGCCGGCCGACGACGTCAAAACCATCGAAGAACTGGCCGCCGCGGTACGCGAATGCGCGGCCCGACTCGTCCTCGTCAGCTCCGAGGTCGGCCTGACGCTGGTGCCGACGACCCCGCTCGGGCGTGCCTTCACCGACGCGCTCGGCACCGTGAACCAGGCGGTAGCGACCGCCACCGACGCGGTGGTCCTTGTCGTCGCCGGCCAGCCGACCTGGCTGAAGGGCGTCACCGCCGAGGTGTCCGCCGGCGTCGCCCCCACGCTGCCGGCCGGGGCCGTGCTGCCCGACGTGCCCGCGCCGGTCGCGCTCCCCGAGGGACGCGACCAGCCCGAGGCGATCGATCTGCCCGAGGCGATCGATCTGCCCGAGGTGCTGACACCGGTCGCGGCACCGGTCCGGGCGCCGGCCGCCTCGTCGCCCGGCGACGCGCTGCGCGGGCCCACGCACGCGCTGCCGATCGTGCGGACCGGGCTGGTCATCCAGCCCAACATGGAACTCCCCCTGCCCGACGACGAGACCGGGCCGGCCGCGATCGAGCGGCTCACCACGCTCGACATCGGCGGCTCCGGCCTCGGCGAGCTGGCCGGCGTGGTCCGGTTCGCCGCCGCCACCCAGGGCACCGACACGCCCCGCCCCTGGGAGTCCGTCCGCGTACTGCTCGTCCAGGGCGACCACGCCGGCGGCGCGTCCGCGGGCGTGGCCGCCGGGGAGCCCACCCGGCGCGCGGCCCAGGCCCGTCTCGGCATCGGCGCGCTCGCCCAGCTCACCGCGTCCGCCGGAGCCACGCTCCAGGTCGTCGACGCGCCCGCCTCGGCCCCGATCGAGCACGGGCCGGCGCTCACACCCGAAGAGGTCGACAGCGCGCTCCAGCTCGGCTGGCGTCTCGCCGAGGAGGCCGTCGACGGCGGCGCGGACCTGCTCGTCATCGCCGCCTCCGGCGCCGGCACCCCCGCCGCGGCAGCCGCCGTCCTGGCCGCGACCGCCGGGGCCGAGCCGGCCGCGGTGCTGCCGGCGGTGCGCACGCCCGACGGCGGCTACGACGACAACGCCTGGATGGAGCGGTGCGCCGCGGTCCGGGACGCCATGCAGCGGGTCCGCAAGGGCGGACGCGAGGCCAAGGACATCCTGGCCGAGGTCGGCGGCGGCGACGTGGCAGTCGTGACCGGCATCCTGCTCGGCGCGACGGCCCGCCGGACGCCTGTGCTGCTGGACGGGCCGGTGGGCGTGGCGGCCGCGCTTGTCAGCCGCGACCTGGCCGGCCAGGCCCGGCACTGGTGCCTGCTCCCGGACGACAGCGGCAACCCCGCGGTGAAGCTGGCGGCGGACGTGCTGGGGCTGACGCCGATCCTGAACATGCGACTCGACCTGGGCGAGGGCACGGCGGCGCTTGCGGCACTGCCGCTGCTGCGGTCGGCGATCGCGCTGGCCTCGTCTCTCCCGGACCGCGAAACGCCGTCCACGCCGTCCACGGCGGACGAGGCGGGCCTCCCGGCGGACAGGGCGGGCCTCCCGGCGGACAGGGCGGGCCTCCCGGCGGACAGGGCGGGCCTCCCGGCGGACGAGGACGCCGCCGGGGCGTCGGAGAGTGCCGGCTCCACCGGCGCGACGACCGTCATCGGCGGCACGGGTGGTTCGGGGGACGACGCCACGGCCGTGATCGGCACGAACGGCGGATCCACAGCCGACGCGACCGACGTGGTGCCGCACGACGGCTCGCCGTCGGCGGTGGACGGCGCCGCGACGTTCGCGCCGTCCACCACGGCGGCGGAGGACGAGTCGGAGCGGACCACTTCGATTCCGGTGACCGGTGCCGCGGCTGGCGACTCGCCGGCGACCGCGATCGATGCGGAGGCGACCACCGTGATCAGCACCGGGACACCGGCCACGATCACGGCCGACCCGGAGCGGACCACTGCGATTCCGGTGACCGGTGCCGCGACCGGCGACTCGCCGGCGACCGCGATCGATGCGGAGGCGACCACCGTGATCAGCACCGGGACACCGGCCACGATCAAGACCGACCCGGAGACGACGGTGCTCCCCACCGGAACGCCCGCGACCGTCAAGGACGACCCCGAGGCCACCACGGTCATCACCACCGGAACGCCGGCGACCGCCCCGGAGCCGGAGGAGGACGGCAACTCCTGGATCCCGGGCTTCGGCAATCCGCGCGGTGCGGGCGACAAGCGCTGACCGTGTCCACCGATGCCGTACCACCGCGAGGGCCCGCCCCGGAATCGTCCGGCGACGGGCCCGCCGCTGTGGCGGGCGGACGGTGGGCGCTGCCGGCCGACGGGCTGCGGCTTGCGCTGACCACGCTCACGGTCGCGCCGCTCCGGGCCGGGGTGGTGGACCGGCGTACCGCGGCCGTGGCCATGTCGTCAGCGCCGGTGGTGGTCGGGGTGCCGCTCGGCGTGCTGCTGGCCGGTGTGCTTCTGCTGCTCGACGTCGCGGGCGCGCCGGTACTGCTGTCCGCGGCCGGCGCGCTGGCCGCTGGCACGTTGCTGACCCGCGCCCTGCACCTGGACGGTCTGGCCGACACTGTCGACGCGCTGGGGTCGTACCGGTCCGGGGACGCCGGGCTGGCGATCATGAAGAAGCCGGACATCGGGCCGTTCGGCGTGGCCACGCTGGTCCTGGCGCTGCTCACCCAGGCCGCAGCGCTGACGGCACTCCCCGGAGCCTCGATCCCGGCGGTGGTGAGCAGCGTGGTCACCTCCACGGTGACCGGCCGGCTGGCGATCTCCTGGGCGTGCCGGCGCGGTATGCCCGCGGCGCGGCCCGACGGGCTCGGCGCGCTGGTCGCCGCCACAGTTCCCGTGCCCGCAATCGTGGTCACCACCGCCGTCGCGCTCGCGCTCTCGATCCCGGCGGTTCCCGGACGGCCGTGGCAGGGGCCGCTGGCCGTCGCGCTGGCGCTGGCCGCGGTGCAGCTGCTGCTCCGCCAGTGCCGCCGCCGCTTCGGCGGGATAACCGGCGACGTGCTGGGCGCCTCTGTAGAACTGGCCACCACTGTGGTCGTGCTGACGCTCGCACTTCGCTGACCATCACGCTGCGCGGCGAGCCCGGCAAGCAAGCTGCGCGGCGAGCCCGGCAAGCAAGCTGCGCGGCGAGCCCGGCAAGCAAGCTGCGCGGCGAGCCCGGCAAGGGCCGCATCACAAGGCCGCCGGTGCCGACGCCAGCCGTGGTAACCGGGTTGCTCGCCTTCGGCATCGGCGGAGCGCCGGTGAACGGCACGTCCGGTGCCGACGCCAGCCCTGGTAGCCGGATTGTTCGCCCCCTGGAGCGAAGCCGGTTCCGACATTGAGCACCCCTGGCGAGATGCCGGGTACAGGTCGGTGGAGCCGGGATTTCCCACGGTCAGCACCGGCCGGGCGGACCGCGATGGCCACCTTCACCGCGCACCCGAAGGGCACACCGGGAGGCGGCGTCCACCTGGCGTTATTGAAGATCCTTGCGACTCCAGTGGCCCTTATTTCGCACTCGAAAGGGCCGCCGGAGCCGCAAGGATCTTGACGCCACGCCGGAACCGGCTATCGCGACTGCCATATCGGACAGGCGCGTGGGATCGATCATCAGCGTGGAGGGGTGCGCGGCGGGCTGTCAGGCGCCGATCGGCGTACCGCCGGAGGGGTCAGCGCACTGAGGTCTTCACGAACGGCGGCTTGACGATTGTCATCGGGGTGCGACGGCCGCGGATGTCGACCTCGACCGTGTCGCCGATGGTCAGGCCGGCCGCGGTGTCAAGCAGCGCGAGCGCGATGCCGAGCTTGCGGGTCGGGGAGAAGGTGCCGCTGGTGACCTCGCCGATGCGCGTCTCGCCGGTGTAGACGTCCATGTGGGCGCGCGGGATGCCACGGCCCTGGGCCTCGAGGCCGACAAGCGTGCGGCGGGGGCCGGACTCCTTCTCGGCCAGCAGCGCGTCGCGGCCCCAGAACTCCGGCTTGGACCAGCCGACGGCCCAGCCGGAGCGGGCCTGGACGGGCGTGATGTCAAGCGACAGGTCCTGGCCGTGGAGCGGGTAGCCCATCTCGGTACGGAGTGTGTCGCGGGCGCCGAGGCCGCAGGGCTTGAGCGTGGGGTCGGCCTCGAAGAGCGCGTCCCAGACGGCGGGGGCGGACGCGGCGGGGACGACGAGCTCGTAGCCGTGTTCGCCGGTGTAGCCGGTGCGGCAGACGACCAGCTCGGTGCCGGCCAGCGTGGCGGTGCTGAAGCTCATGTACTCGTTCTCCGTGGGGAGGCCGAGCGTGGTGAGCAGCGCGGTGGACGCCGGTCCCTGGACGGCGAGGACGGCGAAGTCGTCGTGCTCGTTGGTCACTGTGACGCCGGCGGGCGCGGCCTCGGTGAGGCGGCGGACGACCTCGGTGGTGTTGGCCGCGTTCGGGATCAGGAAGACGTGGTCGTCGCCGTAGAGGTAGGCGATGATGTCGTCGACCACGCCGCCGGTCGCGTCGTCGCAGCACAGCGTGTACTGGGCGCGGCCGGGGGCGATGCGGCCCAGGTCGTTGCTGAGGGCGGCGTTGACGAACGCGGCGGCGCCGGGGCCGGTGATGCGCGCCTTGCCGAGGTGCGAGACGTCGAACACGCCGACGTTCTCCCGGACCGCGGTGTGCTCGGCGATGACGCCGCCGTCCGCGTATTCCAGAGGCATCTCCCAGCCTCCGAACGGCGCGAACTTCGCTCCGCGGGAGACGTGCCGGTCGTGCAGGGGAGATCTCTTCATGGGTGGCAACTTACCTGCAACACCCCATCTGGTTAGCATCGGCGGGACATGATGTTGTCCAGCGGGTACCGCTCGCAGACGACCTACGCCCCCGGATGCGCACCCGCATGCCGCCCACACGTCGGAGAAGCCGAGTGACTCAGCCCAATCCCTCCCTGCACCTGGTGGACAGCGATCCCGCCGAGCTCGCCGTCGACGCCGTCGTCATCGGCGTGCACAGCCGCGATGACGAGCCGTCCGGTCTGCTGATCGCCAGCGGCGCGGAGAGCGTCACCGTCGCCTTCGAAGGGCGGCTTGCGGAGACGCTGCGGCTGCTCGGCGCGACCGGCGGCGCGGGCGAGGTGACCAAGATCGCAACGCTGGGTACGGTGACCGCGCCGATCGTCGCGGCAGTCGGCCTCGGGCCGGAGCCGAAGGGCGCGGCGCCGGAGCCGGAGGTGCTGCGCCGGGCCGCGGGCACCGCCGTGCGCGCGCTTGCCGGTGCCGGGACCGTGGCGCTGGCGCTGCCGCTTCCGGACGACGCGGACGGGCCGGCCGCGCTGACCGCCGTCGCCGAGGGTGCGGTGCTGGGGTCGTACCGGTTCGCCGGCTACAAGACGAAGCCGCAGCCGGGTCGCCGCGAGCCGGTGGCGACAGTGCAGGTCGTGGTGGCGGATGCGTTCGAGTCCGGCCTGGTCGCGGCGCTTGCGAAGGCGAACGCGGTGGCGTCGGCAGTGGTCCGCACCCGCGACTGGGTGAACGCCGCGCCGAACGAGCTGCGCCCGCCGGAGTTCGCCGACCAGGTCGCGGCCGCGGGCCGGGAGGCCGGGCTCGAGGTCGAGGTGCTTGACGAGAAGGCGCTGGCCGCGGGCGGGTACGGCGGCATCATCGCGGTCGGCCAGGGCTCCGAGGCCCCGCCGCGCCTGGTCAAGCTCACCTACACGCCGCAGACGCCTGTCGAGGGTGCGAAGCGGGTGGCGCTCGTCGGCAAGGGCATCACGTTCGACACCGGCGGCATCTCGATCAAGCCGGCCGCGGGCATGTGGGAGATGAAGTCCGACATGGCGGGCGCCGCCGCGGTCGCGGCCACGCTGCTTGCGGTCGCGGAGCTGAAGCCGGGCGTGCCGGTGACCGGCTACCTGGCGATCGCGGAGAACATGCCGTCGGGTTCGGCGTACCGGCCGGGCGACGTGGTCACCATGTTCAACGGCAAGCGCGTCGAGGTGCTGAACACGGACGCCGAGGGCCGGATGGTGCTCGGCGACGCGATGGCGCGGGCCTGCGCGGACGGCACCGACTACCTGTTCGAGACGTCTACGCTCACCGGCGGCCAGGTGATCGCGCTGGGCAAGCGGATCTCCGGCGTGATGGGTACGCCGGAGCTGCTTGAGCGCGTGCGGACCGCCGGCGACCTGGTGGGCGAGCCGGCCTGGCCGATGCCGCTGCCGGACGACGTACGCAAGGGCATGGACTCGGACGTCGCCGACATCTCACAGGTCAACGCGGGCATGGACCGGGCCGGGCACATGCTGCAGGGCGGCGTGTTCCTACGCGAGTTCGTCACCGAGGACGTGGCGTGGGCGCACATCGACATCGCCGGCCCGAGCTACCACACAGGTGAGCCGACCGGGTACTGGACCAAGGGCGGCACCGGCGTGCCGGTCCGCACGCTTGTCGCGCTGATCGACGACGTGGTCGCCAACGGCTGACGGCGAATCAGGGCGTCCCGCACCGGGGCGCCCTGATCAGCGGTAGATTCTGCTACGAGGACGCGCGCTTGCGGCGCTCGTTGTAGTCGCGCATCCGCTGCGGATAGCCGACAAGCTGGATGTCGTAGACCGGGATCGCCATCTTGTGCGCGAACCGGCGGGCGCTCTCGGGTGAGTCGATGCGCCGGCGGGTCCACTCGCCGTCGTGGGCGATCAGGATGACCGTGTGCTCGGTCACGGTCGTCTTGGGTTCGATGAAGACCTCGACGCCGGTGCGGGAGGTTACGAACTGTGCGAGGTATTCCAGGGCCTCGTTGTGTGCTGCCCGGGCGACCGAGGCCCCACGTGTCTTCTTCTGCCGCCTGAACCAGGCCACCGCCTATATCCCCTATCCGCAACCGTCACGGGTGACTCGCCGCCAAGGGTACTGCCAGGAGACGTGTTCCTGGGCACCTCCCTACGCGGCCCCCTTCCACAAGTGACAGGATGGGCACGGCACCATGCACGTTACGACAGTGTGACCGTCGTATGAGCAGCGACGCGACTTGGGAGTTGACTGTGAGCCAGCCGAACGGCGAAACCTTCGACATCGTCATTCTCGGCGCCGGCAGCGGTGGTTATGCCACAGCGCTCCGCGCGGTCCAGCTCGGCCTGACCGTGGCCCTGGTGGAGAAGGACAAGCTGGGCGGCACGTGTCTGCACGTGGGCTGCATCCCGACCAAGGCGCTGCTGCACGCGGCCGAGGTCGCGGACGAGACCCGCGAGTCCGAGCAGTTCGGCGTGAAGGCCGAGTTCCACGGCATCGACATGGCCGGGGTCAACTCGTACAAGGACGGTGTCATCTCCCGCCTGTACAAGGGCCTCAGCGGCATGCTGAACGGCAACAAGTCGATCACCGTGATCGAGGGCGAGGGCAAGCTCGTCGCGCCGAACACCGTCGAGGTGAACGGCAACCGCTACGTCGGTAAGAACGTCGTGCTCGCCTCCGGCTCGTTCTCCCGGAGCCTGCCGGGCCTGGACGTGGACGGCGAGAAGATCATCACCAGCGAGCACGCGCTGAAGCTGGACCGCGTGCCCAAGTCGGTGATCGTGCTGGGTGGCGGCGTGATCGGCGTCGAGTTCGCGAGCGTGTGGAGCTCGTTCGGCGCCGAGGTCACCATCATCGAGGCGCTGCCCCGCCTGGTCGCCGCGGAGGACGCGGACGTGTCCAAGGCGGTCGAGCGCGCGTTCCGCAAGCGGAAGATCAACTTCAAGGTCGGCAAGCCGTTCGAGAAGGTCGAGAAGACCGAGAACGGCGTGCGCGCCACGATCCAGGGCGGCGAGGTCGTCGAGGCCGAGCTGCTGCTGGTCGCGGTCGGCCGTGGTCCGCGCACCCAGGGCCTGGGCTACGACGAGCAGGGCATCACGATGGAGCGCGGCTTCGTCCTCACCGACGAGCGCCTCCGCACCAACGTGCCGAACGTGTTCGCCGTCGGTGACATCGTGCCCGGCCTGCAGCTCGCGCACCGCGGCTTCCAGCAGGGCATCTTCGTCGCCGAGGAGATCGCGGGCAAGAACCCGGCCGTCATCGACGAGCTGGGCATCCCGCGCGTGACGTACTCGAACCCGGAGGTCGCGTCCGTCGGCCTGACCGAGGCGAAGGCCCGCGAGCAGTACGGCGACAAGGTGAAGACCTACAACTACAACCTGGGCGGCAACGGCAAGAGCCAGATCCTCAAGACCACCGGCTTCATCAAGCTGGTCGGCGTCGAGGACGGGCCGGTCGTCGGCGTCCACATGGTCGGTGCGCGCGTCGGTGAGCTCATCGGCGAGGCTCAGCTGATCTACAACTGGGAGGCGTTCCCGGGCGAGGTGGCTCAGCTCGTCCACGCGCACCCCACCCAGAACGAGGCGCTGGGCGAGGCGCACCTGGCCCTGGCGGGCAAGCCGCTGCACGCACACGCCTGATCTTGAACATACAGTCGCGGTTGCTTGTTAAGGAGTCTTGAGACATGCCGGTATCGGTCACCATGCCCCGGCTCGGCGAGAGCGTCACCGAGGGCACCGTTACGCGCTGGCTGAAGCAGGTCGGCGACACGGTCGAGGCGGACGAGCCGCTTCTCGAGGTCTCCACCGACAAGGTCGACACCGAGATCCCGTCCCCCGCCTCGGGCGTGCTGACCAGCATCCTGGTGAACGAGGACGAGACCGCGGACGTCGGCAGCGAGCTGGCCGTCATCGGCGACGCGGGCGACGCCCCGGCTGCCCCGGCCGGTGACGACAGCTCCTCCTCCGAGGAGGACGCCGCGGCCGACGTGGACGACGCGGCCGTCGAGGCGCGGACCGAGCAGTCCACCTCCGAGGACACGCCGGAGGCGCTGGAGACCCCGGCGCCGTCGAGCGGCGGCAACGGCGGCGGCGACGCCGAGGGCACCGTCGTGACGATGCCGGCGCTTGGCGAGAGCGTGACCGAGGGGACCGTCACCCGCTGGCTCAAGGAGGTCGGCGACACCGTCGAGGCCGACGAGCCGCTGCTGGAGGTCTCCACCGACAAGGTCGACACCGAGATCCCGTCGCCGGCCGCCGGCACGGTCCTGGAGATCAAGGTCGCCCAGGACGAGACCGCCGAGGTCGGCGCCGCGCTCGCGGTGATCGGCGCGCCCGGTGGCGCGGCCCCGAAGACCGAGAAGGCCCCGGAGCCCGGCCCGGCCGCCCCGGCCAAGCCGGTCGCGGAGTCCTACGCGACGCCGTCCCCGGCCGCCGAGGCCCCCGCCTCCGCTCCGAAGCAGGCCGAGGCGCCCAAGGCCGAGACCCCGAAGGCCGCAGCTCCGAAGGCTGAGACCCCGAAGGCCGAGGCCAAGCCGGTCGCCGCCGACAAGCCCGCCGCCGTGGCGACGGCCGAGTCGAACGGCGCCCCCGCCGACGGTGAGGCCGCCTACGTGACGCCGCTGGTCCGCAAGCTGGCCGCGGAGCACAACGTCGACCTGGGCGCGCTCACCGGCACCGGCGTCGGTGGCCGCATCCGCAAGCAGGACGTGCTCGACGCAGCGGAGAAGGCGAAGGCCGCGGCCGCCGCGCCCGCCAAGACCGAGGCTCCGGCGCCCGCCGCGGCGCAGAGCAAGGCCAAGCCGGCGCCGAGCCCGCTGCGTGGCCGCACCGAGAAGCTGACCCGCACCCGCGCCACGATCGCCAAGCGCATGGTGGAGTCGCTGCAGATCTCGGCGCAGCTGACCACAGTGGTCGAGGTCGACATGACCCGGATCGCGAAGCTGCGGGCGCAGGTGAAGAACCAGTTCCAGGAGCGTCACGGCGTCAAGCTGTCGTTCATGCCGTTCCTGGCGCTCGCCACCGTCGAGGCGCTGCAGCAGCACCCGGTCGTCAACTCGCGCATCGACCAGGAGGCCGGCACTGTCACCTACTTCGACGCCGAGCACCTGGCGATCGCCGTGGACACGCCGAAGGGCCTGATCGTCCCGGTGATCAAGGACGCGGGCGACCTGAACCTGGGCGGCCTGGCCAAGCGCATCGCGGACGTGGCCGAGCGCACCCGGAACAACAAGATCGGGCCGGACGAGATCTCGGGCGGCACGTTCACGCTCACCAACACGGGCAGCCGGGGCGCGCTCTTCGACACCCCGATCATCAACCAGCCGCAGGTCGGCATCCTCGGCACCGGCGCGATCGTCAAGCGCGCCGTGGTCGTCGACGACGCCGAGCTGGGCGAGATCATCGTGCCGCGCTCGATGATGTTCCTGGCGCTCTCCTACGACCACCGGATCGTGGACGGCGCGGACGCAGCCCGCTTCCTCACCACGATGAAGGAGCGGCTGGAGGCCGGCAACTTCGAGGCCGAGCTCGGCCTCTGAGAAAGATCACGTCAGAGGGCGAATCCCGGCCGCGCGCCGGGGTTCGCCCTCGATCTTTTCCGGGCAAGAATGCAGTCATGCGGATTCTGCTGGCAGGGGCATCAGGCTTTCTGGGTACGGCGTTGCGCGAGCGACTCAAGGCCGACGGACACGATCTCCGGCAGCTGGTACGCCGCACGCCCGAGAACGGCGACCAGATCCCGTGGACGCCGTCGTCCGGCCACCTCGACCCGGCCGCGCTGCGCGGTGTGGACGCCGTGATCAACCTGGCCGGCGCGAGCATCGGCGGTCAACGCTGGACCGCCGCCTACAAGCGCAAGCTGCGCTCAAGCCGGGTCGACTCCACAGGCACGCTGGCCCGGGCGATCGCGGCGCTGCCCGCTGACGAGCGCCCGAAGGTGCTGCTCAACGGCTCCGCCAAGGGGTGGTACGGCGACACCGGCGACACCCCGGTCGAGGAGGACGCGCCGCCGGCCGACGACTTCCTGGCCGACCTGTGCCGGGTGTGGGAGGCCGCCACCGGCCCGGCCGAGCAGGCCGGCGTCCGGGTGGTGCACCTGCGGTCCGGCCTGCCGCTGGACAAGCGCGGCGGTCTGCTCCAGCCGCTGGTGCTGCTCTTCAAGGCCGGTCTCGGCGGCCGGATCGGCAGCGGTAAGCAGTACATCCCGTGGATCTCGCTTGCCGACTGGGTGAACGCGACGGTGTTCCTGCTCGAGCGCGACGACATCTCCGGCCCGGTCAACATGGTCGGCCCGGCCCCGGCGACGAACGCGGAGTTCACCAGGGAGCTGGCCGCGGCGGTGCACCGGCCCGCGATCATCCCGGTGCCGGGGTTCGCCATCCAGGTGGCGCTCGGAGAGTTCTCCACCGAGATCCTGACCGGGACGCGGGCGCTGCCGGGCGTGCTGAACCGGTCCGGCTACGTGTTCGCCCACCCGACGCTTGCGGCCGCGCTGAAGGCCGCGCTGTAGGGGTCGGGCGCGGCCTCGACGAGGAGCAGCGTTCGCCGTACCCCCGGAGGATCGTGAATGTGATCGTGGATCCTGCGGAGGCGGGCCGCGTAGGCGTCCAGGTCACGGTGCACGGGCGGCGAACCGTCGATGCGCACGTAGTCCCGGGTGCGGGCCAGCAGTTCCTCCAGCCGGGGTGACGGGCCCGGGGCGAGGTGGACGGAGGCGTGCTCGGCCCGCGCGGGATCGTGACCGTGGGCCGCGGCCGTCGAGTCCCACAACGCCAGCATGTCCCTTTTCTGGGAAATATCGGCATCGATGCCGAGAAGCAGTGGCAGCCCGCGTCGAGCCGCCACGGAGACGGTCGCCGCCGAGGTCGCCGCGACCCAGACCGGCATCGTGACCCGCGGCGATACGGTGACCTCGCGAAAACTGTGGAAATCGCCGTCCGCGCCGACCCGGGAAGCGCCCGAGAGCCACTCCCGGAGAAGATCAAGAGCTTCCGGAAAACCCTGCTCACGGTACGGCAGCCCGGTGCCGAACACCTCCAGGTCCACCCACGGCCCGCCGCGTGCCACGCCCAGCCGGAACCGCCCGCCGGACAGCTCGTGAAGCAGCGCCGCCTCCTCCCCGAGCGAGACCGGGTGCCGGTTCGGCAGCACGCAGGCCGCGGTGCCGACCTCGATCCGCCGCGTGACGCCGAGTGCGTGCCCGGCCGCCACTGTCGCGGACGGCAGCGTGCCGTACGCGGTGAAGTGGTGCTCGGCCAGCCACACGTCGTCAAGTCCGGCGTCCTCGGCCGCGCGGGCGAGCCGCGGGATCGAGGCGGGACCGTGCGCGCCGAGCAGGAAGAGGCCGAGCCGCCGGCGGACCGGCGACTCGGCATCGGGGTGCGACATCAGCAGTCGCGCAGCTCGGGGCTCTGGTTGGCGATCTGCGCGGTGGGCGAGATGAAGCGCTGGTACGTGTCGCCGCCGACCGCTGACAGCTTGAACGCGGCCACCCGGTGGCAGTTCTGGAACGCGAGCTTCACGCCGAAGTGACGCTCCAGCCCGGACCGGATGGCGTCGCTGGCGAGCGCGCGCAGCAGCTCGCCGCGCTCCTTCTCGCTGGGCGGCGGGACGGCGTGGTCGACGAACTCAGCTCCACTCGCGGCGGACTGGGAGGCGACCTCGGACACGATCGTCCAGGCGTACGGCAGGGACTGACGGACGACGTCGACGAACTCGGCGTCGTCGACGACCTGGCCACGCTCCACGCGCTCGAGCAGGGCGGTGGGTACGTCGAGGGACATGCGGTTCTCCTAACGTAAGACCCGTGGATCGATTACCCACGGGAGTCTATTAACTCCGTAGAGCTACGTCGATGGCTGCAGGATTGATAATGAAATCCAGATCGATCTGTTCAGTGAGGTCCGCGCCCACCCGCTCACTGGCCCACGCTGCGGCGTTACGCCTGTGGAACTCCGCGGCCTGCCGGGCGTAGCGCGCCCAGTCCTTGCCGGTCGCGTCAAGCCGTGCCCGCATGTCCGCAAGCACCGTGCGGTTCGCCGGCTCCAGCGCGTCGATCGGCTGGAAGCGCCCGCGCTCGGCCGCCTTGACGAACGCGGACCGGCTCACCCAGCCGGCCAGGTCGTCGCCGACCTCGGCACGCAGGAACTCCACGTCGGACTCGTCGTCCACCTTGTTGCCGATCACCTTGACCTCGACGCCGAAGTCGCGGGCGTAGCCGGTGTACTGCCGGTAGACACCGACGCTGCGCACCGTCGGCTCGCAGACCAGGAACGTCAGGTCGAAGCGGGTGAACAGCCCGGACGCGAACGAGTCCGCACCCGCGGTCATGTCCACCACCACGTACTCCCCCGGGCCGTCCGCGAGGTGGTTGAGCAGCAGCTCCACCGCGCCGACCTTGGAGTGGTAGCAGGCCACACCCAGGTCCTCGGAGGCGAACGGGCCGGTCACCGCGAGCCGCACGCCGTGCACGTCGCGGACCAGCGCGTCGTAGAGCGGGTTCGGCCTGTCGACGCCGATCAGCCGGGAGCCGCGGCCGGGCGGCGTGGTCTTGACCATTGACGCGGCATCCGGAATGCGCGGGTTGTCGCCGCGCAGGTACTCCTTGATCTCCGGCAGGTGGTCGCCGAGCGCGGGCAGCAGCACCGCCTCGTCGTCCGTGGCGCCGAGCGCGGCCGCCAGGTGCTGGTTGATGTCGGCGTCAAGCGCGAGCACCGGCGCTCCACCGGCGGCCAGATGGCGGGCGAAAAGACCGGCGAGCGTCGTCTTGCCGCTACCGCCCTTACCGACAAAAGCTACTTTCACAGAATTTTTCCCTTACACGGCATTGTGCGTTGTCCGTCCTACCTACATTGGTAGTCATTTCCATTAAGGGAGTCAAGCAGGCGTCACCCGAACGGGCGGGTCTAGGCTGAAGCCGTGACGAGCACGGTGACGGCACCCCTGGCGGTGCGCGCGGGAGTCGTGGACTACGAGACTGCCTGGTCCGAGCAGCGACGCCTGCACGAGCTCGTGGTCACCGGCGCCCAGCCGGACACGGTGCTGCTGCTTGAGCACCCGAGCGTCTACACCGCCGGCAAGCGCACCGAGCCGTTCGACAGGCCGATGGACGGCACGCCCGTCGTGGACGTGGACCGCGGCGGGAAGATCACCTGGCACGGACCGGGACAGCTGGTCGGCTACCCGATCATGAAGCTGCCGGAGCCGATCGACGTGGTCGCCTACGTCCGCCGCGTCGAGCAGCTCATGATCGACACCTGCGCCGAGCTCGGCCTGGCCGTGACGCGCGTCGACGGCCGCAGCGGCGTCTGGGTGCTCGCCGACGACCGCGGGCCGGACCGCAAGGTGGGCGCGGTCGGCATCCGGGTCGCCCGCGGCGCCACGCTGCACGGCTTCTCGCTCAACTGCGACTGCGACCTGACCCACTTCGACCGGATCGTGCCGTGCGGCATCCGGGACGCGAGCGTCACCTCACTCAGCGCGGAGCTGGGCCGGCCGATCAGCGTGGCGGACGTGCTCCCGATCGTGGAGCGCCGTCTCGCCACGCTGTCGTGACGCCTACGGCGTGAGCCGGTGCAGGTCCCGCGGGAACGCGGTGACCTCACGCACGTTCGCCGCGCCGGTCAGCCGGGACACGAACCGCTCCAGCCCGATCGCGAACCCGCCGTGCGGCGGCATCCCGTGCCGGAACGTGTCCAGGTAGGACGCGTAGGGCTCCGGCGACTCGCCCCTGGCCCGCAACGCGGCCACGTAGTCGTCGTAGGCGTGCAGCCGCTGGCCGCCGGTCACCAGCTCCACGCCACGGAACAGCAGGTCGAAGCCGTTCGAGTAGCGCGGCTCGGCCGGGTCCGGCGCGGTGTAGAACGGCCGCTTCGCCATCGGATAGCCGGTCACGAACACGAAGTCCGAGCCGTGCTCCCGCAGCGCCCACTCGCCAAGCGCCCGCTCGTGCGCCGGGGCCAGGTCCGGCTCGTCCGGGTGCGCACCCGCGATCCGCAGCGCCTCCGGGAACGCCACGGCCGGGATCTCCGCCGGGACGCCGGGCAGCTCCGGGACCCGCACCCGCTCCCTCACCGAGCCGACCATCCGCGTGAGCACCCGGGTCAGCACCGCCATCACGTCCCGGTGGTCGCGGATGAAGCCCAGCTCCGCGTCGAGCGACGTGTACTGCGCCAGGTGCCGCGCGGTGTCGTGCGGCTCCGCCCGGAACACCGGCCCGACCTCGTAGACGCGCTCGAACACGCCGACCATCATCTGCTTGTAGAACTGCGGCGACTGCGCCAGGAAAGCCCGCCGCCCGAAGTAGTCGATGCCGAACACTGTCGCCCCCGACTCGGTCGACGACGCCACGATCTTCGGCGTGTGCACCTCGACGAACCGCTCCGCGTCAAGCGCCGCACGGAAACCCGCGACCGCGGCCGCGCTCACCCGCAACGCCGCGCTGCGCCGCGGATGCCGCAACGACACCGCCGCCTGGTCCAGCTGCGTCGGCAGGCTCGCGCTCAGTTCAGGGCGAAAAAGAGCAAAATCAGTGGGTACGGCGAGCGGGCCGAGGGTCCGTAGTACGGCTTCCACAATCTCGGTCCCGCCCGGGGCAGCCGGGTTCGCCACCACCAGGCCGGTCACCTCGATGACCGTCTCCTCGGTCAGCGCCTCCAGCCCGGTGCGGGTCGCCGGCTCGGTGATCACCACCTGGGCGAGACCTGACGCGTCCCGTACCACAAGGAACGCCACCGATTTGAGCAGCCGGCGGCGATGCGTCCAGCCCTGGATCGTGACCGTCTCACCGGCGTGCGCGGCCAGCTCGGACGTGAGGATGCGTTGCATGAGGGCACCTCCAGATCGCTTCGCAACGCGATCCCGGCACCTCCCGGCCGGGTGGCCGTGAGGCAGGTGTGGGCGAGCGGGTCCTCGCGGTGCCACCACACCTTCGCGCGGTCCCTGGACGGGATCGCGCCTCGTTCGTCGCCCGGTGACGGGGGCCAGTCCGGCGGGTTCTACTAGGCCTCAGGCCTTTCCTCCCGCGGCTCGGGAGGGTCTTCGCACGCCGGCGCACGACCGCCTTCCCAGCTTCCGGCGGCTCTCTCGGCGTGCGACCCCGGCGCGCTACTCGTCTCCGTCAGCGCCGTTGCCCACACCGTACCCACGGCGCGGCTCTCGATCTTTTGATTTTTTCTGTGCGGTTTTCTGGTTTTCTGTGCGCCTATTGTCGTCGACGAAGAGTTTGCCGGTGGGTAACCGAAGGTTTGCCGTTCGTGGTGAGCGCCGTCACAGGCCCCTGGGCGTGAGCCACGTCGCGGTGCGCCTCTGAGGGCTCGATCCCCGGCGTAGGCTGACTTTCGTGACGATCGAGCGCACCGTGCCGCCGACGGCGACCGCAGTCAGCAGCAGCATCCACCCCGCCCCTGAGGGCCGGAGGATGTTGCGCATCGAAGCACGCAATGCGAGCACGCCGATCGAGCGCAAACCCCCGTGGATCAAGGTCAAGGCCAAGATGGGCCCGGAGTACACGGAACTGCGCGGGCTGGTGTCCCGCGAGGGCCTGCATACCGTGTGCCAGGAGGCCGGCTGTCCCAACATCTACGAGTGCTGGGAAGACCGCGAGGCCACCTTCCTGATCGGCGGCGACCAGTGCACGCGGCGCTGCGACTTCTGCCAGATCGACACCGGCAAGCCGGCCGAGTTCGACGCGGACGAGCCGCGCCGGGTCGGCGAATCGGTCGCCACCATGGGCCTGCGCTACGCGACGATCACCGGTGTGGCCCGTGACGACCTGCCGGACGGCGGCGCCTGGCTCTACGCCGAGACCGTGCGGCAGATCCACAAGCTCCAGGCCGACTGCGGCGTCGAGCTGCTGATCCCCGACTTCAACGCGGACCCGGTGCAGCTCGCCGAGGTCTTCGACTCCCGGCCCGAGGTGCTCGCGCACAACGTCGAGACCGTGCCGCGCATCTTCAAGCGCATCCGGCCCGCGTTCCGCTACGAGCGCTCGCTCGACGTGATCACCCAGGCCCGCGCGGCCGGACTGGTCACCAAGTCGAACCTGATCCTCGGCCTCGGCGAGGAGCGGTCCGAGGTCAGCCAGGCGCTGCGCGACCTGCACGAGGCCGGCTGCGAGCTGATCACCATCACGCAGTACCTGCGGCCGACGCCGCGGCACCACCCGGTCGAGCGCTGGGTCAAGCCGGAGGAGTTCGTCGAGCTGCAGGCCGAGGCGACCGAGATCGGTTTCGCCGGCGTGATGAGCGGGCCGCTGGTCCGGTCGTCGTACCGGGCAGGGCGGCTCTACAAGCAGGCGCTTGACGCACGCTCGGCCACTGTGGCCTGACCTTCATCTCGTCCTGACCGCGCGGCCCTCACCGGGGGCCGCGCGGTTTCCGTCTGTCGGGCTGCGGGCCGCCACAGGCCGCGGGCTACCGGGCCATCACGGGGCTGCGGGTGCCGATGACGTAGCCGCTGGTCAGCGCAATGGTCAGGACACCGACCAGGATCAGTGCGGTGATCGCGAGCGCGCGGCCCTGGGCTCCGGTGCGGCGGATGCGGTAGAGCGCCATCGGCGCGGTGATCAACGCGGCGGGGGCGAAGACCAGAGCCAGGACCAACGAGATGATCGCCAGGTTGTCGTAGCCGACCGGGCGCGCGGTCGAGATGAAGTCGCGGCGCGGGTCGGCCTGGCGGGGCGCGGTCCAGGCGCTGAAGGACGACGCGGCCTCGTGACGGCCCTGCTCCGGATCGGACTCGAAGCGGCGGTGCTCCGACTCGTCCTCATCCCAGCGGTCCCACTCGTCCGATGCCGGGAAGTCCGGCCCTCGGAGGTCCGGGCCGTGGAGGTCAGGCTCACGGAGGTGCGGCGCGCGGTAGGGAGGCTCGCGGTGGGGAGGCTCCGATGCGGCCGGCTCGCGAACGCGCCGGTCGTCGGTGCGGGGTGCGCGGGTTTCCGCCTTGCGGGCATCCGCCCTACCGGCATCCGCCCTGCCACCGTCAGCCTTGCGGGCATCCGGCCTACCAGGGTCCGCCTTGCGGGCATCCGGCCTGCCACCGTCAGCCTGGCGGGCATCCGGCCTACCGGCGTCCGCCTTGCGGGCATCCGGCTCGCGCGTGGGTGGCCGGGACGGCGGTCGCCGCCACGGACTCGGATCCGGGGGCGGGCCGGCGGCGCCGACGAGCAGGACCGTGCGGCGGTAGCGGTCGTACTCGTCACGGAGCAGCCGGTCGGAGAGCGTGTCGTAGGCGACGTTGAGCAGCGACTGGATGTTGTCGCTGCCGCCGACGTCCGCGTGATGCCGGCGGGACAGCGCCCGCCAGGCGCGCTTGATCTCCTGGGCGTCCGCGCGTTCGGTCAGGCCGAGCAGCGCATATGCGTCGCGGCCGCCCAGCTCGCGGAAATCGCGGCTCATGCGGGACTGTGGGGCTCAGGCGTACCGGAAGCAGACAAAGCGCCTCCACGCGGGATGAACCACTCCTTCCGGCCGAAGGAGCTGGGTAGTGCGAACGTTACCCAAGGCGATCCTAGATCGCCGCTCATCCACGCGGTCGCATTCCCGTCGCTTTCCGATATGCGCGATTTATCCTATCCGGCCGCGGCCGGAGGTGCGTCGAGCAGGCCGAGTCGGTGCGCGACCGCGGCGGCCTCCACCCGGTTCGCCACCTCAAGCTTCGCGATGATCCGGGAGACGTGCACGCTTGCCGTCTTCGGCGAAATGTAGAGCTCGGCCGCGATCCGCGCGTTGCTCAGCCCGGCCGCGACCAGGCGCAGCACCTCGCGCTCCCGGCCGGTGAGCAACGGCACGCCGGGCAGGGCCGCGGGTACCGCACCGGCGACTGTGCCTCGCAGGCCGAGCCGCCGGGCGAGCGTGCTGACGGCGCCGGACAGCGGCGCCGCACCGAGCGAACCGGCCAGCGCCCCGGACTCCTCAAGCGCCACGACCGCCGTCTCCCGCTCAGCGGACGCGGCCGCGACCTCGGCCAGCCGGAGCAGCGCACGGGCCAGGTTGTAGGGACGCCCGTCCACCCGCCAGACCGCCACCGCCCGCTGCCAGGCGGCCAGCTCGTCCGCGCCCGGCCCGTCCTCATCGCGCTCTCCTGAGACGCCAGGCTCCCCGGAGACGCCAGGCTCCCCGGCGACGCCAGGCCCTCCAGAAGCTCCGCGTCCTCCGGAGACGCCGGGACCCCCGGAAACGCCGCGTCCTCCAGAAACGCCACGCTCTCCGGAAACGCCACGCTCTCCAGAAACGCCGCGCTCCCCGGCGATGCCGGGTTCCACGGAAGCGCTCGGCGCGGTGAGGGCGGCTGGGACCAGATGACCGAACCCTCGGAGTGGCCCGCCGGCGGCGGAAGCCGGACCGTCCACCACCTCTGTCCCACCGGCCGCCGGAAGCACGATCCCGCGCACGACCGGCCGGCCGGCACCGGAGGCGTCGGCGTCGGCGTCGGCGTCGGCGTCGGCGTCGGCGTCGGCGTCGGCGTCGGCGAGAGCGTCCAGCGGGGCCAGGGCCGCGGCCGGCACCAGGCCGGTGAGGAGCGCGCGCGTCTCGGCCGCGTGGGCGCGTTGCGGCGGGAAGGCCGCCAGCCAGCCCGCGGTCATGGCGGCGAGCCGGGCGGCCAGGGACACGTCCGCCGCTTCCCGGGCCGCGGCGGCGATCGCGTCGACGAGCGGCCAGTCGTAGCGCGGGTACTCGCCGAGGCGCGGGTCGTCGGCGGCCCGGCGGGCGGCGTCGAGCGCGGCGGGCCGGTCGCCGCGGGCCAGCGCCGCAGTGATCGACAGCTCCAGCAGCGGGAGGCGCATCTGCTCGTCCAGGTACGGCCGGGCGAGGTAGGCGAGGGCACGCACCACCGCGTCGTCCGCGCCGGGTGCGCCGCGGGCCAGCCAGAGTTTCGCGCGAAGCATGGTCCAGTGCGCGCCGAGGTTGCCGACCGGGTCGATGCGGGCCGTGTCGGCACAGCGGACGTCCGCCTCGTCCCACCGGCCGAGCGCGACAAGCGCCTCCGCCGTGTTCGAGATCAGAAAGAGGCCGACGGAACGGCTGATCCCGGCGCGTTTGGCCTCGGCCGCGCCTTCTTCCGAGACTCGGACGCTTGCCGTCCAGTCGCCGACCTCGAAGAGCGAGTCCGACAGGTTGACAAGCGCCTTCACCAGACCGGGTAGATCGCCGGCATCGCGGGCCAGGACGATCGCGCGGCGCTGGTCCTCGATGCCGGTCTCGACCGAGTCGACGCGGCAGGCGATGCGGGCCAGCGCGATCCCGGCGGCTATCCGCGCCGTGGGATCGGCCGTTTCCTCGGCGGCGGCCCGGACCAGCGCGGCGGTGGCGTACCCCCAATCGCGTTTGATCTTGGTTAGGTGACCGGAGATGTCGGCGAGCAGGTGCACCCGCTCGGCCGAAGGCGGGCAGCGCATCGCCAGCTCAAGCGCGCGTTCCAGCTCGGGGCTGCCGTCCGCCTTGCCGAGCGTGCGCAGCAGGTGACCGCGCCGTTCCAGCAGGCGGGCCACGCGCAGCGGCTCCGCCTCGTCGTCGGCCTCGGCGAGCGCGGCCCGGGAGAGGCTGACGCCGCGGTGGTAGTCGCCGGCCGCGATGACCGCGCCGATCGTCTCCTCCACCAGGTCCAGGTGGGACATTCCGAGCAGTCCGGCCGCGCCGGGCACCTGCTCCCAGAGGTCGAGCATGCGCTCCAGCAGGCGGCCCTGCTCCGCATAGGCATACCGCCGGCAGGCAGCGTCCGCGGCCGTGTGCGCGGTGGTCAGCGCGCGCGGGTAGTCATGCGCGACGAACCAGTGGTGGGCGATCTCCGCGGGTGCGCGGGACGCACCGACGAGCGAGATGTCCGCCTCGATGATCGCGGCGTACCGCGCGTGCAGCCGGGTGCGCTCACCGGGCAGCAGGTCGTCGTGGACCGCCTCGCGGACCAGCGCGTGCCGGAACTCGTAGCCACCGTCCCGGTCGGCGACAAGCAGCTGGCCGGCGATCGCGGCGCGGAGTGCGGGCTCGAGCTGTTCCGCCGGCAGTCCGGCGGCCTCGACCAGAAGCTCGTGGCCGACCTGGTTGCCGCCGGCCGACGCGATCCGCAGCACGCGCTGCGCCGCCTCCGGCAGCCGGTCGACGCGGGCCAGCAGCAGATCGCGAAGCGTCTCCGGGATGGTGGCGCAGCCGACCGGGTCCGCGGTCGCGGCGAGTTCCTCGACAAAGAACGGGTTCCCCTGTGCCCTGTCGTGGATGTCGTCGACGGCGCGGGCCGTGGGCTCGGCGCCGAACAGGTGGGTGAGGACGCGCGCGGTGCCGTCCCGGTCGAGGCGGTCCAGCTCCCGGCGCTCGACGCCGCGGACCCGGTCCAGCTCCGCGAGGTAGGGCCGGAGCGGGTGGCCGCGGTGCAGCTCGTCCGACCGGTAGGTGCAGATGAGCAGCACCCGGGCGGAGCGGCCGGCGCGGATCAGGAAGGCGATCAGGTCGCGGGTGGACCGGTCCGCCCAGTGCAGGTCCTCGATCAGCAGGACCAGCGGCCGGTCCGCCGCCATCCGCGCGAACAGGCCGGCGACCAGGTCGAACAGGTAACCGCGACTCGCCTCGGCCACGCCGGGCTGGCCCAGCTCCGGCAGTAGCACCGAGAACTCGCGCTCGTGCCCGGCGAACAGGTCGGCGCCGCCCCGCCGCAGCACCTCGCGCAGCGCGGACGCGAACGGCGCGAACGGCAGGCCCTCCTCGCCCAGCTCCAGGCACTGGCCGGTGAGCAGTTGCACGCCCTCGCCGCCGACGTGCCTGCCGAACTCCTCGCAGAGCCGGGTCTTCCCGACGCCGGCCTCGCCGCCGATGAGCATCACCGCGGTCTCGCCGCCGCGGGCACGCTTGAGGCTCTCCCGGAGGGCGGCGAGATCACCGTCCCGGCCGACGAGCGCGCTTCCGGTGGTGTCGGAGGCGGCCGTCACGCGGCGCGGGGGCGGGAGGCCGTGGCGGTAGCTGGGCACAGAGCCGAGCATGCCACGGGGGTACGACACGGGCGTCGATGGGACGAGGGCCAGCACGGGCCGGGCAGCCGTCTCCGGCGCCCGGCCCGCGTTCCCCCGTGCCGACCCCTCAGCGGTTCCGGGGTGGTCCATCATCCGATACGCCGGTTCAGGCCTGTGTGGGGGCGGGCCCGGGGCGGCGCGGATGCCATCTGCCGGTACGTGCGCGGCGCACGTGGGCGGCCAGCGCGTCCGCCCGGGCCGCGCGCATCAGGTCGGCCTCGCGGGAGCGGTGCAGTGCGAGGATCATCTCCGAGTTCTGCAACATGATCGATATGCCTTCCGTTTCGTGGCGCCTGCCGTGGTGATGACACTTACGGTCCTCGGGAAGGCAGGCCCACCACATGAGGCGCGTGCCGCATTCCCGGGCGATATCGGTGTCTTAGTAACGTCTTAGCCCGGCTCGGTAAGGGCCGTATTCGCCGTAAGGTACTTACGCAGCGCCGGTCAGGACGGGCGCGCGAAGCTGTGGCGCGGCACCGTAGACTCGACGCATGGCAAAGCCCCAGGAGAAGGTCTCGTTCGGCCAGCGGCTGAAGCAGATCGGGATGGTGTTTCAGTTCACCGCAAAGCACGACAAGTGGTTCGCGCCGCTTCTCGCCGCCGCGCTGGTGGTCCCGATCGCGCTCGCCGTGCTGGCCATCCTGCTCGGCTGGGGCGTCTTCACGGTCATCCTGTTCTTCCTGCTCGCACCGCTGGCCGGCCTGGTCGTGCTGAGCATCCGGTCGAACAGCGCGATGATGACCGCCGCCGAGGGCCAGCCCGGCGCGGCCGCGTCGATCCTTGAGCAGATGCGCGGCGACTGGCGGGTCCGGCCCGCGGCCAGCTCCACCACAAGCTTCGACATGGTGCACATCGTGATCGGGCGGCCCGGCGTGATCCTTGTCGGCGAGGGCGACCCGAGCAAGGTCCGGCACCTGCTGAGCTCGGAGAAGAAGCGGCTCTCCAAGGTGATCGGCAACGCACCGCTGCACGACTACGTGATCGGCACCGGGGAGAACGAGTTGTCGATCCGCAAGCTGCGGATGACGCTGCTCCGCCTGCCACGCGACATCTCCGGCGCCGAGGTCAACGCGCTCGACAAGCGGCTGGCCGCGCTGTTCGCCCGGCCGCAGATGCCGAAGGGCGCGATCCCGAAGAACATGCGCCCGAGCAAGGGCCAGTTCCGCCAGTCCCGCGGACGCTGATCGCCGCAACGCCGTAACCGGGAGGTCTGCCGTGCCGCTGCTGCGCCGCATCATCGGGTCCGTCCTGCGCCGGATCCGGCTCGCCCAGGGCCGGACACTTCAGGACGTGGCCCGTGACGCCGACGTCTCGCTGCCGTACCTCTCGGAGATCGAGCGGGGCCGCAAGGAGGCCTCGTCGGAGATCCTGGCCGCGATCTGCCGCTCGCTCGGCATCGGGCTCGGCGACCTGCTCGACGAGGCCCGCCGCGAGCTGGCCCGCACCGACCCGCGCCGCCTCTCGCCGCGCGCGGCGGTCCCGGCACACGGTTTCCCCCGCTCCGCAGCGCACCTGGGCGGCGGAGCTTCCGGGCAGGTCACGGCCTCGGCCGGCGGCGGTCCCCGATCGGCCGCGCGCCTCTGCGGCGGAAACGCCGGGCGGTTGCGCGCGAGCATTGCGCTGGAAGCGATTCTCCGGGCAGAAGAATCCTTCGAGGGTACGGCGATGGTCGCCGCACGCTGAACGGAAGCGACCGGGTGGGCCCGTCCCACCCCGACTTCCGGGAGCGTGCCATGCGTTACCACCACCCGACCCTGCCCACGCAGCCGACCGCCGCCGCGCAGCCGATCCGCATGCGGGAGGCGCCCGCCGTGGGCGGCCTGTTCGAGGGCCAGGTCTTCGAGCGCCTGCTGCAGGAACGGATCATCTTCCTCGGCCGTGAGGTCGACGACGCGATCGCGAACACCATCTGCGCGCAGATCCTGCTGCTCGCCGCGGACGATCCGGCCCGCGACATTGTGCTCTACATCAACTCCCCCGGCGGCTCGGTCAGCGCCGGCATGGCCGTCTACGACACCATGCGCTTCGTCGGCAACGACGTGGCTACAGTGGCGCTCGGCATGAGCGCGTCAATGGGCCAGTTCCTGCTCTGCGCGGGCGCGGCCGGCAAACGGTACGCGCTGCCGCACGCGCGGATCATGATGCACCAGGTCTCCGGCGGCATCGGCGGCACAAGCGCGGACATCGCCATCCAGGCGCAGAGCATGCTTCACGTGCGGCGCACCACGATGGAGCTGATCGCGCGGCACACCGGGCAGACACCGGAACAGATCGCCGAGGACTGGGACCGCGACCGCTGGTTCACCGCCGAGCAGGCGCGCGAGTACGGCATGGTCGACCACGTCGTCGCCAGTGCGGACGAGCTTGCCGCGCTTCGCTGAGGCGGTTCGGGGTGGTCTGGTTCTCCGGACCCGGCCACCCACGGATCCGCGGCCCGCGGGAGCACGCGGGGCTCGGCCCCGGCGAAAGCGGGAATATCCGATTGTGGAGTTAAGGCTTTTTTCGCGGTGCGGGGATGACGATCGAGCGGGCCAGGCGGTCGTGCAGGCCGCGGCGGCGGTCGTCGAGGACGAGAAGCGGCACGACGAGACAGATCGCGAGGCCGCGGAGCAGTCCGCGCAGGGGGCCGATGCGGTCGCCGGTGTCCACGTCGACCACCGCGATCCGGACCAGCGCCATGCCGGGCGTCTGGGCGAAGAATCCTGCGAAAACGGTGTAGATGAAGATCAGCGCGACGACCGGCGACCAGCCGTCACGCGCCGGTTCGCCGTAGAGGCTCGCCACCAGAAGGCATAACGCCCAGTCGATGACGAGTGCGCCGAAGCGGCGGCCGAGTGTCGGCAGTTCGATGTCACCGCCGTTCGGCGGATCATTCGGCTTCTGATGTCCATTCGCGGGATTCGCTGCCACGGAGATCCAGGTTAACGGTCAGTATGCGGGAGCCGGGAACCCGGTCCGGGCCTGCGCTGTATGGTCCGTTCAGGTCCCCTCCGGAACCCCGCCGGGTGCATAATCGACCAGCATGTGGTCGTAACACGGCGGAAACGATCGAGACATGCTCGGGCAACCCCGCAGCCATACGGTCGCGACCAGTCAGCTTCAAGTGGACGTGCCAGGAGGACGTGTGTTCGCCAATTCCGAGGAGCTCCTGCGATACCTCAAGGATGAGGACGTTAAGTTCGTCGATGTTCGCTTCTGTGACCTGCCGGGCGTGATGCAGCACTTCACGATTCCGGTCGAGTCCTTCGACGACTCCGTCTTCTCCGACGGCCTCGCCTTCGACGGGTCCTCGATCCGCGGGTTCCAGGCCATCCACGAGTCCGACATGCTGCTGCTGCCGGACGTCGCCTCCGCCTTCATCGACCCGTTCCGGGTCAACAAGACGGTCGCGCTCAACTTCTTCATCCACGACCCGTTCACGCGGGAGGCCTACTCGCGTGACCCGCGCAACGTCGCCAAGAAGGCCGAGGCCTACCTCGCGTCCTCCGGCATCGCGGACACGGCGTATTTCGGTGCCGAGGCGGAGTTCTACATCTTCGACTCGATCCGCCACAGCACCCAGGCCAACGAGGCGTTCTACCACATCGACTCGATCGAGGGCTGGTGGAACTCGGGCAAGGAGGAGCCGGGCGGCAACCGCGGTTACAAGACCGCGTACAAGGGCGGTTACTTCCCCGTCCCGCCGGTCGACCACTACGCCGACCTGCGCGACGAGATGGTCAACAAGCTGATCGGCGCGGGCTTCACCATCGAGCGGGCGCACCACGAGGTCGGCACCGCCGGCCAGGCCGAGATCAACTACAAGTTCTCGACGCTGCTGCACTCCGGTGACCAGATCCAGCTGTTCAAGTACATGATCAAGAACACCGCCTGGAACGCCGGCAAGACCGCCACGTTCATGCCGAAGCCGCTGTTCGGCGACAACGGCTCGGGCATGCACACCCACCAGTCGCTCTGGGCGAACGGCGAGCCGCTGTTCTACGACGAGACCGGCTACGGCGGCCTCTCGGACACCGCCCGCTGGTACATCGGCGGCCTGCTCAGCCACGCCCCGTCGCTGCTCGCGTTCACCAACCCGACGGTCAACTCGTACCGTCGCCTGGTGCCGGGCTTCGAGGCGCCGGTCAACCTGGTCTACTCGGCGCGTAACCGGTCCGCCTGCACCCGCATCCCGGTCACCGGCACCAACCCGAAGGCCAAGCGCGTCGAGTTCCGCGTGCCGGACCCGTCGAGCAACCCGTACCTGGCGTTCTCCGCCATGCTGCTGGCCGGCCTGGACGGCATCAAGAACAAGATCGAGCCCCCGGCCCCGATCGACAAGGACCTCTACGACCTCCCTCCGGAGGAGGTCGCGAACGTCAAGACCGTGCCGGGTTCCCTCGACGCCGTGCTCGACAAGCTCGAGTCCGACCACGAGTACCTGACCGCGGGCGGCGTCTTCACCGAGGACCTGATCGAGACCTGGATCGACTACAAGCGCTCCAACGAGGTCGACGCGGTCCGCCTGCGCCCGACCCCGCACGAGTTCGCGATGTACTACGACTGCTGATCTCGTCTGATCAGTGAAGGCCGGGCCCCAGCGGGGCCCGGCCTTCCTTCGTTCGTCCGGCAGGGGGCCGGCTGACCGGTGGCCGCACCTTCGTCATGCGGATCCGTCTGTGCAGGTGGATGCGGTGCACTGCCCAGAACTACGCAGTCCCGCGGGCGGGGTTAGGGACGCCCACGGGACTGCTGTCGTTGTGGCGACCGGCGGGGGTGAACGCTGCCGTGGTTCACCCCCGCCGGCGCCGGTGCTACCCCTGCGGCGGGGGTTTGGGGGCCGGCGAGACGCTGGGAGGCGTGCTCGGCCTGCCGCCGGGGTAGCCGTTCTGCCCGCCGTCGCGGGATGATCCGCCGTCGCGGGATGGTCCGTTCTCGCGGGATGAGTCGTCGTCGCGGTACGGCGGCGAGTCGCGGTCCCGGGAGCGGTCACCATCTCCGGGGCCACCACGAAGGTCGTCTTGGGAGTCACCGCGGGAGCCCGGGTGCTGCGGCGAGGGCGAGGCCGCGGACTGGCGGTCGCTGCAGAAGGTGTCGACGCGGTCGGTGCCACCCGCGTCGCGGACCAGGTCGTGGTAGCGGACGTCGCGGAGTGCGCGGTCGCGCTGCCGGTCGTCCATGCCGGTCAGCTCACGGCACAGCTGGCTCGGGGCGCTCCGGCCGCGCTGACCTGCGGAGACCTCGGGCCCGGGAAGGACCGCGGCATCCGACGGCGGCGCTGCCACGGCCGGCGGAAGCGCCTGCGTGGCACCGCTCTGCGTCCGCGCCGTCGCGGCGGGGCGGGTGCCCCGGCCGGAGTGCTCAAGCGGCGACGTGACCGTGACAAGCGCGACGCTGCCCACTCCGGCCGTCGCGATCACACCGAACGCGGCGACCTTGACGCTCAGCATCCGGGTGAGCGTGCCGCGCAGCGCGCCGAACCGGCGCGGGGGTCGCGGCGCGGTGCGGGCGGCCCGGAACGCGGCCAGCGCGGCGGCCTCACCTGGCAGTTCCCGGTCCACCGGCCCCGGTGCCGAGGCGGCGGTGAGCAGTGCGGCGAGCGGATCGTGGGCATGGCGGGAGCGGCCCTCCCGCAGGAGGTGCTCCGCTGACGCCCGGTCCATGCTCATCTCACCTCCCTCAGCGCCGGCGCCGGCGAATGTGTCACGCGGGCCGTGGGCCGGGGTGGTGGCGCGGGTGCGGAGAGCCGTTCGGCAAGCGCTTTCAGTCCCCGGTACGCGGCCGTCCGGACCGCCCCGGCGCGCTTGCCGAGGATCCGCCCGGTGGCCTTCGCGTCCAGGCCGATCACCACCCGCAGCATCACGGCCTCGGCCTGGTCGCGCGGGAGCGAGGCGATCAGCGCGACCGCGGCCTCAGTTCCGAGCAGCTCGATCGCCCGGTCCGCGGTGTCCTCGGCGACTCCGAGCCCGGGACCGGGCGGCAGCTGCTCGATCGGAAGTGCGGAGATCGAAAGGGCGGAGACCGGCCGGCGGCGCTGGGCGCGCAGGCTGTCCATGGCGCGGTGCCGGGCGATGGTGGCGGTCCAGCCGCGGAAACCGTCCCAGTCTCCGGCGAAGCCGCCGAGGTCGCGGGCGATCTGCAGCCAGGCCTCGGAGGCCACGTCTTCCGCGTCGTCGCCGACGAGCACGCGCAGGTAGCGCAGGAGCGCCGGTTGCTGGAGCCGGTAGAGCAACCGGAACGCCTCGTCGTCGCCGGCCTGCGCGGCGCGCAGCGCGACGTCGAGTTCCTCCGGTTGCTGCATTCAACGGCCTCCGCGCCAGATATGTCCGTTTGCTGACTGGTGGACGTGGGGTCCCTCAGTGACAGCGCCGGATGGCGGGAAAGTGTTACAGCGCGGCGGGCTCCCCGTCGAGTGTGGGTTCCTCAAGCGACGCGGTGTAGATCGTCGGGCCGAGCCCGCCGCGCTTCGCGGTGTACATCGCGATGTCGGCGTGCTGGAGCAGTTGCGAGGCGTCCGACGCGTCGGTGGGGAAGATCGAAATGCCGATCGAGCCGTGGGTACGCAGCACCTGCCCGTCGGGGAGCACGACCGGCTCGGCGAACGACTCCGCGATCCGGCGCCCGACAAGCAGCGCGTCCCCCGGCGCGGACAGCCGCGGCAGCAGCACTGCGAACTCGTCGCCGCCGAGCCGCGCGGGCGTGTCCGAGTCGCGGACCGCGGTCTTCAGCCGTTCCGCGACCTCCTGCAGCAGCAGGTCGCCGGCGGCGTGGCCGAGCGTGTCGTTGACCTCCTTGAAGCGGTTGAGGTCGATCAACAGCAGCCCGATCCGGTCCTGGTGGCGCGCGGCCTCCCGTACCGCGCGATCGGTCTGTTCGTGGAGCAGCAGCCGGTTGGCGAGGCCGGTGAGCGGGTCGTGCAGCGCCTGGTAGCGGTTCGCGGCAGCCTGGCGTTCGATGCGGCGCTGGTAGCCGACCAGCACCGCGGCGGAGAGACCGAGCGGCAGCAGCACCACACCGATCATGACCAGGGAGGTGGCGCGCAGCCAGTTGTTCTGCGCCTCCGCCTCCTCCAGGAAGCCGGTGGTCTCCAGCCGGATGCGGTCCATCTGCGCCGAGATCTGCTTGCGCAGCGCCTGCTCCGCGAGGTCGGCCTGCCCGGCCTGCGCCTGCACCCGGGCGGTCGCGCCCTCGTCGCCCAGCTCGATCAGCCGGCGCAGCGTCTGCCCGTACGACCGGTAGGCGGGCAGGATGACGGCCACCACAAGCCTGTCGTCCGGGTCGCCGTTGTCCGCGAGCCAGAGCAGGTTCTCCTCGCCGCCGCCGATGGCCGAGGCGAGCGGTTTGCGGCCCACCTCGTTGCCGGCCCGCAGGTAGTCTCGCATCGCGTCCTGCTCGGCGTTGAGGCTCTGGAAGACCTGGCCCCACTCGTCGCTGATGCCGTTGAGCCGGCTCACGCCGGAGGTGGCCCGCTGCATGATCAGGTTCGAGGCCATGGCCAGCGCGGCCAGCGCGAGCAGGCTCAACGCCAGGCCGGCGATAGCCATCCGGGCGGCGCCGCGCCCGCGGGGGAAACGCGCAGGCATCGCTGGCACCTCCCGTGTCTGCTCTCGTGCGGCCCCAGCGGCCCTGTGCGTGACCGATCGGTCCGCTCCGCCACGGACTGAGGGTTCCGCTCAGCGGGCGTCGTCGATCGGGCGCAGCCGGTCCGGGAGGCTCGCCTTGATCTCCTCGATCCGCGCGTCCAGCTGTGCCGCCCGGGCCGCCGCGGAGGCCTGCCGGATGACCACCGATTCCACGTTCTCCGCGGAGACGGCAAGCCCCGGGATGTAGGCCCAGCCCTCCGGCAGCGGATCACCGCCGGCCGCATGCTCGGCCTGGATCCACGCGGCGACCGCGGCCTTCAGGTAGTGCTCCGGCGAGACCACCGCGGTGAGGCGCCCGTCCCGGACCGCGGCGAGCGACTCCGCGGCCAGGTCGAACGCACCGGCCAGCCACCGCCCGCCCAGCTCGGACCGGACCGACGCCAGATTGAACGCGTCCGGGTCGCCGTTGCCGATGAACGCCAGCGCGTCCGGGTTCGCGGTGGCCAGACGCGCCCACGCGGCGCGGTTGGCCGTCACGTCCTGCGCGGTGTCGTACGGCCCGGTGACGCTGATCTTCGGCAGTTTCTCGACGAACCGGTCGCGCATGCCCTGGGTCCGGAAGTCCATGGTCGGCACGCCGGGCGCGATCGTGCCGAGCACCACCGTCCCGGTCGCGTTCGCCGGCAGCCGCCGGATGATCTCGTCGGCCAGCATCCGGCCCAGCTCATAATTGTCGTTGCTGACCAGCAGCGGCACGCCCGACGCGGGCGCGGGCCGCACGCCCACCGCGATCAGCTGAACGCCTGCCTTCGCGGCCGCTGCCATCGGGCGGGCGAACAACTCGGGCGAGAGCGTGGTGACCGAGATGCCGTCGATCCGGCTGTCCGCAAGCGTCTGGAACCGCTGCACCTGCCGCGGCCCGTCCACCACCTCGGGCCCCGACACGGAGGTCTGCACGCCTGCCACCCGCGCCGCACCTGCCTGATATCCGAGCCCCAACTCCACCGAAAAGTTCGACGCCGTATCCGGCACCACATACGCAATGGTCGGCGCGCCCTCGTCCCGCGGATCCCCACACCCGCCGGCCACACCCACCCCAGCCAGCCCGAGCAACAGCCGCCGGCGAGTCGATCTCATCCCCCCATCCAACCCCCTCCACCCCCACCCCCACGCCAAAACCCCCCACCAGCCCCAGTCGCCCCCAGTCGCGCTCAGTCGCCCCCAGTCGTACCCCCGACGCTTTTCTCTGCAGTTTCCCCCGACCCGCGCGCGTCTGTACCGCCCACGTGAGGCGCGTTCGACCAGAGCTGACGCGGCCACCGGCAGACACGCTCTTCGTCTGCCGGTGGCCGCGTCAGCGCCGGGAGTGGCGCCGAGCCCGGAGGAGCGAAGCGACGACCATAAGCAGAGCCCATAAGCCCACACCCATAAACACAACGGAAACCGATAACCTCGACGCGTGGGTACGGCGCTGGTAGTGGAGAACGATCCTGCGGACGACGTCCGGCGACTCGGCGAGTGGCTGACCGAGGCCGGTCTGACACTTGAGATTCGGCGTCCGCATGCGGGCGACGACCTCCCCGAGACGCTTGACGGCTATGACGCGTTCGTGGTGCTCGGCGGTGATCAGAGCGCCTATCCGGACGCGGACGGTACACCCGGCGCGCCCTGGTTCCCCCGGCTGGAGGGGCTGCTTCGCAAGGCGGTCCGGTTCCGCACGCCGACGCTCGCGGTCTGCCTCGGCGCGCAGCTGCTGGCCACCGCGCACAACGGCACAGTGGTCCGCAGCCCGTCCGGCCCGGAGATCGGCCCGGGGCTGATCGGCCGACGCGACGCCGCCGACAACGATCCGCTGTTCCGGTACGTCCCGCTCCTGCCGGACGTGCTGCAGTGGCACGTCGACGAGATCACCGAGCTGCCGTTCGGCGCCGTGCTGCTCGCCGCGTCCACCCGCTTCCCCAATCAGGCGTTCCGGCTCGGCGACCGGGCCTGGGGCCTGCAGTTCCACATCGAGTGCGACGCCGACATGATCGTCCGGTGGGCGGCGGACGACGACGGCCTGCTCGCCGACCTGGGCTATGCGCCGGACGTCGTGGTGGATGCCTGCGCGGCCGCGCTCGCCGACGTGGAGGAGATCTGGCAGCCGTTCGCGGCCCGGTTCGCCGCGCTTGCGCTCGGCGCCCCGCACGGCGCCGGTCCGGGCCGGCCCCTGCCGCTGCTGGGGCAGGAGTGAGCGCGTGGAGTCGGGCCCGTTGACCAGGCCGACCGGCGCACGCCTGGCGCGCTACGGGTTCTCGCTCACCGGCACCGGCCCGAAGGCCGCGGATCTGCTCGGCCCGCCTGAGGACGGCGGCCTCGGGCTGTGGGACCCGCAGGCCCAGGAGCCAGCCGGCGAGGGTGCGGGTGAGCTGCTCACCGTGCTGTCCCGGACCGCGGACCCGAACCTCGCGTTGCGCCAGCTGCACCGGGTGGCGGAGGCGGAGCGCCGCGCCCACCCGCCCGCGGAACCGCCGCCCGCGCCGCCGGAGGGCAGGTTGCGCCGCGCGCTGCACCTGCACCGGCACCAGGACGAGCCGGTCGACGAGAGCCTGCTCGGCACGCTGCGCCGGGACAAGGGGCTGGTCCGGCGGTTGTTCGCGGTGCTCGGCGCGTCGAGCACGCTCGGCGACGACCTGGTCGCCGACCCGGATCGCTGGCGGGTGCTGCGCACGGAGAAGAACGGTGTCGCGCCGGCCGCGGAGGGCACGCTCGACCTGGGCACGGACGGGCTCCCGACGGTTCCGGAGCTGCGCCGGGCGTACCGTGCCGCGCTCTTGAGGATCGCCGCCGCGGATCTGACGGCGGGCCGCGGGCTTGAGCAGACCATGGCCGCGATCACCGCGCTGGCCGACGCGACGCTCGCGGCCGCCTACGACATCGCGGTGTCGGAACTGCCGGCCGGCACCGAGACGCCAAGCCTCGCCGTGATCGCGATGGGCAAGTGCGGTGCGAACGAGCTGAATTACGTCTCCGACGTCGACGTGATCTTCGTGTGCCGGGGCGACGAGGACATGTCCGCCGCCACAGCTGTCGCGGTCCGCCTGATGGAGATCGGTGGCCTGGTCGCCTGGCAGGTCGACGCCGCGCTGCGCCCGGAGGGCGGGCGGGGGCCGCTGGTCCGGACGCTCGCCAGCCACCTCTCCTACTATCACAGGTGGGCGCGGACCTGGGAGTTCCAGGCGCTGCTCAAGGCGCGGGTCGCGGTCGGTGATGCGGTGCTCGGGGCGGAGTGGCTGACCCAGCTCGGTCCGCTGATCTGGCACGCGGCCGAGCGCCCGGAGGCGGTCGCGGACGTACGCGCCATGCGCCGCCGGATCATCGACCAGGTCCCGCCGAAGCAGAAGGACCGGGAGATCAAGCGCGGCCCCGGCGGTCTGCGCGACATCGAGTTCGCTGTGCAGCTGCTCCAGCTCGTGCACGGCCGGGTGGACGAGTCGCTGCGGGTCGGCGGCACCGTCCCGGCGCTTCGCGCGCTTGTCAACGGCGGGTACGTGGGCCGGCAGGACGGCGAAACGCTGCTGCGCGGCTACCGGTTCTTGCGCGCGGTCGAGCACCGGCTCCAGCTCCAGCACCTGAGCCGCACGCACACCGTACCGGCCGACGTGGACGCGCAGCGCTGGCTGGCCCAGTCGCTCGGCTACGCGCCGCTGCCCGGCCGGGACGTGGTCGAGGCGTTCCGTGCGGACTGGGTCGCGCACGCGGCCGGCGTCCGCCGCCTGCACGCGAAGCTGCTCTACCGCCCGCTGCTGGAGGCCGTGGCCCGGGTGCCTGCCGAACAGCTGCGCATGTACCCGGAGTCGGCCCGCCGCCGGCTGCAGGTGCTCGGCTACGCGGACCCGGCCGGCGCGCTGCGGCACATCGAGGCGCTGACCGGCGGCCTGTCCCGGACCGCAGCGATCCAGCGCACGCTGCTGCCGGTGCTGCTCGAGGAGCTGGCCGACGCGCCGGAGCCGGACCGCGGCCTGCTCAGCTACCGCCAGCTCTCCGACAAGCTGGGCAGCGCGCCCTGGTACCTGCGCCTGCTCCGCGACGAGGGCCCGGTCGTGCGCCGCCTCGCCCGGCTGCTCGGCCTGTCCCGGTACGCCGCCGACCTGCTCGCCCGCGACCCGGAGGCACTGCGGCTGCTCGCCGACGACGCGGAGCTCACGCCGCGTACCCGCGAGGTGCTTGAGCCCGGTTTCAGGTCCGCGGCCACCCGGCATCTGCCCGGCAAGGACGGCGTCCCGCCGGACGATCCACACCAGGCGATCGCGGCGGTACGTGCGCTGCGCCGCCGTGAGCTGCTCCGGCTGGCCTGTGCAGACGTCCTGGCGAACGCGGAGGAGCTGGCCCCGGCCAAGCCCGCCGGCATGCCGGACGTGGCCCGGGGCCTGTCCGCGGTCACCGACGCCACGCTTGCCGCCGCGCTGCGGGTCGCCCGCGAGGTGCATCGCACCGGTCCCGAGCTGCGGTTCACAGTGATCGGCATGGGCCGGCTCGGCGGCGACGAGATGAGCTACTCGTCCGATGCGGACGTGTTGTTCGTCTTCGACGGCGCCAAGGAGGACGCGGCCCCGGCGCACGCGATCGCTGAGGAGCTGCGCCGGCTGCTCGGCATGCCCGCGCACGACCCGCCGCTCGGCATCGACGCGGACCTGCGCCCGGAAGGACGGCAGGGGCCGCTCGTGCGCAGCCTCGCCGCCTACCGGTCGTACTACGAGCGCTGGTCGAAGATCTGGGAGGCGCAGGCACTGCTCCGGGCCCGGTACGTCTGCGGCGACGTCTCGCTCGGCGCCGAGTTCCTCGCACTCGCGGACACGTTGCGTTACCCGGACGGCGGTCTCTCCCGCGAGCAGGTCACCGAGATCCGCCGGATCAAGGCGCGGGTGGAGAACGAGCGGCTGCCGCGCGGCGCCGACCCGGCCACCCACACCAAGCTCGGCCGCGGCGGTCTCGCGGACGTCGAGTGGGCGGTCCAACTGCTCCAGCTCCGGCACGCGCACGCGGTGCCCGGCCTGCGGTCGACCAGGACACTTGAGGCGCTGGACGCGGCACACCGGGCCGGCCTGGTGGACGACACGGACACGGCCGCACTGCGGGCGGGCTGGACGCTTGCCGCGGAGGTCCGCAACGCGCTCACACTGGTCCGCGGCCGGCCCACCGACCAGCTGCCCCGGCACGGCCCGGAGCTGGCCGGCGTGGTCCAGCTGCTGGGTGCGGCCGACCCGCAGGAGTTCGTCGACGAGTACCTGAAGACCACCCGCCGGGCGCGCGCCGCGACCGAGCACGTGCTCGAAGCGTGACGCGTGTCGTTACTCATGGCGGCTCCCTGAGCCGAGCGCGGGTGGCTTAGCCTTTCACCCGGCAATGGCGACGCGTTGCCTGAATCTCGGCAAAGCCGACGAAGGAAGCAGACCTCACCGTGTCCGAACAGACCACCGCACCGCCCCCGCCTGCACCGGCGCCGGCCGCCGAGCCGTCGCGTCTGCCGCTCCACCTGGCCCGGTGGACCGGGCTCGCCGGCGCGGTGCTGCTGGCGGTCGCGGCCTACCTGGGCGGCGCGCTGCCGGTGATCCAGCCGGAATGGGTGTCACCGGTCACGATCTGGCAGTCGGAGAACGGCCCGGCCTCGGTGATCGCCTACTTCACCGGGGCGATTCTGCTCGCCTACGCGTGGTGGCGGGCCCGGGCCGGCGCGCTGACCGTGCGCTGGGTAGCGGTGACCGCCGCGCTGTGGTCCCTGCCGCTGCTCGTCGCGCCGCCGCTGGCCAGCCGGGACGTGTACCCGTACTCCTGCCAGGGTGAGGTGTTCGCGGCCGGGATCGATCCCTACCGGCACGGCGTCGCCGCGCTGCCCTGCGAGTGGCTGGACCTGGTCACACCGATGTGGCGGGAGACCGGCGCGCCGTACGGTGCGGTCTTCATGGCGGTCGCCGGCCTGGTCGCGCACGTCACCGGCACGCTCTGGGAGTCGATCGCCGGCTTCCGCACGGTCGCGGTCCTCGGCCTGCTGCTTGCCGCGGTGAGCCTGCCCGCGCTGGCCCGCCGCGCCGGCGCCGACCCGGCCCGCGCGCTCTGGCTCGGCCTGACCACGCCGCTTGTCGCGATCCATCTCCTCTCCGGCACACACAACGACGCGCTGATGATCGGCCTGTTCCTGGCCGGACTCGCGGTGACGCCCCGGCCGGCCATCCAGCGCACCGCGGTCTGGTGGTCGAGGCTGGCCGCGGCCGGCGTACTGATCGGACTGTCCGTAGGTGTCAAGGGCACCGCGATCGTGGTCCTGCCATTCGCGGCGCTGCTGGCGCTCGGCCCACCGTTCCGCTGGCGCGCGCTGTGGCCGGTCGCGGGCGTGCTTACCGGCGGCGCCGTAGCCGCGCTGGCGATCACCACGATCGCCGCCGGGCTCGACCTCGGCTGGCTGGCCGCCCTCTCCAGTACCGGCGACTCGATCGTCTGGCAGTCGCCGCCGACCTCGTTCGGCCTGACCATCGAGTGGCTGATCCGCCTGGTCGGCATCCGGTTCAAGTTCATCAACACGTTCCGGGTGATCGGGCTGCTACTGCTGATCCCAGTGCTTGTCACACTCTGGCTGCGGGCCCGCCGCGACCAGACCGACGCGCGGGTGCTGCACCACGCGGGCCTGGCGCTGGCCGCGGTGCTGGCCCTCTCCCCGGTGGTCAACATCTGGTACATGACCTGGCCGATCACGCTGCTGGCGATCTCGGTCTCCGGCCGCGGCCTGCTCGGCCTGACGTTCGTCACGATCGCCGGCCTGTTCGTGATCATGCCGGACGGCACCGGCCTGGCCTACTTCACCAAGATCCCGGGAGCCCCGATCATGTTCGGCTTCTCGGTCTGGTTCCTGGTCCGCCTCATCCGCCGCCTGCGCGAGGAACGGCAGCTCAGCACCGCATAGTTGCGGCAGCTCAGCTGCACGTGGCGTCACCATCGGTGGATGGAGGCATTCGAGGAAGCGGCGACCGCGCCGCACACCGGCGTGCTCACCGCCTGGAACGCACGTGACGCCGCCGCCTTCGCCGTCACGGCTTGGGCGGGCGCGGCTTGGGCGGGCGCGGCTTGGGCGGGCGCGGCTTGGGCGGGCGCAAGGACCGGCACCGAGGCCGCGGGTGTGCGGGGCGGTCGCGGCACTTCGGCAGGTCTCAAGGGCGGGCATGACGCGGGGCCACACCGGATCCGCATATGTCAGGACACAGCCCACGCTCACGACCCGCGACCCGTGACCCGCGACCCGCGTCATGCGGCGATCCGCGGTCAGTGCGCAGGTTCGAGCGCTACGCGCCCGACATTTCGTTATATGGGTGTCTGCCTGTGCGTTCATCCTGACGCCGAAGGCGTCAGCAAGGCCCGCGTCAAGATCCTTGCGGCTCTGGTGGCCCCTATCCGAGCGCAATAAGGGCCACCAGAGCCGCAAGGATCTTGCATCCCGCCAGATGGACGCGAAATCCCGCACAACGAACCAATCTCGGCGCGGAGCGCCCGAGCTGCCATTGCCCTGGCGCGGCGACACGGGAGAGCCAAGATCGACTGACTCTTCGGCAGCTCGCGGCTTCGGTGCTGGCCCTTGCGACCACTTAGGCCGAGATCAACCGCTGCCTGTCACCCCGCCTTCGGTGCTGGCCCTTGCGACCACCCAGGCAAAGATCAACCGGCTCTACCGGCCACGCTCGCTCTCTCGGTGCCGGCCCTTGCGACCACCAGACCGCAGCCGCCCCGACCAGCCGCCGCTTAGACGATGACCGTGCTGCCCCCGCGTGCCGCGAGACCGCTGACCAGCCGAAACGACCCACCACACTCCTGGCCTCGATGCCAGCCTTCGATCGTGAGGCCCCAGACCGTCGCATGTGAATGGGCAGCAAAGTCGCTTCCGCGGGCGAACCTCGCCGCCCACCAAGACTCCGCTTGCCCGGCGGCTCGGAGCCGGTCCCGTCATGGGCCTGGGACAACAGCGCGAGGCACCGTCGCTGGTGACGGCCGCCGACGCGGCACCACTCCCGGCGTGGGCCTGGGACAACAGCGCGAGGCACCGCCGCCGGTGACGGCAGCCGACGCGGCACCACCCCCGGCGTGGGCCTGGGACAACACAGCGCGAGGCCCCGCCGCTGGCGACGGCCGCCGACGCGGCACCACCCCCGACGCGGGCCTGGGACAACAGCGCGAGGCACCGTCGCTGGTGACGGCAGCCAACGCGGCACCACCCCCGACGCGGGGGACAACCACGGGAGCGCCGTCGCCTGGCCACGTCGCCGTCGCGCGACCGGTCTCGTCGTGGTCGCGGGGAGGATCACGCGAGCCTCGTCGCCGAATCACGGCCGTTACCGGGGAACGGGCCCACGGGTTCTGTCCTGGGCCCGGCCGCGGCGGGACCGGCGGCCCGCGGGAGCGTGCGGGCCGGACCACCGCGGAAGCGGGTAGATCCAGATTTTGGTCTGGCTCTTACTCCGGGGGCGAGTGCAGTTCCAGCGCGGCGATCGCGGCACCCCGTGCGCCGGCCATGTCCAGGTCCGGGACCAGGGCGAACGTCGCGACCGAGGCCTGCTCCGCGCGCAGCAGCGTGTGCTCGCGCACGGTCTTGATGAACCACTCGCGGAAGTGCGGTTGTGTTTCCACGACGCCGCCGCCGACGAAATAGGCGTGCGGGTCGGTGAAGTTCGCCGCGACGGTGAAGAGGCGGCCGATCGCGGCAGCCTGCTGGGCGAAGACGCGCAGCGCCATCTCGTCGCCGGACTCGGCCAGGCCGCGCAGCTTCTTCGCCGCGGACAGGATCGACTCCTCGCGATGCAGCGGGTGGTCGGGATAGCGGGTCAGCCAGTACGGCAGCAGGTTCTTGGCGATGCCGGTCAGCGACGCGATGCTTTCCGAGTCGCCGGTGAAGCCGCAGTTGCAGAGCGGCAGCGGCTGGTCGTCCTCGATCAGGCCGTGCAGCGGGATGGTCACGTGGCCCAGCTCGCCGGCCATGCCCGCGGCGCCCTTGACGACCTGCCCGTTCGCCACCACGCCGCCGCCGAGGCCGGTGCCGACGATCGCGGAGATCGACGATGTCTCCGCGGCCTTGTCGCCGAAGTAGACGTGGTGGGCGTAGAGCGCGGCCGCGTTGCCGTCGTTGTTGTAGACGACCGGCAGGCCGAGCCGGGCCTCGAGCGCGCCGCGGATGTCGAAGCCGTGCCAGGCCGGCTCGGAGAAGTTCGTCGAGCCCTTCTGCGAGATCACGCCGTCCGCGGTGGCCGGGCCGGGTGTGTCCAGGCCGACCGCCACCACCGCCTCACGCGGCACGTTCGTGATCTTCAGGATGTTGTCGAGCGCGTCGCTGAGCGCCTGGACTGCGGCGTCCGGGCCGAGCTTGACCAGGCTCGGGATCTCGACCATGCGATCGACCAGGAACTCTCCGGCCGCCGTCAGAATTGTCGCGTTGTTGGCGTTGCCACCGTTGTCGATGCCGATGACCACCGGACCGTTCACCAACACCATCGTCGCCTCCGCCCGCCCGCCGAACCCTGAACCGCATCGTACCGACGATCTTCTTCGGCGGAGATGAATCGGCCCCCGGGATGATCGTCCCGGGGGCCGTTCAGAGACTTAGCGGGCGAGCGGAAGGCCCTGCTTGTCGGTGAAGTTGCCGATCGCGATCATGATGAAGTCGATCAGCGTCCAGATGCCGAAGCCGCCGAAGGTGACCAGCATCAGGATGCCGGTACCGATCTTGCCGACGTAGAAACGGTGCACGCCGAGGGTGCCCAGGAACAGGGCGAGCAGCAGGGCGACAATCCAGCTCTTCTGACCGGCAGCGGTGGTGGTGGACATGGTGGTGTATCTCCTACCTGAGAGTTACCTGCGAAAATCGATGCACACTATCGGGGTCCGGTGCTCATAGGCAACAGCCGTTCTGCTCATTGCTAGTGTTCTGTCGTGCCGTCGCTCGGATTTCGCAGTGATCTCTCCCAAGCGTTCCGCGCTCGCATTCCCATTCTTTACGTCGAGTCATATGAAGAGCACCGTGCGCTTGCCGAGATCGCCGCTGTCGCCCGCGATCCGGAACTGGTCCGTACCCCGCGCGCACTGCTCACCTGGTCACCGACGAGCGGCCTGATCCAGCCGGACGGCACCGCCCGCCGCGGCGCCGTCGACCCGGAGGACGCGATCGTCGCGGCGCTCCGCACGGAGGAGCCGAGCGTCTTCGTCTTCTGCGACCTGCACGCCACGCTCGGCCCCGCGGTCGTCCGGCTGCTCCGCGACGTCGCGGCCGCGTTCCGGGCCGGCCCGGTCCCGCGCACGCTTGTCATACTCGCGCCCGCGCTGCACATTCCGCACGACCTGGAGAAGGACGTCTCGATCCTCGACTTCCCGCTCCCGGCCGAGACCGACATCCGCGCGCTGCTCGACCGCATGATCGACGACAACGTGGCCACCGGGCGGATCACTGTCACCCTCACGCCCGGCGACCGCGAACGGTTCGCAAAGGCCGCGCTCGGCCTGACGCTGCACGAGGCGGAGAACGCGTTCGCCCGCGCCATGGTCGACGACCAGGTCCTCGCGCCCGGCGACCTCGCAGTCGTGCACGAGGAGAAACGCCAGGCCGTGCGCAAGTCCGGGCTGCTTGAGTTCGTCGAGCCGCACGCCGGGCTCGCCGACGTCGGCGGTCTGGAAAACCTCAAACGCTGGCTGGTACGCCGGGACGGCACCTGGCTCGACGAGGCCGCCGCCTGGGGCCTGCCCGCACCGCGCGGCGTGCTGATCACCGGCGTCCCAGGCTGCGGAAAGTCCCTCACCGCCAAGGCCGTCTCGGCCGGGTGGGGGCTGCCGCTGCTCCGGCTCGACATGGGACGCGTGTTCAGCGGCCTGGTCGGCTCCTCCGAGCAGAACATGCGCACCGCGATCCGCGCGGCCGAGGCTACCTCGCCGTGCGTGCTGTGGATCGACGAGATCGAGAAAGGGCTGGCCGCGTCGTCCGGGTCCGGGGACAACACCGGCACCGGCGCCCGGGTGTTCGGCACGTTCCTCACCTGGCTGCAGGAAAAGACACGGCCGGTGTTCGTGATCGCCACCGCGAACGACATCGACAGGCTCCCCGCCGAGCTGCTCCGCAAAGGACGCTTCGACGAGATCTTCTTCGTCGACCTGCCGACCGGCCCGGAACGCACCGCGATCTGGACCGTCCACCTCAGCCGCCGCCTCAGCCACCCCGCCGTCGCCGGTCGCCTCGATCTCACGCCCGACCTGCTGGCCGAACTGACGAAGCTCACCGACGGATACTCCGGCGCCGAGATCGAGCAGGGCGTGGTAGCCGCGCTCTACGACGCGTTCGCCGAACGCCGTCCACTGCAGCGCGACGACCTGGTCCGCGCCGTGACGAACACGGTGCCACTGAGCGTGACGCAGGCGGAGCGCATCGCAGGGATCCGCACCTGGGCCGCGAGCCGCGCGGTCGCCGCGACCGCGCCGGAGGACTGGGATATGGGCGCGGGCACCGGCCGGGCCGTAGAGTTCTGATCTCGGGGTCGGCAGCGGAGGTTCGTTACGGTGAGTTGGTGGCAGCGCTTTACCTCCTCCGAGCCGTCGCCTGACACGGACCCCACGGCGCCGGACCCTGCAAGCCCGTCGTTCTGGCCGGCCGGGCCTACACCGCCGGCGTCGGGCGGTTCGTGGGGATCGACGGCGCGTCCGGGCCACCGAACCCCGGAGATCACGCCGACACCACGGCTCCCCGCCGCCTCCTCACCCGCCGCGGACGACCAGCTGGTGCTGCCGCTCCTGCCGCCCGGCACCCGCCCACCCACGTTCGTCGACCGGGTGGACGTCAACGCGGCCACCGCCGAGGAACTGTCGGTCCTCCCCGGCGTCTCGCTTGAGGGCGCGTCCCGGGCGGTCGACCTCCGCACGTTCGGCGGCCCTTTCGCAGACATCGACGAGTTCGCCACCGCCGCCGGCGTCGACCTGGCCGAACACCCCCGCCTGCCCAACCTGCTCGCCTGCCACAAACCCCAGAAGCCCTACAACCCCGCGGCCCCGTACCTCCCCGACGCCCGCATCCTGGACGTCTGAGCTGGCCGTCCAGCGGAAACACCGACTATTCGGGTACGGGAAGGCCCGGCTTGGGTCGGCGCCGGGTCGTCGCCTGCGGGAAGGGTACGGATGAGGGCAGCCGCTCGGTGGACGGCCGAAACGGCGGCTGGCACGCGCGGTCGCGGACAAATCTGCCCCGGCCCTGGTGGCACTCGATCCAGCCCTCGGCCTCAAGGCGGGTGGTCGCGGAAAGGATGGCGTTGTTGCCGACGTCGTAATGCTCCATCAGCTGCCGGGTCGATGGCAGCTGGTCGCCGGGCCGCAGCTCGCCGCGATGGATCTTGCGGCGGATGTCCTCGGCCACGGATCTGTTGTTCCACATCCGGGGATCGACGGCACGGAGCCGGCGGCGGACATTTTCGGCGACGCTGTCGTTATCCCGCACCTGTCGACCCATCGTTGTAACACCGGATGGCTGGCACGGCCATGTAATCATGACCGACTTACCGCGACAAGCATTCGTTCGTGTCCGCCCCTGGACTTACTCGACCTACCGCGTTAAGTTGGGCCCGTGACACCTGGCTGGCACCTGGTGGTCATCACCGCACCGCTTCGGCGGCACCTGCCCATTGATGCAGGTCACGCCCGCGTCCACACGGAACGGGCTGAGTCACGCACTCCTCAGGGAGATCGCCGCGCCGGACGCCGGACGCGGCTCACAGTGCGGGCCGACTCCCACGGACGGGTGACGACGGGATGACGCGAGCCCCGGACCTCACGGTCCGGGGCTCGGCCCGACGGTTACAGCGCCCCGAGATACCGCTGACGCTCGTACGGCGTGACCTCGCGGCGGTACTGCTCCCACTCCGACCGCTTGTTGCGGAGGAAGAAGTCGAAGACGTGCTCGCCGAGGACCTCGGCGACAAGCTCGGAGCTGGCCATGGCCTCGACCGCCTCGGACAGGTTCTCCGGGAGGGCTTCGTACCCCATCGCCTTGCGCTCGGCGTTGGAGAGCGACCACACGTCGTCCTCCGCGCCCGGCGGCAGCTCGTAGCCCTCTTCGATGCCCTTCAGGCCGGCGCCGAGCATGACCGCGAAGCCCAGGTACGGATTGACGGCCGAGTCCAGCGAGCGGATCTCGACGCGAGCCGAGTTGGGCTTGCCGTACGCGGGGACGCGGACAAGCGCCGACCGGTTGAGGTGGCCCCAGCACACGTACGCCGGGGACTCGGTGATCTGGTTCGGCAGCTGCTGCGGGAAGAGCCGCTTGTACGAGTTGACCCACTGGTTGGTGACCGCGGTGTACTCACGCGCGTGCACAAGCAGCCCGGCGATGAACGCCTTGGCCACCTTGGACAGCTTCATCGGGTCGCTGGCGTCGTGGAAGACGTTGCGCTCGCCCTCGAAGAGCGAGAGGTGGGTGTGCATGCCGCTGCCGGGCTGGTCGGTGAACGGCTTCGGCATGAAGGTGGCGCGGACGCCGTGCGAGAGCGCGACCTCCTTGACCACGTGCCGGAACGTCATGATGTTGTCGGCGGTGGTCAGCGCGTCCGCGTACCGCAGGTCGATCTCCTGCTGGCCGGGCGCGACCTCGTGGTGGCTGAACTCGACGGAGATGCCGATCCGCTCCAGCGCGAGCACGGCCTGCCTGCGGAAGTCACGGGCGACGGCGTGCGTGGTGTGCTCGAAGTAGCCGCCGGTGTCGACCGGGGTGGGGATCGAGCCGTCCAGAGGCCCGTTCTCCAGCAGGAAGAACTCGATCTCCGGGTGCGTGTAGAAGGTGAAGCCCTTCTCCGCGGCCTTGGAGAGCATGCGGCGCAGCACGTGGCGCGGGTCGGCCCAGGACGGGCTGCCGTCCGGGAGCAGGATGTCGCAGAACATGCGCGCGCTCTCGCCGCTGACGCCGCCCTCGAACGGGAAGACCTGAAACGTCGTCGGGTCGGGCATGGCGACCATGTCGGACTCGAAGATGCGGGCGAAGCCCTCGATGGCCGAGCCGTCGAAGCCGATGCCCTCCTCGAAGGCGGACTCCAGCTCGGCCGGTGCGACCGAGACGCTCTTCAGCGTTCCCAGCACATCCGTGAACCAGAGCCGGACGAATCGGATGTCGCGCTCTTCCAATGTGCGGAGCACGAATTCCTGCTGTCGGTCCACCTTCTGTACCCCTCGCAACGACGTGCCTACATCACCAACGGCCGTCGGATTGGCCTGATGGAGACCTTACGCCCACCCGGGCCGGACGGCCCGGTGCACGGTGTTCCCAGCCCACCATCACGCTCAGCGGCGCCAGTCTCTCCCGCATTGGTTTCGTGCATGTTACGCCGAATCCATACACGCCGATGTGCGCAACCTGTCCGGTTTATAGGCGTTGGAACCAGTCAGACGGAGGGAGCGCACATGCGACACCTGAGTGGGCGGCCCCTGACGGTCGCCGGTGGCCTGCTGCTCGGCCTGATGCTCGCCGCCGTCCTGCTGACGCTGAACGTGATGGGCGTCCACATCGACGATGATCCACCGCCCGAGGCCGCGCGGTCCGGGCCGCACGGCGAGCCGCTGACCGGCAACCAGCCCGAACTGTCCCGCGCGCTGATCTCCACGGCCGACCTGGCCGCGCGCCTCACACCCACACCGTCCAGGTCCGCGTCCGAGGCCGTGCCGGTGCCCACGCCGGCGGCGCGCCGGACCGAGGCCGCCGCGCCACCGGCCGAGGAGGAACTCGCGCCACCGGAGCGGGCCGAGCGGTGCCGCACGCTGTTCCGCGCGCCGTGGGAGCTGGTCCCGTCCGGGCACGAGGTCACGGACCAGGCGATGTCAGACTCCCAGATCACGATCAACACCTCCGTGGGTACGCCGCGGCTGCGTCAGATGTTGTCGCTCTTCGCGGACGACGGCGCGGCGGCCGCCTACGAGGCGATCCGCGCCTCGGTCTCGGAGTGCCGGTCGTTCGAGACCACGCTCGAGGACGGCACGCTCGCCACGATCTCGCTGCGGGAGCTGGAGATGGGCGGCGGCGACGCGGACGGCGCGTACGCGGTGCGGATCGTGGCCCGCGGCGAGGACGGCACGCTCACCGGCTATCTCGCGGTCGGCAGGGTCGGGCCAATGCTGTCGGTGCTGCGCACGGTCGGCCCGGAGGGCTCGGTCGACTCCGGGGACGCGGAGCCCACGCTGGACCTGGCGATCGACAAGATGGAGCTGCTCGAGGAGGACTGACCGTGGAGTCAGCCCGGCTCGAAAGACTCAGTCTGAGTCAATCGTGACGGGTCTAACACCCCCGATTGCGGCGTTACCGGGGTCCGGCAGGGAAAGATGAGCGCATGCCCACGTTGCGACTCGCGCTTGCCCAGGTGAACCCGACCGTCGGTGACCTTGCGGGGAACTCCGCACTGGTCCGGCAGTGGACGCGGGCCGCCGCCGGCTCCGGCGCCCACCTGGTCGCGTTCCCGGAGATGATGCTGACCGGCTACCCGGTCGAGGACCTGGTCTACCGCGAGTCGTTCGTGGCCGCGTCCCGCGCTGCGCTCGACGCGCTCGCGGCCGGGCTGGCCGAGGACGGCCTCGGTGACCTGCCGGTGATCGTCGGCTACCTGGACTCGGACGGCCCGGCCCGGATCCGCGCGGACGCCACGCCCGGCCGCGGCCCGCGCAACGCGTCCGCGGTGCTTCACGGCGGACGCGTTGTCGCCCGCTACTTCAAGCACCACCTGCCGAACTACGGCGTCTTCGACGAGGACCGCTACTTCGTCTCCGGCGACGACCTCACAGTGGTACGGATCGGCGGCGTCGACGTGGCGCTGACCATCTGCGAGGACATCTGGCAGGCGGGCGGGCCGTTCGCCGCCGCGCGCGCGGCCGGCGTCGGGCTGGTCGTCAACATCAACGGCTCGCCGTACGAGCTGGACAAGGACGACGTGCGCCTCCCGCTGGTGCAGCGCCGGGCCGCGGAGGCGGGCGCCACTGTCGCCTACGTGAACATGGTCGGCGGGCAGGACGAGCTGGTCTTCGACGGCGACTCGATGATCGTCGCCGCGGACGGGACGCTGCTGGCCCGCGCGCCGCAGTTCACCGAGACCATGCTGGTCCACGATCTCTCCGTACCCTCGGGGGCCGTTGATCCTGAGCCTTTCCAGGGCGACATGGGCCTGGTCCGGGTGCACGTCACCGACGCGCTCGCGCCGCTTGACCCGGCCGGGCTGGAGGGCGGCATCGTCGAGCGGTCCGGCCCGGAGGAGGAGATCTGGCGCGCGCTGGTGCTCGGCCTGCGCGACTACGTGCAGAAGAACGGGTTCCCGTCAGTGGTGCTCGGGCTCTCCGGCGGCATCGACTCGGCAGTGGTGGCCACGATCGCCGTCGACGCACTCGGCGGGCAGCGCGTGGTCGGCGTCTCGATGCCAAGCGAGTACAGCTCGGAGCACTCCCGGGACGACGCGGCCGACCTGGCCAAGCGGCAGGGCCTCGACTACCGCGTGCAGGCGATCGCGCCGATGGTCGACTCGTTCCTGGCGAACCTCACGCTCTCCGGCCTCGCGGTGGAGAACCTGCAGGCACGGGTACGCGGCGTCACGCTGATGGCGCTCTCCAACCAGGAGGGCCACCTGGTGCTGACCACAGGCAACAAGAGCGAGCTGGCGGTCGGCTACTCCACGCTCTACGGCGACTCGGTCGGCGGCTTCAACCCGATCAAGGACGTGCCGAAGACAGTCGTCTGGCGGCTGGCCCGGTGGCGCAACGAGGAGGCGCTGCGACGCGGCGAGACGCCCCCGGTCCCGGAGAACTCGATCGTCAAGCCGCCGAGCGCGGAGCTGCGCCCGGGCCAGCTGGACTCCGACTCGCTTCCTGACTACGAGGTGCTCGACGCGATCCTGGCCGGGTACGTGGACGGCGACTCCGGCCGGGACGACCTGATCGCGGCCGGGCACGACCCCGCGGTGGTGGACCGGACGCTGCGGCTTGTGGACCTGGCGGAATACAAGCGCCGCCAGTCCGCACCGGGCACCAAGATCTCGATCAAGGCGTTCGGCAGGGATCGGCGACTGCCGATCACCAACAGATTCCGTTCGTGATCGGCCGATTTTTGCCGGTCGCTAACTCCCGCGAGTTCGTAACCTGTGTGAAATCTTCCACTACCTCTCCGGACCCCGTGCTTCCAGTGGGACGATTCGGCTGGAAGCCCGGGGACCGCGAGCGCGGCCTCGAGGTGAGAGGAGACATTGATGTCCCAGGAAGAAGTCCCCACGCTGTACGGCATCGCCGCGAACCGCCGCATCCGCACGCGTGACCTGATCGCCGCCAAGCAGCGGGGCGAGCGCTGGCCGATGCTTACCTCGTACGACCAGTACACCGCGTCGATCTTCGACAAATCAGGCATCCCGGTGCTGCTGGTCGGCGACTCCGCGGCGAACAACGTCTTCGGCTACGAGACGACGGTCCCCGTCACCGTCGACGACCTGCTGCCGCTGGTCCGGGCCGTGGTCCGCGCCACCCGCAGCGCGCTCGTCGTCGCTGACCTGCCGTTCGGCTCGTACGAGGAGGGGCCGACCCAGGCGCTCCGTACCGCCGTCCGGTTCATGAAGGAGGGCGGCGCGCACGCGGTCAAGCTGGAGGGCGGCCGCCGCGTCGCCGCGCAGATAGCGGCGATCACCGGCGCCGGCATCCCGGTCATGGCGCACATCGGCTTCACCCCGCAGAGTGAGCACGCGATCGGCGGATATCTGGTCCAGGGTCGCGGCGACGCGGCCGACGCGGTGCTGGCCGACGCGCACGCGGTCGCGGACGCCGGCGCGTTCTCGGTGGTGCTGGAGATGGTCCCGGGCGAGGTCGCCAAGCGCGTTACGCACGAGCTCGACATTCCCAGCGTCGGCATCGGCGCGGGCCCGGACACTGACGCGCAGGTGCTGGTCTGGCAGGACATGGCCGGCATGCGCACCGGGAAGGCGCCGCGCTTCGTGAAGCGCTACGCGGACCTCGCGGGCGAGCTGACCCGCGCGACGCAGGCGTTCGCGGACGAGGTGCGCGGCGGCGAGTTCCCGGCGGGCGAGCACACGTTCAGCTGACTCACAGTGAGGGGGTCGCGTGACCCCCTCACTGCGGAACGAGGCTTGATTCGGGCAATGCCGTACTAGGCTGAATAAATCGGCCCGCGCTTGCCCGGGCCGGCCCCGAACCCGAGAGGAGGCTGCCGATGCAACGCACCGACGAGACACCACAGACGGACGCGCACGCTGCCGGCGCCAGGACAAACCACTCCCCCGGTACGGCCGGCAGACCACCCACCCCGGCGGTGCTCGGAGCCCGCCTCGCCCGCATCCACTCGCAGGCGGAGACGGCTCCGGCCTCCGGCGATGATGTCGAAGCCGATGAAGAGGTGTCACCGGCGCTCCACTAGGCCGGCTTACATATGACGATGGCGCGGACCTCTTCGGGTCCGCGCCATCTGTTGTTTCGTGGTGCCGTCACACCTTCGCGCGGGATCTGGCCGAGGTGGCTGCCGGTTTGGCCTGTTTGGCCGTCTTGGTGGCGGTCACGGCCGGAACAGTTGTTTTCGCAGGTGACCTGACCGGCGAAGCGGCCGCGGGCATCCTGGCGGCGGTCTTGTTCGCAGGCGCCGTGCCCGCGGTGGCGGTCTTGCGTGCGGCCGACGGCCGAGTGTCCGACGGACGGGTGTCCGCCGGCCGTTGCGCGGTGGCGGTGGCCCGCTTGGCCGTCAGCGTGTCGGACGTCTTCTTCGCCACCGTCTTTGCCTGCTTGGCGAGGCCGGACGCCTGACGCACCGCCACATCGGTCCTGGTCGCGGCGTCGGAGGCGTTCCGGGCGACAGTTCTGGCCTTCGTCGCGACGTCACCGGCCCCGGCCGGCGTGGAACGCGTGGCGGCGGCCTTCCGCGCCGGTTTGGAGTTCGGCACGACGGCCGACGCGATGCTTCCGCCCGACGTCTTCGTCATTGTCGAACGTCCGCCGGTAGTCCTGCTCTTCGCCGCGTTTCCGGTGGCGCCCACGCTCTTGGCAGCGGCTCCGGTGGCGCTCGCGCCCTTGGCCGCGTTTCCGGCAGCGCTCGCGGTCTTCGCCCTGGTCCCGGCGGCACTGGCGGGCTTCGCCGCACTTCCGGCGGTGCTCGCGGTCTTCGCCGCGGCCCCGGCGGTGCTCCCGGCCTTCGCCATGAGCCCAGTGGTGCTGGCGGTCTTTGCCGTGCCTCCGGCGGCGCCCGCGGTCTTCGCCATGAGCCCAGTGGTGCTCGCGGTCTTCGCCGTGCCTCCGGCGGCGCCCGCGGTCTTCGCCATGAGCCCAGTGGTACTCGCGGTCTTCGCCGTGCCTCCGGCGGCGCTCGCAGTCTTCGCTCTGGATGATCGAGGTGTCGCCTCATCCGGTGCGACCGTCTGGAACGACGCGCTCTTGGCCGCGGACGACCGGCTACCGGCCGCCCCGGTGACCGTCTGGAACGACGCGCTCTTCGCCGCGGACGACCGGCTACCGGCAGTACCCACCGTGGAACGCCCGGCGGTGGCCTTGGCCTCGCCGCCTGTCGACGCGGTCTTGCGCGGCGTCGGCCTGGTGGCGGCACCGTTCTTCGACGCGGCCGACACCGTCTTGGCGGCGCCGTTGCGTGATGCGGCGGCGCTGATCCGGGTGGGCGGGCTGGTCAGTGCGGCATCGACCTTGCCGGCCCTGGCCTTGGCGGCCGCCGACGTCAGCTTGGTCGCGGCGGTCCGGGCCTCGGTAGCCGCCGCCTTGGCGGTGTTCGCCGCCGCCCGGCCCGCACGGCGCGTAGCGGCCCCCATGTCGACTCCGGCGTCCGCCGCGTAGGCAGCCCCGGTGTACAACGATCCCGAATCACCATTTTTGGCGATATTTCGCCCCGTGCCGGAAGAAGCGTTTCGTGCCTTGGCACCGCGCTGCACCTCGGCGCCCGGCACCGAGGCACGGCCGGTCGCCGTCCCGTTCCGCGCGGCGGACACCGCAGCACCACCCGCCGCAGACGACCCAGACGCTGTCGGCCCCGACGCAGACGATCTAGACGCAGACGACCTAGACCCCGACGACCCGGATGCGGACGACCCAGACGCAGACGACCCAGACCCGGACGACCCAGAGGCAGACGATCGCCGCTTGGAGGTCTTCGGTACCACTGCCACCCGCTCGGCCCGGCCCACCGCGGGCGCCGTCGGCATCCCCACCTCGACACCGCCGGACTCGGGCTCCGCGGAGACCGTCACCGGCGGCATCGCGGCCAGCCCGGTCGCCGGTGCGGTCCTGGAGTCCGCCGCCATCGCCGCGGATGACTCGCCCGGCTCCATCGGCGCGATCGGCGTGCGGCGCCGCCCCGAGGTCCCGGTGGCCGGCATCGACGCGGCGGCCGCGCCCAACCCCGCGGAGATCGCGTCGCCCTGCGGAGGGAGTGCTTTCCGCGTACCCCCGGAGGCTTTTGATCGTGTGGTTCGTGCGGCGTTGCCGGTCGCCGGAGAGGAGTCCCCCGGGCGGGCCGAGCGTGAAGACGTGGTGGCCGAGGTCTTGGCAGACTTTCTCGCTGCGGCCATGGTCGGTCCTCCCTGGGACTTTTGTGCAGGCGCCACCGCGCCCGGTGCTGTCTGCGCCGGTGCGGTCAGATTCGCTTGTGCTGCGGCACGATCCGGATGCCGCTCCGGCCTAACGCTCCCCCGTCCAGCGTTTGTCCTCGGCCTCCCACGACTCGTTGCGCTCCTGGACCTTCTCCAGGGCATGCGAGGCGTCTTCCGCGGAGGCGAAGGGGCCGATTCGGTGTTTCGCGGGGCACAGGTTCGCGTCCGTTTCGACGCGATTGTGCTGTATACACCAATAGAAGCGGCCGACACTGTCGCTCATGACATCACTGTGCACCGCAAAGCGGCCAAGCGCTACCGATATCGCGCAAATAGCCGGATCTCTTCCACAGTAAGCCGTCCGGGGCGGAGTCCCGGCAAGGCACGGCGAAGCCACCCCATCGGATGACAGAGTTGACAAGTGGCGGGGCGGCGGCCGTTCCGCAGGATGTGCACCCCCATGGCCAACTCGGCATGATCTGCGACACAGTGGGGTATCACGCTCAACCATTTCGTCCCGGGGAGAGTCGAGATGGTCGGGATGGCGCAACGCACCAGGGGAAAGGCGGCCAGCATGCTCAGTCAGGAGGACAACCGCCGGCTCAACGAGATCGAGGAACACCTGGCCCTCACCGATCCGGCGTTCGTCGCCCGGATGCGGGCCTCGAAGGGCAGGCGGCCGGGCATCGGCGCGCTGATCGGCATCGCGGTGATGTGGGCCGCCGTACCGATCATCGGGGTCGCCGGCGGGCTGGTACCGGCCCTGATCGCGGGCGTCGCGTTCGTGGCCGGCACCGTGCTGGTGCTGCGGCGCCCGTTCCGCCGGGCCCGCACGGCGTAGAAGACCAGAAGACAGCCGAGGGGGTACGGGCAGAACGGCCCGTACCCCCTCGTCGTGTTCGTGGTCAGGCGTTCCTGGTCAGGCGGCCAGGAAGGCCAGCAGCGCCTCGTTGACCTCGTCGCCGTGCGTCCAGAGCAGACCGTGCGGCGCGCCCTCGATCTCCACGTAGGTCGCCTGCGGCAGCCGCTTGCGGAACTCACGCGCGGTGGCGTCGATCGGCAGGATCCGGTCGGCGGTGCCGTGCAGGATCAGCGCCGGCACGTCGACCTTGGAGATGTCGTCGCGGAAGTCGGTGATCCAGGTCGGGACCGCGGCGCTCGACGCGAACCAGGACGAGCCGGCCGCCACGTTCCAGCTGTTGCGCAGCGCCTCCTCGGAGAGCCGGGTGCCGAGGTTCTCGTCCGTGTTGTAGAAGTTCGTGTAGAAGTCGGTGAAGTACTTGTACCTATCCGCCTTCACGGCCGCGCTGATCCCGTCGAAGACCTCCTGCGGCACGCCCGTGGGGTTGTCGTCCGTCTGGAGCAGGAACGGCTCCAGCGAGGCGAGGAACGCGGCCTTGGCGATCCGGGCGGAGCCGTAGCGGCCCAGGTAGCGGCCGACCTCGCCGGTGCCCATCGAGAAGCCGACGAGCACCACGTCGTTCAGGTCGAGCGTCTCCAGCACGGTGTTGAGGTCCGAGGCGAACGTGTCGTAGTCGTACCCGGTGGTGGGCTGGCTGGACTGCCCGAAGCCGCGCCGGTCGTACGTGATGACCCGGTACCCGGCCGCGAGGAGCACCGCCGACTGCTTCTCCCAGGAGTGGCCGTCGAGCGGGTAGCCGTGGATGAGCACGACCGGCTGGCCCGTTCCGTGGTCCTCGTAGTAGAGGTCGACGTTTGTGCTGTTCTCGGTACCGACGGTGATGTACGACATCGCTGCCTCCGGTGCGCTCGGTGGAGAACGTGCGTTCTCCGGTCATCACGTACTCTAGAGAACGTGCGTTCTCCGCCGCCACAGCGAAAGCGGTGAGAGACGTCACGGACCATGGAGGGAAGATGACAAGCCCGACCGACGACGCGATCCGCACCCGGGTGCTGGACGCCGCCGACCGCCTCTACAACGCCCGCGGCATCCAGGCCGTCGGGATGGACGCGCTGCGCGCCGAGGCCGGCGTGCCGCTCAAACGCCTCTACCAGCTGTTCCCGGCAAAGGAGGCGATCGTCGAGCAGGTGCTGCACCGCCGCCACGACCTGTGGAACTCGCTCGTCGAGGCAGCGGTCGCCACCACGCCGGCGCCGCGCGACAGGCTGCTGGCGATCTACGACATGCTGGCCCGCTGGTTCGACGAGGACGACTTCCGCGGCTGCGTCTTCATCAACACGTTCGGCGAGCTGGGCACGGTCTCACCCCGGCTGGCGACGATCATCCGCGAGCACAAGGCGGAGTTCCAGGCGCGGCTGGCCGGGCTCTGCGCGGAGGCGGGCGCGCCGGCCGGGCTGGCACCGCAGCTTGCCATCCTGGCCGAGGGCGCGCAGACCACCGCGGCGATCGCGGGCTCCAATGAGGCGGCCGGTCACGCGCGGGCCGCCGCCGAGATTCTGATCGACAGTGCCCTGGGAGGGACGCGCCCATGACGATCGAGGCGGTAACGCCGACCAGCCCTCGCCCGATACGCCACTCGATCATGGCGCAGCGCTGGCACGACCTGTCGTTCCTGCACTGGCCGGCGGATCCGGCGACGGTGCAGCGGTTCCTGCCGCCGGGCAGCCGGCCGGACCTGTTCGAGGGCGTCGCCTACGTCGGGCTGATCGGCTTCCGGATGGTCGGCGTCGGGCCGCTGCCCGGGCTCGGGATCCCGTACCTGGGCACCTTCCCGGAGACGAACGTGCGGCTCTACTCGGTGGACGGCGAGGGGCGGCGCGCGGTGGTGTTCCGGTCGCTCGACGCGTCCCGGCTGCTGCCGGTGCTCGTCGCGCAGGCCGTGTTCCGGCTCCCCTACAAATGGTCGCGGATGTCGCTGCGCCGGGACGGGGACGTGTTCACCTACACCAACCACCGCCGCTGGTTCGGCAGCCGGGCGCGCAGCCGGATGGTGGTGCGGGCCGGTGCGCCGATCACGGAGCCGACGCCACTCGAGCACTTCCTGAGCGCGCGGTGGGGCCTGCACGTGGACGCGTTCGGCCGCTCGCTGCACCTGCCGAACGTGCATCCGCAGTGGCCGCTGCACCGCGCCGAGCTGCTTGAGTTCGACGACGAGCTGGTGGCGGCCGCGGGCTTTCCGGCGCCGTCGTCGCCGCCGGTGAGCGTGCTGTACTCGCCTGGCGTCCCGGTCCGCTTCGGCTTGCCGAGCACTGTGCGCCGCGGGCAGCCGAAGCGTATCGACAGGACTGCGCTCGGTAACTAGTCTGAGCGGTATGACTCCTTACACGTTCAACGGGCCCGCCTGGCAGGAGAGTTGGGACCGTCAGCAGGAGGCCTATCTTCCGGACCGCGAGGAGCGCTTCACCGCGATGCTTGACGCGGTCGAGGCGGTCACCGAGTGGCCGGCGCCGCGCATCCTTGACCTGGCCGGCGGCACCGGCTCCATCTCGCTTCGCGCCCAGCGCCGCTTCCCCCAGGCGAACACCACGCTTCTCGACCTGGACCCGGTGACGCTCACCATCGCGCGCGCCACGCTCGACGAACGCTCCACAGTGGTCTCCGCGGACCTGCTCAGCCCGGAGTGGGTGACCACGCTGCCGCACCGCGACTACGACGCCGTGCTTGTCGCGACCGCGCTGCACTGGCTGGCACCGGAGCGGCTGGCCGCGCTCTACGCGGAGATCCGTACCGTGCTGCGGCCCGGCGGCGTACTTGTGAACGCGGACTCGATGGTCGACGACGGCCTCCCCGACCTGTCGAAGCGCCTGGCCGACCGCGCGACCGCCCGCCGCGAGGCCCGCTACGCCGCCGGCGCCGTGCTCTCCTGGTCGGCCTGGTGGGACCACGCCCGAACCGATCCCACGCTCGCGCCGCTCGTCGCCGAACGGGACCGGCTCTTCGCCGCGAACCACAACCAGGACTGGCTGCCCCCGGCCTCCTGGCATGTGCAGACGTTGCGCGACGCCGGCTTCACCGAGGCCGGCCTGATCTGGCGCGGCGCGCAGGACGCCGCGGTCGCGGCAGTGCGATAAGCACGATCCGCCGAGGGTACGGGTATGAGTCCTAAGATCACCTCATGCCCGTCATCGACGATCTGCTGCCCGCCGCCCACGAAGCCGTCGACCTGGCCCGCGACCTGATGCGCACCATGCTCCCCGGCGTGCTGACCGCCAAGGGCGACCGTGACATGGCGTCCGAGGTGGACCTCGCGATCGAGCAGAAGGTGCGCGCGTTCCTGGCCGCACGTACGCCGCACGTCGGCTTCCTCGGCGAGGAGGAGGGCGCACGCGGCGCGGAGGACGGCCTGATCTGGTCGCTCGACCCGGTGGACGGCACCGTCAACTTCGTGCACGGCTCGCCGCTCTGCGCGGTGTCGCTCGGCCTGATCGAGGACGGCCACTCGGTCCTCGGCGTGATCGACACCCCGTTCCTGAACTCGCGCTTCTGGGCCTCGCCCGGCGGCGGCGCGTTCTGCGACGACGTGCCGATCCGGGCCAGCTCCGTCGCGGACCTGCCGGAGGCGCTGGTCGCGATCGGTGACTTCGCGGTCGGCGAGGACGCGGACGCGAAGAACCGGGAGCGGTTCACAATCCTGGAGACGCTCGTGCCGCGCGTGCAACGGATCCGGATGCTCGGCACCGCCGCCACCGACCTGGCCTGGCTCGCGGCGGGCCGGCTTGACGCGCTTGTCATGCTGTCGAACAAGCCGTGGGACACCTCCGCGGGCACAGCGATCGCGCGGACGGCCGGCGCGCGGATCTTCGACCGGGACGGGTCGGAGCACATGGTGGCCTCGGAGGCGACGATCGCGTGCGCACCGGCGCTTGCGGAGAAGCTGCTGCCGCTGCTGACCCCGGGCGGGACGCCACAGCCGTAGAGTCGAAACGCGGACGACGGCTTGGACTTCTGGCTGTTCACGTCGCCGATTGGGACAACGACAAGACCGGGTTCGACGTCGACTCCAGAACCTCCGTGCTGACCCGCAACCTGGCCGTGGCGAACGCGACGCCTGTGGCGCTGGGCTCGTCGACCGGCTCCGACAACTCGTGGAACCTCAGCTCGGTGCCCGCCCTGGCCAGCACGGACGCCTCCGTAATCACCGGTCCGCGCACCGCGACCGGCGCCATCGCATCGTCGGCCTTCCTGCGCCCGGCTAACAACGCCGATCTGGGCGCGCGGATCTAACGGGACCAGCCCTCACTTCTCCCTGACCGTGAACAGCTCGCCAGGCTGGCAATCGAGCGCGTCGCAGAGCGCGGTAAGCGTGCTGAACCGCACGGCCCGGGCCCGGCCGTTCTTCAGGATCGACAGGTTCGCAAGCGTGATGCCGACCCGGTCGGCCAGCTCGGTGAGCGTCATGCCGCGCGCCGCAAGCAACGCGTCGATGTGCACGTCGACCCGGTGTTCCTCCTCCGGCGGCACGCTCAGACCACCTCGTCCAGCTCGGCCCGCAACGCGCCGCCGCGCCGCAGCACCTCCGCGACCGCGAGCAGCCCGAAGCCGAGCAGCAGCCACCAGAAGTTCGAGCCGAACGTGGTCGCCCAGAACTCGTCGTAGACCGCGGTCGACGCGGCCATGCCGATCCCCACCTCCACCAGCTCGGCAAGCAGGCCGAGCACGATCGTGGCCAGGCCCAGCCGCCGCAGCCGCCGGGGCAGTTCCGGCGAGAACGGATCCGTCCGCCGCGCCACCCGCACAATCCGCCAGAGCACCACAATGACCATGAGCCCCAGCAGGTACGCCGGCGCGCCCTGCACCCCGGCGAGCACCCGCTCCACCCAGCCGGGGTCGGCGACCGTCACCTGCATGTCGCCGCCCTCGGCGAGCGTTACCCCGGCCGCCAGCCCGGTCACGCCCGTGGCGCCGCCGGCCTGAACCGTCAGGTCGACGGTGTCCGCGAATATCGCGCTGCCTGTGTGCAGCAGACCGCCGGCCACGCCGAGCACCGCGCCGGTCCCCAGCGCCACCTGCAACTCCCCAAGCCAGTCCCGGTGAGCGTTGATCATCGCTACCTCCCCGTTTATCGAAAAACGATGTATTGATAATCAATAAGGTAGCGACAGTTGTCAAGCACCGATTCACCTCGGGCCATCGCCGGACAGCGCAGCGCCGCCCGCAGCGCGGGCAGCGCGGGCAGCGCAGGCAGCGCGGCAGCGCGGGTAGCACGGCAGCGCGGGTAGCACGGCAGCGCCGGTAGCACGGCAGCGCCGGTAGCACGGCAGCGCGGGCAGCACGGCAGCGCCGGTAGCACGGCAGCGCGGGCAGCACGGCAGCGCGGGCAGCACGGCAGCGCGGGCAGCACGGCAGCGCGGGCAGCACGGCAGCGCGGGCAGCACGGCAGCACGGGCAGCACGGCAGCACGGGCAGCACGGCAGCACGGGCAGCACGGCAGCACGGGCAGCACGGCAGCACGGGCAGCACGGTGATGCCGCGGGACTCGTGGCCTGTGCCCGGCCACGGCGGCACCGGCTCCGACGCTGCGGCAGAAGCGGAGCGCCAGCGGAGGCTTCGGCCGCCGCGAGGTTTGCCCGCGGGAGCGACTCTATTGCCCATGCCGGGACGGCTCGACTATTACCTGATCGGATCCAATGCCGCTCGAAATATCATGATAAATCACCCGCTGCCGGTATGTGGTCGCCGTCATCAGTCAGCAACGGCCGATCGATCAACGGCCAGGTGCGGCACGTGCACGTCATTCGCGACGAATAGCGTGCTCATGCCTCACCTGACACCCCCGCCGCCGCCGAGCAGTGCATAGCAAGACCTCTGGGGCGCTGCGGTCTACGCGGTCGCAAGGGCCGGCACCGAGGCGGCGGGAGCGCCAGCTGGTCACGGCATGGGTGGTCGCAAGGGCCCGCACCGAAGCCGGGAGCCCGCCGAAGGCCAGTCGATCTTGGCCATCGTGTGCCGCCGCGCCAGGGCCACGGCAGCTCGGGCTCTCCGCGCCGAGATTGGCTCGTTGTGCGGGATCTCGCGTCCATCTGACGGGATGCAAGATCCTTGCGGCTCTGGTGGCCCTTATCCGAGCGCGATAAGGGCCACCAGAGCCGCAAGGATCTTGACGTGGGCCTTACTGATCTTTCGCCATCAGGATGAATGCGCCGGGCGGCACCTAATAACGAAATATCGGGCGCGCAGCATTCGAACGCCGACACTTACATACGGGCCGGACCACCGCGAAAGCGGAAATGCCGTTGTCAGTCCTGGTTCGTGGTGACCTTGGCTCGGCCGACCGCAGGCCTGTTGACCGAGGCGCGGCCGGCGGGACGGCCCGCGGACCTGGTGGTCGCACCGGCCGGGCGGCGGTTGAGCGGGGTGCCGCCGGTGGCCGCCGGGATGCGGGCATCGGCGTTGGAGTCGTCCTGCGGAGTCGCGCCGGACTCGGTCGACGCGTTCGCAACGGCAGACGCGCTGGTCTTAGCGTCGGTCGCCGCGGGCTGGGCGGTAGTTGTCTCGGACCCGGCGATGACCGCCTCACCAAGACCGAGACGGAGGCCGAGGTCAGGGCTGAGCTCGCCGGGCGACTCGCGGAACGGGCGGATCTCGCCGGTGAGCAGGCCCGCATCCCGGGCGGCGGCATGCCAGCGGAGGCTCTTCATGCCGGTCGTCGCCGCGGTGGCCGCCTCGACGATGCCGATCGCCAGCGCGGAGAGCGCGACAGTGGCCGCGGGCAGGTGCCCGGCGAGCGCGGCCGCGCCGGCGGCGAGCGCGGCCGGCAGGTACACGGCGGCCCGCGCACCGACCCGGCTGCGCATGCCGCGGCGCATCGCGACCGTCACGTCCGCGAACGCGATGATCGACAGCACGACAGTGACCGCGATCGCGAGCGGCCGGTCCACGCCGACCAGGCCACGCAGGATCGCCATCGACGCGAGCAGCGCGGCCCCGGTCGCGACCCAGCCCGGCAGGCGACGGCGGCGCGCCGCGGCCGGCGGATCGGTGAGCAGATCGGAGACGCGGCAGAACGCGACGCCGAGCAGCCACATGCCGACGAACACCCCGCCCCACATGTGTACGGTGGCCGGCCACAACGCGATCACCAGACCGAGCGTGGCCGACAGCCCGCCGAAACTGATCCCCAGCCACCAGGCGAGGAGTTCGCGGACCTGGCCACCCAGGTAGGCGGCCTCGTGGCGGGCGTGCGTGACCAGTTCATGTGGCATGTTCGGACCAACCTCCGTTGTGGGGTGACGGATACTGCCTTACCCACGAGACCGGGCACACACCCGAGGAAGTCATCGTCTCTTCGGCCGACCCCGCAGACGCCTGGCGAACGCCACCGCACGGCCGCTTTACGATGAACACCGGTTCACCGGGCAGGCAGGATGATGTGATGGACGACAGCGGCGACGACGTTCTCGCCACCATCGAGACCGAGATCGCGCTGCTCATGCGTCTCGGCGAGGCCACCCGGCGGGCCACCCCCGTCGAACCGCACCGCGCGCTGGACCGGGCCGCCTACGTGATCCTCCGCCAGCTCGCCGAGGCCGGCCCCACGAACGTCTCCGCCCTCGCCGCCCGCCTCAACCTCGACGGCTCCACAATCACCCGCCAGGTCTCCGCCATGCAACGCGACAACCTGGTCACCCGCGGCTCCGACCCCGCTGACGGCCGCGGCACCCTGGTCTCCCCCACCCCGCACGGCCTCCACTGCGTGGCCGAGGTCCGCTCCGCCCGCCGCACCCTCTACGGCCACATCCTCGCCGACTGGAACGCCGCCGACCGCGCCACCCTCGCCACCCTCATGCACAGGCTGAACGTGTCACTCTCCGCCTACAAGCCCACCGCGCCCGACTAGGCACCCCGGTGCTTTTGTAAGATGTCCCCTGCGATGAGCGAGTCGGCTGGACGGCCGCGTCGGTCACTCTCCGGAGTCACCGCCGAGGAACGTCCGGACTCCACAGGGCAGGGTGGTTGCTAACGGCAACCCGGGGCAACCCGCGGGACAGTGCCACAGAAAACAAACCGCCGCCACGGTACGTGACGGTAAGGGTGAAACGGTGGGGTAAGAGCCCACCAGCACCCCGGGCGACCGGGGTGGCTCGGTAAACCCCACCCGGAGCAAGGCCAAAAAGGGTCCGCTGAGAGGCGGGCCTGCGTGAGCGTCCGAGGGCTGCCCGCCCGAGCTCACGGGTAGGCCGCTCGAGCCCGCCGGCAACGGCGGGCCTAGATGGATGGCCGTCATCCGGCGCTGGTCGCCGGTACAGAATCCGGCGTATCGGTCGGCTCGCTCATCGCTTCAGGCCCGGCGTGGATCTCAGGCAGATTTTCCGCCGTCAGCCTCCGAAGCCTGGCTCGAAGCGTTCGGACCCTGGGCCGGACTCGGCCCACCAGCGACCGCCACGTATCTCGACGCCGGGCATGTCGTGGACCGCGGCGTCCGGGTCGAGCAGGCCGGCAAGGGATTGCAGCAGGTCTGTGCGCATCTCGGCTGCGGCCTCGTCGAGCGTCTGCGACTCCGTCGGCCAGTCGATGTCCGCCTCGCGGAGACGGGCGACGGCATGGCGGGTGACCGCGTCCGGGTCCGGCACGACGAGCTCGAAGCGGCAGTAGAGCTGCACGACGATCGGCGTACCCTCGTCGCCGCTCATGATCGGGTGGCGGGGGTCAGGGCCGGGCGGCGGATCGCGAGGGGGGCGAGGCCGGTGCCGATCGTGAGGGCGGCGAGCCAGAGCAGGTCGAGGCTGGCGGCGATCATGAGGAAGCCGGCGAGTACGACGAACGGTGACCATCGGGGCAGGCGGCGCGGCTTGGCGAAGGCGAGCATGCCGAGCAGTGTAAGCAGGCCGAACTGGAACGCCAGCGGGCCGATCAGCTGCAACGCATCGGGCATCGGGACGGCGCGGCGGAACGGCTCGGAGAGGTCGCCGACGATGATCCAGCCGAAGCAGCCGGCGCCGAGGACCGCCGCGACGGTGGCGATGCCGGCCGGTACGGGGTGCCGGACGGTGGGCCGGATCAGCGTCGCCAGCAGCGCAAACAGCAGCATGGCAAGCAGGAACGCGGTGTGGCCGGCGTCCCACGCGAGCCCGTTGCCCCGGTCGCCGTCGAAGCCGTCGATCCAGCGGAGGAGGCCGTAGGCGAGGAGCAGCAGCGGTGCGGCGACAGCACAGAGACGCGTCATGGTTCGAAGCCTGCCCTGGAGGCGGGCTTACGGTCATCGGGGTTCTTCCCTGGGCCGACCCGGATCCGTGCATGATGGACGGATGGAGATCACCGTTGGTGGCAGCCCTTACGGCATCACGTGCGATGCGGACGGCAACGCGTGGACCACCCTGATCCACAGCGGCCGGGTCGCGCGCGTGACGCGTACCGGCGAGGTCACGTCGTTTGATCTTGGTGCTCCGGAGAGCGGCCCCGCCGTGATCGTCGCCGCGCCGGGTGGGGGCGCGTGGTTCACCAGGTCGCGCGATCACCAGATCGGCTTCGTCTCCGCGGAGGGGGACGTGTCGGCGTTTCCGCTGGCCGGGCCCGTGGGACCGTTCGGGATCGCGTGCGCGGGCGACGGCGCGGTCTGGTTCACCGAGATGGCCGGGAACGCGGTCGGCCGGCTGGCGCCGGACGGATCGGTCACTGAGTTCCCGCTGCCGGTGCCGGGAGCATTCCCATCGATGATCTGCGAGGGTACGGGTGGTGAGTTCCGGGTCACGCTCAACGCGGCGAACGCGCTTGCCGGTGTGACCGCCGACGGCGAGGCGACTGTGCATCCGCTGCCCACGGCCGCGGCCGGGCCGGTCGGGATCACAAGCGATTCCGAGGGTACGGTCTGGTTCGCCGAGTTCCTGGCCGGCCAGATCGGCAGGCTCTCGGCCGACGGGTTGATCACGGAGTTCCCGTTGCCCGACCGGGCCGCGAAGCCGCACGCGATCGTGGCAGATCCGGCCGGTGGCTGCTTCTTCACCGAGTGGGCGGCGAACAGGGTCGGGCACGTGAGTCCGGACGGCGAGTTCCGGCACTGGGCCCTGCCGACGCCGGGCGCGGAGCCGCACGGCATCGCGCTGGCCGGGGACGGGGCGGTGTGGGTGGCGCTTGAGGCCGGCTCGGTCGTGCGGCTTGAGGTGTGAGTCCCGCCGGGTGAAGGACGGCCGGGTTCCATAATCGCCTGAACCGAACCACGAAGGACCCTCATGCCTCGCCCTCACGTGCTGCTCAGCGTGGCCGTCTCCATCGACGGTCACATCGACGATGCCGGTCCGGACCGGCTGCTCCTCAGTAACAGCGAGGATTTCGACCGGGTCGACCAGGTGCGCGCCGAGTCGGACGCCATCCTGATCGGTGCCGGCACCATGCGCGCCGACAACCCGCGGCTGCTTGTCAACAGCGAGAAGCGCCGGGCGGTCAGGGTGGCCGCGGGAAAGCCCGCGTACCCATTGAAGGTGACGGTCTCGGCCGGGGGCGATCTCGACCGCGATCTCAGGTTCTGGCATCACGGCGGTGACAAGGTCGCCTACACCACTGACGCGTCGCTGGGGAGGCTGCGCGCTCAGCTCGCCGGTCTCGCGGACGTCGTCTCCACCGGGCCGGAGATCGATCTCGGGCGGGTCCTCGATGATCTGGGTGCGCGCGGCGTTGAGCGTCTGATGGTCGAGGGCGGCTCCCGCATCCACACGAGCTTCCTGTCGCAGGGGCTGGCCGACGAGATCCACCTGGCCGTCGCCCCGCTTGTCGTCGGCGATGCGGACGCCCCGCGCTTCCTCAATCCGGCGGACTACCCCGGAGGCGCGGGTAGGCGCATGCGTCTCGCCGAGGTGCGCGCCGTCGGCGATGTGGTCCTCCTCCGCTACCTGCCGAAGGTCGCAAGCGTTCCCTGAGGCTCACCGGCTGAACAGACGCCGGCGGACGGTCCGCGCATGCGAGAACCCCCCAAGGCCCAGCCAGCCTTGGGGGGTTCTCTACCGGGGGTGATGCTCAGGCGGCCCGCAGGAGGGCCGGAGCGGGGGGCTCCTGCGCCGAGGGGCTGATCGCGGCGAGGGTCAGTTCTGCGATGCGGGTGGCGGCGTGACCATCACCGAAGGGGGACGGGGTGGTGGCCAGGCGGGTGAGGTGGGCGGGGTCGAGCAGCCGGTGGGCGGCCTCCAGGATCTCGGACGGCTGGGCGAGCAGGGCGAAGCCGGCGCGCATGGCCTCGGGGCGTTCGGTGCTGTTGCGGACCACGACGAGCGGCTTGCCGATCACTGTGACCTCTTCCTGTACGCCGCCGGAGTCGGAGACGATCAGGGTGGCGGAGCAGGCCAGGGCCAGGAAGCGGCCGTGGTCGAGCGGGTCGATGACTGTGATCCGGGAGGGGACCTGGACGTCGTACCTGCTGATGGTCTGCCGGGTTCTGGGGTGCAGGGGCAGGAGGACCGGGCGGCCGAGGCGCGCCAGTTGGGACAGGATGAGCGCGAGCCGTGCCGGGTCGTCGGCGTTCTCCGGGCGGTGGATGGTGGCGAGCACGAAGTCCGCGCTGCCCACGCCGGTCTCGGCGAGGACGCGGCGCCGCTCGAGCTCGGTGGGGAGCATCGCGCGGGTGGCCTCCACGATCGGGTTGCCGGTGATGTGTACGGCCTCGGACGGTGTTCCGGCGGCCAGCAGGAACGCCGCGTTCTCCTCGGTGGCGGCGCAGTGCACGTCCGCGACCGCGGAGATCACCAGGCGGTTGATCTCCTCGGGCATGTTGCGGTCGAAGCTGCGCAGCCCGGCCTCCACGTGTACGACGGGGATGCCCAGGTAGTGGGCGGCCTGCGCGGCCGCGTTGGCCGTGTTGGTGTCGCCCTGCACGATGACGGCGTCCGGTCGTGACTCCTGCCAGAGCGCGGTCAGGCCGGTGATCATGAGTGCGACCTGGCCGGCGCGGCCGGCGCCGCCGATGCCGGGCAGCGCGGGGGTCAGGTCCGGCACGCCGGCGACCTCAAGGAACGTGGCGATCAGCGCCGCGTCGTAGTGCTGGCCGGTGAAGACGGGGCGGGCGGCCGGGCCGAGCGCGGCGATGACAGGCCCGAGTTTGATGATCTCCGGGCGGGTGCCGAAGACGACTGCCACCGAGGTCATCGGGCACCGCGCAGCGAGTTCGCGAGGGACTTGATGCGGTGGCGGCCGAACCACATGGCGACGGCGATCAGGCCGCCGGCGATCGGGATGCCGTGGACCGGCAGGGCCGGCGTGTAGCGGGTCTCGCCGCACTTGACGTTGCCGACCTCGACAGTGGAGCTGAGGACGCCGACGGCGCCGAGCAGGCCGATCCGCAGCGCGGTGGCGCTGGCGCTGTTGTTGGCCGCGTCGGTGTGCTGCTCGTTGATCATGAGGGTGGCGATGTTGCCGAGTCCGAGCAGGCCGCCGACGTTGACGCCGGTGTTCGGGCCGGTCTGCCCGGCCAGGCTTGTGGTCGTCGTGGTGCCGACGCCGATCAGGGGCGTGGTCTTGGTCTCCAGGCGCAGGTTCGCGAGCGTGGAATTCGCCCGCAGGTCACCGAGCGACGTGGCGTAGCAGTCGCTGGTGATGGCGTCCGCCTTGAGCGTGACGGTGCCCAGCCCGGCGACGTTGAGCAGTTCGAGCGAGACGCCGCCGCTGCCGGAGACCGTGCAGGTGCCGTCGTTGCCGATGGCGACCGCGCCGCCGTTGCCCGCCACGCCTGCGCAGGCCGCGTCCCGGCCCCCGGCCCACGCGGTCGCCTGCTGCACGAGGACGCCGGCCTTCAGGATGCTCTGCCCGCCCACCAGCGCGGGGCTGCCCGGCGTGGAGGTCTGCGTCGGCTGGGTACCGTCGTTCGCGACCTGGCTCGGGTTGGTGTGCGCGCCGATCGCACCGCCCACCAGTGTGGTGTTCAGGGCCTGGGCGTACGCGTTGGAGGTGTCCGCCATGGCCGGGCTCGCCGCACCGAAGATCGTCGCGAGGCAGACGCCGGCGGCGAGCGCGGTATTACGCGCGGTATTCCGTCGAAGCTTCATCATCATGCCTTTCAGACGCCGGTCAGCGTGGACGGGGAGTGGTGGTTGCGGTACTGCTGGGCGGTCTCGATCTCGGCCGTCCATTCGGCGGGCGTCTGCGCCTTGGCGAGCGCCATGCCGACCCGGGTGCCCGGGTGCTGGGTCTTCTTCCAGTCGGTCTTGCCGCGGATGATCCGGATGAGCGCCCACCAGACGGCGACCTGAAGCAGGTAGCCGTAGAGGAGGTTGCCCATGGCAAGCGCTAGCGCGCGGCGGCGGGTGATCATGTTGCCGCAGCGGGTGCGGTAGAGCAGGCCCCACACCGCGTGCGGGAACACGCCGAAGAGCAGGGCGAGCGGGACGACGCCCCAGGCACCTGTCACCCACCACTGGCCGGCGCCGCCGCCGGTGTTGAGCGCGTACCAGAGGTCGATGCCGATCGCGGCCGGGAAGATGATGCTGCCGGACAGCTGGGACCACGGGACGTACAGGTAGTAGGCGATCTCCAGCGCGCCGGAGAGCGACACGTTGCGGGACTGCATGACGGCCCAGAGGTACTTGAGGCACTGGATGCCGCCCTGCGACCAGCGGCTGCGCTGGCGGACCAGCGGGCGCAGCCTGTCGAGTCCGGCCTGGGCCACGAACGTGTGGTGGCAGTACTCGGTGCGGTAGCCCATCAGCAGCACGTGCAGGCCGAGCTCGAAGTCCTCGAGCAGCGCGCCGTGCCACGGCGTGCCGAACTTCTTGGAGATCTCGTTGAGCACGGAGAGCCGGGTGAACTGGCCGTTGCCGCCCATGCCGACGCTGCCGGTCTTGCGGCGCAGGCCCTGCATGGCCGCGATCGGGCCGGTGAACTCCATGTCCTGCAGCTGGACCAGGATGGACGCGTCGCCGGGGGCCGGCAGCGCGCTGCGGGACGCAAGCGTCTGCACGTCCGTGCTGACGAACGCCTCGACGTCCTCGACCACCCGGACCAGCACCTGGACCGCGCCGACCGACGCGTCGGCGAACATCTCCTCGCCGGAGATGATGTCGAACGCGTGCGGGTCGAGCCGGCCGTCAGCATCGACGACGCCGACGATCGTGCGCTTCTTGTCGCCGCCGAACCGGGTGACCCACTCGTCGATCGAGGACCAGCCCAGGTTCAGCACATCACCCTTGCCGGTACGCGCATCGGGCGCGACCCGCGAGATGACGTGCAGCTTCGGCAGCCGGGGCGCGAGCTCGGCCAGGATCCGGCCGGTGGCGTCGTCGGAGCCGTCGTCGATGACCCAGATGTGTGCCTGCGGGAAGGTGGTGCTCAGGTGCAGGACCGTGCCACCGATGACCTCCTCCTCGTTGAGCGCCGGCACGATCAGGTGCCAGTCGTTGTCGGTGGAGTCGCCCGGCGGCAGCTCCTTGATGCTCAGGTACGGCCGCATGATCACGATGACGTAGACCAGGAAGCCGACGCAGAGCAGGAACGCGCCGGTGTTGAGCAGGGCCAGAAGCCAGTTCGAGCTATCCATCATTGCGGGCTCCCTGGGGCTTGTCGCCGTAGAGCAGGACGTAGAGGTATGCGAGGCCGCCGCCGATGACTCCGAGCGTGGAGATCAGCGTGCCGACCAGGATGTGCGTCGCGGAGTAGCCGTCCGCGGCACCCCAGATCCGCATCGCCACCTCGATGGAGAGCAGCCGCAGGTGATTGCAGATCATGATGAAGGTGATCGCGGAGATCAGCGCCAGGAACGACTTGATCAGCGAGACCCGGTGGATCACGAAGAGGCCGGACGTGGCGAGCAGGAACGGGATGGCCAGGAACGTCACGGTGCAGCCGAGCGTGATGGTCACGCCGCTCTGGAATTCACCGATCATGAACAGCACTGTCGAGCCGGTGCAGGTCGCGTCCGTGAGGCCGTTGCGCCGGGCCAGCCAGGCCGACATGCAGGCCTCGGTGTGCCGCAGCTCGTCGTCCCAGTAGATCAGCGCCGCGATGGCGAGAACCGCGGCGACCGCGAGCGCGATGCGGAACGGGCCGATCTGCGCCGACGAGGCCTCGCGGCGGTGCGAGCCCGGACGGGAGAGGTCAATCGTGGTCATCTCAACCCCCCACGTGCATGCTGTCGCGGTGGCGCTCGAACTTGCGCTTGTCCGCAAGACGCCAGGTCTCCTGCAGGTCCTCGGCCTCACCGCGCATCGCCCAGCCCACCCGCGGGTGGACCTTGAGGTCGTTGAGCCTGCGCTCCAGGCGGGTGGCGGTGCCGGAGACCTCACGGCGGGTGCGGTCAAGCGTGAGCAGCGCGAAGTGCCGGCCGTCCAGGCGTACCGCGATGGCGTCGTTGGTGGCGCGGCCCTCGTCGCGAAGCGCCTTGGTGATGCGGCGGAGCGCGCCGGCGGTGACGACCGCGTCGATGCCGATGACGATGACGCCGGCGGGGGTGCCGTACCGGCGGACGACTGCCTCCTGTTCGGCGAGCAGGCCGCCCCAGGCGACGCGGTCCGGCAGGCCGGTGGGGGCGTCGCGGTGCACGCCGAGCAGCTCGCCGTCGATCTGACGCCTGTGCTTCGCGTTGAGCAGCTCCGCGTCGAGCAGCTTGGCGAGCATGGCCGCCTGCACGGCGACCAGGTCGGCGAGCGCGGGCATCTCGACCGCGTGCGGCGTACGGTCCAGGCCGCAGAGCGTGCCGATCAGGGTGCCGTCCCGGTCGTACATGGGGGCGCCGGCGTAGAAGCCGATCTTCAAGCGGTCCGCGATCGAGTGCTGGTAGCCGGGGAGGGTGGTGAGGTCGTTGACGACGAGCGGCATCGTGGCGCCGCCGCCGAGCAGCAGACCGCAGACCGACTCGTCCCACGCCTGGTGGAAGCCGGGTGCGATGGGCAGGCCGTCCGCGTCCGCCGCGAGCAGCACCTGCTCCTTGTCGACGACCCGAGCGACCATCCAGGCGTCCAGGTCGGTGAGCTTACGCAGCGTACGCACGACCGAGTTGGCCAGAACCGTGAAGTCCGCGGGTGCGGTCTGCTCGGCCGGCGTCGGCGCAAACTCCTCGCCGGACTTACGGAAGCTGATCTGCTTCATGTACGTGATCCCCCGTTGTGTTTCCCCCGCACCGGTACGCGTCGGCTGAGGACGCGGTAGCGGCGGCCACGTCGCGGTGGCACCCTGCTCTTCGGCCTCGTCGCCGAGAGCTTGACGAATCGTCAGGTTGTCACTCGGGGGCGACTCGGGTCGCCGAGCGTGCGACGGCCCCGCCTGCCGGTCGGCATGCGGGGCCGGTTTGCGAACGAGTCGCATGCTCGCCCTCCCGTCACCGTGTGAACACAGTCAGTTACTGACCGCTCACACAAAGATGAGGACGCGGGGGCTGGGAATCAATGGGGGGGTCGGTTTTGCAACCGGGGCAACCCGCTTGCAACTTCCCTGGTGGAAGTTTCCACCTGCCAGTCGGCCGTTCGGGGGGTCGACCCCTTCATGCCTGCCCGTTACGTTGACAGCTACTCGTACCGGTTTGACCCGTTTGGATCATGAACGTGCGCCTGGAAAGGCGGTGACATGGGAGTTCAAGCCGCGTACCGCGCCCCCGTCGGCTGCCGGGGCAGTAACGGCCGGGGGTCGGCGTGCCGCCCGTAGAGCCCGAGCGCGTCGACGAGCATGGCCTGGACGGCGTACGAGTCGGGCAGCCGCCACTGCACCTCCTCCGGCGTCACCGCCCAGCGCACCGGCCCTTCGGGCATCCGGGTCGGCGGGGCGGGGATCCACGAGCCTGGACCGTGCCGGACCACGTCAAGGCACTCGTCCAGCTCGGGCCGGAGCGGATCACCTGGCGCGACGAGCAGCATCCACCTCCCGGTCGGGGTGACCGCGACCGGGCCGCGCACCTGCCCTCGCCCCGGGCCGACCACGCCGGCCAGCAGGCGTGCCGCCCCGAGCACACGCAGGCCAAGGTGGGCCGGCACCTCGAGTACGTCGAAGGTGCGGCCGGTGGCAAGCAGCACCGAGTACGGCCGGGACTGCCACCACGCGGCGACCCGGTCCAGGTCGACAGTGGCCTCCCGCTCCCAGGCCTCCAGCGCCGGGTGACAGGTCGTCGTCGGGCATCCGGCCCGGCCGCAGACGAACCGGGAGCCGGTCAGGGCCGCGCCGGGCAGCACCGGCCAGTCGTGATCGGCGTACCGAAGCGCGGTCCGGCGCAGGCGCGGTCGCTTCAACAGGCCGGACATTGCGGACAAGCTCGTCGAAACGAATGGCGGTCGGGCGCTCCACCGCATCGTTAGAAACCCCCCAGGTCGGCGACATCCACATTCTCGGGTGATCAAGCCGTCACCCGCCGCACTCGTGGTCGTTATCGAGTGTCGTACCGGTTGCAACTTGCATATGAAGTTACGAACGGCGGAAGCCCGGCGAGCACACTCGCTGTGCGACCGTCCCAAAGACCCCCACCGGCACCGGAAATTCAAAGACGTGTTTCTCCGCTCGGGGTGCCGCCATATCGAGCACGGTGAGCAAGGGGAGGACCAGTGGACGAGCTGCCGATCGGACGCCGAGTGGCGTACTGGAGGGGCCGACGCAAGATGTCTCAGCAGGTCTTCGCGGACCGGCTGGGCAAGTCGAAGAGCTGGGTGGACAAGGTCGAGCGCGGCGTACGCCGACTCGACAAGTTCTCCGTGATCTACGAGATCGCCGACGTGCTGCAGGTCGACGTGCAGCTGCTGCTCGGCAAGGATCCGGAACGCCGGCCGGACACGGTGAACTGCATCGACCAGGTCGAAGTGGAGGAGATCCGCTCCGCGCTGGAGCGGTACAACCAGATCAGCGCGTTCTTCGCGGCCACACCGCAGGCGCCGCCGTTGCCGGAGATGCGCAAGGCGGTGAGCCACGCCTGGCTGACGTTCCAGCACGCGAAGTACGGCGTGCTGGCCCGCGCGCTGCCGAAGCTGCTGCGCGACGGACAGGCGCTCGACACGTCCACACCGGACCCGGAGCGCCCCGAGGCCGCCCACCTGCTCGGGCAGGTGTACCAGATCGCCTCGTCCACGCTTCGCAAACTTGGCGAGCACGAGCTGTCCTGGCTGGCCGCGGACCGGTCCATCGCGGTCTGCCAGCGCGCCGAGGACCCGCTGCTGGCCGGCGTCGCCACGTACCGGGTCGGCAGCTCGCTGCTGGCGCTCGGCCGGGCCCGCCCCGCGCTGGAGATCCACGTGAACGTCGCCAACCAGATCGCCCCGGCGGGTGACACCGACAGCACGCCCGAGCGCCTCAGCGTGTACGGCATGCTGCTGCTCCAGGGCGGCATGGCGGCAGCCCGGCTCGGCGACACCGCCACCGTCCACGATCTGATGAACGAGGCCACCCGCGTCGCCGAGCACGTCGGCGGCGACGCGAACCACTACTGGACCTCGTTCGGCCCCACGAACGTGCAACTGCACCGCGCGGCCGCGCTTGTCGAGCTGGGCGACGGCCGGCTGGCGATCGAGACGCACGACCGGATCGCCGAGACCGGCGGCCTGGACTCGCTGCTGCCGGAGCGCCGGGCCCATCACTACCTCGACCTCGCCCGCGGATACTCGCAGATGGGCGAGATGGAGCGGGCGGGCGAGATGCTTCTCGAGGGTGACCGGCTCGCCCCGTCGGAGATCCGCTGCCGGCCGATCGCGCACGCGGTCATCTCGGATGTGCTCCGTCGCACACGCGGTACGCCACCGCCGGCCATCGCCGAGTTGGCTGAGCACATGGGAGTGGGCGTATGAAGGTTTACCGACCATGATCGGCGGCGGTCCACGGCGCGTGCTCTACGTCGTGGCCTGCGGGTCCCCGGTCGCCGCCAAGGTGGGCGTCCTGGTGGATCTGGCACGGGCCGACGGCTGGGACGTCTGCGTCATCACGACGCCGGACGGGCACAAATTCGTCGACGAGGCGGCGCTTGCCACGCAGTCCGGTCACCCGGTCCGCACCACCTACAAGAATCCGGGCGATTCGGACGTGCTGCCGGCGCCGGACGCGATCATCGTCGCGCCGGCCACTGTCAACACGGTCAACAAGTGGGCGGCCGGCATCGCCGACACGCTCGCGCTCGGGCTGCTCGTGGAGGCCCACGGCAAGGGCCTGCCGATCGTCGCCATGCCGTACACGAACTCCGCGATGGCCGCGCACCCGGCCTTCCTGGAGAACATCGGCCGGCTGCGCTCGTGGGGCGTCAGCGTGCTCTTCGGCGACGACGTCGTGGAGCTGCACCCGCCCGGCACCGGCGACCGCCACGTCGACCGGTTCCCCTGGGCGCTGACGCTCGAGGTGCTGCGCGTGCGGCTCCCCACGGACGGCCGCCTGGCCTGAGGCGGGGCCGATAGAGTCTTCGCCGTGACATCGGAAACGACAGTAGGCCGGCTGGTGGCCGCCCTCGAGGCACGCTACCGGCCGGCCCTGGCGGAGCAGTGGGACCACATCGGGCTGGTTCTCGGCGACCCGGACGCGGCCGTGCGCCGTGTCCTCTGCGTGGTCGACGTGGTGGACGAGACGGTCGCCGAGGCGTTCGACGTCGGCGCGGACCTGATCGTGGCGCATCACCCGCTGCTGTTCAAGGGCGTGACGTCTGTCGCGCCGACCACGCCCGGCGGCCGCCTGGTGCACCGTCTGATCAAGGGCGGGGTCGCCCTGTTCACCGCGCACACCAACGCGGACGCGGCGAATCCCGGCGTGTCGGACGCGCTTGCCGCGCTCTTCGACCTGGCGGATCTGCGCCCGCTCGCGCCGCGCCCGGACGACCCGGCGCTCGGCCTCGGCCGGGTGGGCACGCTCCCGGTGCCGCTCACACTCGCGGAGCTGACCAGGAAAGCAGCAGATCAACTGCCGAAGACAGCCTGGGGGGTACGCTCCGCGGGCGATCCGGAGCGGATCATCCGTACCCTCGCGGTCTGTGGTGGTTCCGGCGACTCCTTCCTGGCGCGGGCGACCGCGTCCGGCGCCGATGCATACTTGACCGCCGACCTCCGGCACCATGTCGCCAGTGATCACCTCGCCGCCGGCGGCCCCTCGTTGCTCGATGCGGCGCACTGGGCCACCGAACGCCCCTGGTGCGACGACGTGGCAGCCTGGTTGCGCGCTGAGCATCCGGTCGAGGTGATCGTCTCAGACCTGGACACCGACCCCTGGACGCTGCACGCGGCGTCCCCGCTCTCAACTGAACAGAAGAAGGAGCCCTCGTCGTGAAGGCCGCGCCGCAAGCCCAACGCCGTCTGCTTGATCTGCAGGCTATCGACACCTCCCTGGCCCAGCTCGCACACCGGCGGAAGACGCTTCCGGAGTTCGCCGAGCTCGACTCGCTGGCCCGCAGCCTCTCCGCGCTTGAGGACGAGCGGGTGCGCGCCCAGGTCACGGTGGACGACCTCGACCGGGACATCGCCCGCCTGGAGAAGGACATCGACCAGGTCCGGATCCGCCGCCGGAAGGACGACGACCGCCTGGCCGCCGGCACCGGCCCGGCCCGCGAGCTGGAGGCACTGCAGCACGAGGTGGCCAGCCTGACCCGCCGGCAGAGCGAGCTGGAGGATCAGGAACTGGAGCTGATGGAGCAGCGGGAGACCGCCCAGGCAGCGCTCGACGAGATCGCCGGCCGCCAGGTCACCGCGCGGGAGGCCCGGGCCGCGGCCGAGGCCCGCCGCGAGGAGGCGCTGGCGAACATCGCCAAGGAGGAGGAGTTCAAGGCGAAGGCGCGCACGCCGCTCGCCTCGGACCTCCCCGGTGACCTGGTCGCGCTCTACGACAGGCTCCGCGAGGCGAACGCCGGGCTCGGCGCCGCGCTGTTCCGGGCCGGTCGCTGCGGCGGCTGCCGCCTGGAGCTGTACGGCCAGGAGCTGCACCGGGTGAAGGGCGCCCCGGCCGACGACGTGGTGCGCTGTGAGGAGTGCGGCCGGATCATGGTGCGGACCGCGGAGTCCGGCCTGTGAGCCTGCGCGTCATCGTCGAGGCGGACGGCGGGTCGCGGGGCAACCCCGGCCCGGCCGGGTACGGCGCGGTGGTCTTCGAGGCCGCCACCGGCCAGGTCCTGGCGGAGCGGTTCGACTCGGTCGGCGTCGCCACAAACAACGTCGCGGAGTACTCGGGTCTGATTGCCGGGCTGGAGGCGGCCGGCGAGCTCGGCGCAACCGAGGTCGACGTGCGGATGGACTCCAAGCTGGTGGTCGAGCAGATGTCCGGCCGCTGGCAGATCAAGAACCCGGGGTTGCGCCCGCTCGCCGCCGCGGCCGCCCGGCTTGTCGACACGTTCGACGCGGTCCGGTTCGCCTGGATCCCGCGCGAGCAGAACAAGGCCGCGGACGCGCTCGCGAACAAGGCGATGGACGGCGAGCGCGGCGTGTCGCCGATGACTGCCGCCCCCGCGCCGGCCGCGGTCGCCACGCCTCGGTCCTGGGCGCCGCCGTCGATGGCGGCCGCGACCCGGATGATCCTGGTCCGGCACGGCGAGACCGCCCTGACCGCGGAGAAGCGCTACTCCGGCCGCGGTGATGTGCCGCTCTCCGCGCACGGCCAGGAACAGGCCGAGGCCGCCGCGCGCCGGATCGCCGCGCTCGCGCCTGACCTGGCCGCCGTGGTCACCTCGCCGCTGGCCCGGTGCGCCGCGACCGCCGCGGAAATCGCGCGCGCCGCAGGTGACGTGCCGGTGCTTGTCGAACCCGGCTTCATCGAGTGCGACTTCGGCGACTGGGAGGGCAAGACCTTCGCGGAGGTACGCGAGGGGTGGCCGGACGAGATGCGCCGCTGGCTTGAGTCGACCGCTGTGGCGCCGCCCGGGGGCGAGTCGTTCAAGGCGGTCGCGAAGCGGATCCGGGGGGCCAGGGCCGCGGTGCTTGCCGCGCACGAGGGCGCCACGATCGCGGTGGTCAGCCACGTCTCGCCGATCAAGCTGCTGCTGCAGGACGCGCTGGCCGCGTCCGACGCGTTCCTGCACCGGCTCTACCTGGAGCCGGCCGGCATCTCCATCGTGGACAGCTGGCCGGACGGCAACGTGGCGGTCCGCACCGTGAACGACACGGCCCACCTGGCCTGATCCACCACGAGACGCCCGTGCCCCTGACGTTGCGGGGCGCGGGCGTTCGGCGTACCAGCGGATGATCGTGATCTCGATCTATGGCCGCCGGGCGCAGGCACTCAACCACTTGCCGCAAATGTGAACTGCGTCACTTCCCAGCACTCTTCTGCCGATGGGTAGTCTCCCCGCGCCCAAGAGTGATCGTTGCACCGGAGGGCGGCGCGCCCCCGCCGCCTCCTGACGCACGCCATTTGCAGGAGGTAGCACATTCATGGCCGAGCCACCGACGCCAGATCCGGACATCTCCCCCACCGAGGCCGCGGCGACCGCGCCGGTCCAGGCGACAAGCGACCGCAGCCCGTGGAACTGGCTGCTGATCATCCCGATCGTGGTGCCGCTGACCACGCCGCTGTTCAACCACGACGACCCGCGGCTGCTGGGATTCCCGATGTTCTACTGGCTGCAGCTGGCGTTCATCGTGCTCGGCGTCTCCACCACCACGCTCGTTTACCGGATGACCGGGCGGGGGACGCGGCGATGAGCGACCACATCGTGCAGATCGTCGTCTTCGCCGTGCTGTTCCTGCTGGTCAGCGGCATGGGCTTCGTCGCGGCCCGGTGGCGGGCGCCGAAGGACCTCAACCACCTGGACGAGTGGGGCCTCGGCGGCCGCAACTTCGGCGGGTGGATCACCTGGTTCCTGGTCGGCGGTGACCTCTACACGGCGTACACCTTCGTCGCGGTGCCGGCGCTTCTGTTCGGCGCGGGCGCGGCCGGGTTCTTCGCGGTGCCGTACACCATCGTCGTCTACCCGCTCGTGTTCCTGGTGCTGGTCCGGCTCTGGTCGGTGTCGCACCGGCACGGGTTCGTCACGCCTGCCGACTTCGTCCGCGCCCGGTTCGCCTCGCCGACGCTTGCGCTGCTGATCGCGATCACCGGCATCGCGGCGACCATGCCCTACATCGCGCTGCAACTTGTCGGCATCGAGGCGGTGCTGAAGACGATGGGCGTGACAGGTGACTCCGCGCTGGCCCGGCACACGCCGATCATCATCGCGTTCGCGATCCTGGCCGCCTACACGTATCAGTCCGGGCTGCGGGCGCCGGCGCTGATCGCGTTCGTCAAGGACACGCTGATCTACATAGTGATCATCGTGGCGGTGCTCTACTTGCCGTCCAAGCTGGGCGGCTGGGGGTCCATCTTCGACGCGGCGGAGGCGAAATTCGCGGCCTCGCCCGCGCCGAATGACGGGATCACGCTCAACGCCAACAACCAGCTGCAGTACATCACGCTTGCGCTCGGCTCCGCGATGGCGCTGTTCCTCTACCCGCACTCGATCACCGGCGTGCTGGCCAGCCGCGACCGGGGCGTGATCAAACGGAACATGTCCGCGCTCCCGGCGTACAGCCTGCTGCTGGGGTTGATCGCGATACTGGGATTCATGGCGATCGCCGCGGGCGTGAAGCCGCTGCCCGGCGCGCGCGAGGGCACGCTCGACACGAACACTGTCGTGCCGCTGCTCTTCGACCAGCAGTTCCCGGCCTGGTTCGCGGGCGTCGCGTTCGCGGCGGTCGGCATCGGCGCGCTGGTCCCGGCCGCGATCATGTCGATCGCCGCGGCGAACCTGTTCACCCGCAACATCTACAAGGAGTACCTGCGCAAGGACGCCACCCCCGCCCAGGAGGCGAACGTCTCGAAGATCTCGTCGCTCGTGGTCAAGGTCGGCGCCGTGGCCTGCATCGTCTTCCTCGACCCGCAGTTCTCGATCGACCTGCAGCTCATCGGCGGCGTGATCATCCTGCAGACGCTGCCCGCGGTCGCGCTCGGCCTCTACACGCGCTGGCTGCACCGCGGCGCGCTGATCGCCGGCTGGGTGGCCGGCATGGGGCTCGGCATGTGGATGCTCTACCGGATCCCGAACGCCGCCACCGGCCGTGCCCACTTCGGCGGGTCCGCGTTCCCGCTGTCCCAGTTCGGCTTCGACACCACGAAGACGATCTACGTGGGTCTGGTCGCCGTCGCGGTCAACCTGCTTGTCGCGGCGATCGCCACCCCGATCCTGCGGTCCATGCACGTGGTCGAGGGCGAGGACAGCACCTCCCGCGAGGACTACTTCGCGGACGCCACGCCGGCCGCCACCCCCGCTGCCGACCCGGCCCCGACCACCTGAACGCCTCGGCCGGTCCTCGCCAGGGGCGGGGACCGGCCGGATGGTGCACCGCCGAGATGAGCGGCCGGGTTCGGGTCAGAGCGTGGTGACTGCCAGTCCGATGCCCCGGCTCGCGCCGGTCACGATCACGCTCTTCCCGGACAGGTTGAGATCCACGATCAAGCTCCTTCGTCGGTACGGGTGAGAGGTGTTCAGAGGCCCTGGCGGCGGAGCCAGGTCAGCGCGGTGTCGGCGACCTCGGTCCAGCCGCTGTCGATCGTCAGCGAGTGGCCCCGGCCGGGGAACTCGGTGAGGTCCGTGACCGCGCCGGAGTGCCGGTACTGCTTCAACGTCGCCCGGACGACCGCCTCCGGGACGGTGTTGTCGCGTCCGCCGGTCATCAGCAGCAGCGGCCCCCGCGAGCCGTTCTCCGTGTCGACCTTCGCCGGAGAGTGCGGGCTGACGTTCGAGGCCGCCGCCTCGAACAGCGGCTTACCCGGCGCCGGGATCGTCCACCTGTCGAACAGCGCGTCCGACTCCGCCTGCGGGATCGCGTTGCCGAACGCGAACCGGAACTGCTCAGCAGTAAGCGACACCGCGCGATGCCGGTTCGCCGGGTTCCGGAACACCGGCAACGTCGCCCGCAGCGCCGACAGCGGCAACGGCAGCACACCCTTGATCTGCGCCGCGTCGATCGCCACCGCCGCCCGCCCCAGGTTCTGCCCGAGCAGCTTCTGCGCGATCATCCCGCCGAACGAGTGCCCGACCAGGATCGGCGCCTCCTCAAGCCCGCGGATGATCTCCGCGTAGTGCGCCACCACGTCGTCGATCCCGTGGTCGGCGATGCTCTCCGGGTTCTCCCGCGCCTCGGCCACCGTGTCCGGGACGCCGGGCCAGCCGGGCGCGATCGGCGCGTACCCCTCGGCGGTGAACTTCTCGATCCAGGAGTTCCAGGAGGTGGCGTGGAGCCAGAGGCCGTGGAGGAAGATGACCGGCGTTCGCGTCTGTGTGTTCATGCCGATAAGGACACCACCGGAGCCCCCACCCCCGAATCAGGGAAACCCCACAGTCCCCACGCCACAACCCCGGGGGGTACGACTGGGGACGTGCCTCAGCGCGTGGTCGGGGTGATCGTCGGCAGGCAGGCGACCAGGTCGTACGACTCCGCGACCGCCAGTTCCTGGTAGGTGTCCATCAGGCGGCTGCGATCGGCTTTCAGATCGCGGACATCGGCGATGACCGGCACGTCGTCGGCAAGCAGCGCCTCGATGCTGCCCTCGACCGGAGGTGCGAGATCGACGCCGATCACCTCGATGCCGTCGGGCGCGCTCGGTGCCGGCCGGCGCGCCGTGGTGCGGCCACCCACGGCTGTCAGCGCGATCACCAGGAGGTCGTCCCCCAGATCGGCCGCGAGATGGCTGCCGAGTGTGGGCAGCTCAAGGCCGATGCTTGGCAGTGGGACCCGGGTCAGGTGCGAGTTCGCGGCGCCGATCACCAGGCGCTCGCCGCGGGCCAGCAGCAGGCGTGCGGTCTCGGCCATCGCCGCGTCCCGCGCGTTTACCACAAGCTGCGCGAGGTCCCCGGTCGCGGCGCGGGCCTGGGCACGTAACTGCTGGTCAAGTAGCACGGCGAGGCGCAACTCGTGCCGCGCGGTGGCCTGGGCGATCCGGCCCACGCGCCGCACGTGCAGCGGATAGAGCGCGTCGAAGCGGGCGGCGAGGTCCGCGAGCAGCACTGTCTGCCGGTCCCGGTCCGCCGCGCTCATCGCCGCGTAGGCCGCAAACGCGGTCATCGTGTGGGGCGTCGCCCAGATCGCGGCGAACGCACGCGCCTCGGTGATCAGGTCGCGGGCGCCCGGGTCCGCCTCCGCCGCGTAGGCCTCCAGGTGGTCAAGCGCCGGCAGCAGCGAGGCGAGGCCGGCCGGGAGGTCGAGCCCGGCGTACCGGACCGCGCCGGACGCCCGCATCCACTCGAACGTGGCCCGGGTCTCCGGCGCGTTGCCGAACCGGTAGGTAAGCCCGCCGGCCGGGAAGTCGCCCGGCCCGCCGGCGACCCAGGACGCCAGCGCGAGGCCCTCGCTGAAGCCGGACTCCTGCGCATAGGCCGTGAAGCCCATCCGCTCGACCAGGAACCGCAGCAGCCGGTGACGCAGCAGCTGATATTCGCGCACGAAGTGCGTGGTCTCACCGATCCCGACCACGCGTGCGCCGCCGATCACGTCGCGCAGCGGTTCCAGATCGTCGAGCGGGGCGTCGGGGTCCAGAGTGTCCAGTCTCACGACCGCGCAGAATACCGGTCCGGCGCGGTGAGCGTGGGGGCGTGCTCGGGCCGGACGCCGACGCCGATCACCCGGGCCGGGATGCCCTGCAGCACCGGGAACCGGTCCAGCACCCGGAACGGCAGCGGCGCGTTGACAGGCCGCTCGGTGCGCAGCAGCGGCGCGACAATGCCGCGCTGCGCGATCCGCTGCACGCGCTGCACCACGCGGGTGGGCAGCATGCGGCGGCGCTGCACCGCGGCCAGGTCCGCCTCGGTGAGCCGCCCGGCCGTGAGCGCGGGCGCGAGCAGCCGGGCGGCGGCGACCGCGTCCTGGATCGCGAGGTTGATGCCGACGCCGCCGATCGGGGACATCGCGTGCGCGGCATCGCCGATCAGCAGCGCGCCTGGCACGTGCCAGCGGCGCAGCCGGTCGACCTGGACGGTGAGCATGCGGACGTCGTCGAACGAGGTGATCTGGTCGACGCGGTCGGCGAGCGCGGGGAAGAGCGCGGTCACCCGGGCACGGAACGCGTCAAGCCCTTCCGCGACGACCGTGTCGTAGGCGCCCTTCTGGATCAGGTACGCGATCTGCCAGTAGCTCCCCCGGTCGATCGAGATCAGCGCTCCCCCGGCGCCGACCAGGCCCTGCACGCCGTCCGGGTCGGTCTCGGCGCGCGGCAGGCGGAACCACAGCACGTCCATCGGCGCGCCGAACTCGACGGGGGTGAGGCCGAGCTCGCCGCGTACCCTCGATGATCTTCCGTCGCAGGCGACGGTGAGCGTGGCGTTGACCGTGAGCTCGCCGGCCCGCACGCCGCGCACGACGCCGTCCGGGTCGCGGAGCAGGCTCGTCATCTCGGTCTCGCGGAGCAGCGTGAACGTCTCGTGCCGGGCTGCCTCGGCGGCAAGCATCTCCAGGAAGTCCCACTGCGGGACGAACATCAGGTACGGCGGCCAGCCCCGGAGCCGGGTGAAGTCCGCGATCCGGCGGGTGCCGTCCGCGAACGTGATGGTGACGTTGCGGACCTTGCGGTGCGGCAGCTCCTCCGCCTTCGGCGCGAGACCCAGCTCCGCGATCAGCCCAAGCGTGGACGGGTGGACGGTGTCACCGCGGAAGTCGCGCAGGAAGTCCGCGTGCTTCTCGAGGACCGTCACCCGGACGCCGGCGCGGGCCAGCAGCAGGCCGAGCATCAGGCCGGCGGGGCCGCCGCCGACGACGCAGACATCCGTGTTGATCTCGGTGCGACTCATAGCGCACCTCCAATCTCATCGACTGTTGAATTATAGGCACACGCAGGACGGCAGCGTTTTCGGATAGATGGCCGCAGTTGTCAATCTCGCGACTTTTGGGCAAGCCTCGGAAGCACCTAGACATCGGAGAATGTCGATCTTTTGAGGCTCTACGTGACGCTCACCCGGCGAGCCCTGCCCGCCCTCACCCTGCCGGCGGTCGCTACCGCCGCGCTGCTCACCCCGGCGGCGGTACCACCTATTTCCAGCCGGTGGACGAGGTGCTCGCGGTCTACGGGGTGAACATTCCCTAAGGGTTTTCCCTTGCACCCTTCATGACAAACGGCCCGGATCAATGCGTTCCGGGCCGTTTAAGCAGCTCAGGTGCCCCATACCGCGTAGTACCTCATGCAGGAAATAGGCCTTGTGAGGGGCATTGACCGATGGAAGTCTTTCCACATCTGGGGCGGTAACTCTCCCCTAATGAGTGGAATGTCCGCTGCCGATCCGTACCCCCCACGGAGGACCACGTGAGATCCACAAGCTCCTCGATCCGGCGCTCAGCGACCATCCTCGCCGCGCCCGCCGTCATCGTCGGTGCCCTGATCGCCCCCACCAACGCCCAGGCCGCCCCGACGCTCCTCACCGAGGCGCACGCGGACAAGGCGACCACGCTCGCCGCCGACCTCGGCGCCGACCGCACCGCCGGCACCTACCTCGACGCGGCCACCGGCCGCATGGTCATCACCGTCACGGACGCCACGGCCGCCCGCGCGGTCCGGGCCGAGGGCGCGGTCGCCAAGACCGTCACCTACAGCAACGCGAAGCTCGACGCCGTGATCGCGGACCTGAACAAGACGCCCTACGCCGGCACGGCCTGGGCGACCGACACCATCGCGAACCAGGTCGTCGTCTCCGTCGACCCGTCGGTCACGCCGGCCCAGGTGGCCGTGCTCAAGGCCACTGTCGACAAGGCCGGCTCGGCCGCGCGCCTCGAGTACACCGGCGCTCTCACCCCCACCATCACCGGTGGCGACGCGATCTACACCAGCAGCAGCCGCTGCTCGCTCGGCTTCAACGCCCGGTCCGGCTCCACGTACTACTTCGTGACCGCCGGCCACTGCACCAATGCGGGCGCCACCTGGACCAACGGCTCCACCACGCTCGGCACCCGGTCCGGCACCAGCTTCCCGGGCAACGACTACGGCATCGTCCGGTACACCAACACGTCCATCGCGCACCCGAGCGCGGTCGGCAGCCAGACGATCTCCTCCGCGGCCACCCCGGCCGTCGGCACCGCGGTCACCCGCCGCGGCAGCACCACCGGTACCCGTACCGGCTCGGTGACCGCGCTCAACACCACTGTCAACTACTCGCAGGGCTCGGTCACCGGCATGATCCGGACCACGGTCTGCGCCGAGCCGGGCGACTCCGGTGGCCCGCTGTACCGCGGCTCGGTCGCCTACGGCCTGACCTCGGGCGGCTCGGGTAACTGCTCCAGCGGTGGCGTGACCTACTTCCAGCCGGTCGTCGAGGCGCTCAACGCCTACGGCGTCACGGTCGGCGGCTTCTAAGCCTCACCGCCAGACCAACGCACCCCCGAAACCGCGCCGCCGGATTCCCCGCAAGGGTCCGGCGGCGCGGCTTTTCACAATTCATGGTCCCGCTCACGCGGTGGTCCGGCCCGCACGCTCCCGCGGGCCGGCGGTTCAGCGGAGGCCAGGCCTAGATCCAAAACCCGGTCAGGCGGCGCGAGCGACGGGCTCGGTCAGGCGGCCACGATCGACGGCTTCTCCGGGAACAGGTCGTCGAAGACCCGGCCGCGGTCGAACGTCATCGCGTGGGCCCGGGCGCGGATTTCCAGGTCACGACGCTCCTCGGCGGACATCTGCAGCACCACCCGGTCGACGGCCGCGGCGATGCCCGCCACGTCGCCGGCCTCGATGATGACGGCGGCGTCACCGACCGCCTCGCCGGTGCCGCCGGTAAGCGCCGTGATGATCGGGCCGCCACCGGCCAGGCCCTTCTCGGACAGCGCGATGCCGAACGTCTCGACGAAGTCCGGCTCCGGCTTGGTCGGCAGCGCGTACGCCGCGCAACCGTTCATCAGCAGCGGCTTCTCGTCGTCGTCCACATCGGTCAGGAAGATGATGTTCTCGTCCTCCTTGGCCATCGCCTGGATGTGCTCGAGCGCCGGGCCGTTACCCGCTATCACCAGCTTCACCCGGTCCCGGCACTCCATCTGGCCGTACGCCATGACGAGGTCGTAGATGCCCTTGGCCCGCGCCACCCGGGACAGGAACAGCACGTAGCCGTCCCGCTCCAGGCCACGCCGGGCCAGCGCGGCGTCGACCGCGGCCGGGTCCAGGTCGAGGTAGGCGGACGCGTCGATCGGCGGGTAGCTGACCGTCACACGGCGACGGCACTCCTCCGCGAACCGCGTCCCGACCTTCGCGTCGACCTCCTCGGCCGAGGCGATGATCTCGTCCCGCGTGTAATCGGAGACGGCGACCACCTCGTCGCTGGCCAGGAACTGGGTGAACAGCACGGTGGCCGCGCCGAACCGGTCCTCGCGCAGGCAGTTGCGGATCACGTTCGTGACGTCGGACCCGACCGCCTTCGCGATCGTGTAGACGTCCGGCGCGAAGCCGGCCGCCCGGGCCGCGTTGACCGCGTCGTTGACCACCTGCGTGTGCGGCACGGTGTACATGGACAGGACCGTGGTCGGCACCGGCTCCGCGAGCAGCTCGACAAGCCGGCCGGTGAGACCGGCCAGGTGGCGGCCGTCCGGCACGCGGTAGTCGCCGACCGGCTCGGGGCGCTCGACGGTGATGCCGTCGCTGTACGGCAACAGCCGGTCCAGCGGCTTAAGCGGCAGCCCGGCCGCTTGAAGCGTGGGGATCGTCCAGGTCAGCAGGCGCACGTCGTCGAACCCACGGGTCAGCGCGACCTCGGCGAGGTTACGCGCTTCGCCCGAATGGCCGCAGATCACCGGATCGGCCCGGACCACGATCACGAGGCGGCGGCGGGGGTATTTCATGGTCTTTCCCTTTAAGGTGCTGCCGCCGAGTCTGACAGGGACGGCGGACGGATCCCGCGCCCCCACGAGGACGGCTCCGGACCCAGGGTGAGCTGCAGCCTTCCGCCGCGGTGAATGTCCGCGGCACTCAGGTGCGTGGCTTCCAGGGGCCTGCCGTTGAGGGTGGCGGCCTGAACGTACTGGACCGGCGGTGTCCGATCAATACCATCCACCCCGATCGGTGAGTCGCGGTGTCCACTGGTCTCAATGACGAACTCGCCCTCGCCGGTGCGGATCATCGCACTCCGGAACGCGGGCGAATTGATCAGAAAAAGATTCTGACCCGCGACCGGGAAAAGGCCAAGCGACGCCCAGATGTACCAGGAACTCAGGCCACCGGAGTCGTCATTGCCCGGAAGACCGCCCCGCCCGGTGCCGAACTGCCAGGTCAGAGCCGCGTTCACCACCTCGGCGGTACGGTCCGGGCGGCCGGCGTAGTGGTACGCCCAGGGCGCTTCCATATCCGGCTCATTGTTCAATCCCTCGAACCGGTTCAGCGCATATCCGGCGGCCATCTCGGACGGTTTGGGGGCACGTCCCGGTTGGGTGACCGGGTCCGCTCCGAACCCGAAAAATTGGTCGAGGATGCGGGTGAAGGCCTCGTCACCACCCGCGAGTGCGATGCGCGCCCGCATGTCGTGCAGAAGTCGGAAAGAATAATTCCACTTTCCACCTTCGTAAAATTCCGAGTCACGCAGCAGACCGGTCTCCGGGTCGAACGCATTGCGCCACCCGCGGCTGCGCTCCTCAAGATCCTCGGCGAGACGGCGGTCGTTGAGCGCACGGGCCACCTTCGCGGTCGCGTAGTGCGCGTAGGACAGATCAAGCGTGTGACTGATCGGGTGCACGACGCCGTGCTCCCAGAAGTCCTCGCCGTACATCCGGCGCAGGTCGTCGACCATGTGCACAAGCGCCCAGTTCCAGTCCAGGCCCTCACGGCCGAGCGCGTGCGCGTCCGCAAGCGCGGTGTGCGCGAGCGCGCTGCCCTGCCGGAAGAACCGGTCCGCGCCGCGCGCCATCCGGTACCCGATCGGGAAGTTGCCCTCCTCCTCGCACACCCGGATCAGCGACTCGAGCAGGTCGGTGGCCCGGTCCGGCGCGATCGCGGAGAGCAGCGGCAGCTGGGTCTTGTAGATGTCCCACATCGTGCAGACGTCGAACGCGTACGGCCCGGAGTCCGGCCAGAACGGGGACTCGTCGTCACCGAAGCACGGCTTGATCAGCGAGTGGTAGAGCGAGGTGGCGAGCACCGTGCGGCGGGCAGGCGTGCCGCCCTCGACCTGCACCCGGTCCAGGTGGTCGCCCCAGCGCGCGCGGGTCCGCGAGCGCACCAGGTCGAACGCGGACGTGTCCGTGCCGCACTCCTTCTCCAGGTTGCGCCGGGCCTGCTCGTGGCCGCGCAGCGAGAAGCCCATCCGGATCTCGACGGTCTGGCCGGCAAGCGTCGGGCCCATGAAGAGCATGCCGAACGGGCGCAGCGTGGTGTTCCGGATGCTGTCGAAGTCAAGCCGGGTGCCACCGTTGATCAGGCGGCGGTCGTACCAGAGCATCTGGCGCCAGCGCGGCGTGTCGATCTGCATGAAGACGGAGAGCGGCACGCCCTCCATCCAGACCGTGCCCTGCGCCTGGCCCTGGCCGAGGCTCTCCACCTGGGCGCGCAGCGGTACGGTGCGGCCGAGCTCGATCGCGAGGCCGCCGCAGGACATGTCGATCACGACGCGCGCGCTGCTGTGCCTGGGGAACGTGTACCTGTGCACAGCGACCTTGTCGCCGACCGTGATCTCGGAGCGGATGCCGGTGTCGAGCGTGGCCGCGTAGAAGCCGGGCTCGGCCGTCTCGTCGTGCAGCGGCCAGGCCTGCCCCAGATCGTCAAGCGGCTGGACCATCGGCGTGACGCGCACGTAGTTGTAGTACTTGCGGATCGCGCCGGTGCCGGACTGCTGGAAGTGCGTGAAGCCGGACGCCTGCATCCGGTCGAACATCTGCTCCGGCACGCCCTCGGTGTTCTTGGCGTAGGTGCCGTACCCCGTGGGATAGGCGCCGGAGTAGGCACAGGCGGAGACCATGCCGAGCGGGGAGGTGGCGCCGGGATGCGTGTTTCCGACCTGCGGCTTCGGCCACCACCAGGTTGCTGCCAGACCCTCGGACCGGGGCAGGTCGGTGGCCGCGGTACCGATGAACGGATCAACGTCGTCTAAGATCCCAAAACTTTACCTGGCGTACGATCATCCGTCGGTTTCCGGGGTGTTTCCGAGGCCCGTTTTCTCGCTTGCCGGGATTGCACCCACTTGCGATCGTTGCCGGGACGACCACGATCTTTACGAGGAGGATCGACGATGAACCTTGACGTTCGCACCACCGACCTGCGAGCCCTGAACTCTCTGACCAAGTACCCGTCGATCCCCACCTACCACGAGCTCGACCCGAAGAACGGCGGCCTGCTCGACACCGCGGTGCCGTTCACCGGCCCGGTCCTGGCCACCGAGAAGGTCGACGGCACCAACTCGCGGATCATCCAGCTCCCGGGCGGCGACTACCTGCTCGGCTCGCGCGAGGAGCTGCTCTACGCCAGGGGCGACCTGATCGGCAACCCGTCGCAGGGCATCGTGGAGAACCTCAAGCCGCTGGCCGAGGCGCTGCCCCCGGTGACCGGCGACCTGATCCGCGTGCTCTACCTGGAGCTCTACGGCGGCAAGATCGGCGGCCACGCGAAGCAGTACAGCACGCGCGGCGCGATCGGCTGGCGGCTCTTCGACGCCGCGCTCATCAGCGGCTACGCCGGCCTGCTCGCCGCGCCGCCGCAGGAGATCTCGGCATGGCGGGAGAGCGGCGGCCAGCCCTGGGCGGACGAGGACGCGCTGCACGCGATCGCGGCGGAGGCCGGCGTGGAACTGACGCCGCGGCTGTTCACGCTTGACGCGGCGGAGCTGCCCACCGACCTGGAGAAGATGCAGGCGCTGCTCACCGACCGGCTGCCGGCCACGCTCGTGGCGCTTGACGAGTCCGGCGGGCTCGCGGCCGAGGGCATCGTGTTCCGCACCCCCGACCGCGCGGTGATCGCGAAGGCCCGCTTCCAGGACTACGCCCGCACGTTCAAGCGGCGTAACCGCTAGAAACCCACAGGCAGCGAGGACAGCCGCCGGGTGGCCGGGTCCGCCACCCAGGGCAGCTCGGCCGGGTCCACCGCCAGGCTCAGGCGGGGGAACCGGTCGAGCAGCGCGGCAAGCGCCACCTCTGTCTGCACCCGGGCCAGCGGCGCGCCGAGGCAGAAGTGCGGGCCGTGGCCGTACCCCAGATGCGGCGCCTCCAGCCGGCGCAGGTCCAGCCGCTCCGGGTCGGTGTAGACGCGCGGGTCCCGGCTCGCGGCCGGCAGCACGGCCGTGACCGGCGCGCCCTTCGGAATGAGCACGCCGCCGATCTCGGCCTCCTCGGCGGCGAACCGCGGGATGGTGAACATCTGCGGCGGCTGCCACCGGGTGAGTTCCTCGACCGCACCGGGGAGCAGCGCCGGCTCCGCGCGCAGCAGGTCGAGCAGGCCGGGCTCGGACAGCAGCGTCGCGACCGAGTTGGCGATCAGGTTCGCCGGCACCTGGCCGGCCAGCATCAGGTGCCAGACCAGCGTGACCAGTTCCTCCTGGGTGAGCCGGTCCGGTCGCGCCGCGGCCAGCATGCCGATCAGGCCGTCGTCGCCGCTCGTCACCGCCCGTTTCGCGTCCTCGATCATCTCGGGTACCCGGGCCATCAGCGCGCGGCCGTCGCCGGAGAGGATCACGGCGCCGTGCTCGCGCCAGCGGCCGCGTTCCTCCTCCGGTACGCCGGCCAGCTCGCAGATGACCTCCATCGGCAGCGGCTGGGCGACCTGGGTGAGCAGATCGGCGCCGTCACCTGGCAGCTCGTCAAGGAGCCGGCCGACCAGCGGGGCGATGCGCGGGCGCAGCTCCTCGGCCTTGCGTGGCGTGAACGCGGGCCGGGCCAGTCCGCGCAGCCGGCGGTGCTCCGGCCCGTCCCGCTCCTGCATGGTGCGCATGTAGGGGCGGCAGTGCTCCGGCACGGCCGCGCGCAGGAAGCTCTCGGCGGACGGTGCGAAGCGCGGGTCGGTGAGCATCGCGCGGGCCTCGGCGTAGCGGGTGACGCCCCACATCGTGCCGAACGGCGGCGTACTCAGCCGCACCACCGGCGTGGCCTCGCGCGCCCGGTCGTACCCGGCGATCGGATCTTCCAGCAGCTCAGGAACGGTCAGGTCGAGTTCCACGAAGTACTCCACATGTTATTGGCATTCGGATGCCAAGCGTATCTGGAATGAAAATGTCGGTGCAAGGCCGTAGGGTGCGGGCATGCTTATCGAGCTGCGTCGCTACGCCCTGCACCCGGGCGCACGGGAGGACCTGATCTCGCTCTTCGACCGCGAGTTCCTGGAGTCGCAGGACGAGGTCGGCGCGGTGGTGCTCGGCCAGTTCCGCGACCTCGACGACCCGGACCGTTTCGTCTGGCTGCGGGGTTTCGCGAGCATGGCGGCCCGGCGCGCCGCGCTTGAGGCGTTCTACGGCGGCCCGGTGTGGACGAAGCACCGCCGCGACGCGAACCGGACCATGGTCGCCTGGGACGACGTGCTCCTGCTCCGCACGGTCACGCCGTTCACCCCGGACACCGGCGCCCGCCCACCCGTCGGCGCGCCCTCACCGGACACGGTGCTGCGGCTGACCGTCCGATACGCGGACGCGCCCTTCGACACGGTCCCCGAGGTGCCGTCTTCGCTGCTCACGCTGGTCTCGGCAGACGAGGAGAACGACTATCCCGCGCTCCCGGTGCGCACCGGCGAGCACGTGGCCGCGGCGCTGACCCGGGACGCATTCGACCCGGCCACGCTGCCTCCGGGCCGGACCGAGCACCTGCGACTGGCACCGACCGGGCGGTCCTGGCTGCGCTGAGGTCTTCCGCAACCACCGCGGAACCGGCTCCGGAGCGACGTGCGGAGCGCCAGCGGAGCCCGGCGCTCCGGTTTGCCCGCGGGAGCAAACGGGCCGGGCCACCGCGGGAGCGGGAAGATCGATTGTGATCGTGCTGGTGTTCTGTCAGTCCGGCAGTTGCGCGGTGACCTGGTGCTGGGCGCGCGCCGCACGGGACATGACGTCGGCGATCGCCACCAGTTCCGCGTCCGAATAGTCCGCCATCAGCGCTGGAGCCGCCCGACGACGTCCATGAAGTAGGGGATGAACGCGGCCCGGCTCTCCGGGACGAACTCGACAAGCACGCCGCGCCCGTCCGCCGGATTCGGTACGCGGCGCGCGAAGCCCTTGCGCTCCAGCCGGTCGATCAGGCCGGTGACCGACGTCGGCGCGAGCCCCGCCTCCGCCGCGATCTGACGCGCCGTGAGCGGCCCGAGCCGGTCTATCAGGTCGGCAGTCTTCGCCTCGATCGCGGAGAGCCCCACCCGCGCGGCTACCGCCCCGTGGAACAGGACTGCCGCCGCGCTCACCTCCCGCCCGACCCGCGCGCTCCGCGACGCGATGATGCCGATCGGCCTCCGGGCGATGAGCTCGGCGCGGCAGCAGGCCAAGCAGGACTGGCTGCACCGCCACCACATCGCGTGGGCCGGTCAGCCCCGGTAACGACTCGCCGGAGCCGCTGTCAGCTCCGCGACCCACCGCCACCGACGGGGTAAGCCGACCCGTCGCCCTGAAAGCCCGTTAAGCACGCTTTCGCGAACTGCGTTCCCGATGTTGCGGTACGTCACCACCCGGCAGAGTTGCCCCCGACGCCAACACACCTCGGGAGGTGACATGACCAACGACCGCAACCGCGCTCGGCAGCGAATCACGATTGCCACCGGGATCCTCGTCGCCGCCTCCGCGATCGCCTCGGTCGGCGCAGTGACCGGGCGGGCCCTGGCCGACGAGACCTGGACACAGGAGACGACCGCGACGGTTCCCGCCGTGGTCGTGTCCATCCCGGCGAGCGCGGGTGTCTCACCATCGGCCGGCGGCGCTGCCGTCGTCCCGGCTACGGGCACGCCGAGGGTCACGGTGAGCCCGGCCGGGACGACGACCCCGCCGCCGGCGACGGATTCGGCATCCCCGGCGGCAGGGGTGCAAACCGGCACCGAACCCTCGCCTGCAGCACCGGCACAAGCGTCGGACACAACGGTGCCGCGGAGACGGCGGTCGTCACCCGAGACTGCGACGGCGCCTCCGGACCCGGAGGCGCCGCCAGTCGAGCCCACGGTGGACGTTCCGGCACAGACTCCCGCCGCCTAGGCGGATCCGGCAGCCCGCACTGCCGAAACCCCCATTTCTCACGCTTACGAAAGCGAGCTTCAGCATGTCCAAGAACCGCAAGCGCGCCACCACAGTCGCGGCCGCCGGTGCCGTCGTCGCCATCGCCATCGGCGGCGGCGTCGCCTGGGCGGCGTTCAACCGCGCCACCACGGCGAACGCGGCGGGCAACGGCGAGACGTTCAAGCCGCTCACCGTCTCGGGTTCGATCGTGCTGGACACCGGCACAACCGGCCTGCTCCCGGGCGAGAACGCTAACGTCAACATCAAGGTGACGACCCCGAGCGGAAGCACGGTTAACGGCAAGATCATTTCTGTGACGCCGAAGACGGTGGTCGCCGGAGACATCGGCAGCATCGTCGAGACTGACAAGGCCACCTGTGCCGGCTGGCTCAACCTCAAGTCCTACACACCCAGCTCCAGCGCGGTCATCGCCAAGACGGCCGGCGACGTCGAGGTTCTACTGACGGACGCGGTCACACTGAACACCGCCGCGACCGAGATCTGCTCGGGGATGACCTTCAACACCAAGTGGGATGTCGTCTTCGAGGCCACCCGGGAGAACGCGACTCCGACTGCGATCGTGCTGACCGCGCCTTAGGGACGATCCCTTGCAAGAGACGCCCGCACGCTCCCCAAGGACGCGTGCGGGCTTTCCGCGTACCCGCTAAGGGTTGAGGAGGGTTTCGACCAGGTCTCTGGGGAGGCCGTGGGTGTCGTGGAGGTCGCGGAAGTCGGCGTCGGTAAGAGGGCCGGAGCGGGTGAGGCGGCGGGAGACGATTTGGCGGCCTCGGATCAGCAGGTCGCGGAAGCGGCGCTCCTCGTCGAGGAGGACGGTCCGGACCTCCGGGGGCGAGATCAGCAGCCGGAAATGGTCGATCGTGTGGCTGAGCAGGTCGTCGGGCAGGTCCGCGAGCGTGCGGCCCGGTTTGTCGCGCCAGAGCAGGGTGAGGACGCGGCGGAGCAGTCGGCGCAGGACGTACCCCCGGCCGGTGTTCGATGGTCGCACCCCGTCGCCGATCACGACGATCGCGGAGCGCAGGTGATCGCAGACCACGCGCGTGTCGGTCTCGTCGAGCGGCCACAGTCCCGGAACGTGGTGGCGCCACGGCAGGAACGTGTCCGTGTGGTGCACTGATTGCACCCCCTGCAGGATGGTGACCAGGCGTTCCAGGCCGAGTCCGGTGTCGACGGACGGCTGTTCGAGCGGGGTGAGTGCGCCGTCCTCGCCGCGGCGGTACAGCATGGTGACGTGGTTCCAGATCTCCACCCAGCGGTCGTCGGTGGTGGGTGTGCCGGTCGGCGGGCCGTCGCCGCTCCAGTAGAAGATCTCCGAGTCGGGGCCGCACGGGCCGGTGGGGCCGTTCGACCACCAGTTCTCCCCGGTGTGCTCGACCGGTACGCCCAGCTCCGACCAGATCGGCGGCGCGAGCAGGTCGGTCGGGTGGACTGTCGCGTGCAGTCGGCGGACGTCGAGCCCGAGCCGCCCGACAAGCAGTTCATAGCCCCAGCGCAGGCTCTGCGGCCCGTCGTAGTCCCCGAACGACCAGGTCCCGAGCATCTCGAACGTGGTCAGGTGGGTGTCGTCGCCGACCTCGTCCAGATCGGTCGTCCGCAGGCATCGCTGCACGTCGACGAGCCGCCGGCCGAGCGGGTGCGGCCGGCCCTCGATGTTCGCGGTGAGTGGGTGCATGCCCGACGTGGTGAACAGCACCGGATCGCCAGGCGGCGGGATCAGCGTGGTGCCGATGATCTCCCGGTGGCCGCGCTCCAGGTAGAAGTCGACGAACGTTCGTACCAACTGGTCGGTTTTCATGGGTTTTCGCCCTTTCCGGAAGTGCAAAGAGGGCCGGAAAGGGCGATGCGTCAGGGCAGCGGCCGTTTCCGGCCGCGCGGGAGGCAGAGAAGCTCAGGCAGCGGCGACCGGCGAGCGGGGAGCTCGCGCGGTCGCGGTGGTCATGCCCGGAAGAGTCTGCACGGGTACGACAATATCGCGCCGGCGCCGTCGGGCGAGCCGATTATTCCGGGCGGTACGTGGCGAGCGCCTGCTCCACCCGGCTGAGGTACGCCGCGTCGCCGGTCCAGCCGGCCTCGGTGCCGAACGTGTCCCGCCCGTACTCCATGGTGGCGCGGAACCCGAAGGCCAGCTCGATCTCCGGCCCACGGGGACTACCCGTCACCCACTGCTCGGACGCATGCCGGCAGAGGAACTCGCCGACCGCCGCGATCGACACCTCCGGCGTGAACGGCAGGGGCGGCAACTCGGTGCGCTCACCGGCCGGCAGGTATTCCCGCAGCATGCCCTGTTTCCAGCGGGCGATGCCGTACTCGTGCTTGGCGGGATCACTCACGTCCGGGTCGAAGTCGGTGCTGGCCTTCAGGATCGAGGCGACAAGCGGCGGCGTGACGTGCGCGGCCTCCGGACAGCCGGTGCCCGCCTCGACGATCAGCGCCTGATACTCCGCCGGGATCCCCGAGTCCGCCCGAAAGTGCCGCTCGGCGGACGGATCGAGCCGCACCGCATCCCAATCCGCGATCAAGGTCGCCACCACCACGAACGCGACCAGCCCGACCGCCGCGGCGCCGATCATCAGCATCCGTCCCCGCCCACCGGTCTCCACGCTCACAGTCTGCTCCCACTCATCGATGTGCGAGCAGACTACAGATCGACAGGCGTACGTGGGGGTATCGATCCTGTCAGCTTCAAGGTGGGCTTCCGGCGGATCCTCATTGCCGGCCAGCCGGGCACCGCAGTCGCGCGGACGTGTACTTGCCGCGCCGACATGAGCATGAGTCAGGAACTGAGGCCGGCGACGGCTTCAACCCCCTACGCTCTAGCGATACAGTTGGAACAGTTAAAGCAGTTGGAGCAGTTAGGGAGGCAGACGTGACGGACCTGCTCATACGAGATGCCGCCGCCTTGCACCGCGCTCTGGCCGAGCCTGGCAGCGAAGTAAACGTGGCACTGTCACGCGAGACAGCGGAACTGGTGTCACGGTTGATCGACGCACGGGCACACGGCGACGAAATCGTCGTCTCCCCGGCGAACGCAGAGGTCAGCCCCACCGAAGCGGCCGTGCTGCTGGCGATGTCACGGCCCCAGGTCCGCAAGCTGATGGACCGCGGCCTGCTGGAGTCACGCAAGGTGGGCAGTCACCACCGCATTCGCGTCGCGTCCATCAGGGCTTTCCTGGAGGCAGAACGCGAACGGCGCCGCGACGCGATGGCCGAATTGGCCGCAGTACAGAACGAACTCGGACTGACCGAGTGAATGACTCAGATCTCATACAGGTCGTTCTCGCCGACGCGAATGTCCTCTACTCCCGAGTCCTCCGTGACTTCCTGCTCTACGCCGCCGATCAGGAGATCATTGCTGTCGCATGGAGTTCGCAGATCCTGGCCGAGGCCACAGAGCATCTCATGGCGAATGTTGCAGGCTTCGATCACGCGGCCGCGCAGCGACTAACGGCCGCGATGAACAACGCCTTCCCGTACGCCGAGGTGGAACCCACCGAGGAACATTGGCGAGTTCTGGAAGGTCTACCGCTCCCGGACGAAGACGACCGGCATGTCCTGGCCGCGTCGCTCGCCGCCGAAGCAACGGTGCTGTGTACCTCCAACACCAAGGATTTCCCTGCGCAAATCGCTGAAGGTCTCGGCTTCGAGGTACTCAGCCCAGATCAGTTGATCAGCCGCCTCATAGTGGAGCACGAAACCCGCATGCTTGTGGCCCACCACACGGCAGTCTCATCGCTCAAAAACGCAACTGACGCGTCAACCATTACCGCGCTAGAAAGAGCCGGCGCCCCCACGGCAGCAACCCTGATCGCCCAGCTACTCGACCTCGAATAGATCTATACCGCGCGACCAGTCAACGTGCTTAACGGCCCGTGGGCGCCCGAGAGTGAGCTGCAGCACGGAACGGGTGGACCCGCCGATTACGTCGAGCTCGGAGCCTACCGATCCGACCTGATGCACGAGACGTCACCAAAAGACGGGGCTCTGCCCCGGAGCCGGTACCGTGGGCGCAGCTGGGTTCGAACCAGCGACCCTCCGCTTGTAAGGCGGATGCTCTTCCGCTGAGCTATGCGCCCGAAACTTGCGTCAGCCTACCTTGCGAAAGGCTCAGGAGCCGAGCGAGGCCAGCGCCGCCCGCCACGCCGACTGGTCCCGGGCTCGGGACCGCTCCTGGAGTTCCGCGAAACGGACGATGCCGTCACGGTCGATGAGGAAGGTGCCGCGTTCCGCGGTGCCGCGCTCTTCGTCGAGGACGCCGTACGCGTGGGCGACCGCCCCGTGCGGCCAGAAGTCGGCGAGCAGGGGGAAGGTGAAGCCCTCCCGGTCTGCCCAGACCTTGTGGCTGAAGATCGAGTCGACGCTGATTGTCAGCACCTGCACGGCGGCGTTCTGGAAGTCGGCCAGCCCGGCCTGGAGCTCCTGGAACTCGCCCTGGCAGGTGTTGGTGAAGGCCAGGGGGTAGAAGACCAGGAGGACGGCCTGGCGGCCGTGGAAGGACGAGAGCGCTACCTCCTGGTTGTTCTGGTTGCGCAGCAGGAAGCCGGGGGCGCTCTCCCCCACCTTAATCATGATCAACGACTCCCAGGGCGGAAAGAATCCGGGCACGCCTCGTCGCGACGGCACGGGCCCGGTGCCGCCGCGACGGTGAAACATCCGGCCGCCCGGGAGGGAGCGGCCGGCAAGCTTGTTATTTCTTGGCGCGGACGGTGCGCGGCGTGACGAGCCGCGCCGCAGTCCAGTCCTTGCCCGCGTTCACCGTCGAGGTCTGGGTCAGACCCGCAGTCGGTGCCGATTCGCTGATCTCACTCGGCTCCACGTGGCCGTCCCTGCCCGCCTTCGGCGTCAGGAGCCACACCACACCGGCGTCGCCCAGCGGGGCGAGCGCGTCGGTGAGCAACTCGAACAGATCACCGTCTCCGTCGCGGAACCAGGCCAGTGCCACGTCGACGACCTCGTCGGTGTCCTCATCGACCAGGTCGTTGCCTGTACGGTCGGCCAGGGCGTCGCGGAGATCGTGGTCGACGTCTTCGTCGTACCCCATCTCCATGACCACCATGCCCGGTTCGATGCCGAACCGGTCCGCCAGGCTCCGTACGCCGTCGGCGGCCTGACCAGCGGTCGCGCTCACTGTTGAGTGCCTCCTTGTCTCCTGCTCAGTCCCGGCCACCCGGTGGCGGCGCGGGGGTCTCCCCCGGAAGTGCTGTTCCGATGACCGGTAGTCCACACAGTTACCGGCCGGGACGCAAGTGGCGCACCGAGCCTTCGGTGAGTTGTTGCGTCCGGTTGGTTACTCATGCCTTGCCTGCTCATCGGGATACATAGTGTCACGGGGCGAGCAGAGCCTGGGCACCTTGGGCGATGGAGTCCTCGGAAACGAGCACCTGACGGGCTGCCGGGCCGAGGGGTATGAACGAGTCGACGGAGGCGACACGCCGTGCTGCGCCTACGAAACCGGCGTCGACGAGCGCGGCGAGAATGCCCTCGCCGACGCCTCCGGAACGGCGTGTCTCATCGACGATCAGCACCCGGCCGGTCGCGGCGGACTCCCGGATGATGTCCGCGACCGGGAGTGGCGACAGCCAGCGCAGGTCGACCACCCGGACGCCGTACCCGGCGGCGGCCAGCCGGGCGCCGACGCGAAGCGACATCCGTACCCCGTTGCCGAAGGTCAGGATCGTCAGGTCCTCCGCGGAGCCGAGGGGGTAGACGCGGGCGCGCCCGATCGGAACGTGCGCCGCGTTCCACCCGGCCGGGGCCGCGTAGGGGGCCAGCCACTCCCCGTCACCGTCCGCGTGGAGGTCGCGGGTGTGGTAGAGCGCGATCGGCTCGACCACTGCGACGACCGAGCCGTCCGTCTGCGCGGACGCGAGGCAGGCGCGCAGCATCGGGGCCGCATCCTCCGCGCGGGCCGGCACGGCCACCACGAGGCCCGGGATGTCGCGGAGCACCGCAAGCGAGTTGTCGTTGTGGAAGTGCCCGCCGAAGCCCTCCTGGTAGCCGAGGCCGGCTATTCGCACGACCATCGGGTTCCGGTAGGCGCCGCGGCTGAAGAACTGCATGGTGGCGGCCTCACCGCGCAGCTGGTCCTCCGCGTTGTGCAGGTAGGCCAGGTATTGGATCTCGGGGACCGGGAGCAGCCCGGCCAGGCCGGCGCCGAGCCCGAGGCCGAGGATCGACGTCTCGTCAAGCAGCGTGTCAAGCACCCGGTCCGCGCCGAAGCGGTCGGCCAGCCCTTTGGTCACGCCGTAGACCCCGCCCTTGGCGGCGACATCCTCCCCAAAAATGATCATGCCGGGGTACGTGAGAGCCGCGTCAGCAAGCGTCGCGTTGATGGTCTGGGCGAGCGTGAGCGGCCCGCGTGTCTCCGGCAGCCGGTCCAGCATCGCCGCCCTGGCTGCGGCGCCGGGGCCGGTGGCGAACGAGGCCGCCTCGGTGATCGCGTGCGCCACCCGGACCGGCCGGCGCGGTGCGATCGGCGCCATCACCTCGGCCGCGGTGGCGAGCTTGGACTCGCCGAGCACCTCCTCCGCGACCTTGCGGACCAGCCAGCCGATCTCGTCGTACCGGCCGATCAGCTGGGCGGGACCGGCCAGCCCGGCCTCGGCAAGCAGCCGCGCGGTGGCGATCAGCGGGTCGCGGTCCGCGTCCGCGGTCAGCTCGGCCGCCTCCCGGTAGGCGATCTCCGCGTCCGCCCCCGCGTGGCCCATCAGGCGGACCAGCTCCAGGTGCAGCACCGCGGGACGGCGCTCGCGGCGCACATAGGCGGCTGCTTCGGCCGCGGCGTCGTAGGCGGCGGCCAGGTCGCACCCGTCCGCGTGGAAGTACTCGATGCCCGGCCTCGACGAGAGCAGGGCGGCGACCCAGCCCTCCGGCGACGGCACGCTGATGCCGAGCCCGTTGTCCTCGCAGACAAGCAGCAGCGGCACCTTGGCGCCGGAGTGGTCGGACCAGCCGGCCGTGTTGAACGCGGCCTGCGCGCTGGCGTGGTTGATCGAGGCATCGCCGAACGAGGCGACCACAATCGCGTCCGAGGGCCAGGGCGAGACCGGCTGCGGGCGGGCCGGGCCGGGCCGCTCCACGGACGCCAGGTGCCGCCCGTGCTCGATCGCCACGGCCGCGCCGACCGCGCGGGGCAGGTGGGACGCGATAGTGGACGTGGTCGGGACCACGTGCAGCGCCGCGTTGCCGAAGACCTTGTGCCGGCCGCCCGCGATCGGCTCCTGGCTGGACGCGATGACGCCGCGAAGCACGTCCCGCGCGGCCTCGGCGAGGGGCGCGCTGTCGTCGTGCTCCGCGGCCGCGTGCCGGGGGCCGTCGTCGAGCGGGGACGCGCCGCCGGCGGCCTGGACCGCGCGGGCGCAGTAAAAGCCGCCGGAGCGGTAGTGCAGCAGCGCGGGGTCGGTGTGCCGGACCGCGGCCGCGATCGCCGCGTTGCCCTCGTGCCCGGACGAGCCGATCGTGTAGAACCCCTCGCCGAAGCTGCGCAGCCAGCGCGAGGCCAGGTCGAGGTGGCGGCTGGTGAGCTGGGCGTCGAAGAGCTCGAGGGCCCGGGCGCCGGTCAACCCGCTGCCGTCCCGGACGGGGTCGGCGGAGTCCCGCCGCTCGTCCGGCGTGGTCAGCGCGCCGACCGCCTCCCGGAACCGCTCATCGAGATCTTGAGGGGTGGTCACCCCGAAAGCATTACCGACCCGCGCCAGCCTCGGCCACTCGAACGGTCTGAAGGAGACCGTTCACTCACGCCATCCGTCGAGGTCGACGCCCTTGCCGATCTCGGCCCGGAAACCGAACGTGATCGTCTGGACCTCACCGGCCGGCACCCGCAGCCGCCAGGTCAGCTCGCCCAGCTCGGTCCGCTCGGCCGGGGCCGGGTCGAGGCGGGTCTCGCGGACCGAGATCGCCTCGTCGCGGGAGACCGGCAGCTGGTCCAGCACGGTGATCCTGGCCTCCCGCGGCGTGTGGTTGCCGATCGTGATCGTGTACTCGGCCTCGCGCCGGCGGGTGGTGGAGAGCGCGGCCTTGGTGGCGGTCCGCCGGGTCTGCTCACGCTCGACGCGGACCCGGTCGTCGACGCCGAGCGCCAGCTCCAGCTCCTCGCCCGGCGCCCACGGCTTCAGGCCGGTGCGCCCCACGAAGTCCCCGCCGTGGAACACCGCGGCCAGGCCGGGCAGCAGCGTGTGTTCGCTGACGTTCGTCACGGTGGCCCGCAGGTACGCGCTGGTGTCCCGGACCGGCGCGGTCACGTAGTCGAGCCGGGCGGGCAGCTCGAGCGACGCCACCACGGCCCGGTGCGCGCTGCCGTCGGCCGGGACCGCGACCGGGCGGGACGGGCGGTAGGTGGCCGCGGCGGCGCCCTGCTCGACTGTGGCGACCGCCTCCGCGACCTTGGCGCGCATCATCCGGGGCGCCGCGGCCGGGGCGGGCGGGCCGGAGTCCATCATCATCGCGCCGTAGACGGGAGCGGGCGCGGGCGGCGGCACCGGCCGGAAGCGGTCCAGGAACCACGGGTCCAGCTCCGGGACCTCCACCAGGCTCGCCGGGCGGGCGGTGGACAGCCGCAGGTCGGTCTCCGGCCAGTCCTCGCCGGTCTGCTGCCGTACCAGGCCGAACCAGGTGAGCACGAGCGTGTCGCCGCGCTCGTCCAGCCGCACGTCGTAGCTGGACTCCCAGGACGCGCCGGTCGCCACGTAGGACAGCTCCAGCTCGACCTCGCCGGTGTGTGCCACCTCAAGCGCGACCATCGCCACCAGCCGGTCGGGCGCCTGCTTCGCGTAGAGCGCGCCCAGCTCGCGGGTGACCGCGGCCAGCTCCTGCTGCAGCAGCTCGCGCCGCAGCTCCGCCTCCCGCTGCCGGGCCTTGCCCGCGGACAGCTGCTCGGCAAGCGAGTCGCCGAACGACACGATCGCGCCGGCCTCGGCCGTACCCTCGGCAAGCGCTTTGGCGTAGCTGCGGCCGGCCCGGCGGGCGAGCTCGGCCAGGAACTCGGTGCGCTCCTTCTCGATCTCCTGGTCGTCGTCAAGCTCGCGGAGCGCGTTCTCCAGCCCCTGCCGGCGCCCGTCCAGCGCGGCCACCTCCGGGTCGGTGCTGCGCGGCTGGTGGCGGGTGGTCACGTCCACGCCGAGCACTGTCGCGGCACCACGCCCGCCGACCCGGACCGAGCCGGGGTCGATTGTCTGCGGCAGCGGGCCGAGCGGGACCGTGTGGTCGCCGGCGGGCAGGCGCACGGCGGCGCGGCGGGTGATTCGGGCGCGATCCGGGTAGACGGTGACGCCGACGATCGTGGCGTCCACCAGCTCGGTGAACAGGGCATCGCTCATGCCATGAAAGTTAGCGTGCGTAGTCCCCGAGCCCGGCGCGCAGCATCCCGTAGGCGGCATTTGCCTCCGCGAGGGCCAGCGGGTACGCCTCGTCCGCGCTCTGCCCGGCCACGATCCGGTTCGCGTTCCGGGTGGTCAGCTCGTGGGCGACCGCATTCAGCTGAGCCGCGGCCGTGCGGGCCAGCACGTCGTCGGGGGCGGCGCCGGTCGCCTCCGCGAGCGCCTCGGCGAGCGCGCCGGTGTTGCGGGCGGAGAAGCCGGCCAGCCGCTGCAGCAGCGCGGGCGTCTCCCGGATCAGCCGCTGCACCGCGATCACGGACGGCGCGTCGTTCAGCCCGGTCGGCGGCTCACGGCCGGCGAGGGCGCGCAGATAGTTCTCCGCAAGCGCGTCCAGGGCGGACTGGCCGGGGCGGCGCTCGCGGACCGCCCGTGCGGAGTCCTCGGTGTGCTCCTCGACCGCCTTCCCCAGCTGGTCAGCGCGTATGCGCTGGCGTCCGCCGCCGCACTGCCGCTCTACGGCAAGCTCTGCGACACGTTCGGCGCCAAGCGGGTCCTGCTCGCGGCCGTCGGCGTCTTCCTGCTCGGCTCCGTGCTCTGCGGCGCGGCCACGGACATGGGCTGATCACGATCACCCAGGACGCGGTCGGCGACCGGCACCTGGGCGTGGCTACCACAGCGATCCGGTTCGCCCAGACGATGGGCGGCGCGCTCGGGGCCGCGTTCTCCGGCACGGTCCTGCTGCACCGCTTCGCGGCCGGCTCGCCCACCACCGACCCCGCCGCGATCCGGGCGCTGCCGCCCGCGGACCGGCTGGTGGCGCTGCACGCATTCGTCGGGGCGATCGACACGGTGTTCCTGACCGCCGGCGCGGTGATGGCGGTCGCGGTGGCGCTCGCGTTCCTGCTGCCGCGTTCCAGGGCCACGGCCACGGCCGGCTGAACCTCAACCCGGCTGAACCTCAGCCCGGCGGCGCTCAGCCCGGCAGGAAGGAGAAGCGGACCTGGCGCTCCGGGTTGTCGCCGTTCGGGTCGACCAGGCAGATCGACTGCCAGGTGCCGAGCGCGATCCGGCCGTCCAGCACCGGCAGGGTGGCGTGCGGCGGGATGAACGCGGGCATGACGTGGTCGCGGCCGTGGCCGGGCGAGCCGTGGCGGTGCTGCCAGCGGTTGTCAGTGGGCAGCAGGTCGTCGAGCGCGGTCAGCAGGTCGTCGTCCGAGCCGGCGCCGGTCTCCAGGATGGCGATGCCCGCGGTGGCGTGCGGCACAAAGACGTTGAGCAGACCGTCGCCCTGACCTGTGACGAAACGGGCGGCCTGATCAGTGATGTCCACGACGACGGGTTGGCCTCCGGTGCGGATGGTGATCAACTCGGTGCGCATGCCCGCAGTCTCCCACTCCGCCCGACTCTGCCGTTAAGCGGAAGTTACCGTTCGGTATCTGTGGCAAGCATCGCGTCTGGCGGTGGTAAGCGTGACGCCCCCCGTCACACGAGGCAGGATGGCCAGAGAGACTTATCCCACAGATAGACCGATTCCATCTACCCTGAGGAATGCCCGTGGCCACGGAACGCAAGCGCCCGGTCATCAGCGATGGCCTACCAAGCCAGCTTCCGGACATCGACCCCGAAGAAACCAGCGAGTGGGTCGAGTCGCTTGATGGAGTGATCGACGAGGCCGGCGCCAAGCGCGCGCGGTACGTCATGCTTCGACTGCTCGAGCGGGCCCGGGAGCGGCAGGTCGGCGTGCCGCCGCTGACGTCGACCGACTACATCAACACGATCCCGCCGGAGCAGGAGCCCTGGTTCCCCGGCGACGAGATGATCGAGCGCCGGATCCGCGCCTACATCCGGTGGAACGCCGCGATGCTCGTGCACCGCGCGCAGCGCCCCGAGGTGGGCGTCGGCGGTCACATCTCGACGTACGCGTCCTCCGCCAGCCTCTACGAGGTCGGCATGAACCACTTCTTCCGGGGCAAGGACCACCCGGGCGGCGGTGACCACATCTACTTCCAGGGTCACGCCTCCCCGGGCATGTACGCACGCGCGTACCTGGAGGGCCGGCTGACCGAGGACAACCTGGACGGGTTCCGCCAGGAGCTGTCGCACCGGGGTGGCGGCCTGCCGTCGTACCCGCACCCGCGGCTCATGCCGAACTTCTGGGAGTTCCCGACCGTGTCCATGGGCCTCGGCCCGATGAACGCGATCTACCAGGCCCGGTTCAACCGCTACCTGCAGCACCGCGGCATCAAGGACACGTCCGACCAGCACGTCTGGGCGTTCCTCGGCGACGGTGAGATGGACGAGGTCGAGTCGCTCGGCGCGATCGGCCTGGCCGCCCGCGAGGAGCTGGACAACCTCACCTTTGTGGTCAACTGCAACCTGCAGCGCCTCGACGGCCCGGTGCGCGGCAACGGCAAGGTCATCCAGGAGCTGGAGTCGTTCTTCCGCGGCGCCGGGTGGAACGTGATCAAGGTCGTCTGGGGCCGGGAGTGGGACCCGCTGCTCGCCGCGGACAACGACGGCGCGCTCGTCAACCTGATGAACACCACGCCCGATGGTGACTACCAGACCTACAAGGCCGAGTCCGGTCTGTACGTCCGGGAGAACTTCTTCGGGCGCGACCCGCGTACCCGCAAGATGGTCGAGGGTCTGTCCGACGACGAGATCTGGGGCCTGAAGCGCGGCGGTCACGACTACCGCAAGCTCTACGCGGCCTACAAGGCGGCGACCGAGCACACCGGGCAGCCGACGGTGATCCTCGCCAAGACGATCAAGGGCTGGACGCTCGGGTCGCACTTCGAGGCGCGCAACGCGACGCACCAGATGAAGAAGCTCACGCTTGACGACCTGAAAACGTTCCGCGACCGCCTCTACCTGGACATCTCGGACAAGCAGCTGGAGGACAACCCGTACCTCCCGCCGTACTTCAAGCCGGCCGAGGACTCCGAGGAGATGCAGTACCTCCAGGAGCGGCGCAAGGCGCTCGGCGGTTACCTGCCGTCGCGGCGCACCGAGCCGAAGAAGCTGCCGATCCCGGCCACCGAGGTGTTCGGCGATCTCAAGCGCGGCTCCGGCAAGCAGAAGGTCGCCACCACGATGGCCTTCGTCCGGCTCCTCAAGGACCTGATGAAGGACAAGGAGTTCGGCAAGCGCTGGGTGCCGATCATCCCGGACGAGGCGCGCACGTTCGGCCTGGACGCGCTCTTCCCGACGAAGAAGATCTACTCCCCGCACGGCCAGAACTACACGTCTGTGGACCGGGAGCTGTTCCTGTCGTACAAGGAGGCGACGACCGGCCAGATCCTGCACGAGGGGATCAACGAGGCCGGCTCGGTCGCGTCCTTCACTGCGGCGGGCTCGGCCTACGCCACGCACGACGAGCCGATGATCCCGCTCTACATCTTCTACTCGATGTTCGGGTTCCAGCGGACCGGCGACGGCTTCTGGGCCGCGGCGGACCAGATGGCGCGCGGCTTCGTGATCGGCGCCACCGCGGGGCGTACCACGCTCAACGGTGAGGGCCTGCAGCACGAGGACGGTCACTCGCTGCTGCTCGCGGCCACGAACCCGGCGGTCGTCGCGTACGACCCGGCGTTCGGGTTCGAGATCGCGCACATCGTCGAGAACGGCCTGCACCGCATGTACGGCGAGAAGCAGGAGAACATCTTCTACTACCTCACCGTCTACAACGAGCCGATCCTCCAGCCCGCCCAGCCGGCGGACCTGGACGTGGAGGGCCTGCTCAAGGGCATCTACCGCTACCTTCCCGCCCCGGCGGTGGAGGGCGACGCCCCGAAGGCGGCGATCCTGGCCTCCGGCACCGGCATGGGCTGGGCGCTCAAGGCGCAGCAGCTGCTGGCGCAGGACTGGGGCGTGGCCGCGGACGTGTGGTCGGTGACCTCCTGGACCGAGCTGCGCCGCGACGCGGTCGAGGCCGAGGAGCACAACCTCACGCACCTGGGCGACGCGCCGCGCAAGCCGTACATCGCGGAGAAGCTCGCCGGCGTCGAGGGCCCGGTCGTGGCGGTAAGCGACTTCATGCGCGCGGTGCCGGACCTGATCTCGCGCTGGGTCCCGGGGTCGTACACCTCGCTCGGCACCGACGGTTTCGGCATGTCGGACACCCGGCACGCGCTGCGCCGCCACTTCCACGTGGACGCGGAGTCGATCACGGTGGCGACGCTGCGCCAGCTCGCGCTGGACGGCAAGGTACCGGCCGGTGTACCTGCGGACGCGGCCCGCAAGTACGCGATCGACGACGTGCACGCGGCCCCGGTCGGCGAGACCGGCGGCGATTCCTGAGACAACGCACCGCACCCCCGTCGCCCGAAATTTCCGGGCGGCGGGGGTTTGTCGTTTCGCTCAGAACCGGACAGGGCCCGCCGATCGGGTCGACATGCGCGCCGGATGGTTGCAGAACGGGTTCCAGCTCCGCCACAAGCTGCTCATGCTCGGCGTCGGCGGTGTCGTCGTCACGGCCACGATCCTGGTCGGCGTCGGCACGTACGAGTCCGGCTCGTTCCAGGAGACCACCGAGGAGAGCGTCAACCGGCTCACCTCGGAAGACCTCAACCACGTCAGCACCGGCATCACCGCGCTCGTGAAGGCGTCCGGCGACACCGTGCAGAACCAGGTCAACCGGGACATGGCGTCCGCGAACACGGCCCTGGCCAACGCCGGCGGCATGCGACTCAACGGCGACCAGACCGCCACCTGGGAGGCGACAAACCAGGTCAGCCAGGCCAAGACCACCGTCTCGCTGCCCCGCGCGGAGGTCGGCGGCCGGTGGCTCGGGCAGAACCGGAACCTGGCCGCCCCAACGCCGCTCGTGGACGACATCACCGGGCTGATCGGCGGCTACGTCACGGTCTTCCAGCGCATGAACGAGGCCGGTGACCTGCTGCGCGTCGCCACAAACGTGAAGGCGGCGAACGGCAACCGCGCGATCGGCACCTACATCCCGGCGGTCGGCGCGGACGGAAAACCGAACGCGGTGGCCGCGGCGATCAAGGACGGCAAGCCGTACCGCGGCGTGGCGCAGGTGGTCGGCACCTGGTTCATCACCGCCTACGACCCGATCAAGGACGCGAACGGGCAGGTGATCGGCTCGCTCTTCTACGGCGTGCCGCAGGCCGAGGCGATCCAGGAGCTGACAAGCACGATCGCGGACACGAAGGTCGGCGACAACGGCTGGGCCTCGGTGATCAGCACGGCCACCGCCGACCGCGGCCGGGTGATCGCGTCCAACATCTCCGCCGCGGTCGACCAGACGCTCCTTGACGCACAGGACGCGGACGGCACCGCCTACGTCAGCGACATCATCACCACCGCGGAAGGGCTCGACGCGGGCGCGAACAGCACCGCCACGTTCCAGCTCGGCGGCGTCACGGACACCGCGGTCGCGGACACCCGGACCGTGATCACGTACTACGAGCCGTACAAGTGGGCGATCGCGGTCGGCGGCTACCTGCCGGACTACTCCGATGCGATGGAGAAGGTCGACGAGGGCCGCAAGGAGATGCTCACCGCGTTCATCGCGGTCGGCCTGATCCTGGCGATCGGCGGCGGCATCATCGCCTACGTCCAGGCACGCCGGATCACCCGCCGGGTCGGCGACCTGACCGGCGCGCTGGCCGGACTCGCCGAGCGCGACCTCACCGTGCGCGTCACACCGTCCGGCGGCGACGAGATCGCCCGGATGGGCCACGCGCTGAACACCGCCGTCACCGGCCTGCGTGAGCTGATGAGCGAGGTCACCAACGCCTCCCACCAGGTCTCCCAGGCCGCGGACCGGGTGGCGGACGTCGGCGGCGAACTGGCGAACGCGTCCTCGACCGCGGCGGCCGAGGCCGGATCGGCCGGCCAGACCGCGGCCCAGGTCTCGAGCGCGGTCTCCACCGTGGCCGCGGGCGCGGAGGAGATGGGCGCGTCGATCAGCGAGATCTCAAGCAACGCGCAGGAGGCCGCCCAGGCCGGCCGGGACGGCGTCGGCCTGACCAAACGCGCCGCCGACGTGATCGACGAGCTGCGCCTGTCGAGCGAGAAGATCGCGGACGTGGTGAAGCTGATCGCCAGCATCGCGGAACAGACGAACCTGCTGGCCCTGAACGCCACGATCGAGGCCGCCCGGGCAGGCGCGGCCGGCAAGGGCTTCGCAGTGGTCGCGGGCGAGGTCAAGGAGCTGGCCCAGGAGACCGCGCGGGCGACCGAGGACGTCACCGCGCGGGTGTCGGCGATCGACGGCGACACCGCGAAGGCGGTCCAGGCGATCGAGGCGATCACCGCGACGATCACCCGGGTCAACGACTTCCAGAACGCGATCGCCGCAGCTGTCGAGGAGCAGGCCGCGACCACCAACGAGATGGCCCGCAACATCGGCGAGGTGGCACAGGGCAGCGAGCAGATCGCCGCGACCATGAACCGGGTCAACGACACGGTGGAGACCACCCGCGGCGCGGTCAGCACGTCGCAGGAGGCGGCCGGCACGCTCAGCGGAACCGCGAGTCACCTGCAGACCCTGGTCAGCCGCTTCCGGCTCTAAAGATCAAGATCTTTTCGAGGGTACGCCGGACCCGCCCGACGCCGCGCACAGAGGAGCCGGCCCGGTCGTCGCGGTGTGCACTCCACATCATTCGGATAGCCCCGCACTCCGCACCGCTTGTTTCCGGACGGCCGCCGTTGGAATCGCCGCCCTCCGGATCGCCGCAGTCCGGGCCACTGTAGTCCGGGCCACTGCGGTCCGGGCCGTCACAATCCTGGCCGCCGCGGGCCGGATCGAAGCGAAGGTCATCGGATTGTCAGGTGGTCTTCCGCGCGGCCCGTCGACCGATTACAGTCCGAGAACCTTTCATGTTCGGCATACCGCGCGCCGGAGGTGGCCCATGACCACCATCAACCCCACGCCTACCTCCCTCCCGTCCGCGCTCGCCGAGCCGACCGCCCGCGTGCCCCGGTCCTGGACCGCGCTGCTGTTCGCAGCGAACCTCGGCCTCTGGATGGCGTTCTTCACGCCGATCCAGGTGCTGCTGCCGATCCAGATCGAGGAAATCGACGCCGCCGCCAAGGAGTCCATGCTGGCCTGGGTGATGGCCGCCGGCGCGCTCTCCGCGATCGTCGCGAACCCGCTGGCAGGCGCATTGTCCGACCGCACCTGCCTGCGGATCGGCGGCCGTGAGCTGGGCCGCCGCCACGTCTGGACGATCGGCGGCACCGTGCTCGGCGCGGCCGGCCTGGTGCTCCTCGCCCAGCAGCGGACGATCCTCGGCATCGCACTCTGCTGGGCCGCCGTCCAGATCTGCCTCAACGCCATGCTCGCCGCGCTGACCGCCTCCGTCCCGGACCGGGTGCCGGTCGTGCAGCGCGCCGCCGTCTCCGGCTGGATTGGCATCCCGCAGTCGCTCGGCCTGGTGGTCGGCGCCGTACTGACCACCGCGGTGTTCACCGGCCTGATCAGCGGCTACGTCGCGGTCGCGGTCGCGTTGGTGCTGCTCGGCCTGCCGTTCGCGCTGCGCACCGCGGACGACCCGCTGCCGCGCGCCCACCGCCCGCCGCTGTCGCCGCGCAGACTCATCGCCGAGATGTGGATCAGCCCGCGGAAGCACCCCGACTTCGCCTGGGCGTGGGGCACCCGGTTCCTGGTGCAGCTCGGTAACGCGCTCGGCACGCTCTACCTGCTGTATTTCCTGGCCGACGGCGTCCACTACCCGGACCCGGAGACCGGGCTGCTCATCCTGATCCTGCTCTACACGGCCGGCATGATGGCCACGGCCGTGGTGTCCGGCCGCATCTCGGACCGGTCCGGCAGGCGCAAGGCGTTCGTGATCTGGTCCGGTGTGGAGATGGCGGTCGCTGCCACGATCCTGGCGGTCTGGCCCACGTTTCCGGCCGCGATCGTGGCCGCGCTGCTGCTCGGTGGCGGCTACGGCGTCTATCTGGCGGTCGACGCCGCGCTGATCACCGAGGTGCTGCCGGCCGCCACGAACCGCGGGAAGGACCTCGGCGTCATCAACATCGCGAATGCGGCGCCGCAGGTCCTGGGCCCGCTGCTCTCCGCCCCGATCGTGGTCCACCTCGGCGGCTATCCCACGCTCTACGGCCTGACCGCGGCCGTCACGCTCGTCGGAAGCGCCTTCGTCCTGAAGATCCGCACGGTCCGCTGAGGTCACGCTGAAGTCGTCCTGAGGTCGTGCTGCGGCAGCGCTGAGGCCGGGAGAAATCCGCTGGGCGGCCTCGTTAGGCTGAGCGGGTGACTGTTCGTGTGCGATTCGCTCCCTCTCCCACTGGCATGTTCCACGTCGGCGGTGCCCGCTCGGCGCTGCAGAACTGGATCTACGCCAAGCAGCAGGGCGGGGTGTTCGTGCTGCGCGTCGAGGACACCGACGCCGCGCGGAACAAGCCCGAGTGGACCGAGGGCATCCTCAACGCGCTGGAGTGGATCGGCATCTCGCGCGGCAGCTACGAGGGCCCGCACTTCCAGTCTGCGAACGCGGAGCAGCACCGCGAGGCCGCGCTGAAGCTGTTCGACGCCGGCCGCGCCTACTACTGCGACTGCACCCGCGAGGACGTGCAGGCCCGCAACGGCTCGCAGCACCAGGGCTACGACGGCTTCCACCGGGACAAGGGCCTGGCGGCCGGGCCGGGCCGCGCGCTGCGGTTCCGCACGCCGGACGAGGGTGCCACGGTCGTGGTCGACCTGGTCCGCGGCGAGCCCACGTTCGAGAACAAGAACCTTGAGGACTTCGTCATCGCACGCGGCGACGGCTCGCCGGTGTTCCTGCTGGCAAACGTGGTCGACGACATGATCATGGGCATCACGCACGTGATCCGCGCCGAGGAGCACCTGCCGAACACGCCGAAGCAGCAGCTCCTCTGGGAGGCGCTCGGCGTGAAGCCGCCGGTCTGGGCGCACGTCCCGGTCGTGGTCAACGAGAAGCGGCAGAAGCTCTCCAAGCGCCGCGACAAGGTCTCGCTTGAGCAGTTCCGCGACGAGGGCTACCTGGCGGACGCGATGCGCAACTACCTGATGCTGCTCGGCTGGGCGCCGTCCGGCGACCGCGAGATCGTGCCGTGGTCCGTGATCGAGGACGAGTTCCGCCTGGAGGAGGTCAACCCCTCCCCCGCGTTCTTCGACGAGAAGAAGCTGCGCGCGTTCAACGGCGAGTACATCCGGGCACTGTCCCTGGACGACTTCATCGCCGCGGTCCAGCCGTTCCTGGCCAAGGGCCCGTGGCCGGCCGACGCCTACGACCCGGCGGTCTTCGCGAAGGTGGCGGAGCTGGCCCAGACCCGGATCGCGCTGCTCAGCGAGATCAACCAGAACGTGGACTTCCTGTTCCTGCCCGAGCCGCCGGTCGACGAGGCCGCCTGGGCGAAGGCCATGAAGGAGGGGTCGGCCGACCTGCTGGCCGCCACGATCGCCGCCTACGAGGCCCAGCAGGACTGGTCGGCCGAGCAGCTGAAGGCCACGCTTGAGGCGGTCGGCGCGGAGCGTGGGCTGAAGCTCGGCAAGGCGCAGGCGCCGGTCCGGGTCGCGATCACCGGCCGCACGGTCGGCCTGCCGCTCTTCGAGTCGCTCGAGGTGCTCGGCCGCGACACGGTCCTGTCCCGCCTCCGCACCGCCCACGCAAAGCTCTAGAAGCGACAGATCCACCGGGGGTACGGACGGGAGCGTGGCGCCCGGCCGAACACATCCCACATGCGGCTGCCGCAGGTCGGCCGTCCACGGCCCGGGAGACGACGCCTCGGCGGCCGGTGCTCCGCACGAGCGCCGGCCGTCCGGCGCGAGCTGTCGGCCGGCGAGGCCGGAACTCCGCCGAAGGCGGGCAGACCCGGCTACCGCTCCGAGGTGACCGTGGGGATCAATCGCCTCGGAGCGGACGGTTAAAGCTCCGGCCGTACCCTCGCGGGATCTTGATCGTGGCTGTTAAGACGCTTTGCGTCGGCCGTAGGCGATCGTTCCGCCGGCGACCGCGACCACAAGCAGCAGACCGCCGAGCGCCCAGGGCCACCACGGGGTGCCGCCGTCGTCCTCGCTGCTCGCGGCGGGGTTGAGGACCGGCGCGTCGGTGGCGGGGACGGCCGCGCCTGAGGTCGGCGCCGCAGTGGTCGGCACGGCAGTGGGGGTCGGGGCGGCGGCGGCCACCGCGGCCTCGGAGAGCGTGAACGAGAAGTCGCCCTTGATCGGGTGGCCGTCGTCGGACGGGATCTCGTAGGAGACTGTGTACTTGCCGGCCTGGCCCACGCCGAACGGCACGAAGATCTTCTTGCCGTCGAAGCGCGCGTCGCCCTTCATGCCCGATGCGCCGTGCGGTGCCTCGATCGAGATCTTGGTGGCGGCCGCGTCCACCTCCTCCAGGAAGCGCAGCTCGATCTCCGCCGGCGCCTTCTCGACTGTGGCGCCCTCCTCCGGGTTACTGCCGGTGAACGAGTTGTGGGCGAGGGCGGGCGACGCACCCACCATCGCGCCCAGCAGCCCGGCGCAGACCGCGAGCGCCCAGCGCATGCCCCTGTGACCCATGAGATACCTCCAGCTGGTTACGATGCGGCGGCCGATCAAGGATTTCCCCCGGTTGGTCGGCCGCGAGTCGCAGATGGTTCCAATTCCGGCCAATACCGATGCACCATTGTGCGTGTCCTGCGAACTCTAGATGGATAGGCACCACAGGGGCCTCGATCCGACGGAACGGCGGGTTTCATGGTCACAGCGAACGTGCGGCGGCTCGGGACGGCACTTCTGCTGATCGTGACCGCGCTGCTGGCGAGCCCGCTCCCGGCGCTCGCCGACGACGCGGCACCCACCGCGGTGGTCCTCTCCGGCGACGATCTGACGGAACCGATCGAGGTCACCGCCGCGGACGAGGGCGACGAGTTGTTCGCCGGGATGCTCAGCCAGGTCAGCTGGCTCACCGGGAACAGCGGCCGGTCCCCGGTGCCGGACGAGTCGAAGCTCGGTCCGAAGTACACGGTCGTGGTCCGGTACGGCGACAAGGACCGGTACTCGTACGACCTGTATCCGCTGGCCGAGGGCGGTCCGCGGGTGTTCCGCCCGGCCGAGCAGCCGGACGGCAGGACGACCGCAGCCTGGTTCTTCGGCCGGCTCAACATGACGAACGCGTTGCGGCTGGCCGGCGCGCCGCTGCCGGACACCACTGATGTGATGACCGGCGGCATCGGCGGCGGCGAGCGGATCAACGCGCAGGAGCCGGTGGACCCGGCCGGTGACCTGTTCAAGGGCATGGGCGGGCTTGGCGGCATGCTGCTGATCAACGTGGGCGTGCTGGTGCTGATCACCGGCGGGCTGGCCGGGATCGCGTTTCTAGCCCGCCGTCGCTGAGTCCTCCTCCTTCTCCTTCGGCACCCGGACCGTCACGCCGCCCGGTACCACCGTGACCTTGAGCTTGCGGGTCATCTCCCGGTCGCCGCCGTCCAGCTCATAGAGCGTCGGCTCGGCGAACGTCACCTCGACCCGCTTCGCGCGGGTGATCTGGACGAACGGCGACGAGTCCGAGCGGCCGAACGCCATCCGGCCCAGCGTGCGGGCCCACTCGATCGCGTTCTGCGAGGTGGCGACGCCGACCTCGATCCAGCCGTCGTCCGGCTTCGCGTCATCGAACGCGTGGATGCCGCCGGTAATCGTGCTGACGTTGCCGAACAGCACGCAGCTGGCCTCCCCCTCGAACCAGGTGTTGCCGTCCACCTTGATCTTCGTGGGCGACGGGTCGTCCTGGATGTGCCGCAGCCCGGTCCAGACATAGGCGAGCTTGCCCATCTGGTCCTTCGCGCCCCGGTCCGCCTCGGCGATCAGGTGACCGTCGAAGCCGGCGCCGGCCATCACCGCGAAGTGCTCGCCGTTGATCCGCCCCAGGTCCAGCTTCTTCTTCTTTCCGTGCAGCCCGATCCGGACCGCCTCCGGCAGATCCTCGGGAATGCCGAGGTTGGTGGCGAACAGGTTCGCGGTACCGGCCGGGAGGATGGCCATCGTGGTGTCCGTGCCGGCGAGCGTGTCCACCGCGCGCTGCACCATGCCGTCCCCGCCCCACACGAAGATCGTCTTGGCACCCTTCTTGAGCGCCTTCCGGATCATCTTCGGCGACTTCTTGCTCTTCGGGACCTCGTACCAGATCAGCTCATCGGAGATCTCGTCCGTGAGCAGCTTGCGCAGCTCGTCGAGCCCGCCGCCGAGCACCTTCCGCTGATGCGCGATCACCGCCACATCACTCTTTTTGGCCATGCGAGGTTCCATACCCGGATGTCGGTGGCCGCCAATCCTCGTCCATGTCAGCCGTCATCTTCCGCCGGGTCTGGCCCTGGCGCCCACGGCACCGGCTCCGAGCGACGTGCGGAGCGCCAGCGGAGCCCGGCGCGAGGTTTGCCCGCGGGAGCATGCGGGCTGCACCCCGGCGGGAGCGGGAAGATGATCTGAGGGTTTAGGCCGCCTCGGTGCCGACGTCGCGCTTGTGGAAGCCGTGAACGGCGACCGCGAGCAGCGCGGCGGTCAGCGCGATCATCAGGAGTTCGTAGCTGCCGGGCCGGAGCGGGTGGGAGCCGGCGCCGCTCAGGTGATGGTCGAGTGGGGAGAGCCAGCGCATGGCGCGGGCCTCGCCTGCCGTGCCGGCCAGCGCGCGGAGGCTGAAGGCGACAGTTGCCAGGCTTCCGGCCAGCATCAACGCGATCGCGCGGTCGCCGGTGAAGGCGCCGGCGGCGAAGGACATCGAGCCGAAGAACAGGCCGAGCAGGACGATGCCGGCGCAGGCGGCGGCCACGTCGGCGGCGTCGATGCGGAGTCGGCCGATGAAGACGAACCACTGCACGGCGGCCCAGATGATCAGGCCGACCACGGTGATCGAGAGGGCGAAGCCGGCATAGCGGGTGAGCACCAGCCGGCGGCGGTCGATCGGGCCGGCCAGCAGCAGTTCGAGTTCGCCGCTCTCCTCCAGGCCGGCGACGGCCCGGGCGCCGAGCCCGATCGCGCACAGCACCACCAGGAGCGGTGGCGTCAGCCCGTAGACGGTCGTCTCCAGGTAGCTGGTCGTGGGCACCTCCACCAGGTGCCGCATGTTCGGCGTTTTCCGTATAGCTACCGTGAAATCGCTATATATCCGCACATAGCCGAGGGTGAAGATGCCTGCCACCACGGCCCAGCCCAGCGTCCGCCTGTGGAATTCGGCGAGCGTACGAAGCAACAGGCTCACGCGACCGACCCGAACGCCTGGTGGGTGGCGGCGTAGTAACGGTTGATCAGCGCCTCGCTCGGCGTCGGCTCGGTAATGATCATGTCGATGACGGCGTGCCGCGCGGCCGCCTTGATCAGCGGGTCAAGCGGGCCGTCCACCATGCACCAGAGCACCCGGCCGTCCAGCCCCAGCTCGGTGACGCCGGGCAGGCCGAAGAAGTCCGCGCGCGGCACCGGGTCCGCGAAGTGCACCTGCACCCGGCGCGGCGGGCGGCGCGCGGTCCGCTGCTCCACCCGCTCCACGCCCACCAGGCGGCCCTCGTGAAGCACGCCGACCCGGTCCGCCACCTCCCACGCCTCGGTCGCCTGCCGCGCGCAGAGCAGCACCGTGCGGCCTTCCGACCGCGCCTGCCGGATCAGGGAGACCAGCTCGGCGCGCCCGGCCGGGTTCAGCGCGGACGCGGGCTCGTCAAGCAGCAACAGCTCCGGATCGTGCATGAACGCCTGGACCAGCGCCAGCCGGCGGCGGTTACCGGGCGACAGCGTGCGCACCTTCCGCCCGGTGTCCAGGCCCAGACGATCAGCGAGGGTACGCATCCGCGCCGCATTCCGCCCGCCGCGGGCGCGGTCCAGCCCGCGCAGCAACGACAGCACGCTCTCCCTGCTCTCGAACACCACGTCCGCGGGCACGTAGCCGATCCGTGCCCGCACCCGCGCGGAGGACGGCGACTCGCCAAGCACCGTCACCCGCCCGGCGGTCGGCCGGACCAGGTCAAGCAGCATGCGAAGCGTGGTGGTCTTGCCCGCGCCGGACGGGCCGAGCAGGCCGAACACCTCGCCGACCGGCACGGACAGAGTCAGGTCGTGGACGCCCCGCAGGTCCGCGAACTGCTTCGTCAGGTGTTCGGTCTCGATGGCCCCCATGCCTGACAGGATGCGTGCCGGACCGGCACCCCGCACAGGCGGAAATGCTGGGCGTTTGCTGGCAGTTTCCGGTACCGTCCGCGCGTGATCGACCTGGTGGGGCGGCTGCGTGCGGCCGGATGCGTGTTCGCAGAGGACGAGGCCCGGCTGCTGAGCGGCGCGGCCGGCACACCTGCTGAGCTGGAGACGCTTGTCGCACGCCGGGTGGCCGGGGAACCGCTTGAGCACGTGGTCGGCTGGGTGGAGTTCGCCGGGCAGCGGTGGGCGGTGGACCCCGGCGTGTTCGTGCCCCGGCAGCGCAGCGAGCTGCTCGTTCGTACCGCGGCGGCAGAGGTTGTGAAGGACTCGACGATTCTTGACCTCTGCTGCGGTTGTGGCGCGCTCGGTGGCGCGGCCGCGCTCGCGATGCCCGGATCCCGGCTGGTCGCGGCCGACATCGACCCGGTTGCGGTGGCCTGCGCCGACCGCAATCTCGCGCCGCTCGGCGGTACCGCCCACGCCGGTGACCTGTTCGCGCCGCTTCCCCCGGACCTGCGCGGCACGGTGACGGTGCTGCTTGCGAACGTGCCCTACGTGCCGACCGACGCGGTCGCGCTGATGCCGCCGGAGGCCCGGGACCACGAGCCCCGGTACGCGCTGGACGGTGGCCCGGACGGCCTGGACCTGCTGCGGCGGGTGGCGGCCGGGGCGCGTGACTGGCTCGCGCCGGGCGGGCGGCTGCTGACCGAGACGTCCGCCGCGCAGGCCTCGCTCGCGGTGTCGATAGTGCGGGAGCACGGCCTCGACGCCCACGTCGTGGAGGACGATGATCTTGGGGCTACCGCGGTCGTCGCGCGCCGATAGGCTGTGCCGATGGAGATCAGAACGGCGACGGACGCGGACTGGCCGGGCATCTGGACGATCCTCAGCTGGGTCGTTTCGACAGGCGAGCACTTCACCTGGGGCCCGGACACCACTGAGGAGTGGGCGCGAGCCAAGTGGACGGCCGGCGCGACAATCGTCGCGGTCGACCCGGACGGCACCGTCGTCGGCACCGCGTACACCGCGCCGAACCAGCCCGGCCACGGCGCCCACGTGGCGAACGCGGGCTTCGCCGTCTCCCCCGGCCACGGCGGCCGCGGCATCGGCCGGGCACTCGGCGAACGCGTGCTCGCGGACGCGAAGGCCGCCGGCTACCACGCCATGCAGTTCAACGCGGTCGTGGCCACGAACGCGCCCGCCGTCAGGCTGTGGACCTCACTGGGCTTCGACATCCTGGCGACAGTGCCGTCCGCGTTCCGGCACCCGGCCGAGGGTTATGTCGGCCTGCACATCATGCATCGAACCCTGTAGAAGACTAGGCTTTTCCTGGTGACGGAGCTGCCGATCTGCCGCACCTGCGGGGTGCAGTACGGTGCCGCGAGCTTCGACGCCCGGACCTGCGCGATCTGCGCGGACGAGCGGCAGTACACCGGTTGGGACGGCCAGCACTGGACCACCCTGGCCGGCCTCTCCGCCGCCGGCCACCGCGGCGTCGTCCGCCCGGAACCGCCGGGTCTGACCGGCGTCGGCGTCGAGCCGTCAGTCGCCATCGGCCAGCGCGCACTTATCGTCCCCGGCGACGGCGGCAACGTGCTCTTCGACTGCGTGCCCTACCTCGACGACCGCACGGTCGCGGAGATCCACCGGCGCGGCGGCCTGGCCGCGATCGCCCTCTCCCACCCGCACTTCTACGGCGCCATGATCGAGTGGAGCCGCGCGTTCGGCGACATCCCGGTCTACGTCCATGCGGCCGACCGTCAGTGGGTCAAACGCCGCGGCAACGTCCGCTTCTGGGACGGCGACACGCTTGAGATCCTCCCCGGCCGCACCCTGATCAACTGCGGCGTCCACTTCCCCGGCGGCACGGTGCTGCACTGGCCCGGCGGCCTCTGCACCGGCGACATCTTCACCGTGGTGATGGACCGGCGGTGGGTGAGCTTCATGTACTCCTACCCCAACTTCATCCCGGAGAGCCCCGCGGTGATCACGCGCGCGCTCTCCCTGGTCGAGCCGTTCGACTTCGACACGATCTACGGCGCCTGGTGGGGCCGCGTGGTCACGAGCAACGCCAAGGCGGCCCTGGCAGCCTCGGCCGACCGCTATCTGCGCCACCTCCACTGACGCAAACCACCACCCCTCCAGCGGGGTACGACTACCGCAGGCGCCCGATCTTCGCGAGTTCGCCGAGAAGCGTCGCCCTGTCGACCTCGCCGGTCTCGTTCACCTCGACCTCGGTGGTCACATTCTCGTCGCCGACAGCGCTGTCCCAACGCCGCAGCGCGTCGGGCATCGTCGTGGAACGTCCGAACGCGACGATCTCACCGGCGCCGGACTCGGCCTGTGCCATCAGGTCCCGCATCAGGTCAGAGCCGAGATCCAGGCCGGCCTCCGACCTCCAGCTGATCATCGCGGACTCCGGCTTCGTCTCGCTCAGCAGCGATGCCACACGCGATGGATGCCCCTCCGGGCCGGGCGCCTGATCCAGTCGGAACCGGATCTGCGTGACCTGGTCGACCTGCTGCCGCCAATCATCGAATGACGTTCCGGCACCTGGCAGCGCCGTGACGTTCCATCCGTCACCGGCATCCATCCTGAGCATCGATCGCAGCGCGCCGACAAAGGAGATCGGGCGGATCGCCTGCCTCCTGGGCTGGTAGACGACGACAAGATCAACCATTCGCACCACGAACGGCGCCGCCGCACCGCTCTTGGTCGGCAGATTCTCGAAATCGTCGATGTCGTTCTGCCATAGATCCGCGTTCTCGGTACGGTCGAACCCCAACCGGCCGTAGAGATGTTCGCCGTCGTACGTCACCTGCCCGAGATGCCAGAGCCGGCCATACCGATCAGCCTTCCGGCCCTGCTTGAGCGCGTTCCGGACGAGCTTCTCCTCCGCATCGAAGAGGTCCAGCTGCCCTGACGCCACGATTCTCGCTCGGGCCACCCGCCCCGGCTGGATCGACATGCACAAATAGTACTCAATGCGTATTCACCTGATAACCCTTAGCAACTAGACGAGAAGGTGTGCCGTTTGGGCAACCATGGCGGCCGGGACGATACTCAGCAGAAGATCACTTCGAACGGATCTGAGGTCATCGCCGTGTCGACGTCGCCGGGCATTGACGCCAACCTTCCTGCGCAGCTGCCACGCGTCGAGGCGGACATGGCGTGGGCGCGGGCGCACCGGCTGGCCGGGACGCTGCCGCGGGCGCTCGGGGCGGAGCGGGTGACGCTTGCCGGTGCGCACGGGCGCACACTCGCCGAGGACGCGCGCTCGGCGGCACTGCTGCCGGGGACGGACACCGCGGCGATGGACGGCTACGCGGTCGCCGGGCCGGGACCGTGGCGGACGGCCGGGCAGGTTCTCGCCGGCCGGCTCGCGGACGGGCTTCCCCGGCTGGAAGCGGGCACCGCGGTGGAGATCGCCACTGGCGCGCCGGTCCCGGGTGGCGCCGATGCGGTGATCCCGATCGAGATCTGCCGGGTCGACGGCGACACGGTCCGGCTCGGCGAGGAGGCGAGCCCGGACCGTACCCACATCCGGCGTGCCGGGGAGGACCTCACGCCGGGCATGCTGCTCGCGCCCGCGGGCACGCCGGTCACCGCCACGCTGGCCGGTCTGGCCGCGCACGCCGGACTTGATCACCTGATGGTCAGCCGCAGCCCGCGGGTACGCCTGACCGCGACCGGCGACGAGGTCATCGCGGCCGGCATACCCGCGCCGGGGCAGGTACGGGACGCGCTGTCCCCGCTGCTCACGGCGCTGCTCGGCCACACCGGCGCGGCACCGGCCGGAACGGCGCACGTGCCCGACCGGGCCGAGCTGCTTGACGCCGCGATCGCCGCGCCGGACTGGGACGTGATGGTGGTGACCGGATCGTCGTCGGTCGGCCGCGCTGATCATCTCCACCCGGTGCTGAACGGGCAGGGCGCGCGCTGGCACGTGGACGGCGTGGCCTGCCGACCGGGGCATCCGCAGGCCCTGGCCGAGCTGCCGGGCGGCAGGTGGGTGGTCGGGCTGCCGGGCAATCCCTATGCCGCGCTGGTCGGTGCGGTCACGCTGCTCCGGCCGCTGCTCGACGCGTTGCAGGGCCGGACCCCGCGCGTGCCGCTGCGCTTGCAGGTGACCGGCGACATCCGGCCCTATCGGGCTGGCACCCGTCTCCTCCCGGTCCGGATCGAGGGCGGCCACGCGGCTGTGGTGCCCGGGTCCCGCCCGGCCAGCCTGCTCTCCGCCGCCACCGCTGACGCACTCGCGGTGATCCCGCCCGATTGGACTCCGGGCACGGCCGCGGACCTGCTGACCGTGCGGTGACGCGCCCGCCGCGCGACAACCCGGCTGGCCGCGGATCTGCTATCCGTGCAGTGACGCGCCCTTCACGATCTTGTCCACCGCGTTCCGCGGCGCGTGCAGGCCGATCCCCACCAGGTTGAGGTCGTCCCGCCGGACCGCCGCCACCGCCTCCCGGTTCGCGGCGTCGTGCCCGGTCTTGAACAGCTCCTCGGTGAAGATGGCCAGCGTCACGCCGCGGGACAGCGCCCGCTCATGTGCCGTCTTCAGCAGCGCCGCATCTCCCGCGAAGACCATCACCGGCTGCCCGAACATCGGCAGGTAGTCCGTTCCGTCACGATCCGCGTAACGCTCGCCGAGCAGGTGCGGAGCCGCGCCCGCCAGCCCGCTGATCAGGAACGCTGTCACGTTAAGCCGCTGCCAGGTGAGCAGGTCGTCCCGCAGCAACACGGCGATCTTGGTGTCGAACCTCGTACTCATGAACCAAGCCTGGCAAGAGTCTGCACCGCAGATCTTGTACGTTTCTCACCATGCGTGAGCTGGTCACGGCCTGGCGGCCGAGCGTGCCGGGCGTGCGGGAGGTGTTCCACGCGCACTTCGTCGCGCACGCCTACCCGGCGCACACGCACGATGCCTGGACGCTGCTGATCGTTGACGACGGCGCCATCACGTACGACCTGGAGCAGGCGCATCACGGCACGGTCGGCCCGATGGTGACGCTGTTGCCGCCGCACGTGCCGCACGACGGCCGCGCCGCCACCACGCACGGTTTCCGCAAGCGCGTGCTCTACCTGGACACCACTGTGCTCGGCGAGGAGCTGATCGGCGCGGCCGTGGACAGTCCGGGGCTTGCCGACGCGCTGTTGCGCCATCGCATCGGGCAGCTGCACGGGACGCTTGCGAGCCCGGGTGACGCGCTGGAGAGCGAGAGCCGCCTGGCGCTGATCCGGGACCGGCTCCGCGCGCACCTGCTGCCGCACGTCCCGGCCGGCCCGCCCGCGCCGAAAGGACTGGCCGGCGACCTCCGTGCGCTGCTGGACCGGGACACCGCCGCCGGGTTGACGCTTCGTGACGCGGCCGCGGAGCTGCACGCGCATCCCAGCCACCTGGTGCGCGCGTTCAGCCGCGCGTTCGGCCTGCCGCCGCACCGCTACCTGACCGGCCGCCGGGTCGACGCGGCCCGCCGGATGCTGCTGGCCGGGCTGCCACCGGCGGAGGTCGCGACAGCTGCCGGCTTCCACGACCAGTCGCATCTGAGCCGCCACTTCACCCGGGTCCTGGGCGTGCCGCCGGGCCGCTACGCCGCAGGGGCAAAGGCACGATCACAAGCAGCTTCCGGGGGTACGCCGTGAGCGCGCACGGCGTACCCCCGGAAGGCTCTAGTTCTTGATCGTGATCGCGGTCGGCAGCAGCGGCGGCGTGTTCCCGCCGGCGGTCCGGAGGCGGTCCGCGCTCGCGCCGGTCTGCGGCTCGCACACCGCCGTGAGGAGGACGTTTGCGAACGCCTCGGACTGCTCCGGCGTGGCGCCGAAGTTCAGGCCGTAGGCGAGGCCCACGGCCACCTGGGTGCGCCCGTCACCGGACGTGAGCACCTGGGTGACCTGGCCGATCACGGCGCCGTCGTGGCCGTAGAACGTGCCGCAGGGCAGCTGCATCGCGTAGACGCCGAGGCCGTACCGGACCGCGTCCGGCGCCTCGGGGATCATCGGCAGCGCGCCGTCGAACAGCGCCTTCTGCTGGGCCGGCTTGAGCAGGCGGCCGGTGAACAGCGCCCGGTGGAACGTGTTCAGGTCGTTCATCGTGGAGATGATCTCGCCCGCGGTCCACGCCCAGGTCATGTTGTAGACGCTGAAGTCGCGCAGCGCCACCTCGCCGGTCTGCTCGTCCGGCCAGGCCACGTAGGCGCCGGCGTGCGGCCCGCGGATTTGCGGGTCATTGCCGGGGAAGTACGTGTCGCGGAGCCCGAGCGGCCGGATGATCCGCCGGTTGATCTCCCGCTCCACGTCGTTGCCTGTCACCTTCTCGATGATCAGCCCGGCCAGCACGTAGTTGGTGTTCGAGTAGGAGAACACCTCGCCCGGCGCGCCGGTGGCCGGGAACGACTGGCCGAGCCGGACCAGCTCGTCCGGCGTGAACGTGCGGGTCTGCCAGTCCAGTACGGCGTAGTAGTCAAGCGCGGACGTGTAGTTCCCGATGCCGCTTGTGTGATTGAGCAGCTGGCGCACGGTGATCGCCGGGTCGAGGTCGTACTGCGGCAGCAGCCGGTCCACGCTTGTGTCGAGCGACAGCCGCCGCTCGCCGACCAGCTGCAGCACAGTGGTCGACACGAAGGACTTGGTCACGCTGCCGATCCGGTGCCGGGAGTCGGGCCGGGCCGGCGCACCGCTCTCGACGGACGCCACGCCTGACGCACCGTTGAACGTCTTCCCGTCCCGGCGGACCTGCGCGTACGTGCCGGGTATGCCGGTCGCGACAAGCGCGTCGAGCGTGGGCTGCACCTCGGCCGCGAGCGGGTTGGTCTTCGGTGCGGCGAACGCCACAGCCGTGTGGGTAAGCGCTGCGGTGCCGGCCAGGACGATCGCCGCGACGGCCGCGCCGGTCCGGGCCCACAGAACTCTGTTACGCCATGGTTTCGACATATGCACATCCTTTCGGGTCCGAAGAGGACGTGCGTCGGCCGCGGAGCGGAACGGGGCATCCGTCTCGGGGCGGACGCGCACGGCGTGACATCCCCGTACAGGAGGAGATTCGTCTCGGCCAGCCCGCGATCAGCCAGGTCGCAGATTGGGGGTTGGCACACTGCTGAGCGCGTGGGAGACTCGAGACACGGTTGGAGTGGCACTGCAGATCGGTATTAACGGGCAGACCAACGGGTCCGGCGCACGGCCCCACGGATTGCCGGCAAGAGAGCAAACGAGGGCACCTGGCGGCAACCGGGTGCCTTCGTAGCGTCCAGGTCAAGGTCAACTTTCACCGCTCACGCCTCCCTCCCCTCTCGCCCCGCGTGGCTCGGCCCGCGGACGTCTCCTATAGCGGAAAACTCGCCTGGTCACCAGTCAGATCGGCGAGTCGGTACCACGCGCGCCCGCAACGAGTCGTATGATGGGTCGCAAGCTGCGACCTCGCAGATCGGTGTTTGCAACGGGTTACCTTCCTACATAGAGGATCTGTATGACCACGCCCCCGCCGGCTGAATCACCCGCGGTCGCGCGGCGCCGGCTGAGGCTCGCGCTGCGACGCGCGCGCGAGGAAAAGGGCTTCACGCAGCATCAGGTGGCGGAGGAGATGGAGTGGTCCATCTCGAAGGTCATGCGCATCGAGAGCGGCGAGGTCACCGTCTCGGTCAACGACACCAGATCCCTGCTGACCTACCTGGGCGTCACCGACTCCGATGAGGTCTCCCGCCTCGTGCAGTCCGCGCGCGACGCCCGCAAGCGTGAGTGGTGGGACGAGGCGCGCTACCGCGAGCACGTACCTCCTGCGCTGCGCCGTCTCATTCAGTTCGAGACCGAAGCGCGTGCCATCCACTACTTCTATCCCATGATCATTCCGGGTCCGTTGCAGGTGGAGGACTACGCCCGCGCGATCCTTCGTTCGCATTTCGGCACGTCCGACACCGCCATCGGCGAGGTGCGCCTAGAGGCACGGCAGCGCCGCCGTCAGGGATTCCTCGGCCGCCGCGACGACCCGCTGGTGCGCCTCCTGCTGGACGAGTCCGTGCTGTACCGGACGCTCGGAGACTTCAACCTTCTCTCGAAGCAGCTGTTCGATCTGCACTCACTGACCGCCCAGAGCCGGATCACGGTGCGCATCATCCCCTTCACCGCCGACATCGCTTTCCCCCTCCTCGGCACATTCGAGATCTACGGACTGTCCAAGTCCGACATGGACTCCGCGGACGGCATCGACGATGCCGTGATGTACCGGGAGAGTGATCAGCTCGACGAGCTGGTCGAGGACCAGGCAGCCGTCAGCCGACATCTGACGGTGTTTGAGGTCATGTGGGCCGGTTCGCTCAACGAGGCGACTTCAACCCAGATGATCTTGGAAGCAGCGCAAAATGCCGCCTCCAAAGCGAGCAGAGCAGGGATGTAAGGGGTGAACCCGGGTCGCCGGGAGCCCGCACCAGAGAGGCAAAACAGTGACAGCGGACGCTATGCCTACCGGATGGCGCAAGAGCACATTCTGCGGCAGCGGGGCATGTGTCGAGATTGCGACAGACAGCGCACACCGATACATGAGGGATGCAAAAGAGATCAACAGCCCGATTTTGGCCTTCTCCAACACGGCCTGGGCTTCCTTCGTCAGCAGCGTGAAGTCGGATCAGATCAGCTCTCTGTGACGAAAGACTGAGGGGGGTGCGAGCGCGCGCCGCGATCGCACCCCTTCCGGATGGACAAATCGGGCCGGTCTACCACGTATTACTCCCACTCAGTGCTCACTCATCGCCACTTGTTCCCTACTGTGCGCTCATGCACCTATGGTGGAGAGCGAGGCATAGGGAGGGAGCACCCATGCAGTCCGATCCGCAGTTGCGGTGGCGTAAGAAATGCGGTACCGCTGCATGCGTAGAGGTGGCGACCACGTCCGCCGCTACGTATGTGCGCGACTCCGAGGCACCCGAGGGCGACCGACTTGCCGTGTCGGCACCCGCCTGGAGTTCGTTCATCACCGCCGTCACCGACGGCGGCATTTCAACCGTCCACTAGTGCGCCAAGCGGGGGCGGGGCCCAGGCCGCCCCTGACCTACACGCTCAGCCGGGCCGTCGCTCCGCGGTCCGTTCGATCAGACCCAGCAGATCCTCCAGGTCCGCCTCGAAATCAGCCGCCCGTTCCTCAGCCGACCCGGCCACGAACCGCCCGGTCACCTCAGAGGCCCCGTAGCCCAGCGCGAACGTCGACAGCATCCGCTGCAGGCGCAGCACCTCCGCTCGCGCCACGCCCGCGTCCCGCAGCGCGTCCCGGATCCGCTCCTGCACCCGGTCGGCGTCGTCACCCTCCTCGGCGGCCGGACGTGCCACCAGCAGCGGGTACGCCCCCGGGTGAGCCTGCGCCAGGTCACGCGCGGCGCGGGCGATCGCACGCAGCCGGTCCCGCCAGTCGCCGTCCGAGTCGGACGAGTCGTTCAGCTCCTCAAGCAACTGCCGGACCAGGCCGTTGAGCAGCGCCTCCTTATTACCCACGTAGGGGTAGAGCGCCATCGAGCTGAGCCCGACCCGTCGTCCGACCGCACGCATCGAGACCGCGTCCAGGCCGGCCTCGTCCGCGAGCGCCATCGCCTGCCGCAGGATCACCCGCTGCTTCTCGTCCACCTCACCGAACGTAGAGCGAAGTCCCCACGAATGCGGCCGAACGGGCCAGCGGGCTCAACACCAGCGGCGGGGCGGGCGGCCGCGGCCGGTCTTGGGGCGGCGGGGTCGGACCGCGCCGTGCAGGTGGGCGCCGGCCCAGCCGTTGAGGCGGGTCTGGCAGCCGCCGGCCCGGGCAGGGCCGGGGAGCGGCGCGTCGTCGACCGGAGCGGCCGGTGGCTCGTCGGCGTGCCGTGGGGAGCGGGACTGGCGGGGCACCACCCGGCTGCCGCGACGAATGTCGTCCGGCTCGGGGAGATCCGCTGCAACCTCCTCCGCCATGTTGCCCTCCTTGCTGCGCTGTTCCGTACGGCGGCGCACGCAAGAGACGCTCGCCCCCGCGTTCGCACCCGTCGAGAGTAAGCGGTTTCAGGCGGCGTGGGGACTACACACGCTGCGGTGAACATCACTCGCGTCTCGGCCTTGATCAGGTAATTCATGGTCAAGAAGAGGCGTTCCGCGCGGCTCGTGGCAGGCTTGGCCGGTGGCGAATGCGGCGGGCGGTACGGGAGTCGACGACCCGGAGGACGGCGAACTGGCCGCCACGGTCCGGCGGATCGAGCGGAGCGCGGGCGGCCTGGCCACCGCGTCGATCACCCGGATGGACGAGACGCTCCCCTGGTTCCGGGACCTGCCGGCCGATCAGCGGTCCTGGGTGATGCTCGTCGCACAGGCCGGTGTCCGCTCGCTCGTGGAGTGGCTTCGCGCCGGCGGCAACACCCAGGAGGTGTCGGACGAGGTGTTCGCGACCGCGCCCCGCGCGCTGGCCCGGACGATCTCGCTGCAGCACACGGTCGCGCTTGTCAAGGTGACGATCGACGTGGCCGAGGAGCAGGTCGCGGAGCTGGCCGCACCCGGCGAGGAGGTCGCGCTGCGGGAGGCGATGCTGCGGTTCTCCCGGGAGATCGCGTTCGCGGCCGCCCGGGTCTACGCGCGCGCGGCCGAGTCCCGCGGCACCTGGGACGCCCGGCTGCAGGCGATGCTTGTGGACGCGCTGCTGCGCGGCGACTCGTCCGACGTGCTGGCCAGCCGCGCGGCCGCGCTGGGCTGGGCGGACGCGGCCCCGGTGGCGGTCGCGGTGGGCAGGTCGCCCGGCGGGGACCTGGCCGCGATCCTGCACGGCTTCTACCGGGCCGCGCGGCGGCTCGGCGTGGAGTTGGTCGGCGGCGGCCACGGCGACCGGCTGGTGTTGGTGATCGGCGGTGCGGCCGATCCGGTGACTGCCGTGCAGCGGCTGCTTGACGGGTTCGGTGACGGCCCGGTGGTGGTCGGCCCGGCGGTGCCGAGCCTGGACGCGGCGACCGACTCCGCGCGCGCGGCGCTGACCGGCTATCGCAGCGCGGTGGCGTGGCCCGCGGCGCCGCGCCCGGTCGCGGCGGACGATCTGCTGCCGGAGCGGGCGCTTGCCGGTGACCCGGAGGCGCGGCGCACGCTGCGGGACTCCGTGTACGGTGCGCTGACCCGGGCCGGCGGGGAGCTGATGGAGACACTTGACGCGTTCTTCGCCGCGGGCGGCGTGCTGGAGAGCGCGGCGCGCGCGCTCTTCGTGCACCCGAACACGGTCCGGTACCGGCTGAAGCGGATCACCGAGGTGACCACGTTCTCGCCGCTGAACCCGCGGGACGCGTTCGCGTTGCGGATCGCGTTGACGATCGGCCGCCTCGATCCGCCGAACGCGGTGTTGCCACCGTCACGCGCAACCCCACGTCAAACGGACACGAAGGCATAACCACCATCTATCTTTGTAGGTATCCCACAAAAGCGTTAGTGTGGATTGGTGCCTGTCAGCAGCGATAGACAGCGGCGGCATCCCGCAGAGTGTCAACCGTGCTAGCCGTTCTCTCCCCAGGGCAAGGTTCCCAGAAGCCCGGCTTCCTCAAGCCGTGGCTCGAGCTCCCCGACGCCGAGGCCCGCCTCGGCGCGTGGTCCGAGCTGGCCGGCGTCGACCTGGCGCGCCTCGGCACCGAGGCGGACGCCGAGGAGATCAAGGACACGGCACGCACGCAGCCGCTGCTCGTCGCGGCCGCGTTGCTGGCCGCGGAGCAGCTGACGCTGAGCGAGGCGACAGTGGTGGCCGGGCACAGCGTGGGCGAGCTCGCGGCCGCCGCGATCGCCGGCGTGCTCACCCCGGAGGCCGCCGTGACGCTTGCCGGCGTGCGCGGCCGGGAGATGGCCGCCGCCTGTGCGCTCGAGCCGACCGGCATGGCCGCGGTGCTCGGCGGCGAGCCGGACGACGTGGTGGCCGCCATCGAGTCGTACGGGTTGTTTGCCGCCAACCGCAACGGCGCCGGGCAGATCGTCGCGGCCGGCGCCAAGGACGCGCTTGAGAAGTTCGCCGCCGATCGCCCGGGCGGCCTGCGCGTCATCCCGCTGGCCGTGGCCGGTGCGTTCCACACGCCCTTCATGGCCCCGGCCGAGGCGGCGCTTGCCGTCGTCGCGGCGGACGTCGTGACCGCGGACCCCTCGCGGGTGATCCTCTCCGATTTCGACGGCGCGGCCGTCACCGACGGCGACGACCTGCTGTCCCGCCTGGTCCGCCAGGTCACCGCGCCGGTCCGCTGGGACCTGGTGATGCGGACGCTGGCGGGGCGGGGTGTGACCGCGGTGATCGAGCTGGCTCCGGCCGGCACGCTCGCCGGACTGATCAAGCGCGAGCTCAAGGGCCCCGGCCTCCCCGAGATCCTCACCCTGAACACTCCGGACGACCTGCCCGCTGCGGTCGACCTGATCGCCCGGCACGGAGCCACCACGAGTCCCGAAGGACAGAACTGACATGGCAGGCAGCCGCATCCTCGCCCTCGGCCACTACCAGCCGTCCCGGGTCGTCACCAACGAAGAGCTCTCGCACACGATCGACACCAACGACGAGTGGATCCGGGACCGGGTCGGCATCGCCGAGCGGCGCATCGCGGACACCGAGTCGGTCGCGGACATGGCCACCTTCGCCGCGGAGAAGGCGCTTGCCAACGCGGGGCTGACCGCTGCCGACATCGACCTGGTGGTGGTGGCGACCTGCTCCGCCGAGGACCGCTGCCCGAGCGTCGCGGCGATGGTCGCGGCCCGGCTCGGCATCAACGCGCCCGGCGCGTTCGACCTGAACGCGGCCTGCTCCGGCTTCTCCTACGCGCTTGCCACCGCGGACCACGCGGTCCAGGCCGGCGCGTCCCGCAACGCGCTGGTGATCGGCGCGGAGAAACTCTCCGACGTCGTGGACTGGACCGACCGCACCACCGCCGTGCTCTTCGGCGACGGCGCGGGCGCGGCTGTGATCACCGCGACCGCCGACGACGAGCCGTCCGGCATCGGCCCGGTGCTCTGGGGTTCCGCCCCGGAGAAGGGCGACGTGCTGACGATCGCGGGCTGGCGGCCGTACATCAAGCAGGAGGGTCAGTCGGTCTTCCGCTGGGCCACCACCGCGATCGCGCCGGTGGCCCGGCAGGCGTGCGAGAAGGCCGGCGTCGCGCCGGAGGAGATCGCCGCGTTCGTCGCCCACCAGGCCAACACCCGGATCATCGACGGCATCGTAAAGCGGCTCGGCATTCCGAACGCCGTGATCGCGAAGGACCTGGTCGAGTCCGGCAACACCTCCGCGGCCAGCATCCCGCTGGCCCTGTCCAAGCTGGTCGAACGGCGCGAGGTGCCCTCCGGTGCCCCCGTGCTGCTGTTCGGCTTCGGCGGTGGCCTGACCTATGCAGGTCAGGTCGTTCGCTGCCCGTAAGGCCCCGGTAAACAGTAAAAAAACCCGAAAGGACCATCACGCACATGGCTTCCCGCGAAGAGATCACCGCCGGCCTCGCCGAGATCCTGAACGAGCTCGCCGGCGTCGAGGCGGACGACGTGACCGAGGAGAAGACCTTCACGGACGACCTCGACGTCGACTCGCTCTCCATGGTCGAGGTCATCATGGCGGCCGAGGACAAGTTCGGCGTGAAGATCCCGGACACCGAGATGCAGAACCTCAAGACCGTGGGTGACGCCGTCTCCTACATCGAGGCGAACCAGAAGTGACCTCTGTCGACGTCGTCGTCACAGGGCTCGGCGCCACGTCCCCGCTCGGCGGGGACGTGGCGTCCACCTGGGACGGCATGCTCAACGGCCGCTCCGGGGTCAGCAGGCTGACCGCGGACTGGGCGGCAGAGCTGCCGGTGCAGATCGCCGCGGCGCTCGCCGTCGACCCATCCGAGATCATCGAAAAGCCGAAGCTCCGCAAGATGGACCGCTCGGAGGCGATCGCGCTCATCGCGGCGCGCCAGGCGTGGGCCGACTCCGGCCTGGCCGACTCCGGGCTGGACCTTGAGCGGCTCGCCGTGAGCATCGGCACCGGCATCGGCGGCGCCACGACGCTGCTCAACCAGGACGACATCCTGGAGGCGCAGGGCGCGCGGCGGGTGTCCCCCCACACCATCCCGATGCTGATGCCGAACGGCCCGGCCGCGTTCGTCGGGCTGGACCTCGGCGCACAGGCGGGCGTCCACTGCGTCGCCAGCGCGTGCGCGACGGGCGCGGAGGCGATCGCGCTCGGCCTCGACCTGATCCGGGCCGGCCGGGCCGACGTGGTCGTGGCCGGTGGCACCGAAGCCGTGATCCACGCGCTGCCGATGGCCGGCTTCGCCTCGATGCGGGCCATGTCCACCCGCAACGACGACCCGGAGCGGGCCTCCCGCCCGTGGGACAAGGGCCGCGACGGCTTCGTGCTCGGCGAGGGCGCGGGCGTGCTGGTGCTTGAGCGCGCCGACCACGCGATCGCCCGGGGCGCGACGATCTACGCCCGGCTGGCGGGCGCGGGCATCACCTCGGACGGCTACGACATCGTGCAGCCGCACCCGCAGGGCGCGGGCGCGATCCGCGCGATCACCAAGGCGCTGCGGGACGCCGACCTGACCGGCGCCGACATCGTGCATGTGAACGCGCACGCCACGTCCACGCCGGTCGGTGACGTGGCCGAGATCGCGGCGCTGCGGGCCGCGGTCGGCACCCACCCGGTGGTCACCGCCACCAAGTCGATGACCGGGCACCTGCTCGGCGCGGCCGGTGCGCTGGAGTCGATCGCGACGATCCTGTCGATCCGGGACAGCATCGTCCCGCCCACGATCAACCTGGACGACCCGGACGACGCGCTGGACCTGGACGTGGCCGCGCACAAGGCCCGTCAGCTGGAGATCCCGGCCGCGCTGAACAACTCGTTCGGCTTCGGCGGGCACAACGTGGCGCTGGTCTTCACGCGCCCGTAAGCAGCACAGGAAAAAGGGGGCGGCCCAGCACGGGCCGCCCCCTTAAACCATGATCAGCACACGGTACGCGGCAGCCCGTCCACCTCGACCGGGGAGCTGCCCTGCGGCTTGGCCTTGCCCGCCAGCACGTTCGCCAGCGCGGTCAGCTGGGCGCCGGAACTGGAGTAGGTGGCCATCAGCACCGGCGAGCTGGACGAGGCCAGCAGGTACGGCAGGTGCATCGCCACCGTCACTCGTGCGCCCGATGACAGGTCCGCCGGGCCGTCGCCGTACCCGACGAGGTGGACAGTGGTCTGTCCCCCGCTCGCCGCGACCTGGACGCCGGCCGCGCGCAGCGCCTCCTCAAGCGTCTTCTTGGACTCGCCGCGGCCGTCCGCCGCCGTCACCGTGACCGGGCCGGCCAGCGGCGCGCCGTCGCAGGTGCCGCGCAGCATCGTGATCGACCGGGCGGCAAGCGTCGCCAGCGGCTCCGCACCGCTGCGCGCGCCGACCTCGGTGACCGGCGGCGTGGCGTTCCGCGCAAGCGTGAGACGGAGCGTGAGCACCCGCGTGACGGCCTCGGTCAGCCGCGCCCGGGTGAGCGACCCGTCGCGCAGCGCCGCGAGCAGGCCGGCGTGCGCGGCCGGCAGGTCCGGCGGCATCAGCAGCAGGTCGTTGCCCGCGTTGAGCGCGCGCACCGCGGCCTCGCCGGCCGGCCAGGCCATCGCGGGCTCCATGTTGAGCGCGTCGGAGACCACCACGCCCTTGAACTTCATCTCGGTACGCAGCAGGTCGATCAGCACCTTGCTGGAGAAGCTGGCCGGGACGCCGGGGTCGATCGCGCGCACGTCGAGGTGCCCGGACATGACCAGGTCCGCACCCGCGTCGATGCCCGCCTGGAACGGCGGCAGGTCGCCCGTGCCGAGCGTCTTGCGGTCCTGGTTGAGCACGGGCAGCAGGTCGTGGCTGTCGCCGGTGGTGTGCCCGTGGCCGGGGAAGTGCTTCAGCGCGGCCGCGACGCCGCCGGACTGGAGGCCGCGCACCGCGGCGGAGACCTGCTCCGCGACCGCGGCCGGCTGGTCGCCGTAGGACCGGGAGCCGATCACCAGGCCGCCGGGGCCGCCGAGCACGTCCGCGACCGGCGCGAAGTCGGTGTTGATGCCCATCGCGGCCAGGTCGCCGCCGGCCACCGCCCAGGCCTTCTCTGTCGCGCCGATGTCGCCGGCCGCGCCGAACGCCATGGCCGCGGGCAGCATGTTCACGCCGGAGCGTATCCGGGTGACGACGCCGTACTCCTGGTCCGTGCCGATCAGCATCGGCGCGGCGCCGGCCGGCAGCTTCGCCTGGGCGGCCTGCAGCCCGTCGGTGAGCGCGCGGACCTGCGCCGGGTTGTCCACGTTTGTGGTCGGCTGGTTCTTGCCGGTCGGGTCGTCCGCGCTGAAGCCGACCAGGATGAGGCCGCCCAGCCGGTACTTCTCCACCATCTGGGCCGGGGTGTCCACGCCCGCGAGCCCACGGTTGCCGGCCTTGGACCCGCCGGAGACCTCGGTGGCGGACGCGCCGTAGGCGTACGGCATCAGCACCTGACCGACCAGGTCCTCGTCCTTCAGCGCGGCGACCAGCGCGGCCGCCTGGGACGCGGGATCGGGCGCGGCCGACGGCAGGCTCAGCGGGGTGGCGCTCGACTCCGGCGCCGCCGGTCCCGCCGGGGGCTCGGTGCCACACCCCGTCACGACGAGCGACAGAAGCAACGTGGGTACGGCGAGGGCGCGCCACCGGCCGAAGCGGTGAGCGCGTGAGGGGATGACCGGCACGCGCGTCATTCGACCAGGCATGCCGGTTTCCCACAACCTCAGCCGTAGCCACCGCTCCGGCGGCCCACCCCTGAGCTGTCCAAAGTCTTCCGCTATATCACTCAAATCACCCAACGCGCGTCAAAAGCATGTTCGGAGCGCCGTCGCCGGCGTACCGGTAGGGCTCCAGCTCGGCGTCCCACTGGGTGCCCATCGCCTTGTCGAGCGCGTGGGACAGCGCCTCGGGACCACGTGCCGAGGACATGATGGCCCGTAGGCGGTCCTCACCCAGCTGGATGTCGCCCGCGGCGCCGCAGGTCGCACGGAACAGGCCGCGACCTGGCACGTACATGAAGCGCTCGCCGTCGACGCCCGGACTGGGCTCTTCCGTGATCTCGAAACGGATCATGGGCCACTGCCGGAGCGCAGCCGCGAGCTCCGCCCCGGTGCCTGGCCGCCCGCTCCACCCCGACTCCGCCCGGCGGGCGCCGGGATCGACGGGCTGCGCGGACCAATGCAGCTTGACCGGCGCGGTGAGGACGCGCGCGATCGCCCACTCGACGTGCGGGCACACGGCGAGCGGGGTCGAGTGGACGTATATGACGCCACGCGTTGGCACGGTGACCTCCCGAAGACACGAGGTGCGTCTTCCCCTACGACCTCGATCTCCACGGTCGGCCGGGTTTCATGATGCCGTCTGTGACAGATGGTGCGCCAGGGAATCGGCCAACTCTGTTCGGTGGATCGGGCCTTTTTCTGTGCAAGACATGCCTGGTGTAAGCTCTGATGAGGGCGACTGTGGTCGCCTTCTCTACTTTCGGAATGTCGTTCAAGGAGTACCTCCGTGGCGAGCAGTACCTCAAAGACCGCGCGCGCATCAGTCCGCGCTGGACAGGCACAGGGTGCCGCCCTGAGCGTCCTGGGCGAGTTCAAGTACCTGATCCCGCTCAACAAGGGCAAGCACGTGTACGTGCGTAACCTGACCAACGCCAAGACGACGCATCTGAGCACCAGCTCAGACGCGTTCGTCGAGGAGATCCGGGTGCTTGCCGCCGCGGGTCACGGCGCCAAGATCCGTGCCGAGCTGGTCGCGCTGAACGAGGCGCACCCTCAGGACGGCTGGGCCACCACCGAGAAGAAGCTCGCCGACGCGGGCATCTTCGAGGGCTGATTCACGCACCTTCCATGAAGGCCGGCACCGTGACGGTGCCGGCCTTCATGTTTACCTCCTGGAAATGTGCGTCTCCGCGCGTAATGATTGTTACCCGCGGGTATGAGGTGCGCCGCGGCGAACCATCGCGGAGGTGCCCATGTCGCAGCGCCAGACCCTCCCCGCCAGTGCGGAGGTCCTTCTGCCCGACGGCGTACGGCTGCACGCCGAGACCGGCGGCGACCCGGACGCGCAGCTGACCATCGTCCTGCTGCACGGCTGGACGCTCGACGCCCGCAGCTGGCACCGCGTGCTGACAGCAATGGACACCGGCGCTCGGATCGTCGCCTACGACGCACGAGGTCACGGCCGCTCCGACGCCACCCCGCTCGACTGCGCCACGCTCGGCCAACTCGGCGACGACCTGCGGCACGTACTCGACGAACTGGTCCCCACCGGCCGGATCGTGCTCTGCGGCCACTCCATGGGCGGCATGACGATCATGGAGTACGCGCACCGCCACCCCGAGCACTTCGCGTCCCGGATCGCCGGCCTGGTGCTCGTCTCCACCTCCGCCGAGGGCACCTCCCGCACCCACTACGGCCTGCCCGGCCCGCTCGCCACGCTGCTCCGGCTGGCCGAGACCACAGGTGCCGGCGTGCTCGCCCGGTGCGGCGCCCGGCATCCGCACCGCGCCGTGCTGCCGGTGCTCGGGCCCGGCGTCCGCTGGCTGCTCTACGGCGACCGCTGCGACGGCTCCGACCTGCGCCTCACCCTCTCCAGCGTGGGCCGGTGCTCGCTGCGGTCGATCGGCGGCTTCCGCACGTCGATCGGCACCCAGCAGCGACTGGAGACGCTTGCCACACTCGGCGACGTACCGGCCGCGGTGCTTGTCGGCACCCACGATCGGCTGACGCCGCCGGCCTGCGCGGAGGCGATCGCGGACGCGCTGCCCGGCACCGAGCTGACCCGCTGCCCGAACGCCGGGCACATGTTGATGCTCGAGCGACCGTCCGAGGTCGCGTCTGCGCTGGCCACGGTCACACTCCGGGCGGCGGCGAGCACGCCGTTGCACGCGCCCGGGCGGCATTCTCGGCGTACGCCGCAGCAGCGCTCCCCCGGCACCGCCCAGGCCGCCTGAGCCGAGCGGGTCCCGGGGCGGCACCCGGCGGACTACGATCGAACTTTGCGTACGGCACGGCCTGACTACCGGCCGGTAGGGCGCAGCGTCGACACGCGCCCGGGCCAGGGGGTAGGTTCGATGGCCGCACCCAAAGCTCAGGAGCACAAGACCCGGTGACCGACGCCAATATCCTGCAACAAGAGATCGCCATCGAGCAGCGCCACGTGGACATCGTCTACGCGCGGCTGGCGGAACTGCGCGACCAGGCGGCGAAGGCCGAGAAAGCCGGCTACGGGCTCGCCCGGGTCGGCAACTTCGGCGCGCTCGTCGAGCGCGACGCCATGGTCTTCCACGCGGCCCGGCGCCGGCGGACGCTCGACTCCGAGCACGAGGGCCTGGTCTTCGGCCGCCTCGACCTGAACACCGGGCAGCTCTACTACGTGGGCCGGCTCGGCATCCGCGGCGAGGGCTCCGAGTCGCTTGTCGTCGACTGGCGCGCCCCGGCCGCCGCCGCGTTCTACCAGGCCACCGCGAAGGACACGCGTGACGTGGTCCGCCGGCGGATGATCCGGTCGACCGGCGAGCGGGTGACAGGCGTCGAGGACGACCTGCTCGACCCGGAGGCAGCGCCGGCCGACATGCACATCGTCGGCGACGGCGCGCTGATGGCGAGCCTCGGCCGCGCGACAGGCGCCGGCATGAAGGACATCGTCGCCACCATCCAGCAGGAGCAGGACGAGGCGATCCGGGCACCCGCCGCCGGCGTGACGATCGTGTCCGGCGGCCCGGGCACCGGCAAGACCGCTGTCGCGCTGCACCGCGCGGCCTACCTGCTCTACTCGGACCGCAGCCGGTTCGCCGGCGGTGGCATCCTGGTGGTCGGCCCGTCCGGCGTCTTCGTCAACTACATCGCGACAGTGCTGCCCGCGCTCGGCGAAGACTCTGCCACGCTGCACTCGCTTGGTTCGCTGATCCCCGGTCTGAACGCGGTCCGGGTCGATCCCGCCGCGGTCGCCGCCGTCAAGGGTTCGCTTCGCATGCGCAAGGTGCTCGAGCGCGCGTCGCACGACGCGGTCCCGTTCGGCCCGACGGAGCTGCGCCTGCTCTACCGCGGCACGCTGCTGCGCCTGACCACGGAGGACCTGAACCGGGCGCGCGAGCGGGCACTCCCCCGCGGCGCGCGGCGCAACGAGGCACGCCGGTCCGGCTTCGACAACATCTTCCAGGCGCTCTGGACGCAGGCGCAGCGACAGCGCGTGTCGACGCTGCCGCTGCGACCGGAGTTCGAGGCCGAACTGTCCGAGCGCGACGACTTCCGCGACTTCCTGCGCTCCTGGTGGCCGCAACTGCGCCCGAGCACCGTGCTCGCCTGGCTGGCCGACCCGGAGCGCCTGCGCAAATACGCGCACGGCATCCTGTCGAATAACGAGATCAAGCTGCTCCGGGACGCGTTCTCGACCCTCGCCGCGGACGGCCCGACGATCGCGGACGTGGCACTGCTCGACGAGCTGGACTCGCTTCTCGGCCAGCCGCGCAAGCCCCAGCAGCGTAACCGCAACACATTCCACGCGGGCGGCGGCGTGCAGGAGGTCACCACGTTCGCGGACCGGCAGGCGGCATCCCGGGTCACCGAGCGGCCGGAGGACTACCGGGACTACGCGCACGTGATGGTCGACGAGGCGCAGGACGTGTCACCGATGCAGTGGCGCATGCTCGGCCGCCGCGCCTCAATCGCGTCCTGGACGATCGTCGGCGACCCGCTGCAGGCCGCCTGGACCGGCAACCCCGCGGAGCTGTCCCAGGCCCGGGACCAGGCGCTGGGCGGCAAGAAGCGGCACGAGTTCACGCTCAGCACCAACTACCGGAACTCGCGCGAGATCTTCGAGGTCGCCGCATCCGTCATCCGGCGGGCGTTCCCCGGCGAGGCGCTGCCGACCGCCGTGCGCTCCACAGGCGTATCCCCGATCGAGCGCACGGTCCGCGTCGACGAGCTGGCCGACACGGTCCGCGAGTCCGCCGCCGAACTGCTCAAGCAGGTCGAGGGCACAGTCGGCGTGATCACCCCGGTCCCCCGCCGCGCCGAGATCGCCGCCTGGGTCGCCTCCCTTAGCGACGAGCGCGTCCAGGTCGTCACAAGCCTCCAGGCCAAGGGCATGGAGTACGACGGCGTCGTGCTCGTCGAGCCCGAAGAGATCCGCACCGACTCCGAATCCGGCGTCCGCACCCTCTACGTCGCACTCTCCCGCGCCACCCAGCAGCTCATCACCGTAGGCACCCGCCCATACCGGTAACCGAACCCACGATCACCAGGCATACCTTCCGGCTTCCGCGGTAGTCCAGCCCGCCGCTCCCGACTTTGTTGCCATGTCAGGGCGCGGCTCGACCATCGCTTGATCAGACCCCGCTCCTGCCGGAAATATCGGGAAAAGTCCCCCGCCGCAGGCAGGGTGTCGCTGCTATCAATCAGCAATCGCCGATAGATCAGCGGCCAGGTGAGGCATGTGCACGTCATTCGCGACGAATAGCGTGCTCATGCCTCACCTGACGCCCTCCACCCTCACCGCTTCTCCGCATTTCACCCATATCCCCCCAGCGCGACCCAGCGCGACCCAGCCCAGCCCAGCGCAGCCCAGCGCGACCAGCCCAGCGCGGCCCAGCCTGACCCAGGCGCGACCAGCCCAGTGCGACCACCCCAGCCTGACCCACCTAGCCCGCTTGCCGACAGCATCAGCAGACTGCTGGCCGCGGCCGCGCTGTCCACGTTCCCGAGCACGATGCTTCCAGCCCGGTCCAGCCCGGTCCAGCCCAGCCGGGCACCGCCCCGCCCGCCCCGCCTTTGATCTTGTGTCGTGTGCGAAGCACACAAAGGTGACCGCCTGGCTGCCCCGTCTGCCATCGACCCGCCCATCGGGGAGCAGATCATCGGCAGGGCCGCCACCAACGAACAGATACCAACACCGCGAAGCGCAACCAGAAACACGCGCCCACCCACGAGACCGCAGCCCGGCGCACCCACCGTGACCAGCAGACTCGCGAGGACCGATCAAGCCGCCGCCAACACCACCCAGCCTGGCGGCCCTGCCGATGATCTGCTCGGCTCTGCCCGGGTCGATGACAGACGGGGCAGACAGGCCACACGAAACCCGACCACAGACAAAGCTCTACCAGCGAAGCTGACAGTACTTTCGGTTGCCCCGGAGCCGGAGCACTCCCCCCGGAGGGCCGCCGGAGGCAAAAGAACCGCAGCCAACCCGTCCCACGTCACCAACAGACAGAATGCCGGGGCAAGCCGCGCACCGCGGCCGGCCGTCACCCGACAACATCTCGGCCGCACCGCGCCACCGCGCCCGACGCCACAAGGCTCCCGATCCCGCACCACGCCCGATCCCGCACCACGCCCGATGCCGCACGGCTCCCGACGCCACACAGCACCGACGCTGGACCTGACCGCAGACTGCCCGCAGGGGTAAGTAAGTCATAAAATTTCGGGCGCGTAGCGCCCGACACTCGCCCCGCGCCCCTCACCCCTCGCCCCTCGGATAGGCGCCAAAATCGCTCCCGCGCGCACCCTCGCGGCGGGCAAAGACCCCACTCGCGCTCCGCTTTCTTCGCCGTATCGGAGCCGGTTCCGCCGTAGTCCGGACAAGCAGGCCAGCCGATCTCATTGCCGCCGGCCGCCCGGTCCGGTACCGGCGGGCGGTGGTCGCGGCAAGAGCGGCGACCACCGCCCGCACAGGTCTTGATCTGCCCGGCCACGGCGGGGCTGGGGCCCGCGGGAGCAAGCGGGCCGGACCACCGCGTGAGTGGGAAGATCGAATTTTAGGGCTTTTGGATTGAAACGGCCGTATAGGTGGTCTCTGGGGTGGGTGGCGTGGTGAAGCGCGCGTTCGGGAGCCAGAGGCGGTTGCCGTAGGCGGCGATGGTGGCGGGGACGTCGAAGGCCGGGTCGGTGAGCCGGGTGAGTACGCGGCCGGTGGTGCCGTCGCGGGACAGGCGGACGACCGCGACCTGGTTGAGGCGGTTCTGGACCGCGTAGAGCGTGCGGCCCTCGCGCAGCAGGCCGTCGCCGTTGACGAGCGTCTCGCCGGCCAGGTCGACAGGGGTGGCGGCGCCGGTACGGGGATTCACCCGGTAGAGCACGCCGCTCGGTGAGTGGATCACGAGGAGCGCACGGCCGTCCGGGGTGAGCGTGAGGCCGTTGGTGTTGACGCTGCCGGCGGTGAACGGGATGCCGGTCAGCGCCAGCGGCGTGGTGGCAGCGGGGAGGCTGCCGCGGCGTCCGAGCGTGAGCCGGTGCAGCACCGGGTTGTAGGAGTCGGTGAACCAGGCGCCGTCGCCGGTGAGCAGCACGTCGTTGATGAACGCGGCGCTCTCGGCGAGACGGTAGGAGCGCAGGACCGTGCCGGTGCGGGCGTCGATCACGCGCGCGTCGCCGCCGGTGCCGCCGGCGGCGAAGAGCCGGTCGCGGTCGTCGAGTTTCAGGCCGAGCGACGGCGTGCCGGGGCCGCGGCTGAACACCGAGCCTTCGCCGGTACGCAGGCTGGCGCGGTAGATCGATCCGTCGACGCGGGAGCCGAAGTAGGCGTAGGGGCGGTCGCCGATCGCGATGCCCTCGGGCTGCCAGCCGGCCGGCAGGTCGAGCGTGGTGACCTGGCGGGGGCCACCGGCCTGTGCGGCGCCGGGCGCGATCCCGGCGGACGCGGCGGCCATCGGAACGACGGCGGCGATCGAGAGAACAGTGCGGCGTTGCATGATCAACTCCATCCATGGACGTCTCTGACTGGTACCGAATCATGCCTGCGCCCGGGGGTTCCCGCAGATGTTCGCCTATTTGTTGGTTCAACGTTGAGGGGACACACTTGGCGCCGTGCCGCCTGCCGATCGTGAGTCGTCGTGAGATATCCGCTGCTCCGCACCGCGCTGGCGGGCCTCCGGGCGCACTACCTCCGGCTGCTGATGACCGCTGCCGCGATCGTTGTCGGCGTGAGCTTCCTCGCCGGGTCACTTGTCTACGGCGACACCGCCCGCGCCGCGTTCTACGACGATCTGGCGAAGTCGTCGCGGAACGTGGACGTGGTGGTGCAGTCCGGCTGGAGCCTGCTTGACCGCGGCACGCTGGACCGGGTGCGTGCGGTCGACGGCGTGGCCGCGGCGGACGGCCGGGTGATCGCGAACATGGGCATGCTCGGCGCGGACGGCAAGCTGCTGATCACCAGCGGACATGTCGGATATGGAATATCAATACCTACCGTCGCGGATCTATCGCGTTTCGATGTGGCCGAGGGCCGCGTGCCGGCACGGCCGGGCGAGATAGCCGTGGAGAAGCAGACCGTGGAGCAGCAGGGCTTTCCGCTCGGCGGCACGGTGCGGCTGGTCGGCCGGGACGGCACGCCTGTAGCGTTCACCCTGGTCGGCGTGCTGGACCTGGGTGTAAACAAGCTCTTCGGCGGCTCCTCGGTCGGCGCGCTCACCGACGCCGACCTGCTGCGGATCACGAACACCGACCGCTATACGCAGGTGGTCGCGACGGCCGCCCCCGGTGTCGGCCAGGAGGAGTTGCGGTCGCGGGTGCGCGCTGAGGTCCCGGACGGCTGGACCCGGACCGGCGGCGAGCTGGCGGAGGAGCTCGCCACCGAGGCCGCCAAATACGTCGACGGCTTCCTCTCCGTGCTGATCGGTTTCGGCCTGGTCGCGCTGACCGTCTCCGGCTTCGTCATCTACAACACGTTCGCGGTGCTTGCCGCACAACGCGCCCGCGAGCTGGCGCTGTTGCGGTGCGTGGGCGCGTCCCGCCCGCAGGTGCTCGGCCTGGTGCTGATCGAGGCGTCAGTGCTCGGCGTGCTGGCGTCGCTTGGCGGCGTGCTTGCCAGCCTTGTGGTCGGCTGGGGGCTGCTGCTCTCGCGCGAGCTGGTCGCCACCTCGATCCCGGAGCACGCGCTCGTGCTGCGCTTGCCGACAGTGCTGGTCGCGGTGGGCTTCGGCACCGCGCTGACGCTGCTGGGGGCGCTGGTGCCGGCCGTGGCCGCGAGCCGGGTGCCCCCGCTGACCGCGTTGCGCGACGCCGGCACGTACGAGCACCCTTCCACCGGACAGCGGCCGAGAGTCGTCGCCTGCGCCTCACTGACCGGGCTCGGGCTGCTCATCCTGGTCGGCGGGCTGGGGCTGGAGTTCGCCGGGCTGCCGCTGGTGCTCGGCGGCGCGATGCTGATGTTCCTGGGAATGACAGTGGGCGCGCCGCTGGTGATCGGGCGGGTGATCCGCGCGGTGGGCTGGCTGCCGTCCCGGGTGTTCGGGCTGCCGATGCGGCTGGCCACGCTCAACGCGTACCGCAACCCGCGCCGGGTCGCCGCCACCACCACCGCGCTGATGATCGGCGTGACGCTGATGTCGCTGTTCAGCGTGCTGCTGGCCACCGCCCGCGACCAGACCGGGCGGGAGCTCGCCGAGAACTTCCCTGTCGACTTCGTGCTGACGCCGAAGCGGGTGAACATCGACGGGCCGGTGACCGCGGCGGACGGCGTGCCGCAGACCGCGATCGACGCGCTGACCGCTCGGCCGGAGCTGGCCGTGGTGGCGCCGGTCCGGCTGGCCTCGCGCGAGACAGACCCGCGCTTCTTCGGCGACGCCGCGGTATGGGCCACGTCCGGTGCGGTCCGGCCCGAGGTGATGGACGGCGATCTCGGCGCGCTGACGATCGGGACCGCTGCCGTGCGGCGTGACTACGGCGCCGCGCTCGGCGACCGGATCACGCTGCCCCGGGGCGGCACTGTCACTGTCGTCGCGCTCTACGACGACGCGCCGCTTGACGCGCAGATCATGCTCTCCTGGGACGGGTTCGCCGCGGCGTACGGCACCGGGCAGCCGAACCGCGTGCTTATCGACGTGGCGGCCGGCACCTCGACCGCGACCGCGCGCCAGGCCGTCGACGCCGCGCTGGCCGGATATCCGCTGATCCAGGTGGAGAGCGCGGCGGACCAGGCGGAGTCGCTGTCCGCCTCGCTTGACGAACTGCTGGCCATCTTCGCCGCGCTGCTCGGCATGTCGGTGCTTATCGCGCTGTTCGGGATCAGCAACACACTCTCGCTCTCCGTCTTCGAACGCACCCGCGAGTCCGCCACGCTTCGCGCGCTCGGGCTGACCCGCGCCCAGCTGCGCGCCACGCTGCTCAGCGAGGCCGCGTTGATGGCGCTGGTCGGCGCGCTGGCCGGCATCGTGTTCGGCGCGGCGACCGGGTGGGCGGCATCGCTCGGGCTGATCAGCGCGTACGGGCACGGCCTGCCGGTGCTGCCGGTCGGTCAGCTTGCCCTCTTCGCGCTGATCGCGGCCGGGTCAGCGCTGGTGGCGGCCGTGCTTCCGGCGCGGCGGGCGGCCCGGGCGTCAGTGGTCTCCGCTCTTACCGACAGCTGAACTGTTGACCGTTGCACTAAAAAATCTCTAGTGCCGGGTCTAGATTTTTGCTCGTGACGGATCTAGGCTTCAGGGAGAAAGCCCGCTCGCAATGACCGAGAGCATGGCGATCGGGCACGAGGCGCCGGTGTCGCCTCCGCACCGCCGAGAGGCGTGAGCGTTCAGGTGCCCCGGCTCTGCAAGCCGAGTTGGTAAGGAGGGCGACGACATATCTCAGGTATCTGAAGCAATCCCGTCCCCAACCGACGAAGGGGTGGTCGCCACGAGCGCTGCCTTGGCCGATTTCGGTCGGCTCACGAGATTTGGGTAGTTTTCCGTCGCCGGGCCGCGAGCCCTCCCGCCACAGGGAATGCTCCGCGAGCACGATCACCCGGCAGATCGGATTGTTTCGCGCGGCGCCGTTCGTCATCGTGGACTCGTTCCCGGCAGCGGACGACGATCGAGTAGAAACGTGTCTGCCCCGGGCCCCGGGACGCTGAGCGTCCCGGGGCTCTTACGCGCGAAAGGCCCTCGCAGGTGGCAACCCTCTCCAGCCACGTCCACGACGAGAACTACCCCGCCTACACCATCGGCACGGCCGCGGACCTTGTCGGTTCCACCCCGGCGTTCCTGCGGGCACTCGACGACGCGGGGCTGGTCACCCCGCAGCGCTCGGCCGGCGGTCACCGCCGCTACTCCCGCCATCAGCTGGATCTGGCCGCCCGCGCCCGCGAACTTCTCGACGAGGGCCTCCCACTCACCGCGGCCTGCCGGATAGTCAGGCTTGAGGACGAGCTGGCCGACGTCCGCCGCCAGCTCGCCGAGCTCCGCGCCACCATCCCGCCGCCGCGCGCGCCGCTGGACTGACAGCGATTCCCAGTGCCATGTTTGCATACATAGCAATACGAGCATATATTGCGTGCGTGAGGACGGCACGACGGAAGGTGTAGCTCGTGGGGGCAGGACACGACCACGGACACGCGCTGGCCGACGCCGGGCAGAAGCACCGCGGGCGGCTGTGGGCGGCCGTCGCGCTGCTCGCCGGATTCCTGGTTGTCGAGGCGGTCGCGGCGATGCTCAGCGGCTCGCTCGCGCTGCTGTCCGACGCCGGGCACATGTTCACCGACGTGCTCGGGATCGGCATGGCGCTGGCCGCGATGACCGCGGCGGCCAAGGCGGCCGGCGGTGACCAGCACACGTTCGGGCTGTACCGGCTGGAGGTGCTTGCCGCGCTCGCCAACGCGCTGCTGCTCACCGGCGTCGCGGTCTACGTGCTGATCGAGGCGGTCCTCCGGCTCGGCACACCGCACGAGGTCGCCACCGGGCCGATGCTGATCGTCGCGATCGGCGGCCTGCTGGTCAACCTGGTCGCGTTCGCGCTGCTGCGGTCCGGCGCCAAGGAGAGCATCAACGTGCGCGGCGCGTACCTGGAGGTGCTCGGCGACCTGTTCTCCTCGGTCGGCGTGATCGTGGCCGCGCTGATCATCATGGCCACCGGCTGGTGGTACGCGGACCCGCTTGTCGCGGTCGTGGTGGCGGTGCTGATCGTGCCGCGCACCTGGAAACTGGGCATGGCCGCGCTCCGCATCCTGGTCCAGGCCGCGCCCGCACATCTGGACGTGGCCGCGGTCCGGACCCGGCTGGCCGAGGTCCCCGGCGTGTGCGACGTGCACGACCTGCACGTCTGGACGCTCACCTCGGGCATGGACGTGGCCAGCGCCCACCTGCGCCTGGAGCCGGCCGCGGAGGCGACGACGGTGCTGACCAGCGCGCGTGAGGCGCTGCACCACGACTTCCACATCGACCACGCCACGCTCCAGCTGGAGCCGCAGACTCCGACGCCCTGCGGCCCCAGCTCCTGGTAGTCGGTTAACAGCCGATCCGGGACGCGCCGAGCGCCACGTCGTCGTACCAGAGCGTGTCGGCGCCGTCGCCGTAGCCCTCCCAGCCGAGGCGGAAGTCGGTAAGTGCCGGCCGCCACGTCTTGGTCAGCCACTGCCGGTCCACGTCCGGCGTGGGCACGCCGTCCACCCGCAGGCCGGTCACCTCGGCGCCGTCGACCCAGGTCTGCAGCTGGCCCGCACCGTCGACGCGGAACTCCACGCAGGTCCAGGCGTTGAGCGGCAGCGGGCGGCTGAGTGCCACCCCGGCCGGGCTCTGCTCGGGCAGCGTGGCGTCGTCTGACTGCCGGTTCCACTGCAGCGCCGCGTTCTGGCCGCCCATCCGCAGGTCGGTGTTGCCGTCGTTCGTGTCGCGCATGGCCAGGAACGTGACGTGCGCGGCCGGGAGCGCGGTGGTGTGCCGGACGTAGAAGCGGCCGAAGCTGAAGGCCCCGGGCACGGTACGGATGAAGACGTGGTTGCAGTAGCCGGCCGCGCCGGTGACCTTGATCGACCGGGTGCCGCTGTGGGCCGCCGACGAATCCACCGTCGCGGTGCCCAGCCCCGAGCAGTCCTGGGACGAGACGGCCCAGGCGCCGGCGGGCGCGGTGCCGGTCTGCGACTCGAAGTCGTCACAGAGCACGGTCCCTGTGCCGCATCCGGTGCCGGGAGACGGCGTCGGAGTGGGAGTCGGCGTCGGCGTCGGCGAGGGCGGTGTGGTGGGCGTCGCGCCCCCGTTGCAGGGAACGCCGTTGAGCGTGAACCCGGTCGGCGCCCCGTTGCCGGACACGAACGTGCCCTGCACCCCGAACTCGGCCGCCCCGTTCGCCGGAATGCTGCCGTTCCAGGCGAGGTTGGTCGCGGTGACCGCGGTACCGGTCTGCGTGACCTGGGCGTTCCACGCGCTGGTGATCCTCGAGTCGCCCGGGTACGCCCAGGTGACGGTCCACCCGGTGACCGCGGCCGATCCCGGGCTGACCCGGACGTTTGCGGTGAATCCGCCGGACCACTGGTTGACGGTGTAGTCGACGGCGCACCCCGCGGCGGCCTGTGCCACCGGAGCGAGCGCCCAGCCCGCCCCGATCGCGACCAGAGCCGCGACGAGACCGGCGAGGAGATGACGTGCTGAAGCCAAGGAAGGATCCTTCCGGATGGCCGGCCGTGGACACGGCGGGCCGAAGCTGACGAGGACGGCTGCCCGGCTCCCAAATCCATCGACAGTCATCATTGTAACCCAGGCGTGGGGAACAGCATGCCGGCCTACTCCCGGCGACAATTGAACCCATGCGGATTCTCATCACGAACGACGACGGGATCAACGCCCTCGGGCTCCGGGCGCTGGCCAGGGCCGCGGTGAAGGCGGGCCACGAGGTGGTGGTGGCCGCGCCGCGCACGGAGCACAGCGGGTTCAGCGCCGCGATGATCGCCACCCCGGACGAGAACGGCCAGATCGTGGTCGAACCGCACGAGTTCGACGGACTGCCGGAGGTGAAGGCCTACGGCGTCGCCGCCTCCCCCGCGTTCATCGTGGTCCTGGCGCTGCGGGACGCGTTCGGCGCCCCGCCGGACGTGGTGCTCTCCGGGCCGAACCGGGGCGCGAACGCCGGGCATGCGGTGGTCCACTCCGGCACCGTCGGTGCGGCGCTCACCGCGGCGGCCGGCGGCGTGAGCGCGATCGCGGTCTCGCTTGACGTGATCTCGCCGCAGGCCGGCCGCCGCTCGCTGCGGGCGCTGAGCGACACCGGTGATGCGGCGCGCAACTGGGACGTCGCCTCCGACGCCGCGGTCGGCCTGCTGGACACGCTCGCCGGTCTACCGGCCGGCACGGTCCTGAACCTCAACGTCCCGGACGTGAAGAGCGAGGACCTCAAGGGGGTACGCCGTGCCGCACCCGCCGGTTTCGGCCAGGTGACTGTCACGCTCGACGAGGCCGGCGAGGGCTACCTGCGGACCCGGATGCGGATCAGCGACGAACGCGGCGAACCCGGCACCGACCTGGCGCTGCTTGCCGACGGCTGGGCCACCGTCACGCCGCTCACCTCCGTGGACGACGACCGCGCGGTGGAGCTGCCCGAGCTCTCGTAACCGCGCCAGAGCGCACCGGCCAGCTCGTCAGCGGTGGGCCGTTCCGCAGGCCGTTTGCGCATGCTCCACCGGCAGGCCTCCGCGACCGAGGACGGCAGCCCGTCGATCGGCAGCACCGGCGTGGGCGCGAGCCCGTGCATCGGCCCGGCGAGGAGCGCGCCGGACCGGGCCCCCGGGTACGGCGACCGGCCGGTGAGAAGCTGGTAGAGCAGCACCCCGGCCGCGTAGACGTCGTCGGCCGGGGACGGTGGCGGGCCGAGCCGGGTCGGCCGCCGCCCCTCCGGCTCGATCAGCGCGGCCAGCCCGAAGTCGACGATCTTGATGCCCTGCGAGGTGAGCATGACGTTCGACGGGTTGAGGTCGCGGTGCACGACGCCGCGACGATGGGCGGCCGCGAGCACGCCGGTGACCGTGGCGGAGATCCGGACCGCCTCGCGCCAGGGCAGCGCGCCGCCGGCCACCCTGCCGGCCAGCGTGACGCCTGTGAGCAGCTCCATCGCCACGTACGGCATGGTGCGGCCGTCGGCCACCGCATCGCCGTAGTCGTAGACGCGTGGCACGCCGGGATGGACGAGCCGCGCGGTGATCCGCGCTTCGAGGCGCACGCGCTCGCGGACCCAGGGGTCGCCGGAGCCGAGCACCTTTACCGCGGCCGGACGCCCGTGCAGCGTGTCGATCGCGTGGTAGACCGTGGACACGCCACCCCACGCGACGGGGCCGATCAACACGTACCGGCGGGCGAGTGCGGTGCCCATCCGCAGGGTTCGCCCGGCGCTGGGAGCCAGCTGGGAGGAGGCCACGGATGGACTCTCCCGCAGCGGGTCGCGCCGGGCAAGACCTGCGGTGTCAGGCTCCCGCGGGAGCTTCCGGCACGGCGTCCGCGAAGTAGGGCTCCGGGGCGCCGAACAGGCCGAGCAGCCCGGTCACCCAGAGCTGACGGTGGACGAACCGGCTGGGTTCCGTCACCGCCAGTTTGCAGCCGCTCACCTCGGAGGCTTGAAAGCCGGAGACGAGCGCGCTGATGCCGACCGAGTCGATGAAGCTGACCAGTCGCATGTTCAACTCGATGCGGGACGGGCGTCCCTTGGTCAGCACCGCTGAGACCGCTTCGCGGATCTCATGGGCTGTGTCAACATCGATTTCTCCGCGCGGAGCGATCTCGACGACATCATTGGGGAGCATGGTCGTGATGATCGACAGGCTCACGCGAGCACCTCCACCCAACACTGTGCTTCAACAGGGGTCTCATCAGACAGGTGCCGCTTCCGGCAGATGCCTCTTCAGTGCGCGGGCCGCGACCGAGCGTATTCCGCCGCGAAGCCCGGTCGCTAGTCCTTCGACGCATGGCATTTTCACGGATGTGCAGCGTGAACCCCCGGCGCCACATCAGAAAAAACGCCCAAAGTGCAGGTAAAGCGGCCTAATGTCGCGGACACGACCCCGTCCCGGCCCGCGACCCGCATCACCATAGCGACAGCGAACCAAGTTCGCCTGTGTAGAAGCTGAGTGGCGAATCGGAAACGAGGTCTCCATGTGACTGACGGTGACAGAGGTTAGCAAGGGACACCTGGTGTCCACCGCCCCATTTCACACGCGCTGCGAATAGTTCCGGCGACCGTGCTGTCACTCGATCGAGGTCTGGAATCCGCCGCGGGGGGACCCGATCGGGGTACCACCCACGCGGCGGTGCTCGGCGCCAAGGGTCCGGCAGCCGAAACCAACGGGAAACATAACCCGCTCTGCTCCGGCGTCCGCATCCGACCTGCGCATACGTGACGCCGCACACGGCCGGTGTCAATCCGCGCAGACTGGTTTGCCCAGGCCGGTCACCGGGCACCAACCTCGCAGGGCTCACGCGAACGAGTTGCACGGGCGCCGCTTCTTCTGGTGGCCGGCACGCACCTGGAGGAGGTAGAGCTACATGGGAATCAACCTGCTTAACCGAAAGACCAGGACCGAGAGGGCGACCCAGCAGGCCTGGGATTACCTGAAGCACACGGTCGAGTCGGCCGGGGACCTGGCCGGCAGCACCCGCAGCACGGTCAGCTCCGCACGGAGCACCGTCAGCTCCGCCGCCGGCACGCTCGGCGCGGCCGGCAGCGAGGCCAAGTTCCGCGCCAACGCCGCCCTCGACGCGCTTGCCGGTCGCCGCCCGTCCATGCCCTGGACGTGGATCGCGGGCGCGGCCGTGATCGGCGCCGTGGCCGGCTTCGCGGTGACAGTCGCCGCGCGCCGGACACTCGCCGAGCGCCCGGCCGACGACGAGATCGCCGAGGCCGACGAGGTCGTGGCGATCTACACCGGCGACCGGACCCCGGTCGGCCTGAACGACTGACGCACACGATGCGGAAGGGGACGCCACGGCGTCCCCTTTCTCATGCCCGGAGAAACTCCAGCTGCCACCCGTACCCCCGACGGCTTCTGATCGTGATTTCGGGCCGATACGGTGTGGACCATGGCGCGGCAGCAGTCCCCAGAGGAGATCGTCCAGACCCGGCAGGTGTCGGCCGGCGCGGTACTTGAGGGACGCGCGGACCTGCGCGACTACCACTACAAGCACCTGGCGCTGCTCTCCGACGGGTCGGTGGAGCCGGAGCGGCTGGCCCGGCTGATGGCCGCCGTGGAACACCTCGACGCCTACGGCTGGGAGCTGGTCACCCTGTCGCCGTCGACCGACGCACGGCGGCTGATCGCTGTCCTCCGGCGGCGCTTGTTAGGCTAGCCTCACCTGAGTCTGTAGTGAGGGGTAGGCACCGTGAGCAGGCTTCGCGCCGATGGGCTGACGCTGGCGTATGACGCCCGCACGGTGGCCACCGGCCTCAGCGTCGAGATTCCGGACAATTCGTTCACCGTGATCGTCGGGCCGAACGCGTGCGGCAAGTCCACGCTGCTCCGCGCGCTGTCCCGGATGCTCAAGCCGCGCACCGGCACCGTGCTGCTCGACGGCAAGGGCATCGGGTCGTACCCGGCGAAGGAGGTCGCCCGCCGCCTCGGCCTGCTCCCCCAGACCTCGATCGCGCCGGACGGCATCACTGTCGCGGACCTGGTCGGCCGCGGCCGCTTCCCGCACCAGCGCCTGCTCCGGCAGTGGTCCCGCGAGGACGAACGGGTGGTCGACGAGGCGATGGCCGCAACAGGCGTGTCCGAACTGTCCGGCCGGGTCGTCGACGAACTCTCCGGCGGGCAGCGGCAGCGGGTGTGGCTGGCGATGGCGCTGGCCCAGCAGACCGACATCCTGCTGCTTGACGAGCCGACCACGTTCCTTGACATCACGCACCAGATCGAGGTGCTCGACCTCTGCGCCGACCTGCAGGAGGCCGGCCGCACCATGGTCGCGGTGCTGCACGACCTCAATCAGGCCTGCCGGTACGCCACCCACCTGATCGCCATGCGCGACGGCGCCATCGTGGCCCAGGGCGCCCCCGCCGACATCATCACGGCCGAGCTGGTCCGCGACGTCTTCGGCCTCCAGTGCCGCGTTGTCCCCGACCCCGAGTCCGGCACCCCGCTCGTCGTCCCGGCCGCGCGCCGCCGCTCCGCCCCGGTCACAGTCGCCGCCTGACGCCTGATCGCGATTCACCTTGACGGGGCCACGCACGTACAGAATCCTGTACTCATGCGCATTTTCAACTATACGGAGGCCAGGGCCAACCTCGCCGAGGTGCTGAACAGCATCGAGAAGGATGCCGACGCGGTCACGATCACCCGCGCCGGGCATGATCCGGTCGTCGTCATCTCCCAGCGGCTGTACGAGTCGTTCATCGAGACCGAGCACGTGCTCGGCAATCGGCACCAGGCTCGCGAGTTGTTCGACCGGATCGACGACATCGAGGCCGGACGCACGGTGCAGCACAGCCTGGAAGAGATGTACGACATCACCGAGGAGCCCGCCCACCCGTCCGGCGCGGCCGCGTGAGCAAGCTGATCGCCTGGCAACACTCCGCCTGGGCGGACTACGTGTTGTGGCAGACCCGCGACAAGCGGATCGCACGGCGCATCAACCAACTCGTCGAGGATGTGTTCCGCAACGGCCACGAGGGCATCGGTAAGCCCGAAGGATTGCGCGGACCACTGGCCGGCTGGTGGTCCCGGCGCATCGACGAGAAGCACCGGCTGGTGTACCGAATCCTCGACGACCGCATCGAGATTGCGGCCTGCCGGGACCACTACAGCGACCATTGACGACCTGATCAGGCCGCGAGCGGAGTCTTTGTGCCGGCGGCCGGATCCTCGTCGAGCGTCGGGAAGCGGGAGGTTTCCGGGGCGAAGGCGAGGGCCACCAGGGTGAGCAGCAGGGCCAGCGCGACGTAGACGGAGACGGCGAAGGCGCTGCCGGTGGTGGCGACGAGCTTGATCGCGATGATGGGGGCGAGGGCGCCGCCGAAGATGCCGGCGATCTGGTAGCCCATGGAGGCGCCGGAGTAGCGCAGGCGGGTGGAGAACAGCTCCGCGACGAACGCGGCCTGCGGGCCGTACATGGTGGCGTGGGTGGCGAGCGCGACCACCACGGTGAGCACGATGATCAGCGTGTTGCCGGTGTCCAGGAGCGGAAAGAACGCGAAGGCCCAGATCGCGGCCGCGATGGCGCCGGCGGCGTAGACCGGGCGGCGGCCGACCCGGTCGGAGAGCGCGCCGAAGTACGGGATGAGCAGCAGCTGCAGGCCGGACGCGACAAGCACGCCGGTCAGCGCGACAGTGCGCGGCAGTCCCACGGTGCCGGTGACGTAGGTCAGCACGTAGAGGCTGAACGTGTAGAACGCGACGTCGGTGCCGATCCGGGCGGCCATCGCGACGAGCAGACCTCGCGGGTGGAGCCGGAGCACCTCGATCAGCGGGAGTTTCGCCTTCGCGCCCTGCGACTCGACTGCCGCAAACGCCGGCGACTCCGAGACCGAGACGCGGATCCAGAGGCCCACAAGCACAAGCAGGCCAGACAGAAGGAACGGAATGCGCCATCCCCAGTCGAGAAAGGCGCCCTCCGAGAGGGTGGCGGAGAGGATCCAGAGCACGCCTGACGCGAGCAGGTTGCCGGCCGGCACGCCGACCTGCGGCCAGGACGCGGAGAGGCCGCGCCGCGCCGGGTCGCCGTGCTCAAGCGACATCACGACCGCGCCGCCCCACTCGCCGCCGAGGCCGAGGCCCTGCAGGAATCGCAGGGACACCAGGAGGACTGGGGCGCCGACGCCGAGGGTGGCGTGGGTCGGCAGCAGGCCGATGAGAAACGTGGCACCGCCCATCAGGATCAGCGTCACCACAAGCACGCCCTTGCGGCCGGCCCGGTCGCCGAAATGGCCGAAGACGATGCCGCCGAGCGGGCGGGCGACGAAGCCCACCGCATAGGTGGCGAACGCCAGCAGCGTCCCGGTGAGCGGCTCGAACGTGGGGAAGAACAGCTTGCCGAAGACCAGGGCCGCGGCCGAGGCGTAGAGGAAGAAGTCGTACCACTCGAGTGAGGTGCCGACGAGGCTGGCGATGATGACGCGGCGGGATTCCTTCGGATTGCGGGTGGTCATGTCGGGCTCCTGTGTGAGTTCCGATGTGCCGTATGCCACACTGTAGAAATCGTAGAACGATCCTGCAATCCTTCAATATGAAGATGGTGTAAACGACAAAGGGGCGACCACCATGCACGTTCGCCGGGCCGGACCGTCGGCAATCCTGATCGAACTTGCCGGCACCGAAGCCGTGTTCGCCGCATATGAGCTGCTCACGGCCGCGCGGGAGCGGGGCGAGCTGACCGCGGAGGAGATCATCCCGGCCGCGCGCACAGTGCTGCTCGACGGCGTGCCGGACCCGGACCTGGTGTTCCGCCTGCTCCCGGCCGGCGACAAGCTCCCGCCCGCGCCTGCCGAGGAGCCGAAGACCATCATGATCAGCACGCGGTACGACGGCGAGGACCTGGACGACGTGGCACGGCTCTGGGACACCGACCGAGCCGGAGTGGTGGCGATCCACACCGGCACCGAATTCCGCGTGGCGTTCTGCGGGTTCGCGCCCGGCTTCGCCTACCTGACCGGGCTCGGGCCGCGCCATCACGTGCCGCGCCGCCCGTCGCCGCGGACCCGGGTGCCGGTCGGGACCGTGGCGCTGGCCGGGCCGTACAGCGGGGTTTACCCGACCGCGTCGCCGGGCGGGTGGCAGCTCATCGGGCGTACCCGGGAGAAGCTCTTCGATCTTGAAAAGGACGAGCCCGCTCTGCTTACACCGGGGGCGACAGTGCGCTTCGTTGAGGAAGCATGAGTCTGGAAGTCATTCGGGCCGGCGTCAGGACCACGGTGCAGGATCTCGGGCGGCCGGGCCTCGCCCACCTCGGGGTGCCGCGCTCCGGCGCGCTCGACCGCGGCGCGCTGCGGTGCGCCAACCGGCTGGCCGGCAACCCGCCGGACGCGGCCGGGCTGGAGATCACGCTCGGCGGGCTGCGGGCGCGCGCGACGCGGGCGATGACGCTCGCGGTCACCGGCGCGCCCTGCCGGATCACTGTCGGCGGGCGGGCGGCCGACCCGGGGCTGCCGCTGGCGGTCCGCGCCGGTGCGATGATCGACATCGGGCGTGCGACCGCGGGCCTGCGCGTCTACCTGGCGGCCGGCGGCGGGATCACTGTCGCGCCGGTGCTGGGCAGCCGGTCCACTGACACGCTCTCCGGGATCGGGCCACCTGTGGTCGCGGACGGTGACGCGCTGCCGGTCGGGCCGGCCACCGCGCTGCCACCCGGCGTCGACCTGTCTCTCCTCACCCCGCCGCCCACCGCGCTCGGCCTGCGCGTCTGGCCCGGCCCGCGCGACGACTGGTTCACCGCTGACGCGGCCCGCACGCTGCTGACCGCCGAATACCGGGTCTCGGCGCAGACGGACCGGGTCGGCGCGCGGCTGACCGGCCCGGCGCTGGACCGCGCGATCACGGACGAGCTGCCCAGCGAGGGTCTGGTGCTCGGCGCGATCCAGGTACCGGCGGACGGTCAGCCGCTGATCTTCCTGGCCGACCACCCGACGACCGGCGGCTACCCGGTGATCGCGGTGGTGGACCCGGCCGACGTGGACCTGCTCGCTCAGGCGCGGCCGGGCACAAGCATTCGGTTCAACTCAGCAGCGGCTCGGTGAGCTGACGGAACCGGCCCGGTGAGATGCCGAACTCGCGGCGGAACGCACCCGCGAACGCGAACTCGGTGGCGTATCCGACCCGGCGGGCGATCGCGGCAAGCGGCGCGTCCGTCTCGCGCAGCAGCTGGGCGCCCCGGTGCAGGCGCCGGCCGATCAGGTAGGTCATCGGCGGCGTGCCGACCATCGAGGTGAATCGCCTGGTGAACGCGGTCCGCGACATCCCGGCCGTGCGGCTGAGCCGGTCCACTGTCCACGGCGACTGCGGGCTGTCGTGGATCTCCCGCAGCGCGGCCGCGATCCCGGGGTCGGCGAGCGCGTCCCAGGCCGGCGCGCCGGTGCCCTGCCGTGCCTGCCAGAGCCGCAGCGCGTGCACAAGCACCAGGTCGACGAGCGCGGGCCTGGTCACAAGCATGCCGTCCCGGGGCGCGTCCAGGTCCTCGGTGAGCAGCTCGATCAGCGCGGCCAGCCGGTGATCCGGCGAGATCAGCACCACGTCCGGCAGGGAGCGCAGGAACCGGTGGACGCTGCCGCCGCGCTCAAGCCGGTAGATGCCGCAGATCATGTCCACCGGAAGCGGGGTGGGCGGCGGATCCTGCAGGCCCATCGGCGCGGCCGGCAACGCGTCGAGCGTGCACGGCTCCGGGGCGAACCCGTGCGCGGCGCCGTGCGGGATCAACGCCATGTCGCCGGGGCGCATGGCGATCGGCGCCTCCGACCCGGAAATCAGCCAGCCCTGGCCGCGCAGCATCACGTGGAAGCCGACGCCGTCGCAGGCGTCGAACCGGCCCGCGAACACGGCCGGCACCTGGGCACGGCGCCCGTAGACCTGACCGATGCGCAGATCGTCGATGGCCTCGCTTATCACGTCCACCCGGCGAATGGTATCCGGCGCACAGACGCGTATCGCCGGGGTCCGCTCGCGCATGGCCGCGGCGTACCCCCGCTGATTGGCTGTTGATCGTGAGTACAGAGCTTTTCGCCGCGCAGGCGGCAGACGGTGAGACACGGGACCGGCTGACACCGGAGACGATCGAGGCACTGCGTGCGGCAGGTGACTTCGCGCTGGCCGTGCCGGTCGCGCACGGCGGCCGGGGCGCAAGCGCGGAGACAATCCTGCGCCGGTTGATCGCGGTGGGCCGGGCGGACGCGTCCGCGGCCTGGGTGGTGGGCGTCGGCGTGGTGAGCAAGACGCTTGCCGGCCGGATGGCCACCGAGGCGACGCAGAAGGAACTGTTCGCCGACCCGGACGCGCTGATCTGCGGCTCCGGCCGGCCGGACTGCGGCACGAGCGACGGTGCCACCATCACCGGTGCGTGGCCTAACGTCTCCGGCTGCGAGGACGCGACCTGGGCCGGGCTGGCGGTGATGGTGGACGGCGTCCCGCACTTCGCGCACGTGCCACTTGCCGAGCTGCGGATCGACAAGACCTGGCAGGTAGCAGGCATGCGCGCGACAGGCAGTCACTCGGTTGTCGCCGAGGGCCTGGGGATTCCGGACGGGCGGCTGGTCCCGTTCCGCCCGTTCGCCCTCAACGACGTGCTGCTCTTCGGCCTGACCGCGCTCGGACCGGTGATCGGCGGGGCGCGCGGCGCGCTCGACGCGACGGTCGCCATGTTCGGCACCGGGCGCAAGCCGTTCATGACCGCCTACACCTCGATGGGCGAGTCGCCCGGCGCGCGGCACTGGCTGGCCGAGGCCACCCATCTGATCAAGCGGGCCGAACGTACCGCGTTTGCCGTGGCGCAGGCGTCTGACGGCGACGACGTGCCCGCGTCCGACCTGGCGCGCTGGCACCTGGAGGAGGCGTCCGCGGCGCGCGACTGCCGGGCCGCCGTGGACCTGTTGCTCGACCTGCACGGCGCGGGCGGTTTCGGCACGTCGAACCCGGTGCAGCGGCACTGGCGGGATGTAGCGGTGGCCAGCCGGCACCCGCACCTCAACCCGTACCTGGGGGTCGAGAACTACGGGAAGGCGCTCGTCGCCTAGGCGAGATCCCGCTCGTCGTCCGCGACCGGGCCGCCGGGCTCGCCGGACCCGTACCTGTCGAGGATCTCCAGGACCCGGCGGCCCCAGCGCTCGTGCGCGGCCTGCCGGCTGGTCCCGGCCGCCTTGGCGATCATCTCCCAGGTGACGCCCCAGCGGCGCAGGCCGAGCACGATGAGCAGCGGGTCCAGGTCGGCGGCGAGGCTGAGCCGCAGTTGGACGAGCTGGTTGGCAAGCTCCCACTCGGCGGCCTCGTCGCTGCCCTGCCACTGCTCCCAGCCGGGGTCGCCGGCGGCCTTACGGCCACCGAGCAGCGCGTCGGCCTGGCGGGAGACCTCGAGCACGGCGGCGGAGCTCACGGCGGCTGTCGCCGCGGTGAGGTCGACCGCCAGTGCCGTCTCGGTTGCATTCCTCATGCTGTCAAGGTTGCCCTGACACGGCCACGCTGTCAAGGCAGCCCTTACAGAATCCGGGTCACCCGCTCCGACTCCGCGCGCGCCGCAGTTTTCGCGGGGTCCGCGTTCGCGCAGAGCACTATCGACGCGCCCGCGGCCAGCGGCGCCAGCAGCCACTGCATCGGCTGCTCGTGCAGGCCCGCGTCGATCAGCACGCGGTCGCCGGGCTTCAGGCCCATCTCACCGGCGATGTGCCCGATGATCTCGCCCCACGCACCGAACGTGGTGCCGTCCGGCGTGGCCGGGGTGGCCGGCGACGGCAGCGCGGACGGCCGGAAAACGTCGCCGAACACGCGCACCTCCGCGTTGAAGTCCCGGTAGCCGTCCGGCACCTCACGCATCGGCATCCCGAACGGGTGCAGGCTCAGCACGAACCGCTCGTCCGCGTCCGGCACGTCCTCGAGGAAGCTGCGCTGCCGCTCATGCGAGACGAACACGACGTCCGGCTCGCCCTCCGTGTGCGCCGCCAACCCCGCGGTCGACCACGGCCGGTAGCCAACCGTCAGGCCCGCGGACCACGACGCCAACAGGATCGCCGCGGTCTGCCAGTGCGGCGGCAACAGCAGGTCCGCACGGCCGCCCGGCCCCAGGCCCAAGCCGTCCACAAGCAGGTTCGCGGTCTTCGACACCCAGTTGCCGAGCGTCACACCCGACAACTCGGTGCGCTCGCCTGTCGCGTCGTCGTAGTAGGTGAGCAGCGGGCGGGCGGGATCAGCCGCCACCGCGGCGGCGAAGATCGCCGGAACATCGGACACTGTGCTCTCCTGTCAGGCGTTGACCGCGGCATACGCCGCGAGAAGCTGTTTCTCGGCATCGTCGAAGTACCGCTGCAACGCCTCCTCGGCGCCGCGCACGTCACCGGCGGCAAGCAGGTCGTAGAGCGCACGGTTGCCCGCCACATAGGGCTCGTGCAGTTGCCTCGGATCCGCCACCACAAGGAATACCAGCCGCAGCTCGGCAAGGAGGGCGCGCACCGCATCGGCCACCCGCCGGCTCCCGGACAGATCCGCGATCGCCTGGTGGAACCGCATGTTCGCGGTGCCGACCGCGCTCCAGTCCGCGCGCGCCGCCGCCTCGTCCGCCGCCTCGATCGCGGTCTTCAGGCCCGCGACCACAGGCGGCGGCACCGCGTCGAGATTGCGCAGCGCGCCGCACTCAAGGATCCGCCGGATCGCGTACAGGTCACGGATGTCCGCGCTTGTCAGCAGCCGCACGAACACGCCGCGGTTGAGCTGGTGCTCGATCAGCCCCTCGTGCGCGAGCAGCCGGAACGCCTCGCGCAGCGTGTTGCGCGAGATGCCAAGCGCCTCGCGCAGGCTCTCCTCGCTCAATCGCGTACCGGGCCGGAACACACCCTCGGTGATCCGCTCCCGGAGGATGTCCGCCACCCGCTCCGCGGTGCTCCCGCGATCGAGCAGCGCCCGATCGCCCGCCAGCCGCGCACCCCACTCGTCGTCGGTCACGCCCAGATCGTAGAACAATCTTTGGCTTTACCCACTCACGCCGTGGTCCGGGCCGTTTGCTCCCGCGGGCTCACCGCCCGCGACGGGTCGCGTCCAGACCTCAGGAGTCCTGAATCTCCGCATGCCGTGCACGGAGACGGTCCTTGATCTCTTCGGGCGTATAGGAACGCCTGCGGCGCTCCGCCCGGGCCACGACGATGCCGGTGGCGGCCACGCCGACCACGCCCGCCACGCCGAGGATCTTCCAGAAGGGGAGTGCCTTGCCGGTCTGCCGCACCTTGGACCACTGCATCCACATAGAGTAGTTCGATGGCCGAAGGGACGAGCATCACCCTGGACGAAGCAGTCGATCTCGCTCGTACGGGTGACATGTGGGTGTTTCGCGGGCGCAGCGCGGCCGACCGCGCTATTCAGACCCTGACCAACAGCCCGGTCAACCACGTGGGGATGGCTGTGGTCCTCGACGACATGCCGCCGCTGATGTGGCATGCGGAGCTGGGACGGTCGCTTACCGACATGTGGACCGGCGCACACCAGCGCGGCGTGCAGCTGCACGACATGCGGCAGGCCGTGACCGTGTGGGGCATGCGGTACGGCCAGCGCGGCTGGCTGCGGCAGTTGGAGCCAGGTGTGACGCGCCAGATGGAGGACGCGGTGCTGAAGACGATCGCGCGGCTGGACGGCACGCCGTTCCCGTCGACGGCGCAGCTTGCCGCGCGATGGGCGAAGGGCCGCGTGCCGAACATCCGCTTCCGGAAGAGCGAGCAGCAGGAGAACGAGCTGGAGAAGGCGTACTGCGCCGAGGTGGTGGCGGTGACCTACGAGGAGATGGGCCTGCTCGCGCCGGGCAAACGGCCGAACTGGTACGACCCGGGCAGCTTCTGGTCCGGTGACGACCTGCCGCTACGACTCGGCTACAAGCTCGGGGACGAGATCGCGGTCCGCATCCCGGGCACCGACGACGAGGACTGAGACCGGGGCGCCCTTCTGCCGGAGGGCGCCCCGTCCCATGGTTACGACCTGGCGCAGGTTACGACCTGGCGCAGGTCACGGCCGGGACCGCGTTGGCGCCGGTCCACGAGCCGAGGAAGCCGAACGTGGCCGACGCGTTCGGGGCGAGCGCGCCGTTCCAGGACACGTTCCGTACCGACACGGCAGTTCCGGTCTGGGTAAGCGTGCCGCCCCAGGCCTGACTGACCGACTGCCCGTTCGCGAACGTCCAGTTCACGGCCCAGCCGGTGGTGGCAGTGCTGCCGGTGTTCGTCACGGTGACCTCGCCCTGGAAGCCGCCGGTCCACTGGCCGGTGACCTTGTAGGCGGCCGCACAGCCGCCGGCCGGGGTCCCGGTCGGGCTACCGGTCGGGGTCCCCGTCGGGCTGCCCGTCGGCGTGCCGGTGGGGCTCGCGGTCGGGCTGACGGTCGGGCTCGCGGTCGGCGTCGGGGAGGACGGGCCGGTCGGCGTGGCCGTGGCGGTCGGCGTGGCCGTGCTGTTCCGGTCCGCGTAGAGGATGCCGCGGCCGTTCGTGCCCAGGTAGACGCGGCCGAAGATCCGCGGGTCGCCGGTCAGCGCGTCGCCGGCGTTGCCGTACTGGTGGGCGTCGTCGTTGATCCGAACCCAGGCGCCGCCCGCGTTGTCCGAACGGAACACGCCTGTCACGCCGTCGACAGTGCCGACCAGATAGACCGCCTGGTACGAGCCGCCGGGCGCCGCCTTGCCGAAGCCGACGTTGATCGCCGAGGTGACAGTGGAGACCTTCGTGAACGACGCGCCGGAGTTCGTGGACCGGAACAGGCCCTCGTCCCCGGTGATCCAGATGTCGCCCTTCGCACCGGCCACGGCCTTGACGTTCACCCGACCGGCCGCCGGCACCGTGGCGGACGAGGCAGTGAAGCTGGCGCCGGAGTTGGTGCTGACGTAGAACACGCCGCCGGACCAACCGTAGAACGTTGCCGGGTTGACCCGGTCCGCCTCGATCTTCGCACCGGCCGGAATGCCCGTCGACTGCGTCCACGAGCTGCCACGCGTGGTCGAGTAGTGCACGTTCGTGCCGTCCGGTGCCCAGACCACGGCGCTGGCGTCCGCGTTGATCGCGACCTTGCCGCCGCCTGTGACGCCGCCCGGCTCCTGGCCCTGGTACCAGGTCTTGCCGCCGTCAGTGGAGACGCCGATCCGGTTGACGTTCGGGTAGTCGGTCTTGTTGACGTTGCCGACCCGGACCATCACTGACGGGTTCAGCTCCGCGAAGTCGAGTCCGGTGGTGCTGCCGAGCGTCGGCGACAGGTGCATGTCGGCCGGGACCGCGTCGAGATTCGCGTGGTGGAAGCCGCCGATGTCGCCGAGCGCGGAGACAAGCGGCGCGCCGGTCGGCGGGCTGACCAGGTCGAGGACAGCGGTTTCCTCCAGGCCCTTCACGAAGGGCTTGATGGTGAACGTGGAGCCGGTGTCCCAGTTCGTCAGCTGCGTGGTGCCGTAGATGGTGGCGCCGGTGCCGTACAGCATGCGGTTGGAGTTGAACGGGTCGATCTCGATTGACTCGTTCATCCAGCCCAGCTTCGGCGCCTGTGAGGGTGCGGTCGGCGTCTCGCCGAAGTCAAGCCAGGGCGCGGAGGAGATGTCCATCGTGTACTTGTTGACCCGGTTCGGATAGCCGTTGTAGTCCCAGATCCGGGTCCAGCTGGCGCCACCGTTCGTGGACCGCCAGAAGATCGCGTCCGGCCACCAGGAGATCTGCGAACCGACGATAAGCGTGTTCGGGCTCTGCCTGTCGATCGTCAGGCCGGAGTAGCCGAAGTACTGATCGGCCGACGACACCGGGACCGGTGAGATGTCCGTCCACGTCCCTGTCCCGGTGCCGAACTTCCAGACCTGGCCGTGACCGCCGTCGTACGGCCCGCCGGTATCACTTGTCGCCAGGTAGAGCTGGTCGTTGACGGTGTCGAGCACGCCCTTGTGCGCGAGATATCCGGTCGGCGAACCGGGCAGGCGCTCCCAGGTCGTACCCCCGTTGGTGGTGCGGTAGACGGGGTTGCTCTTGTCTGCCACGCCGACGTAGATCGTCTGGGTGGCGCTGCCCGCGCTGCCCGTCGACTCGTCGAACGTCACCCAGGTCACGCCCTGGTTGTGGTTGAGATAGCCGTTCGGGTCGGCCGGATCCTGGGCGTAGTTGCCGACGTTGGGGAAGTTCGCAACCTTGGCCCAGGTGACGCCCTGGTCTGTCGAACGCCAGAGCCCGTTGCCGTCCTCCGCGCCGAAGTAGAGAATCTTGTTGTTGTTCGGGTCGATGGAGAGGCGCTCACCCTGGCCGCGGCCGGGCATGTTGCCGCCGACCTTGAACGGCAGCGGCGTGACCTGCCAGGTGGCGCCACGATCGGCCGACCGGATGATCGCGCCGTTGTTCGGGTCCCAGGAGTTGGTGTACATGCCGACGGCCGCGTAGACCCGGTTCGGGTCGACCGCGTCCGTGGCGATGCTCAACACGCCGTTGTAGCCCCAGTTGTTCTGCCCGACCCAGTCGAGCAGCGGCACCCAGTTCTGCCCGGCCTCATTCCACCGGTACGCGCCGCCGATGTCGGTGCGCGCGTAGATCAGGTTCTTCTCCGTGCGGTTGAACACGATGCCCGGCACGAAGCCGCCACCGTCGATACGAACATTTTTCCAGGTGTACGGGTCGGCGGCGGCCGCAAAGGCCTGCTGACCCGCGGCCTGCGTGATCACGGCCACCGCACCGGCGGCGACCACGGCCGCGAGCACGCTTGCGAGTTTCCTGCGCATTGCGGAAGTCCTCTCTCACCCGGCATCCAGCGAACGGCGGGTGACTGACGGATGCGGAGCAGATGAGGATGCGGCGGCGCCTTGCCCAGGGCCGCTGTCGCACCGGTGATGTGGCTCCCGCACCGGTCAGAAAGTGAGATTCACACGCACCCGAAGCGCCTGTCAATAGTTTGCCGAGCCAACAAAAGCTTTCGACACTTTTCGATGGGTTGTCGTGGGCCGGCGCAGCAGCGGACCGTTTTATAGGGATATTTCTGGCGCGAGGCGCGAGGCGCGAGGCGCGAGGCGCGAGGCGCGAGGCTTGGCCGGAACCGCGACGGCGGTTGCGGTCTACCGGCCGGCACGGCCTCGCGTCAGCGGCGGTCGGGGCTTGGCCGCAGGCTGGGCGATCGCAAGGACGGGCAGCGAAGGCGGAGTCCCGAAGGGGTCCAGTCGATCTCGCCTCTTGCTGTCCAGGCCGCGCGGTTCCCGTTCCCAAACCGCGAGACCGCCTCCCAACTGGTGATATCGGGAAAATAGGGCATGAGCGCCCCTGCGCATCGGCCTCAGACCGACGCGAGCCGAAGAGCCGGAACCAGTCGCCATTCCCGCACCGCTGCCGTCGGTTTCGGCTCTTGCGATCACCTCAGCGGACCCCGCGCTGATCATCCGCCGCTGACGCGGCACCTGCTGTGTCCCTACATCCCGACCCGCCTCATGACGCACGTGGCCGCCGACAACCCGACCGGCCGGACTCTCGCCTTCGACGCCGGCCCTTGCGGCCACCCGACCGCAGCCGCAGCGCCCCACCCCCGCTGACGCGGGACCGGCGCGAGCCCCCGCAGACCGCCTGCGCACCGGTTCCCGCTGGACGGCGGCGGTCGCGTGCTCCACGCAGACCGCCTGCGCACCGGTTCCGCTGGACGGCGGCGATCGCGTGCTCTTCCCCGGCCCCAGCGACACCGGCGCGAACCTCCAGCAAGACCGCCCTGCGCACCGGTTCCGCTGCACGGCGGCGATCGCGTGCTCTTCCCCGGCCCCAGCGACACCGGCGCGAGCCCCCGCAGACCGTCTGCGCACCGGTTCCCGCAGGACGGCGGCGGTCGCGTGCTCTTTCCCGGCCCCCGCGGGACCGGCTCCGAGCCGCCCGGCAAGCGGAGCGCCAGCGGAGTCTTGGTGGGCGGCGAGGTTTGCCCGCGGGAGCGTGCGGGCTGGGCCACCGCGAGAGCGGGAAGATCTGGGTTGAGGTCTGTCGTCGCCCTCAGGTGAGCGAAAGCGCCCACGGAAGCAGGCGGGAAGAGCCGGGGCTCAGGCCGCCAGGCTGGGGTCGGCGCCGGGCTCGGGGGAGGCGGACGGTGTCGGGGTGTGCTCGACCGGCGGCGGGCTGAGCGAGGCCGAGGGTGTGATCGAGGCCGACGGCGAGGGGGAGGCGGACGGCGACGCGGTGGTCGGCGTCGGGGAGGGCGTGGGGGAGAGTGACGGGCTCGGGGAGAGCGACGGCGACGGCGGGACCCATGCGTCCGAAATGTCGGAAACGTCAGAGAAGTCGGGAGCGTCGGACGGCTGGACCGCCACGTAGATCGTGCTGATCGACACGACCGGCACCGGCTGCGGCGAACCGCCGGGCACCGCGTCGGCCTCGGCCGTCGCGAACGTGCCGCCGATCCACACGGCCGGGCCCAGCCCGAACGCCACTATCGCTCCGAAGAATAATGCCGGGCCTCGCTCCATGACCTCTCCCCCGCTTCGGCTCCGACGGATGATCATCGCCATCCTTCAGAGTAGATACCGCGTTCCACGCTCGGCGAAGCATTTTTCGGTGAACGTCTGATGTGTGACACGCGCCGCACTACTCACCGGTTCGGCCGGGCGGTAAACAAGTCGGGAAAAGCCGGGGTCCGGCCTATCCTTGACGGCGGTATGCACACGAACCCCGCCGCCGCCCTGCAGCAGCGCCTCCCCCACCTGATGCTCCGCGACGAGCGGCGGCTCCGCCGTCGGCTCGACGGTGTCCGCAAGGTCCGCGACCCGGAGTCCCGGGCGAAGGTCCTGGCGAACATCACCGCGGAGGTCGAGGCCGCGGAGGCGCGCATCGCCGCACGCACCGACAGCCGCCCGGAGATCACCTACCCGGAGCAGCTGCCGGTCAGCGCGCTGCGCGAGGAGATCAGCGCCGCGATCCGGGACAACCAGGTGGTGATCGTGGCCGGTGAGACCGGCTCCGGCAAGACCACCCAGCTGCCCAAGATCTGCATGGAGCTGGGCCGCGGCGCGCGCGGGCTGATCGGGCACACGCAGCCCCGGCGGCTGGCCGCGCGCACTGTGGCGGAGCGCATCGCGGAGGAGCTGAAGACCGGGCTCGGGCAGACCATCGGCTTCAAGGTCCGGTTCAGTGACCAGGTCAGCGACGCCTCGATGGTGAAGCTGATGACTGATGGCATCCTGCTGGCCGAGATTCAGCACGACCGGAATCTGACACAGTACGACACGCTGATCATCGACGAGGCGCACGAGCGCAGCCTCAACATCGACTTCATCCTGGGCTATCTGCGGCAGCTGCTCCCCCGCCGGCCCGACCTCAAGGTGATCATCACTTCGGCGACGATCGACCCGGAGCGGTTCGCGACGCACTTCGCGGACGCGGACGGCAAACCCGCGCCGATCATCGAGGTGTCCGGCAGGACCTATCCGGTCGAGGTCCGCTACCGGCCGGTCGTGGACCCGGACGACGAGGACTCGGACCCGGACCGCGACCAGACGTCAGCGATTCTGGACGCGGTGCGTGAGCTGCAGGGTGAGGGACCTGGCGACATCCTGGTGTTCCTCAGCGGCGAGCGCGAGATCCGGGACACCGCGGACGCGCTCACCAAGGCCGATCTCAAGGAGACCGAGATCCTGCCGCTGTACGCCCGGCTCTCCATCGCGGAGCAGCACCGGGTCTTCGCGGCACACCGGGGCCGGCGCGTGGTGCTCGCCACGAACGTGGCCGAGACGTCGCTTACCGTCCCCGGCATCAAGTATGTGGTCGACCCCGGCACCGCGCGCATCTCCCGGTACAGCCACCGGCTCAAGGTGCAGCGCCTGCCGATCGAGCCGATCTCCCAGGCGAGCGCGAATCAGCGCATGGGCCGCTGCGGCCGTGTCTCCGAGGGCATCTGCATCCGGCTCTACACCGAGGACGACTTCCTCACCCGGCCGGAGTTCACCGATCCGGAGATCCTGCGCACCAACCTGGCCTCGGTCATCCTGCAGATGACGGCGATCGGGCTCGGCGACCTGGCCGCGTTCCCGTTCGTCGAGCCGCCGGACAAGCGGAACGTGAAGGACGGCATCAACCTGCTGCACGAGCTGGGCGCGATCGATCCGGTCGCGTTCGACCCGGCGAAGCGGCTCACCCCGCTCGGCCGCCGGCTGGCCTCGCTGCCGGTCGACCCGCGGCTGGCCAGGATGGTGGTGGAGGCGGAGCGCAACGGCGTGGTGCGCGAGGTGATGGTGATCGCGGCCGCGCTCTCCGTGCAGGACCCGCGCGAGCGCCCGCAGGAGGCGCAGCAGCAGGCCCAGCAGCAGCATGCCCGGTTCACCGACAAGGATTCGGACTTCCTCACCTACTGGAACCTCTGGCGGTACCTGCGGGACCAGCAGAAGGAGCTGTCCAGCAGCGCGTTCCGCCGGATGTGCAAGAAGGAGTACCTCAACTACCTGCGGGTCCGCGAGTGGCAGGACATCTACACCCAGCTGCGCGAGGCGATGGACGTGCCGCGCAACGCGGTGGAGTCCGACGGCCTCGACTCGCAGAAGGTGCACGCCTCGCTGCTCACCGGCCTGCTTTCGCAGATCGGGCTGAAGGACGCGGAGAAGCCGCAGGAGTACGTCGGCGCCCGCAACGCCCGCTTCGTCCTCTCGCCCGGCTCCGCGCTGCACAAGAAGTCGCCGCGCTGGGTGATGGCCGCAGAGCTGGTCGAGACGAACCGGCTCTGGGCCCGGGTCGCCGCCAAGATCGAGCCGGAGTGGGTCGAGCCGCTCGCCGAGCACCTGGTCAAGCGCTCGTACAGCGAGCCGCACTGGGAGAAGAAGCAGGGCGCGGTGATGGCGATGGAGAAGGTCACGCTCTACGGCGTGCCGCTCGTCGCCCAGCGCAAGGTCAACTTCGGCCGGATCGATCCGGTGCTCAGCCGTGAGCTGTTCATCCGGCACGCGCTGGTCGAGGGCGACTGGGTCACTCACCATACGTTCTTCCACGCCAACCGCGCGCTCATCGGCCAGGTGGAGGAACTGGAGCAGAAGACCCGCCGCCGGGACATCGTGATCGACGACGAGACGCTGTTCTCGCTCTACGACGCGCGCATCCCCGCGGACGTGGTCTCCGGCCGGCACCTCGACTCGTGGTGGAAGAAGGAGTCCCGGGGGAACCCCGGGCTGCTCACGTTCGACCGGCAGATGCTGATCAACGCGGGCGCCGGAGGCGTGGACGAGGCCGACTACCCGGACCAGTGGGAGGTCGAGGGCCTCACGCTGCCGCTCAGCTACCAGTTCGAGCCGGGCACCGAGGCAGACGGCGTGACAGTGCGCATCCCGCTTCCGGTGCTCAACCAGGTGCCGCCGGACGCGTTCGACTGGCAGGTCCCCGGCCTGCGCGAGGAGCTGGTCACCGCGCTGATCCGCGGCCTGCCGAAGGCCGTCCGCCGCAACTTCGTCCCGGTCCCGGACCATGCCCGCGCCGTGTTGGAACGCGTCGGGCCGGACGACGGCCCGCTGCTCGAGGTGCTTGAACGCGAACTGCGCCGGATCACCGGCGTCCTGGTCCCGCCGGACGCCTGGGAGGTCGACAAGCTCCCCGACCACCTCCGGATGACGTTCCGGATCACCGACGAGAAGGGCACAGCTGTCGCCGAGGGCAAGGATCTGCGGGCGTTGCGCTCGCGCCTGCGCCCCCAGACCCGCCAGGTCCTCGCGGCCGAGGCCACCTCCATCGAGCGCACCGGCCTGACCACCTGGGATTTCGGCCAGGTGCCGCAAACCTTCCAGAAGCAGACGAGTGGGTACGTCGTGCGCGCCTTCCCCGCGCTCGCGGACGAGGGCCGTACCGTCGGCCTGCGCCTGTTCGACACCGAGGCGGAACAGCTTCGCGCCATGTGGGCCGGCAACCGGCGTCTGCTGCTGCTCGCGCTGCCCGCGCCCACCAAGTTCGTCGCGGACATGCCGAACGCCACGAAGCTCGCGCTGGCCCGCAACCCGCACGGCAGCTTCGCCGCGCTTCTCGACGACGTGATGTCCTGCGCCGTCGACAAGGCCATGACCGACTTCGGCGGCCCGGCCTGGGATCAGGCGGCCTTCGCCACGCTGCTGACCAAGGTCCGCCAGGCCGTCGGTGACGTGCTTGCCGACACCATCTCCTGGGTCGGCCGGGTCCTCGGGGCCGCCTACGCCGCCGAGCAGCGAATAGCCACCACAAGCAAGGCCGCCTCCGGTGGCGGCATGGCCGCGATGATGGTCGTGCCCGCTCTCAACGACGTGCGCACCCAGCTGGCCGGGCTGATCCATAAGGGTTTCGTCACCGAGACCGGCTGGCAGCGCCTCCCGGACCTGGTCCGCTACCTGCAGGGCATCGAGAAGCGGCTGGAGAAGCTGCCGGTCGGCGCGGCCCGCGACGGCCAGTCGCTCAAGCTGCTGGCGGAGGTGCAGAAGGAGTACCAGTGGCTGCTCGCGAACCAGCGCCCGGGCCGGCCCGCCGCCGCTGCGATCACCGAGATCCGCTGGATGATCGAGGAGCTGCGGATCAACTACTTCGCGCCGTCGCTGGGCACGCCGTCGCCCGCCTCCGACGTCCGCCTCTTCCGCGCGATGGACGCCATCCAGCCGTGAGCGGGGTTACCCGCGGACCGGCTGCCCGCACTCCGGGCAGTGCTGGTGCGGGCGTGGCACCGGCGGCGGCTGCCTGCGCCGGGCCCAGATCAGCGTGAACGACACCGCAGCGAACGGGACGAAGCTCAGCAGCACCATGCTCATGAAGTGCACCATGAACTCGTACGGGATGGTGGCGCTGAGCAGCACCGTCCAGATCGCGATCAACGGCAGGCCGATGCCCGCACCGATCGCCAGCCGCCGCGCGTCGAACTGCTCGAACACCGCCGCACCCCCTCGTTCCGCCCGGGGCAAGGCTACGATACCGGCACCCTGTCTTGATCTTCACGGGTGGTGATTTCATCCACTGTGGCCGGTTGTTTGTCGCCCGAACGTGGTCCCCACGAGGTGACCGCGACCGGCACACCGAGCGCGTCCGCGAGCAGTTCGTCCCACGGACGGTCCGGCAGGACCATCTCGGGCCGGGCCGCGTGGGCGAGCGCGGTCAGCCGCCGCTGATGGTCCAGGTCCGCGAACGCGCCCGGCCGTAGGCGGGTGATCCTGGTCCCGCCGGCACGCCAGGCCGTCGCCACCCGGAGCCGCTCGCGGGCCGCGCCGGCCGCGGTGTCCAGGTGCGTGACGGCCAGCGCGTCGAGCCCGCCGCACACCTCGGCCGCGTAGCGCAGCAGCACCAGGTCGAGATGCCCGACCCGGAACGCGCCCTGCCAGCGGCCCGTACCGTTGTGCGGCTCCGGCAGCAGCGGTGCGAGCGACGGATCCTCCGAGGGGAACGGCCCGGCGCCGTGCCGGGTGGCGTAGGTGCGGGTGACGCCGAGACGGCACACGTCACCGCGGTCGACGCCGGCCTCGGCAAGCAGATCGAGCGCGTTCGCAAAGGTGGTGGTGGACCAGGTCGTGTGCGGGTGGAAGCCGCGCCACTCGTCAAGCAGCACGCCCTGGGCCCCCTCGAAGACCAGCCGGCCGCCCGCCGCAAGTCGCGCGATCTCGCCGTCGCCGGTGAGCCGGATCCGGCGGGCGAACGACAGGTAGGCCCGGATCAGCTCGTCGACGCCGGGAAGCGGGCCGGACGTGGGGTCACCCAGCTCGCGGACCGTCGTCGCGGCCCACTCGTGAAGCGCGAGCAACCTGCGGCGCAGCCGGGACGGCGACTCCGTGTCACCGGCACGCAGCGCGAGGTCCGGCTCGTCGAGCGCGTATGCCACGGTCTCGCCCACGCCGATCCCGCAACTGCCGTGCGCGCCGCCGCCCCGGGCCGCCTCCCGCGCCCGGTTCACCACCGCGTGCAGCGGCGTGGTGATCAGCGCCCCCCGGTCCACGGAGATCAGGTCCAGCGGATCCGGCACACCGAGCGCGGACAGCGCCGCCGCCTCCCGGGCCAGCGCCAGCGGCTCCACAAGCGCGTGCCGGGTGAGCAGCGTCGGCACCCCGGCGAACGTCCCGGCTCCGAACTGCGCGAACGTGTGCGACCGCCGGTCCGCCCGCACCACCGTGTGCGCCGCCTGCGCTCCCCCGTTGAAACGCAGCACGGCGCGGACCGGGCGGCCCGTTGCCGCGGACCGCCCGGCGAGCCAGTCGACGATCGTGCCTTTCCCCGCGTCGCCGAAGCCCAGGTCCGCCACGATCACGTGACGCGCCTCCGCAGGCATCTAGACCCACCTGGCTCCGCGCGTGTCCCGGCGGCGGACGACGCTGCGCCGCGCCACCGGGACCCGGCCCGCACCGTCGGCCCGGCCGGCGACCCCGGACAGCGCCCGCTCCACCGAGCGCCCCGCACCGGAGCCCTGCCGGCGCAGGTCGTCAAGCCCCTCGTCCAGGCCGATCGTGCCCTCGCCGATGCCGATGGTGAGCGCGATCGTCTCGCTTACCGCGTCCAGGTCGTCGAGCTCGATGACGTTCTGCCCGAGCAGGTCGCGCCAGTGGTCGAGCACCTGGCGATCACCCGCGTACGACGTACCGCTGGGCAGGATGTAGTAGGTGTCGTACATCTCGCGGACCTCGTCGAAGATGGCCCGGGTGTCGATGTCGCCCTGGAGGCGGTCGCCGATCACCTCGGCGACGCCGCGGCGGCCTCCCCGGTCGTACCCGGTGACCGGGGTGTTGGCGCCGCGGGCGTAGACGCGCGGGTACGCCATCTCGTCGCCGATCACGAAGAGGTAGCCACGCCTGCCGCGCTTCTCCCAGCAGTCGATCGAGGTGTGCCGGGCCATGAAGTACGCCGCGAGCTCGTAACTCTCCGTCTTCTGCCCGCCACCGCCGCCCTCAAGCAGAATCCGGCCGAGCTGCTCGTCCATCCGGTTGTCGGACTCGAACTGACCGACCTGCAGCGGCACCCGGTCGCAGGTGGCATCGCCGATCGCGCCGAACATCAGCTGCGGGTGCTGCACGTAGCCGCGGTCGAGGAGCAGGTCGAACAGCTGGGGAAGCTTCTCCTGGAGTCGGCGGGGCACGTAGCCCATCGAGCCGGTCACGTCGAACAGCACGGCGATGGCCAGGCTCTCCGGGTGCTCGGCGGAGTCGCGCGACTCGCGGACCTCCACCTGGTACGGGTCGAGGTCCGGGTGCGCGGTCCAGTCCTGCCTGCGGCGCGAGGAGCGCACACCGGCGTCGTAGTCGAAGGCGTCCCGCCCGGTGCGGGCCCGGTGGTCCTCGGCCGCGCCGTAGGCGTCGACCGACCAGCGTCCACTTCCCATGACAACTCCTCCTTGAATAGCGTTGTTACCGGATCTGTTCCTCGGTGACGGTCCGCAGCAGCGCGGGGTGCAGCAACGTGGCATCACCGGCGCGGTAGAGCTGGGAGCGCGGGCCGCCGCGTGCGCCGCCGCGCTCGGTGGTGGCACCGACGGACTCGACGAAGCCGGGCACCGAGAGGATCTTGCGGCGGAAGTTGGGGCCGTGCAGCTGCTCGCCCCAGACCGTCTCGTAGACCGCGCGCAGCTCCGCGATCGTGAACGTCTCGCCGACGAACGCGGTGGCGAGCGCGGAGTACTCAAGCTTGGCGCGGGCGCGCTCAAGACCGTCGAAGAGGATCTGCGCGTGGTCGAACGCGAGGCGGCGACTGGTGCCGGGCCGCTGCTGCACGGCACGGCCGGGAATCGCATCAAGCCCCTCCGGCAGGCCCAGGTCCGCGACCGGCACCCAGTCGGCGGACCGCGCGTCGGAGCCGGGCTCCGGGTCGGGCATCTGCGGGCCGAAGCCGAGATATGCGACGCTCACCACCCGCATGCGCGGGTCGCGGCCGGGGTCGCCGTACGTGCCGAGCTGCTCCAGGTGGACGCGGCCGAGACGCTCCGCATCAAGCCCGGTCTCCTCGGCCAGTTCGCGGCCGGCGGCCTCGACGAGCGTCTCCGCGAACGGCTCGCCGTCGTCGGACTGCTGCTTCAGGAAGCCGCCGGGAAGGCTCCACAGTCCCTCGTACGGCGGGGCGTCGCGCTCGACAAGCAGCACGCAGAGCCGGTCGTCGCGGATGGTCAGCGCCACCACGTCGACGGTCACCCCGACCGCGGGATAGTCCCGGGGGTCGTAGGCGGCGAGGAACTCGGCCTCGGAATCCGGCATGTCACGCTCCATCAATCTCAACGTCAGATTTTCTCTTTATGAGTCCATCTCGTTCTGAGCACAACCCTACTACCCGAGGGAGGCGCACGCAACGCCGATCACACCGGGATGTCCTCACCCGCGGCGACCACGAGTCGATACGACACTCAGCGACACGGCGACAGGAGGAGGCGGCCCGCGTGCGTACAGCGCTGTGGCGGGACCCGATCCTGCTCGGCATGATCGGCATCGTGCTGCTGGCCACGGCCGGCTTCTACCTGTGCGCCGGCACGCCGGACTGGCAGGTCCAGATCTTCTGGGTGGCACAGGTCCCGATGGACGCCGCGCTCGCCTACCACGCGTACCGGATGTTCCAGGCCACCTCGGCGCCGCGCCGCCGCTTCTGGGCCGTGGTCGCCACCGCCGGCGTGCTGTTCACGATCGCGGACACCATCCAGACCACCGTCAGCCAGCTCGAACCGGACTCGCACACGCTCGACGGCGGGCCGATCCAGTCCGCCCTGTTCGCGATCGGCCTGGGCAGTGTGGTGGTCGCGATGATCCTGCAGCCGCAGAACACCCGGACGCACCGGGAACGGCTTGCGCTGTGGCTCGACTCCACCACCGTGCTTGTCGCCGGCGCCGTACTCACCTGGTGTTTCGTGATCGACCTGGACGCGCCGGTGGACGCCGCGATGATCACTGTGATCGTGGCCGCGAGCGTCGTGATGGTCTCCGCGTTCGCGGCAGTCAAACTGATCCTCAGCGGCGGGCGGCCGATGAGCAAGCTCGCCGCGTGGCCGATGGCGTTCGCCGGCGTCAGCCAGGGCGTCGGCATCCTGATCCGGCCGGACACCCTCACCCCGGACTCGAACCCGGCCTACCTGGTGCTGGCCCTCCTCCCGTCGCTGCTGATCGCGGCCGGGCCCCGCATCCAGGTGGTGCAGACCCGGCTCAACCCCGAGGTGAACACGCCGCGCCGCCGGAAGCCCTACAGCCTGCTGCCGTACGGCATGGTCGTGCTCACCTTCGGCGTGCTGATCGCGGTGCTGCCGCGCGGCACCAGCCACCAGCTGTGGGGCGCGGTCGCCGGCGTCGCCATGATCACCGTGTTGGTGGCGGCCCGGCAGCTGGCCGCGCTGTACGACAACGGCATGCTCATCGAGCGGCTGGACACCACGCTCGACGAGCTGCGCAGCCACGAGTCGCGGTTGCGCGAGGCCGCGTCCGTGGACGGGCTGACGCTGCTGTCGAACCGTACGCACTTCGGCGAGCAGGTGGTGGCCACGCTGCGGGGCACGACCGATCCCGGCACCGTGGCGCTGCTGCTGATCGACCTGGACGACTTCAAAACGATCAACGACACGCTCGGGCACCCGGCCGGCGACGCGCTGCTTGTCAGCGTGGCCGAGCGGCTCCAGCAGGCGGTCCGCGAGCAGGACCTGGTCGCGCGACTCGGCGGCGACGAGTTCGCGGTGCTGCTGCGCGACGCGGACACGGACACCGCGTCACAGACCGCGCAGCGCATCCTGACCCTGCTCGGCAGGCCGGTGCGGGTGCACGACAACGACCTGATCGTGCGCGCCAGCATCGGCCTCGCAACGGCCGACTGCCAGGACGACCTGGACTCGCTGCTGCGCGACGCGGACATCGCGATGTACGCGGCCAAGGACCGGGGCAAGAGCAACTGGGTCGCCTACACGCGCGAGATGGGCGTGCGGATCCGGGACGGCGCGGAACTCGCCAGCCAGCTCCGCACGGCGATCGACGAGGACCAGCTCTACCTGGTCTACCAGCCGGTGATCCGGCTCGGCACCGGCGAGATCTCCGGCTGTGAGGCGCTGGTCCGCTGGCGGCACCCGGTCCGCGGCCAGGTGCAGCCGTCAGACTTCATCCCGGTCGCGGAGTCGAGCGGCCTGATCGTGCCGCTCGGCCGCTGGGTGCTGCGCGAGTCGGTCCGCCAGGCTGCCCGGTGGCGGGAGCAGGGCATCCGGATGAACGTGAACGTGGCCGGCCGCCAGCTGCGCGAGCCCGGCTTCGTGGACGAGGTGGCGGCAGTACTGTCCACCTCCGGCTACCCGCCGGAGCTGCTGACCGTCGAGGTGACAGAAACCGCGGTACTCTCCGACGACGAGGCGATCGCGGCGCTGCACGCGCTCCGGGCGATCGGCGTGAAGCTGGCGCTCGACGACTTCGGCACCGCCGCCTCCTCACTCGGCCTGCTGCTCACCTGCCCGATGACCACGCTGAAGCTGGACCGGTCGTTCGTCGAGGGCATCACCACAGTCACCCGGCAGGCCGCCGTGGCTACAGCGGTCGCGCAGATGGCGAACGCGCTTGACCTGAACGCGGTCGCGGAGGGCATCGAGACGCCTGACCAGGCCCGGCTGCTGAGCGGGCTCGGCTACGAATTCGGCCAGGGCTTCCTCTTCTCCCGCCCGCTCTCCCCCGCCGACTTCGAGAAGCTGCTGCTCACCGGCGTACCCGGGGAATTGATCTTCTCCTGAGGGGTTATCCACAGGCCTTGCCATCGATGTGCGCCCACGGCCAGGATCGAGGACATGAATTTCTCCCGTCGAAACGTGATCGTCGGATCGATAGCCGCTGGGGCGGCCACCGCCATCCCCGGCACCGCGCAGGCGCACGGCAGGACCACCTACGACCTGACCGTGCTCGGCACCTCGGACATGCACGGCAACGTCTACAACTGGGACTACTTCAAGGACGCGGAGTTCGACGACACCGCGCACAACGACGTCGGCGTCGCGAAGCTGGCCGCGCTCGTGAACACGATCCGGCGCGAGCGGCGCGGCAAGGCCACGCTTGTGCTTGACGCGGGCGACACGATTCAGGGCACGCCGCTGGCCTACTACTACGCGGTCCAGGAGCCGATCACCACCACCGGAAAGACCCATCCGATGGCCAAGGCGATGAACATCCTGCGGTACGACGCGGTGACGCTCGGCAACCACGAGTTCAACTACGGGCTGCCGCTGCTGGCGACGTGGATCAAGCAGCTCGGCTTCCCGGCGCTCGCCGCGAACGCGATCAACGCGAAGACCGGCAAACCCGCCTTCCAGCCGTACGTGATCAAGCAGGTCTCGCCCGGCCGTGGTGCGCCGACGCTGCGGGTGGGCATCCTGGGCCTGACCAACCCGGGCACCGCGATCTGGGACAAGGGCCACGTCGAGGGCACGCTTACCTTCGCCGACCTGGTGGCGACCGCGAAGAAGTGGGTCCCGGAGATGAAGCGCAAGGGCGCGGACATCGTGATCGTCTCCGCGCACTCCGGCGACAGCGGCACATCGTCCTACGGCCCGGGGCTCCCGGTGGAGAATGCGGCCGGCCTGGTCGCCACCACGGTACCGGACATCGACGCGGTGCTCTTCGGCCATGCGCACGTGGAGATCGCGCAGAAGTTCTACACCAACGAGGTCACCGGCAAGCAGGTGCTCACCTCCGAGCCGTCCAAGTGGGGGCAGCGGCTGACCAGGATGGACTTCACGATCTCCCGCGAGCGGGGACGGTGGGTGGTGGCGAGCGCCAGGTCCGCCACGCTGAACACGAACACGGTGGAGGCCGATCCGGTCGTGCTCGCCGCCGTGAAGGAGCAGCATCAGAAGACTGTCGCCTACGTCAACCAGGTGGTCGCCACGTCCACCGGGGAGCTGTCCGCGGCGGAGTCCCGCTACCGCGACACGCCGATCATCGACTTCATCAACCACGTGCAGACCGAGACCGTCGCGGCCGCGGTGGGCACGGCGCTGCCGGTGCTGTCGATCGCGGCGCCGTTCAGCCGGACGGCGGTGTTCCCGGCCGGTGACGTGAAGATCCGCGACGTGGCCGGGCTGTACGTCTTCGACAACACGCTTGAGGCGGTGGAGCTGAGCGGTGCCGAGGTGCGGGCCTACCTGGAGTACTCCGCGAAGTACTTCGTCACGCTCGCGCCCGGCGCGCCGGTGAACCCGGCCGCGATCAGCGACCCGGCCGTGCCTGACTACAACTACGACATCCTGTCCGGCGTCGACTACGACATCGACATCGCGAAGCCGGTGGGCTCGCGGATCACCCGGCTGGAGCGGGCCGGCGTCGCAGTCGCGGACACGGACCGGTTCGTGATCGCGGTGAACAACTACCGGCGGTCCGGCGGCGGCGCGTTCCCCGGCATCACGAAGACGCCTGTCTACAACGAGCAGAAGGAGATCCGTCAGCTGCTGATCGACTGGGCGCAGGCGCGCGGCACGATCGACCCGGCCGACTTCTTCGTACCGAACTGGAAGCTGGTCCGCGAGGGCGTGTCGGTCTTCTAACACCGGAAGGATCGTTCGTCCCCCTCGCCCGGGGGACGGACGGTATCCAACGGATTACTCGACCTTCCTCGGCGTCACGCGGCACGGCTACCGTTGCGCGGCCACAGCCCCGAGCACGAAGGACACCATGGCCGCCCGCGAACGCTACTTCGACCTGTTGCGAGCGATCGCGATCGCCCGTGTCGTCACGTACCACATGTTCCCGCTCACCGCGCTTGAGCTCGGCTTCCCGTCGATGGGCGTGATGTTCGCGCTCGGCGGCTCGCTGATGGCGCTGTCCCTGGACAAGGCCGCGGCCCGCGCGGCGCAGGGCCACACTGTGATCATCAGTCGGCTGCGGCGCCTCCTGCCCGCGCTCTGGGTGCTCGGCGCGGTCGCGGTCCCGGTCATGCTGCTGCACGGCTGGGAAGACCCGCCCTGGGCGCAGCTGCTCTTCTGGGTGCTGCCGCTCGCCGACCCGCCGTCCAACGAGTTCGGCGCGGAGGCGGCCGGTCCGCTCTGGTACCTGGTGACGTACCTCTGGCTGGTCGTGTTCTCCCCCGGCCTGCTCTGGCTCTACCGCCGCGCGCCGCTGCCGGTGCTCGTCGCGCCGCTTGTGCTGCTCGGGCTCATGCTTGTCACGCCGCTCGGGCTGCCCGAGCTGGTGGAGCGCACCGCCGGCACCGTGCTGGCGTTCGCGACCAGCTGGATGCTCGGCTTCGCGCACCGGGACGGGCATCTGCGCCGGCTGCCGGGCGCGGCCACTGTCGTCATCGCGGTGGCCTGCGTCGTCGGCGCGCTCGCCTGGTGGCAGGCCTACCCGGACGACGAGGGCGGCGGCATCACCGACCTGCCACTCGCCTACGCGGTCTTCTCGGCCGGGTTCACGCTGATGCTGCTGCGCTGGACGCCGCCGACCGGGTGGCTGGCCCGCGCGCGGTTCCTCGACGCGCTGGTCACGTTGATCAACGCGCGGGCCGTGACGATCTACCTGTGGCACAACGTGGCGATCACCGCCGCGATCGTCGCCGGAAACGCGCTTGAGCTGTGGAATCTCGGGCCGGTCGGCGAGCAGGGCGGCACGTTCCTGATCGCGCTCGGGCTGCTGTCCGCGGTGGTGCTGATGATCGGCTGGGTCGAGGACGTCTCCGCCAAGCGGCCGCCCCGCCTGCTCCCCCGGCCGACAGCGGCATCGACACCGGAACCGGCACCGGCACCGGCACCACACCAGCCGCAGGCAGCTCACGGACCGGCGGCACATCACGGATCGGTAGCCACACACGGGCCGGCCGCCGCACACGGGCCGGCCGCGCCACATCAGCCGTCCCCGCCGGGCCCGGCGCCGGCGACGGCACGGATCGAGGATCAGCCCACGCAGCGACTGACGCCCCGGCCGTGAGGACCGGGGCGTCAGGAGCGACAGTCGATCAGCCGGCTTCGGCGTACGCGCGGCCGCCCTCGGTAAGCGTCTTCGCGCCCGGGTCGTAGAGCCCGTTGCCGAAGTCGGCCGCGACCGGCAGCGAGAACCAGGCGTACCGCTCGACGTACGGCAGGCGCTCCATCATCGCGGTGGACGCGTCGATGAACGCGGCCTGCTGCGCGCCGGTCGGGAACTTGGGCGTGCCGGAGAAGTTGATCAGGCCGTACTCGGTGACCCAGATCGGCAGCCCGTACCTGTCGTGCACGCTCTTGATGTACTGCTCCAGGTGCCCGGCAGCGGCCACGCTGAAGTCCGAGCCGTACCAGTGCAGCGTGATGAAGTCGACCTTGTAGCCCTTCGCCTTCGCGCCGGTCATGAACCGGTCCAGCCAGCCGCCGGCCGCGTCGCCGCCGTAGGCCACGGACGGGCTGCCAAGCCGCTTGCCGGTCGCCTGGATCTGCGGCCACAGCTCCAGCGCGCGCTCGACGCTCATCTCCGCCTGCCCGGCCAGGTCCGGCTCGTTGAAGCCGAGGATCGTGTCCCCGTTCGCCTTCGCCTGCGCGAGGTTGCCGGCGTTCACCGAGTCAGCGCCCCAGATCATCGGCACGAACTCGACACCGGCCGGCGCCTTGACCTGGTCGGGTCCCGCGCCCCAGGTGTAGTACCAGGACGCGCCGACAGCTGTCATGCCCGGTCCGACGCCGGCGACCTGCCAGGTGCTCACGCCCTTCTTCGACGACGCCTCCACGGCCACCGGCGCGGCCGGGACCTTGGTGCTCGGCGTCGCGGACGGCGTCGGGCTCGCGCTTGGCGACGCCGACGCCGACGGGCTGGCCGACGGGGACGGCGACGGGCTGGCGCTCGCGGACTCGACCGGCAGCACCACGGCCGGCGGCGGCTCCTGCGCCGTGGTGTCCGGCTCCTCGTTCCCGGTCAGCGCGAAGACGCCGCCCGCGGTGATCACGGCGGCCGTCGCGATCGCCGCCGCGATCGGCTTCAGGGTCAGAAAACCCCCAAAAGCAGCCTTCGCGGGTACGGCGTGCACGCTCGCCTGCCCGGCGGAGGCGAACTCCGGGCGGGCGAGCACGTGGGTGGCGGTGGTGCCGGGGTCCCCGGCCATGCTTATCGGCGTGGTCGCATCGTGCGGCACCGCCTCGTACCCCGGGTGGTGGCCGAAGGCCTGGTCATGCCCGAAGGCCTGGTCATGCCCGAAGGCCTGGTCGTTGCCGAAGGCCTGGTCGTAGCCGTGGCCGTCGAGCCCGGGACCGCCGGCGTGCGCCCCCGCCGCGGCCGCCGCGCTCTGCAGCGCCGGCTCCAGCAGGTAACCCGGGATCGGCACCAGCGCGAGACCGGCCAGCAGCCGTTCCGCGTCGACAAGCTCGACCCAGGCGCGGGCGCACTGCTCGCACTCGCGGGTGTGCCGGGCGAAGCGCTTCCGCCACAGCGGCTCGGGCCGGCCGTCCCAGCCGATCGCCAGCAGTGTCAGGTCCGGGCAGGCCGGGTGGGCGCGCAGCGCACGGACCACCACGCGGGCGGCCTCCAGCTGCGCCTTCATCCGCTGGACGCGGACCGCGGTGTGCTGCTTGGTGAGGCCGAGCGCGGCGGAGACCTCCTCGCGGTCCAGCTCGCCTGCCGCCTCCAGCCACCAGAGCGACAGCAGCTCACGGTCGTCCGGGTCGAGCCAGCGGGTGGCCTGGGCGACCTCCTGCCGCTGGCCGGACAGGCCGAGCCGGACGATTGTCAGGTCGACGAAGTCCGCACCCGGGTCCGCCACGTCGTCCGGCATCGCGTCCGCCGGGTAGGCGCGGGTCAGGTCGCGGTGCCGGTCGCGGACCAGCCGCATCGCGATCGCCACCACCCACGACCGGAACGCGGACGGGTCGCGCAGCTCGGGCAGGCTGTGCACGACGCGGAGCATGGTCTCCTGGACCACGTCGTCCACGTCCGCGTGGCCCTGCAGCGACCGGCCGACGATGTTGTAGACGAGCGGCAGGTAGCCGGCGATCAGCCGGTCCAGTGCCGCCGCGTTGCCCGCCCGGGCCGCCTGCACGGTCGCCGGATCGACGCCGTCACGCCCCTCTGGAGTCCACATCCCGCACCCTCTCCTCGGTTGGCCATCCTGGCGCAACTCGCTGGAACTGACCAGGGCCGCGCGGACAGGAGACGGGTCGCCCCGGCACCGATAACAGGAAACTGGACGAGATTTTTTCGCGGGACGTACGACGGTGGCCGTCTCCGGTCCGGAAACGGCCACCGCCCTCGAGCCGGGATACGGAGCGTTTCCGCTACTTCCAGGTGTCGCTGCGGGTCAGGGCGCCGCCCGCGCCGGTGGTGAAGGTGCGGTTCGCCCCGGATTCCCAGGTGACGGTGCCCGTCCCGTCCTTTTTGAGGTATTTGTACTCCACCGCGGTGTTCGGCGGCAGGCTCACCGTCCCGGACCAGACCGGGTAGGCGGCCGAGGAGAGCGGCACCGCGGCCGCGGTGTTCCAGGCGCCGAGCGCGGACACGCTTCCGACCACGAACACGTTCTGGCCCCAGATCGTGGTCGCGTTCGCGTTGAACGTGACCGCGACGTTCGAGGCCGGCGGCGGGGTGGTGCTTCCCCCACTTGACCGCGAGCCCGCGTGGATCGCGAACGCGCCGTTCGCCGGAATCGTGACAGCGGCGTTCCCGCCGGAGACCGCGACCGATGAGCCGGTGCAGCCGCTGCCGGTCGCGGCGCCGGAGATCACGTCGCAGTAGACACCGTCCGGCAGCCCGGTCCGGTAGGAGGCGGTGGACGCGCTGCCTGACGCGTTCAGCCCGAACCAGCCGAGCGCGCCGCGCCGGAACCCGATCACGTTGCTCGCCGTGGTGGTGAAGTCGGAGACAGTTGTGGCGGCCGCTGTCGCGTTGTGCCAGCCGACCATGCCCTTGATCGCCGGCGACCGGTGCAGGCACTGCCATGTGCCGTTCGCGCAGTTCGCGTTCGTGACGACGCCGTTGCCGCCCGCGGGCGGGGACGCGCCGGTGTTCGAGGTGCTGAACGTGAATCCGTCGTAGAGGAACGGCTGCCCGTACGGGTAGGCGAGCAGGAAGTAGTTCGCAAGCGTGTACCGCGCGCCGTCCTGGTAGCGCAGCGTGGTGCCGTCCCGCTCCAGGTCGTGGTTGGTGATCATCGCGGCGGTCTGGTCACCTGTCGCGTCCAGGCTCCAGGACGGGATGCTCGCCAGGTTGTTGAGCGTGCCGTTGGTGAACTGCGTCTTCAGCCCCATCGCGTAGGAGAAGCCGAGCACGTCGCCGTTGGACGTGAACGCGGCCGGCTTCAGCTCCGGGTTGGTGGCGCCGGTGAAGATCTCCTGCGCGATGTACGGCGCCCGGCCCTCCGCCGTGGTGGTGCGCAACTGCGCCCGGATCGCGGCGAAGTCGGCGAGCGCCACGTGCTTGGCCGCGTCCACCCGGAACCCGTCCACACCCAGCCCGATCAGGTCGTTCAGGTAGGCGGCGATCTTCGTGCGTACCGTGGCGCTCTGGGTCTTCAGGTCCGAGAGCGAGAGCAGCATGCAGTTCTGCACCTCGGACGTGTTGTTCCAGTCGTCGATCACCGCGTCCTCGTCCGCGCAGTAGCCGTCGTTCGCGTGGTGGAAGTCGTCATACGCGTACGGCACCGCGGGGTAGCTGTACGCCGACGGGTTGAACGTGGACCCGCCGTACGTGCCGGTGGTGGTGTTTGTCGCGCCGGCCGTGTGGTTGATCACCGCGTCCACGTAGACGCGCACGCCCGCGGTGTGGCAGGCCGTGACCATGGCGGCGAACCCGGCCCGGGTGCCGAGCCGGCTGGTCAGGTTGTACGAGACCGGCTGGTAGACCTCCCACCACGGGTGTGCGCCGCCGTCGCTCGTGGGAAGGCTGATCGACTCGGCGGGCGGCGCGACCTGGACCGCGCCGTAACCGGCCGGGCCGAGGTGGTCGGTGCACGCGGCCGCGACCGAGCCCCAGTTCCACTCCCAGAGATTCGCGGTGACGTCGCCGCCGTTCAGGGTCGCGGCGGCGGGCGCGGTGCTGGTGCCGGCGATTCCGGTGGCGTGCGCGGTGCCGATGCCGGCAAGTCCGGCGGTCGCCACGGCCAGCGGGACGAGTGCTCGTGCGATGAGTTTCTTCATGTGCGGACTCCGTCCACGGAAACTTCTTGCAGGAACAGTGCAAACCTTGCAAGGCGTTTCAGCAAACTACCGCAACTGTTACCGGCACGTAAAGATGCCCATCCATAAATAAACCCCGCCCCGCCGAGGGGGGATTCGGCGGGGCGGGGCGGGTGAGGAAGGGTCAGGAGACGAGCTTGCGCGCCTGCGCCGGGTCGTCCGCGTCGAGCACGGCCGCGGCCAGCTGCTCGCACTCGGCAAGCGTGCGGGATGCCAGCGAGGCACGCACCGCGGGCAACGACCGCGCCGACATGCTCAGACTGGAGATGCCGAGCCCGGCCAGCACCGGCGCGAGCGCCGGGTCGGACGCGGCCTCGCCGCAGATGCCGACGGACTTGCCGGTCTTCTTGCCGGCCGCACCACAGGCCGCGATCAGCTGCAGCAGCGCGGGCTGCCACGGGTCGAGCAGCTCGGCAAGGGTGCCCACCTGCCGGTCTGCCGCGAACGTGTACTGGCTCAGGTCGTTGGTGCCGATGCTGAGGAAGTCGACCACGCCGAGCAGGCGCTCGGCCCGCAGCGCCGCGGCCGGCACCTCGATCATCACGCCGGCCTTCGGCAGGCCCGCCTCGTGCACGAGCGCGGCGAACTCCGCGGCCTCGGCCACCGTGGAGACCATCGGCGCCATCACCCAGACGTCCGCGTCCGTCTGCATCGCGGCCTGGGCGATCGCGGCCAGCTGGGTGGTGAGCACCTCCGGACGCTGCCGGGCGATGCGCAGGCCGCGCACGCCGAGCGCCGGGTTCGGCTCGCCGTCCTGGTGCAGGAACGGCAGCGGCTTGTCCGCGCCCGCGTCAAGCGTGCGGATCACCACGCGCCGGCCGGCCATCGCGGCGAAGACCTCACGGTATGCGCTTACCTGCTCGTCCAGGCCGGGCTCGCGGGTCCGGTCCAGGAACAGCAGCTCGGTGCGGAACAGCCCGACGCCCTCGGCCTCGGTCGCCTTGGCCGCGTCCTTGCCGGAGCCCACGTTCGCCAGCAGCGCGACCGCGTGGCCGTCGGAGGTGCGGCCCGGGCCGGTGGAGCCCTCGATTGCCGCGGCCTTCTCCTCGGCCGCGGCCCGGACCGATTCCACGGTCTCGGCGGAGACCCCGGTCTCGACGCGGCCGCTCGTCCCGTCAAGCGTGACGAGCGTGCCGTCCTCGATGTCCAGGACGCCCTTGCAGGACACCACCGCGGGCAGCCCGAGCGCGCGGGCCAGGATCGCGGTGTGGCTCGTCGGCCCGCCGTCCGCGGTGATCAGGCCGACGACCTGCTCCGGGTCGAGGTCCGCGGTGTCGGCCGGGGCCAGGTCACGGGCGGCCAGCACGTACGGGTGGCCCGGCTGCGGCACGCCCGGCATCGGCCGGCCGAGGCAGACCGCCACGGCCCGGTCGCGCAGGTCGTCCAGGTCCGCGACGCGCTCGGCGAGGTAGCCGCCGGCCGCCTCGAACGCCTCCCGGTGGGTGGCGAACGCGGCGTCGATCGCGTGCACCGCGTCCGTACCGGCCTCGATGCCCTCCTGCACGGCCTCGCGAAGCATCGGGTCGTCCGCCATCATCGCCTCGGCGCGCAGCACCTCGGCGACTGTGGCGTCCTTCGCCCGGTCGGCCCGCCGGCCCAGGTCGGCGACGACCTCGGCCAGCGCGGCGAACGCCTTCTCGACCTCGGCCGCGGTGTCCGCGACCGGCGCCGGCTCGGGCAGCGCCGGAACGGCGGCGATCCGCAGCAGCGGACCGGCGGCCGCACCGGCGCTGACGCCTATGCCGGTCAACTCAGCCATTGGCCGGCTCCTCGGCGTCCAGGTCGCTGGCGAGCAGGTCGGCGAGGCTGTCCAGCGCCGCGTCGGCGCCCTCACCCTCGGCCGCCAGGACCACCTCGGTGCCCTTCTTCGCGCCGAGCGACAGCACGGAGAGCATGCTGTTCGCCGGGACGGCGCGCTTCTCCCCGACCTGGATCGTCACCTTGACCGGCGCCGCGGCGGCAGCGGCCTGAACGAAGAGCGCGGCCGGGCGGGCGTGCAGGCCGCTGGCGGATCCGACGGTAACGGTGCGCGTAGGCATCGGTGCCTCCTAAAAGTGGTGGACGGCTCAGGGCTCGATCGTGACCTTGATGGCTTCGCCGCGCGCGACGATGCCGAACGCGTCGATCGCGCTGTCCAGCGGCAACCGGTGCGTGATCAGGTCGGCGACCGGGACGGCGCCGGTGGCGATCAGGCGCAGCGCCTCCGCGTTGTGCGCCGGGCTGGAACCGTTCGCGCCGACGATTGTCAGCTCGCGGTAGTGCACCAGGTTCGAGTCGACGGTGACGGTCGGCTTGTCCTTGGGCAGACCGCCGAAGAAGCTGATCCGGCCCTGGCGGGCGACCATCTGCAGCGCCTGCTCCTGGGCCGCGCCGGAGGCGGCGGCCGTGATGACCACGTCCGCGCCACGGCCGTCTGTGGCGTCAAGCACGGCCTTGACCACGTCGACCTCTTCGCCGGCGATCGCCAGGTCCGGCTTGACCAGGTCGGCGGCCATGTCCAGCCGGGCCCGGTTCAGGTCGACGAGGAAGACGCGGGCCGCGCCACGCGCCTTCGCCAGGCGGACGTGCAGGCAGCCGATCGGGCCGGAGCCCACGACCACCACGTCGTCGCCCTCGCCCACCCGGGCCAGCTCCTGGCCGTTGAGCACGCAGGCAAGCGGCTCGGCGACGGACGCCTCCGCGAAGCTGACGCCCTCCGGGATCCGGTTCAGGCCGTCAACAGCCAGAACCTTCGCGGGTACGACCATGAACTGCGCGAAGCCACCCTCGTAGTGGTAGCCCATCGACTCCTGGTTCGGGCAGATGGTCATCCGGCCGCGCTTGCACTCGTCGCACTTCCCGCACGGGATCGCGGCGATAACCTGCACGCGGTCGCCCTCGGCCCAGCCCTCGACGCCGTCGCCGAGCGCGACGATCTCGCCGGCGATCTCGTGGCCCATCACCCGCGGCGGGTGGATGTGGTGGTGGCCGAACTTGGAGATCTTGACGTCCGTGCCGCAGGTGGAACAGTTGCGCACCCGGATCTTGACCTCGCCCGGGCCGGCCTCCGGCTCGGCGACGTCCTCGAAACGGATGTCGCCCGGGGCGTGAAAGCGCACTACCTTCATGGTGAACCTTTCCTCATCGCGGCCCCAGCGGGGGACGCGAGTACGCGGGAACCTGTCGCGAGGCACTGTGGCCCCGCGAAGAGGCTCACTCCTGTTCCGCTCCGACCGGCTGCAGAAGCCGGAGTACCTCGTCGACCTCGGTGGCCTCGCGCAGCGCGGCGGCCTGGTCCGGGTCGAGCAGGATCTCGGCAAGCGCGGAGAGCAGCTCGACGTGCCCATCGCCCTTGGCCGCGATCGCCACGCAGACGGAGACGGGGTTGCCGTCCCAGTCCACGCCCTTCGGGAAGCGCAGTACCGCAAGCGCGTCCCGGTTCACCAGTTCCTTGCCGCCGAGCGTGCCGTGCGGGATGGCCACGCCCTCGCCGACGAACGTGGAGACGGACTGTTCACGCGCCAGCATCGTGTCGATGTAGCCGGCCTCGGCCGCACCGATCGCGACGAGCGTCTCGCCGCAGAGCCGAATCGCCGCGTCCCGGTCGGCCGCGACCGCGTCGAGGCGGATGGCGCGCCGGTCGAGCAGAGAGTCAGCCATTGATGTCGGCACCCGTCTGGATGGCCTTGACGACCTTGGCGACGGCCGGGTCGCCAAGGAACACCTGGAACGGCACGATGATCTTGTCGGGCGCACCGGCCCGGGCGCGGGCGGCCAGCCCGTTGTGACAGACCACCACGTCGGCGTCGGCGGGGATCGAGTTCACCGGGGTGTGCTCGACTGTCACGTTGTTCTTCACCAGCTGCTTGCGAAGCGTGCTGGCCAGCATGACGCTGCTGCCCATGCCCGCGTCACAGGCCACGACGAGCTTCTTGACGTCGCTGCCGTTGATCGTTGCCATTGGTCGTGCCTTCCGTTGTAGGTGCGGCGGATCCGCCGGTCCGCCCCCGTCGTGCACAAGCGTGCGCCGAACGGGAGCGGACCGGCGAGTGAGCTGTCAGGCAGTGCCGGGCTCGGCGACGCGGTGCGCGACGACCGGGCTGTCGGACTTGGTGGAGTCCTCGACCGGCTCGGCGCCCATGGCCTCGGCCGTGGCGTCGTCGACCTCCTGGTCCTCCTTCAGCCGGCCGAAGCCGAGCAGCGCGGAGGCCACGATGAACGAGACGGCGGCGGCGATCAGGATGCCGGCGATCATGCCGATCCAGTTGCCGACGCCCTTAGGCGTGACGGCGGCGTAGGCGAAGATCGAGCCCGGCGACGGGCTGGCGACCAGGCCGGCGCCGGTGATCATGAACGTGGTCACGCCGGCCGCGCCACCCGCGATGGTGGCCAGGATCAGGCGCGGCTTCATCAGCACGTACGGGAAGTAGATCTCGTGGATGCCGCCGAAGAAGTGGATGATCATCGCGGCCGGGGTGGACGGGCGCAGCAGCTTCGGGCCGAAGAAGAAGTAGGCCAGCAGCAGACCGAGACCCGGGCCGGGGTTCGACTCGATCATGAACATGATCGACTTGCCGTTCTCGGCGACCTGCTGGACGCCGAGCGGGGTGAACACGCCGTGGTTGATCGCGTTGTTCAGGAACAGCACCTTGGCCGGCTCGACAAGGATCGACACCGCGGGCAGCACGCCCAGGTCGACAAGCCAGTCCACGCCGTTGCCCAGCCAGGTCATGATGTTCTGGGTGACCGGGCCGATGATCCACTTCGCCAGCAGCGCGAACGCGCCACCGATGATGCCGGCCGAGAAGTTGTCGACGAGCATCTCGAAACCGGGGCGGACCTTGCCCTCGATCAGCTTGTCGAACATCTTCAGGACGAACGCGGCGAGCGGGCCCATCAGCATCGCGCCGATGAACATCGGCATTTCCGCACCGACGACGACGCCCATGGTGGCGACCGCGCCGACGACCGCGCCGCGCTGGCCGTGCACCAGACGACCACCTGTGTAACCGATGAGGATCGGCAGCAGGTACGTGATCATCGGGCCGACGAGCGCGCCGAAGTTCTCGTTCGGGATCCAGCCGGTGGGGATGAACAGGGCGGTGATCAGGCCCCACGCGATGAACGCGCCGATGTTGGGCATGACCATGCCGGCGAGGTAGCCGCCGAGGCGCTGGACCCCGGCTCGGAAGCCCGAGCCCTGTACTTGTGGGGTGTATGTGCTCATTGGAGGGGGACTCCGTTTCTGGAGGGAGACGCGCGGTGCCGCGCGGGTTGATGCAGGTCTTGCCATTCCCCGTAATGCAGTTGTGTGTAGTGCTGTGGTGCGGCTGGAGTTGAGCGCTGCCGGCGCTCAGCCCCGGGGGTGAAGCCGCCGGCCCAGATCGGGCCGGGGATCGAGGTGAACGGTCTCCCGTTCCATGTCGGCCGGACCCGGCATCCGGCTGCCCGGCTGACGCACCGCAGCGGCGCCCCAGGCCAGGCCCTCGGCCAGGGCGGACTCGCCGGTCGCGCCCGCGGAGAGGAATCCTGCCAGTAGTGCGTCGCCGGCGCCGACCGTACTGCGCGGCGCACTCACCGGGGACTTGCCGGTGACCACGCCGGAGTCCTCGATCAGCACCGCGCCGTCCGCGCCGAGGCTGGCCAGGACCGCGCCCGCGCCGGCCTTACGCAGCTTGTTCGCCGCGTCGACCACGTCGCCGAGCGTCAGCAGCTCCTCGCCGGCCGCCTCGGCCAGCTCCTCGCGGTTCGGCTTGACCAGGGCGGCGCCGGCCGCGGCCGCGGCGCCGAGCGCGGGACCGCTGGTGTCGACAGCGAGTCGCACGCCGGCTGCCACGAGCCGGGCGCACAGCTCGCCGAACGCCGCCACGGACGGCCCCGGCGGCAGGCTGCCGCAGAGCACGACCCATTCGGCGGTACGCGCGGCGTCAAGCACTGCGTCGGTGACCGCGACGAACTCGTCGGGCGCCAGCTCGGGACCGGCCTCGTTGATCTTCGTAACCGTGCCGTCCGGCTCGGCAAGCGTGATGTTGGACCGGGTGCGGCCGGCGATCGGCACCGCGACCATCGCGACGCCCTCCGCCTCAAGCATCCGGACCAGCTGCGCGCCCTCCTCGCCGCCGCACGGCACCACGGCCGTGGACTCGACGCCGTTTGACAGCAGCGCGCGGGAGACGTTGACGCCCTTGCCACCCGGGTCGATGTGCGTGCTGGTGGCGCGCAGCACCTCACCGTGGGTGAGCGTGTCGATCTCCATCGCCCGGTCCAGGCTCGGGTTCAGCGTGACTGTGACGATCATGCCCGGACCACCCGCACGCCCGCGGCCTCGACCTCGTCGGCGAGCTCGGCGTCGAGCCCGTTGTCGGTTATCAGCAGGTCGAGATCGGACATCGAGCCGAACCGCGCGAGGTAGTCGTTGCCGACCTTGGTGTGGTCGGCGAGCAGCACCACCCGGCGGGACGCGTTGATCATCGCGCGTTTCACCGCGGCCTCGGCCGGATCCGGTGTCGTCATTCCGCGCTCGGCCGAGAGCCCGTTGGTACCCATGAAGGCGACGTCCACGTACATCTCCTCGAGAGGACGTAGCGCCCAGTCGTCGACGGTGGCCAGGGTCTTGCCCCGGAGCCGGCCGCCGAGAAGCAGCACGCTGAGGTTGGACTTGAGAGCCAGCGAGGCGGCGATGACCGGCGAGTTGACCACGACGGTCAGCTCCCGGTCGGAGGGGAGGAGCTGGGCCAGACGCGCGGTGGTGGTGCCCGCGTCGAGGATGATCGCCCCTTCGGCCGGCACCTCGGCCAGCGCCGCCTTGGCGATCCGCTCCTTCTCACTGATCAGGACGGAGTCACGGGCGGCAAGCGCCGGCTCGAAACCGATCCGCTCGACCGGGATCGCCCCGCCGTGAACCCGGCGCAGCACGCCGGCCCGCTCCAGAACGGTGAGGTCGCGCCGGATCGTTTCAGCCGTTACGTTGAGGCCGTCGGCGAGCGCCATCACGTCGACCCGCCCGTTGGCGCGAGCGAGCCGCAGGATCTCCTGCTGGCGCTCTTCCGGGTACATCGCGTTCCACCGCCCCGCTTCGTGTTTGGCTTTGCCTTTGTTTACGCCCGACTGTGTGGGAAGTCAACACCACTACGTAACTTCTCTGACATCTAAGGGTTGCCAAGTCAGTGATCTCGGACATATAGGGCAGCGATAACCAGCGTGAACTCGGCCCGGGTGGTTGGGCTCACGCCGTACCCCCTCATGTTGGATTCTGTGGTTTTGGCTTTATCCGATGGCGGCGAGGGCGCGAACGGGGTGGGATGAGGCATGGAGATTCGCCAGATCAGTGCCGACGAGGTGGACCGGATCATGCCGATCCGGGTGTACGCGTTCGAGGCCTCGCCGCTCACGCCCGAGAAGACCGACGAGATCGCCCGGTTCATGAGCTTCCGCACGCAGAACACCACGCTTACCGCGGAGGAGGACGGCGAGATCCTGGCCAGCGTCTCCGGCATCCCGATGCGGCAGAACGTGCGCGGCGCCGTGCACCGGATGCTCGGCGTGGCCGGCGTGGTCAGCAACCCGCTCGCCCGGCGGCGCGGGCACGTCCGCACGCTCATGCACGAGCTGATGCGCCGCGGCCGCGAGGACGGGCGGTCGGTCAGCACGCTCTACCCGTTCCGCGGCACCTTCTACGGGCGGCTCGGCTACGTCGGCCTGGCCTCGGCGAAAACGGTCACGCTGCGGCCCACGGACCTGGCGTCGCTGCTCGCGCTCGACCTCCCCGGCGAGGTGAAGGTGCGCCGGATCGCGGACGGCTGGGACGACATGATCACGCTGCTCGACCGCGCGCTGACCAGCCGGCACGGCTTCGCGGAGTTCCCGGACTACAGGCGTCACCAGTTCCGGGATGAGAACCGGCACTGGCTTGTCACCGCGCACGCCGGCGGCGAGGTGGTGGGCGCGATCCCCTACCGGATCACCGACTACGGCGGCGAGCTGATCGGCGACCTGATGCTCCACGACGGCGCGATCGCCCGCGCGCTGCTGCTGCGGTTCCTGGCCACGCACGCCGACCAGGTCGAGACGATCACGCTGGGCGTGGGCCCGTCCGAGACGCCCGAGCTGTGGAGCACCGACTTCGCCGGCACGGTCACCAGCACCGTCAAGATCCCGCACCCGGCGCCGCCGATGGTCCGGGTGCTCGACCTGCCCGCACTGGCCGGGCTGCCGGCCGGCGAGGCCCGGGTGGCGCTGAGCGTGGTGGACGACCCGTTCCTCGGCGGCGACTGGGTACTTGACGGTGCCGGCGGCGCACTCACGGTGTCAGGCGGGTCATCCGGCTCGGCCGGCTCGTCGGCCGAGGTTCGGCTGACCGCCGCCGCGCTGTCCGGCCTGGTTTACGGCGTACTCGGCCCGGAGGAGATCGTGGCGCGCGGGCTCGGCGTCGTGCCGCCGTCCGCCTGGGACGACCTCGCCACGCTCTTCCCGCGCGCCGATCCGTGGGTCTTCCTGAACTTCTAAGCGCTGTATCGACGTGGGATGCCGGGCTGCGGCGCAGTCCAGGCGCCGCCTGGCCGCACGTCGATACAGCGCCTAGATGTAGGCGGTCGCAAGCGTGAACCGGTGCTCCGCGGTCTCCGCCTCCAGGCGCTCCTGACCCTCGGCCCACGACGGCACCGCGCCCTCGGGGTCAAGCACGCGCGCGATCGTCAACGTCAGGCCACCGGCCGTGATCACCGTAGGGTCGCCGTCCTTCACGGCCGGCCGCGTGTTCACGGCCGGCGCCTGCGACGCCGTGCCGGTCCCCCTCGCCCTGCAGTCCGGCGTGCGCTCCCGCCGGTCCTCCGCGAAGATCTCCGGCGCGTTCCCGGCGCCGGTGAGCACCGCGTGCGCCAGCGCGGTCGCGTAGACCGGGTCACCTGCCGCGTCGTAGATCCAGCGGGTGCCCAGCACGGAATGCTCACTTGTGCCGAGCAGATGCGCGTCCGCCCCGGCCAGCGGCGCACCCCGGTAGGTAAGTGGCACGTGGTAGATCTTCTGGTCTCGCACCAGAAGCACCTCGACGCCCGCCCTGCCCGCCGGATCGTCGAACCGGAACGCCGCCACCCGCTCGACACCTGCCGCCGCCGAGCCGTCGAACCAGGGCCGGGACGGCAGCCAGCCGTTGAGCAGCTCAAGCTTCGAGGGAACGAGTTGCGCCTTGTGAAGGATCGCCATACCTAGAGCCTAGAGACGGGCGCCACGCGCGCCGAGACCGCCATCGTCATGATCGTTTCACCGGATACGGAGACCCACGCTCAGGCGAATCACTGTCACTGACAGGATCGTCGATCCCCGCGGCAGAGCGCCACACGGAGGCGACACACCAAGCCGCCGGAAAGGCGATATTCAAGCCGCGCGGATGTTGCACCAACAGAGACTCGGAGAATGCGCTTCATTGGCACCACCGGACCGCATTGTGCAGGCATTTCCCCTGCCTGGAGCGCTCCGGCCGCCATGCGAAATCCTCTCACCGCATCACGGCCGACAGCACAGCATGCAGTCACACCGCGACCACTCATTCATCAAATGACAATTGCGCGGGAACGCATTCAGCAACATAGCCGCGTGTCGCGCGGCAGCACGCGGTAAACGGTGGCATACGTCGCAGTCGAACAGCACAGGGCCGGCACGGAACCGGGTCACCCGATCGGTGAGGCGGCGAGCGCGTCAGGCGGACTCGCGGAGGATCAGGTCGGTGGGGAGGAGGACCGCGGGAGCCACCGGCTCGCCGGCCAGGATGATGAGCATCTGGCGGGCGATCTGGCGGCCCAGGTCCACGATGGGCTGGCGGACAGTTGTCAGCGGCGGGTCGGTGAACTGGGCGATCTCGATGTCGTCGAAGCCGATCACGGCCACGTCGTCCGGGACGCGGCGGCCGGCGGCGCGCAGGGTACGCAGCGCGCCGTGGGCCATCAGGTCGGAGGCGATGAAGACCGCGTCGATGTCGGGGTCCGCGTCGAGCAGCTCGCGCATGGCGACGGCGCCGGACTCCCGGGTGAAATCGCCATATGCGACACGCGGGATCTGGCCGTCCGCGACCACGGCGTCCCGGTACGCGGCCAGCCGGTCGATGCCGGCGATCATGTCCTGCGGGCCGGCGATTGTGGCGATCCGGCGGCGGCCCGCGGCGAGCAGGTAGTCCATCGCGGAGGAGACGCCGGCGATGTGGTCAACGTCGACGTACGGCACGCCGCTGTTGTTCTGTAGCGGGCGCCCGCTACAGACGACCGGGATGCCGAGCCCGGCAAGCGCGGCGGGAAGCGGGTCAGCACCGTGCATCGAGGCGAACATGACGCCGTCGACGTGGCCGGCCATCGCGTAGCGCTCGACGCGGCTGTGCCCGGCGGTGGAGCCGGCGAGCATCAGGACCAGCTGCCGGTCGCCGGCCTCGAGCTCCTGGCTGACGCCGCGGATGATGCCGGGGAAGAACTGGTCGTCGGAGAAGACCCGGTTGGGCATCTCGGGGAGGATCAGCGCGATCGAGTCGGTCCGCTGGGTGACCAGGCTGCGGGCCGCCTGGTTGGGCACGTAGCCCATCTCCTGGACGGCCGTCTTGACCTTCTCCTGGATGTCCTCGGCGACAGTTGTGGAGCCGTTGACGACGCGGGACACGGTCGCCCGTGACACGCCGGCCCGACGGGCCACGGCCTCCAACGTCGGACGCTCCCGAGCCGCCGTCACGTGCACACCCGCTCTCTCAAGATTTGCGGAAAGATCGTTTCAGAACCGTTTCAGCGCTGCCTGTGCAGCGTACCGGCCGAGGTCGAGGACGGGTGTCCCGCCTGATCGGACCAGAAGGTCCACCAGGCAGGACACCCGGAAATCTCAGGACAGCGGGAGGCGGATGATCGACTGGTTGCCGACGCCGAGCGTGGAGGCGCCGTTTCCGATCGCGTTCCACACCTCGACCCTGACCGTGCCGTTGCGCAGGTCGCCGAGCGCGCCGGACGAGGAGACGAGCCCCGCGGCCTGCGTGTAGTGCTCGTAACCGCCCACCGGATCGGTGGCGAAGTACCTGTAGGTCTCCACCCGGTCGGCAGTGCCGTCGCCGGTCAGGTCGTAGGAGACCCGGACCTGGGTGCCGTTGCCGACGCCGGTGCCCGCGTCCACGAACAGATCAAAGGCGGTGCTGCCTCCGTTGTACGTGTTGGTGACGCCGGTCGCGGTGAACGTGGCCGGGTTGTGCGGCGTGCCGTCGTAGTTGCCGCCGCCTGCCGAGCTGACCGACACCGACCCGGCGCCCGTGGCCGTGCCGTTCAGCCCGCCCCCGGAGGTCAGGTAACGGCTGGCCGCGCCCGGCGGCACCGTCGGCGTGGGTGACGGCGTCGGCGACGTGGTGGGCTGAGTGCCACCCCCGCCACTGCCGCCGGTCCAGACCCAGGCGCCGGTGGTCGCGGTCTTCCCGGCCGGCACGGTGAGCGTCGTACCCGTGGAGAACGTGACGGTGATCGGGCTGGAGCTGACGTTCGACGCCACGTAGGTACGCGCCCCGTTCTTGACGAACGTCGCGGTAAGCGGGTGGTTGGCGGTGACTGAGGTGTCCACGGTGCCGAGCGCGGACAGGTTACGCAGCCAGTGGAACGTGTGCGCCTTGCTCTCCCCCTCCTCGGAGGTGAAGCCGTTGTTGGCCCGGAAGTTGGCAAGCGCCTGGTCGGGGTTGCCGAGCGCCAGGAACTCCCACAGGATGTCCTGCCACACGGTCGGCGCGCCGCCGTTGTTCCGTACCAACTCGTTGTAGTTGGTGGTCACATAGGACGGGTTGTAGCCGAGGTAGAGGTGGCCGCCGGTGACCGGCAGCATGTTGATGCCCTGGATCATCTCCGGATCGGCGGTGAACCAGGTGGCGTACGCGCCGCCGCTCCCCCAGACCATGCCGACAGTGCTGTGCCCGAACGCGGCCGGGAAGTTCGTGTCCGACGAGTCGAACCAGTACTCCTGGATCGCGGCCGCCTGCGTGGTGTAGATGAAGACCCCGGCGTCGCGAACGGCGGTGTTGCCGGTGACCTGGCCCCACTGGATCAGCGCGTTCGCGAAGTTCATCCCCTCGGAGCTGGACTCCTGGTTGTTGCCGGAGCCGAACGAGCCGTGCCCGGACGCCCAGTCGTGACCGGCATAGATATCGAAATCGCGGAGGTACGGGAAGCGCGTGTCATTGCGGTCGTAGTTGTTCGCGTCCCGGATCAGCAGGTCGATCATGCCGCCGTACTGGCCGCTCGAGGCCCACGACGGGTCGAACCGGGCGAGCGTGGCCGCGGCCGCGATGTAGTACCCGTAGTGGAAGTGGTGGTCGTTGAGCTCCTGGTCGGAGCCGTACGACGCCGGGTAGCCGATAAGCGTGCCCCAGTTGGCGTTGTAGTAGAACAGCGACTGCGACTCGCCTGACGACGCGGTCAGCCAGTTCGTCAGCCGGGACTTGATCGCGGCGAGCGCGCTTGTCCGCACCGCCGTGTTGCCGACCTGGTCCGCGATCTCCGCGATCCGGGCCGCGCGTCCGAGCCCCTTGCCGGTCCAGTACGTGTCCGGCCCGCGGTTGTCCTCCGGGTTCGCCTGTGCCGCGCTCAGGTAGTTGTTGAGCGTGGTCAGGTCCGCGCCGGAGTTGCCGACGCCGGGGATCTCCGGAAGCGTGCCACGGAACGTCATGGCGGTCCGGAAGCTGCTGACGCCGGTCAGCACCTTCATCGCACCGCGCGCGGAGACGTAGGTGTCCGCGATCGGCGTCGACCCGCTCAGGTACTTCCACTGGTGCGGGTAGAGCGAGACCACGGTGCCGGTGGCGCTCCCCTCCCGTGCCGTGGTGGTGAAGCTGTAGGTGGTGCTCAGCGCGTTGTTGCTGTTCGGGCTGTAGGTGTAGGCGATCCTCGTGCCTGTCACGTGCGCGTGCGCGTAGGTGCCGTAGGACGATGCCAGCGCCTGCTTCGCGGCCGTCGAGGTCGAGGACGTGGTCGGCAGCACCGCCACCGAGAAGTACCCGCGCCCGGCCAGCGCCGACGTAATCGACGTGCCGCTGACCGCCCAGCTCGCACCGGACGGCGCATAGGCCACGTAGTCGCTGCCGCCGGCCGTGAAGCCGATGACGTTGCCGCTGTTCGACCACACGCTCGGCGTGCCGGCCGTGGTGAGCTGCGCATTGCCGCCGGTCACCTGGTAGTAGGAGAACGGCAGCCCGTGCCCGATGGTGGCCTTGAGCGTGCGCGCGCCGTCACTCCAGTAGGGCGTGACGGTCCAGTCGCTCCAGCCGTCCACCTTGACGTCCGGCGAGTTCAGTCCCGCGACGCCGACGAGCAGATCCTGCTGGTACGGATAGTGGTACTCGCCCACGCCGGTCGCGGTGCCGCTTATCGTCGGCGTGGTGGTGTAGGAGACGCCGAGCCCGCCCGCGGACGGGTCGAAGGAGAGCGGGTGCGCGTGCAGCGGCTCGCTGTAGGAGCAGTCGGTGCGCTTGAAGAGCAGGGACGACCACCAGTCATTCGTGGGTACGGCGCCGGACGGGGCGTTCGCGGTCACGTACTGGCGGGGGTTCGTGGTGAGCGCGCCGCAGCCGTTGGGCAGCGCCGCGCCGGCCGGGAGCGTCTCGGCATAGCTGCCGGCGCCGACGACCGCGGCGTCCGCGGTGCCGGTGATCGCGACGGTGAGCAGGCCGGATGCGAGTGCGAGGACGGCGCCGGCGGCGATGGACCGCCGGCGTTGTGGTGAGGACATAGGGACCTCTTCCTGGCGGGACACCGGAGGACGAGCCGGTGGCCGCGCTCTCTGAGAGCGCTTTCACGGGGGTGGCATCAGAGTGACGTTCGTCGCTGCACCTGTCAAGAGAGCGCTCTCAACATTGGCGTACGCCGATAGCGACGAACATCGATCCCGGGGTACGGTGGAAGCCCGTCGCCTCGAAGGAGGATCAGCGCGTGCGCAGTCGTACCCTCGCCGGATCTGCCCTGGTCCTTGCTCTTCTCGCCGGTTGCGGTGGCGGCGATCCCGCGCCGGAGAACACCGCCGACGCGGCCCGGGAGTCCGCGATGACCGCGCTCGCCCACTCCGACGACCACCTGCAGACCGAGAGCTTCACTGTCGAGGTCGAGTCCGGCGACGCCATGCGCACCACGAGCAGGATGGACGTGCCGAACCGGCGCGCGGAGATGGCGCTCCGCCAGGCGACAGGCGAGGAGCAGTCGATGACGATCCGCACGCGACTACTCGGCGACGACGTCTTCATGCAGATCGAGGGCGCCTCGATCCCCGGCGTCGACACCCGCTGGATGCGCATCGACAGGTCGAAGATCGGGCGCGGCCTGGAGGTTGGCTTCACCCCCGGCACGAACGACGCGGGCGGCGCCGGCCGACTGCTCGCCGCGATCACCGATGCGCGGCGACTGCCGGACGGCCGGTACAAGGGCACGGTCGACCTCGCCCAGGTCGGCACCGGCACCGGCCTGTCCTTCAGCACCTCCGACATCGCCGGGCTGGGCGACGCGGCCCGCGCGGTCCCGTTCCTGGCCACTGTGGACGAGCGCGGCCGCCTCACCCACCTGCAGATCGACCTCCCCGCGATCACCGCAGGCAAGGCACCCACGATCGAGACCCGGTACACCGCCTTCGGTGAGCCGTTCGACGTGCAGGCGCCCCCGGCCGGCCAGGTGGTGACCCCACCGGACTCGGTGTATCGGTACTTCGGCGGCCGGTGACGCCGTCGCGCATGCGACACCCGCGTGTTCCCCCTGGTCACCCACCTGGGCGACGCCCTTGTCCGGCAGCGGCGAGGGCTCGAACACTTGACGTGAGTGATACCGGGGAGAGCGTGAGTGAGGGGTGCCGTCATGGGGTCGTACAACATTCCGGGGTGGATGGGGTGGGTGGTCGCCGGGGTCGGGCTGATGGTGATCACGGCGAGCGCGATATTGCTGGCGTGAGGTTGCGCCGGTAAGCGAAGATCTCTCTGTGACCACGCTCAGCCAGATCATCGCGATCACCAAGGGTGTCAAGGCGCAGAGCCTCCGCGACTTCACCGACGCGCACCGGAACACGCAGAAGGCCCCGTTGCTGTCCGGCATCTCCCGGAAGTACCGGCCGAAGGACGAGGAGGGCGAGCAGCTGCCGCCCGAGTCGACGCGTGTGCAACTGTCCGCGGAGGACGTGCTGGCCGAGACCGCGAAGACGCTCACCCGCCTCTTCGACCTGGTGCTGACGCAGGACACGGCGAACACGGTGGCCAAGGCGGACGTGGTGGTCGACGGGCAGACGCTGCTGCGCGACGTGCCGGTGACCTACCTGCTGTTCCTCGAGAAGCAGCTCACCGACCTGCACACGTTCGTGGACAAGCTGCCCGTGCTGGACCCGGCGGAGAGCTGGTCGTTCAGCCCGGAGATCGGGGCCTACGCGTCGGACCCGGTGGAGACGGTGCGCAGCCGCAAGGTGATGCGAAACCACGTCAAGGCCGAGGCGACAAAGGAGCACCCGGCGCAGGTCGAGGTCTACACCGAGGACCAGCCGGCCGGCTACTGGACGACTGTGAAGCTCTCCGGCGCGCTGCCCGCGACGAGGGTGAAGGAGCTGCGCGAGCGGGTGGAGAAGCTGCAGCAGTCGGTGAAGTTCGCCCGCGAGCAGGCGAACTCGCACGAGGTGACCGACTACAAGGCGGGGGACGCCGTCTTCGGTTATCTGTTTGCACGGTAAGTGCACATAGGACTCCCCGCTGTGGAGCGGCGGGGCAGGGCGCCTGACCGGCGTCTACAAAACTGAGACTGAACAGATCAAGCTGAAACGCCGCAACGGTGACAGTGAAGGTTCGAGTCCTTCCCCCGCGACCACACGCCGCGGGGTAGCCCAATCGGTAGAGGCAGCCCGAGGGCACCATCACGCTCAGATTCTCGCTCCAGGCTCAGCATTCGCCACCGATCGCCAGATCGAGCGGCCGCGGAACTAGTCACGTGATACCGGTTCGAGTCCGGTTCGCACCTCCAAACACGGTGCGGTAGCTCAATGGCAGAGCACGATGACCTTCAGATTGAACCGCGGCCTTAAACGTCACTGGCGTGCGCAACTGGGTGGCACAGCGGGGGCCCCGGGTAGGGTAACCCGGGGCTCCTCCATATCCAGATCTTTCTATGAGACCCGATCCGCGGTGAACGCGACCGCCTCGTCCTGGAAGCCGGCGTAGTTGAGATGCGCGGCGAGGCTCGTGCCGGACTGGCAGAAGCGGTCGTTGCGGTTGCAGTACGACTGGATGCGGTCGGCGAACTCGTCCAGGCGCCCGGCGCCGCGCGGGAAGACGCCCTGGCGGGTGCCGTCCGTGACGTTGAAGTCCTCGCCGCGGGTGAACGACGGGTCGCCGAAGAGCAGCACTGACGCCACCTTCCCGGCCAGCTCGTCGTCCAGGCCGGCGAGCGTGTCGCCGACCACGTCCGCACCCTGCGAGTAGCCCATCAGCACGAATCGCGTGTCCTCGCACTCCGCTGCCGTCGCCGCGAGGTCGTCCTTCAGCTCGGCGACGCCGGCCCGCACGCTCGCGGTGTAGTTGAAGTTCGCCGGGTAGTCGAGCGCGGTCGTGCGCACCGTTTCCGGTATCTCACGGGTCATCCGGTCGGCCAGGGGCGTGAGCACGATGCCCAGGCCGGGGCGTTCGGTGGTGCCGCGCGCGCCGATGATCTCCACGTCCGCGCACGCGTTGCCGGGGGCCACTGCGGCGAACGCGTACGGCCCGGCGACCACGCCGCCGCCGACGATCAGCGCGCCCGCGAGGACGACGGCCAGCTTCTTGCCCTTCATGACGATCTCCCATCCACCGGAAGTTATGTGAGCGCCGGTGCACATACTTTTACGGGCACCGGCGCAGCAGGGGTTCACACCGAACGGGTGACACTGCGCTACCTGACATACCTGCGGTTTTCCGCAGGGGAGCCGGGTGGCCCGCCACATTCCGGAGCGAGGCCTCCGTTTCTACGGTTGTCAACCATGGCCATAACCAACGAACCGATGGACGGGGTCCCCGGCTGGGCGGTCTCGATCATGGAGACGCTCGGCGCGCCCGGCGCCGGACTCCTCATCGCGCTTGAAAATCTGTTCCCGCCGCTGCCCAGCGAGGTGATCCTGCCGCTCGCCGGGTTCGCCGCCTCCCGCGGCGACCTCAGCCTGGCCTCGGCGCTCTTCTGGACCACCGCCGGCTCCGTGGCCGGCGCCGTGGTCCTCTACTGGATCGGCGCGGCGATCGGCCGTGACCGGCTGCGGGCGATCGCGGACCGGCTGCCGCTGATCAAGCTCTCCGACATCGACCGGGCCGAGGCGTGGTTCGCGCGGCACGGCGGCAAGGCGGTGCTGTTCGGCCGCATGATCCCGATCTTCCGCAGCCTGATCTCGGTGCCGGCCGGGGTGGAGCGCATGCGGTTCGGCCTGTTCCTGCTCTACACCACGCTTGGCAGCGCGATCTGGAACACCGTCTTCGTGGTCGCCGGGTACGTGCTCGGCGAGAACTGGCACGTCGTGGAGCAGACCGTCGGCGTCTACTCCAAGGGCGTGCTTGCGGTCGTCGCGGTCGCGGCCGTGGTGTTCGTGCTCTACCGCATCCGCAAGCGGGTGCCTACTCGCCCGGGTATCTAGTCTTTACTCGCCCAGGTATCTGAGGACGGCCAGGACGCGGCGGCTGTAGCCGTCCGCGTCCGCCAGGCCGAGCTTGTCGAAGATCGACCGGACGTGCTTCTCCACAGCACTCTGCGACACGTGCAGGCGTACCGCGATCGAGGCGTTGTTGTGTCCCTGCGCCATCGCGTCGAGCACGTCCTTCTCCCGGCCGGTCAGCCTGGTCAGCGGGTCCGTGTGCGTGGTCCGGCGCAGCAGCTGCCGGACCACCTCGGGGTCGAACGCGGTGCCGCCCGCACCCACCCTGGCCAGCGCCTCAAGGAACTCCCCCACGTCCGCGACCCGGTCCTTGAGCAGGTAGCCGACGCGGGTCCCGTGGCCGGTGAGCAGCTCCACCGCGTAGCGCTGCTCGACGTACTGGGACAGCATCAGCACGCCGATCGACGGCCAGCGGCGCCGGATCTCCAGCGCCGCGCGCAGGCCCTCGTCCGTGTGGTTCGGCGGCATGCGCACGTCCGCCACCACCAGGTCCGGCAGGTGCTCCGCGACGGACTCGACAAGCGCGGCGCCGTCGCCGACCGCGTCCACAACCGTGTAGCCCTCGTCCACAAGCAGCCGGCGCAGACCGTCCCGGAGCAGCGCGGAGTCCTCCGCAAGGATCACCCGCACGGCAGCGTCACCCGCACCTCGGTCGGGCCGCCCACCGGGCTGATCACCGCGAACCGGCCGTCAAGCGCCGCCACCCGCCGCGCCAGGCCGGTAAGGCCCGCGCCGCCCGGGTCCGCGCCGCCGCTGCCGTCGTCCGTCACTCTGACAGTCATCGTCTTCCTCTCCCGCGTCACAAGGATCTCGATGCGGGAGGCGGACGCGTGCTTGACCGCGTTCGTCACCGCCTCGGACACCACGAAGTAGGCAGCGGTCACCACCGGCGCGGGCGGCGTCTCCGGCACGTCGTACCGGACCGTCACCGGGATCGGCGCGCGCTCGGCCACCCCGGCCAGCGCGTCCCGCAGGCCAAGCGTGTCAAGCGCGGCCGGATAGACCCGCCAGGCCACCTCGCGCAGCTCGTCCAGCAGCTCCCGGGACTCGTCGTGCGCCTGGGCCAGCAACCCGGCGGACTTCACCTCGTCACCTGCCGCGGCGCTGCGGCGGGCACGGCCGAGCAACATGCCGAGCGCGACAAGCCGCTGCTGCACGCCGTCATGCAGGTCCCGCTCGATCCGGCGGCGCTCCGCGTCGACCGCCTCCACCACGTCCGCACGGGTGGCGGAGAGCTGTTCGATGCGCAGGCGCAGCAGGTCGGCCGGGGTCGGGCCGAGGAAGCGGCGGGCGACACGACGCTCCAGCCGGACCACGCCGATCAGGCCCTGCACGCCGAGGAAGAGCGCGAAACCGCAGGCCACGGCCAGGTAGGTGATGATCCAAGGGCTGGGCGGGATGTTGTCCGGATGCCGGCCGGTGAGCCAGTACCAGGCGAAGACCACGACCGTGGCGGCGCCGTAGACGAACAGCAGCAGGATGCCGCCGCCGAGCAGGCCGACCGGCCAGCGCACACCGAGGTAGGCGAGCGCGCGCTCCGGGCCGTACCCCCGATAGGTCTTGGCATTGGCATCGCCGAAAAGGCGGAAAAGGCGAAACCGCTCGAATTCCACGAACGCCAGCACGGTACGGGTGAGGCGGTGCATCGACACCTCACGCGCGGACGGCCAGGCCAGCGCCGGGGCCAGCACCACGCCGGCGGCGGCCAGCGCGAGCACTGTGGCGACCGCGGTGAGCGCGCCGGCGATCAGCCCCAGGACCAGGCGCGCACTCGCGGTGGCCATGCTCCAGATCCGCACCGGGTCAAGGCTAGCGGCTGCGGCTTTCCTCAGTTCAGGCTGTGGTTTTCCGCAGGTCGTGGGCCGCGATCCGGGACGCGAGGCCGTCGGCAAGCGTGCGCGGCGCGGCCAGCAGCACCGAGCCGACAAGCCGGACGTCAACGCCCGCCTCGGTCGCGATCGGCCAGCCCGCCGAGTAGTCCCAGCGCTTGGTGTGGTCCTCGACGTAGATGTCGAGGCGCCCTGCCCCGATCCAGCAGAGCGCGAGCGCGGTGGAGCCGACCATCCGGACGCCGCGCACCTCCGGCGCCAGCCCGGCGAGGAAGGCGGACTGGTGCGGGCGGCGGCCCAGGTCGTAGGCGAAGCCGGTGGAGAGCACCGCGTCCGCGAGCGTGGGATCCGGCCCGCGGCGCATCGGCTCGCCGCCGCGGTAGGCGCCCGCACCGGTGACCGCGTGGAACAACTCGTCGTGCACCGGGTCATAGATCACGCCCAGCCACGGCTTCCATCCGTCGCCGTCGCGCCGTTCGCAGCCCACGCTCACGCACCAGAACGGGATGCCGCTGAGGTAGTTGACAGTGCCGTCAAGCGGGTCGACCACCCACCGGTAGGCGGAGGCGCCGTCGTGCGATGCGCCCTCCTCGCCGAGCACGGAGTCGTCCGGCCGGTGGCGGCGCAGGTATGTCAGCGCCACCTCCTCCGCGGCCCGGTCCGCGTCGCTGACCAGGTCGGTCGCGCTGCTCTTGACGTCGATCCGGGCCGGCCCGCGGAAGCGGCGCAGCAGCTCCGCACCGGCCAGCCGGGCGACCCGCTCCGCGACCGCGAGCGCCGGTGCCGCATCGGCAGCCGCTTCCGGGACGCGTGGTGCCGCGCCGGTCACCGTTGCCGGGCCGCGCGCTGCCGTGCCGGTCACCGCTTCCGGGCCGTGTTGTCCACGCTGGGGGTGTCGCCAAGCGCAAGCAGGACCTCGCGCAGCGCGTCGGCGGCGGCACGGGCGGCTTCCGGGCTGACCCGGGCCAGCACCGCGTGCTGCGCCTCGGTCTGCGCCCGCACCGCGGCCTCGGCCGTCTCCATGCCCTGCACGGTGAGCCGGACCCAGGTCGAGCGCGCGTCGCGGTCGTCCGCCTCCTTGACCACCAGGCCGTCCACCACCAGGCGGCGGAGCAGGTTGCTGGTGCCGCCGGAGGAGAAGCGCAGGCGGTCGATCAGGTCGACGGGACGCAGCCGGTACGGCTCACCGGCGGCGCGCAGCACGTAGAGGACCTCCTGCTCGGCCTTGGTGAGACCGAGCGCGGCCAGGCTGGCGTTGGTCGCCTCGTGGATCAGGATGCTGAGCCGGGAGGCGCGCTTGCACAGCTCCAGCTCGACACCGGCGAATGTGGGCAGGTCCGACCGCCACGCCTCGACAAGCGCGTCGACAGCGTCCCGGCGTGCGGTGGCCTCGTTCACGTGACAAGCATACATTTCACCTTGCATCCGGAAAGCTTTGCCGATAGCTTTTCAAAAAGCTTTCCTGATTAGCGCTCCACTCGAGGGAGGGACAGCATCATGATCGTCCTCCGCAACGGCCACGTCATCACCATGGATCCGCAGCTCGGCGAGCTGCCCGCGACCGACGTGCTCATCTCCGGCGACCGGATCCAGGCCATCGGCCCCGCGCTCCCCGCCGAGGGCGCCACCGAGATCGACATACGCGGCGAGGTCGTCCTGCCCGGCTTCGCCACCATGGCCGGGCCGGACACGTTCCGCCAACTGCGCGCCGCACTCCGCGTCGAGCGGACCGGCAGCGCCTGCGCCCCCGCGCCCGGCACCCGCCCGGTCACCGAGGCCGCCACCGAGACGCTGCGCACCGCCGGAAACGGCTCGATCAGCGTCGGCGGCCGCGCCGACCTGGTCACGCTCGGCGGCCTCGAACACGTCATGGACGTCTCCCGCCTGGCCGGCGCCGTCGTCACCTCCCTCGGCCCGGACGACGTCCGCACCGTCATGATCGGCGGCCGCATCGTGCGCGGCGGCCTGGCCCCGGCGGAGACCATCGCCGCCTGACCGGCCATGCCGTTTCGGGTCGAAGCGCGGTCGCCGGCGCTTCGCACCCCCGAAGCCGGCGTTCCTCAACCGGCAACGTCTCGACGTGCCGGGCGCCGCGCGCGGTCCTTGCCCACCTGCAAGAGCTTCACAATCACGACCCGGCCGGGGGTACGCGGTCTGCCGCTCTCCCACGGCCGGAGCGGACCGGGTGGGTCTTTGCCCGGCCACCGCGGAACCGGCGGCCCGCGGGAGCATGCGGGCCGGACCACCGCGGTAGCGGGAAAATCTGCTTATCGGACGTCTCTGACCAGGCCGGCGGCGGGCAGTCCGGCGGCGGTGAGAAGCGCGGACTCCAGGCGGGGGTCGGCCGCGGCGTGCTCGGCGACCAGGCGGGCCAGCAGGCTCGGCGACAGCGTGGCGGCAACCCCGGCGAGGCGGCGGACCGCGGACTCCGGTGACTCGGCCTGCGCGGGCGCGCCGGTGGCGGGACGGGCCGCGGGCACCGGTGGCGTGGCGGGATCGTCGAGCGTGTCCGGAAGCGCGGGCGCGGCGGGCCAGCGGAACGCCTCGTTGAGCGCGGCGATGATCACGGCGACGATGTGGACGCAGAAGTAGTCCGGGTGGAAGCCGGCGGCGCCGCAGTCGCAGCGGCCGGCGAGCGTGCCGCCGACGAAGCCGGCCCAGGCGCGGTGCGGGACCGGGTTGTCCTGGCCGACGGTGCCGAGCGCGCCGCCCTCGAACGGGCGCAGGTCGTCCAGCTCCTCCGCGACCGTGAGGGCCGCGTCGAAGATCTCCGGCGCCAGCGCGCGGTGCAGGAAGTCAAGATCGAGTCCGGCCATGCGGCCCACGGTACCCGCTTGGGCGCGCGTTACTCCCGGGGCTCGTCGGCGGGGAGGAAGTCCTGGCCGGTCCAGACGAACCGGGCGGTGGTGACCGCGTCGTCGCCGTCCGCGTCGCCGGCGATCAGCTGGTGGATGGCGATGCCGTCGACCTCGGAGTAGGTGCACCACTCCTGGTCGGAGGTGAGCATCAGGTCCAGGTCCAGGCCGGTCAGCACCTCCATCAGCTGGCCGCGGTTCATCTGGTCGACGCCGACGAACACCTCGTCGAGCAGGATCAGCCGCGGCGCCTCCGGTGCGGCCCGGTAGTGCGCGGCCGCGGCGGCGAACAGCGGCAGGTGCAGCACGATCGCCTTCTCGCCGCCGGACTTCGCGCCGTGCTGCTTGCGGGTCACCGGGGCCCACTCGTCGCCGCCGGACCGCATCTGCACCACGAACCGGTGCCAGCGCCGGTAGTCGAGCACCTCGCTGAGCTGCTGGTCCCAGCCGGACGCGGCGCCTGTGGTGCGCAGCTCGTCGATCCGCGCGCGGAAGAAGTCGTGAAGCACGCCGCGCTCCGCGTCGGAGAGCGTGCCGGGATCGGCAAGCAGCAGGTCACGGGCCTGCTTGAGGTCCGGCCCGAGCTCCGGGTTGACCTCCCAGACCAGGCGCACGCCGAGGCCGGAGACCGTGCGCACCTGCTCCAGCTGCGCGCTCACCTGCCGGACCAGGCCTGTCGCCTGCCGGATCCGCTCCGCCACGTGCCGCCGCGTGTCGCCGGTGAGCGTGCGGTCGAACAGGTCGCGCTCCTCACCGCCGAGCATCGCGTGCGTCTCGTCCCGCTCGGTCGTCACGCGCGCGGCAAGCTGCGCCGGGCTGATCCGCAGGCCGTCCACGGAGGCGGAGACGACCTGCACGTCGCACTGCTCGTCGGCCTCCATGGAGAGGTCCGCGTAGCCGGTGAGCGACTCGCGGATGGTGTGCAGCACGTCGGCCAGCGCGCTCTCGTCCTGGCGCAGGTGCCGGGGGCCGTGCGGCAGCGAGCCGCACTCCTCCGCGATCGCGCGGGCGGCCTGGAGCGTGGCCGTGGCCGCGCCGAGGCCGGTCAGCCGCGTCTCCAGGCCCGCGTCCGGGCCGAGCAGTCCGGCCAGCCGGGCCAGCCGCGCGACCGCCGCGTCCCGCTCCGCCGTCGCGGCGTCCCGGGCACGCTCCGCGGCGTCGGCGCGCGCGTTCAGATCGCTGATCCGGCTGATCAGCTCGTCGTGGCGGGGGCGCAGCGTGCGCTCGTCCCGCTTCAGGCTCACGGCGCGGGCGCGCAGCACGTCCACCTGGTCCAGCACCGCGCTGAAGTCCGTGCCGACCGCGCTCTCAACCGACTCAAGCCGGGTCTGCGCCGCGTCCGCCTTCTCCCGCGCGGCGGCAAGCGTGTCCTCCGCCTCGGCCACCGCGGCCGCGGAGCGGCCCTCCGCCTCCTCCGCGTCGGCCAGCCGCTCGGTGGCCGCGTCGCGCCGGGCCCGGTCCGCAAGCCAGCCCTCGCCGGCCTGACGCAGCGCGCGGAGCGCGTCCGCCAGCTGCTCCAGGTCGCCGGGCGTGGTCGGCAGGCTCTGCCGGGAGCCGGTAAGCGTGAGATCGCGAAGCGTGGCGCGGGCCGCCTCGTCCGCTGTGGCCAGGTCCGACTCGGCCTCGTCCAGCTGGTCGTGCACGGCCGCCAGGCGCAGCTCCGCCCGCTGCACCGCCTCCAGCGCGCGGGCGCCGTCGGCAAGCGACGGTCGGGCGGCCGCCTCCGCATCAAGCGTGGCGCGCTCGGTGCGCAGGCCGGCGATCGCGACCGCGACCTTCTCCCGGGCCGCGTCGAGCGCGGCCAGCTCACCGGCCAGCTCGGCGAGGCGGCGCTGGCGGGCGCGCTCACGGGCGTCCGGGCCGAGGAACTCCGCGGCCGGCTTCGACCAGCTGCCGTAGGCGAGGCCGAGCCGCCAGGTGCCGTCCGCACCGACGCCCACACCCTGCCGGGGCGCGGACTCGGCATATCCGATCGCGTTCAGGATCTGGCGGACCGCGGTCGGCGCGACCACGGGCACCGTGCCGCGCTCGGGCGCGACCGCGTCCAGGATGGACAGCAGCGAGTCGCCGGCCGCGGGCAGCGCGCCCATCGAGGCGACAGAGGTGTCGTGCCCGTCCACGGCAAGCGCGATCGCGCCGTCCGGGCGGATCCACGCGTCAAGCAGACCTGAGGCCTGCAACGCCGCCTCCACCGCGGCCTGGGTGGCCGGCGGGACGCCCTCGTGCCAGGTGACCACGCGCCACAGCGGCGCGCCGGGACGGTTCTCGTCGCGGGCCGCGGTGCGGTGCACCGGCGCGGGCGGGCCGGCCGGCGGGCGGCGGGTGAGCGCGGCGTACTCAGCGGACAGCGGCGTGCGGGTGGCAAGCAGCTCCCGGTCGCGGGCCATGCCCGCGGTGTGGTCGGCCGCGATGCGCTCCCGGACCTCCGCGGTCACGTCGCCGATCAGCGAGGCAAGCGCGACCTCGTCCGCGCCGAGGTCGGCCAGGACCGGGGCGACCGGCGCGACCGGCAGCACGGTGCAGGCGGACGCCCACGCGGCGATGCTCTCCCGGTGCCTCGCGACGCGCTCCTCGTACGCCGTGCGCGCCGCCGTAAGCGTCTGCTGCGCCTCGTCCCGGTCCGCAGCCCGGGCCTCACGGCGCGGGGCCGCCCGCTCCCGGTCCGCCGCCGCCCGGCGATGCGCGTCTATCACGGCCCGGACCTCGTCGACCTGGCCCTCGCGGCCGAGCAGCACGCCGCGCAGCAGCGCCCGGGCCTGCTCACTCGACTCGTTCGCAAGCGGCTCGACCAGGCCGGACAACCCGGCACGCCGGGCCAGCGCGATCGTGTCGTGCCAGGACCGTTCCATCGCGGCGGACGCGGACGCCAACTCGGCGCGGCGCGTCTCGGCGCGCTCCTGGTCGCGGTCCGCGTCGGTGCGCCGGGCCCGGCAGATCTCCTCGGCCGCGAGCGCCGCGTTCCTTGTCTCGCGCAGCCCGGAGCGGAACTCGTCGAGCTGGCGGCCCTCGCGGAAGGCGGCGCTGTCCCGCAGGCCGCCGATCGCCTCCTCGGTCAGTGCGGCGTCGCGTTCCAGTTCCTCGCGCCGGCCGGTCACCTCGGCAAGCTCCGCGACAGCAGTGGCGTGCGCCTCGCGCTGGCGGGTCGCCTCCCGGGACACCTCGTCCAGCTCGTCGGTCGCGTTGATCAGGTCACCGGCGCCGCGGCGCAGCGCCCGGCGCGCGTACTGCTGCTGGCGCTCGGCAAGCCGGGTGGCGGCGTCGACCTCCGCGTCAAGCGCGCTGAGCCGTTCCCGGCTGTGATCCAGGCGTTCGAAGCCCTCGGCGATCTCGGTGAGCCCGGACGGGTCGAGCGGCGGCAGCGCCTTGGACAGCACCTCGGAGAGCGCGTCCGGGTTCAGGTGCTCGGAGAGCTTCGGCGTGCGCAGCTGGAGCAGCGTGGCGATCAGCGCCTCGTACTGCGCGTCGGAGAGGCCGTGGAAGACCGCGTCCCGCACCGCGGTCCGGTACGCCTCCGCACCCGCGTGCACCGTGCCGTGCCCCTCGATCGCGGCCGTCAGGTCCGGCTTGGTAAGCGGCACGTTGCCCGGCTTGACCAGGGAGAACCCGCCCGGCACGCCGACCCGGGAACCTGTGGTGAAGTAGGTGGCGTCGACTGTGCGCGTGTTCGAGGACGCGGCCAGCCGGGCCCCGCAGGTGAACCACCGGGCCGCGCCGGTCTCGTCGGTACGCCCGAACTCAAGCCACACGTAGCCGACGCGCGTGGTGTGCGGGTAGCCGTCGCCCATCAGGTTCCAGTGCATGGTGCGCTCGGAGCCGCCGAACGTGGACAGCCGCGACGGGCGCAACGACGCGTCGAAGAGGAACGGCAGCAGCAGCTCTAGCGCCTTCGACTTGCCGGTGCCGTTCGGTCCGCGCAGCAGCAGCCGCCCGTGGTGGAACGTGAAGATCTCGTCGAAGTAGCGCCACACGTTGAGCACGCCGGCCCGGGTCGGCGCCCAGCGGTCGGAGCGCAGCTGGCCGGCGAGCTGCCGGGCGACCGCGCTTGCGAACGGGTCCTCGGACGGCTGGTGCGGGGGCAGGGTCAGCAGGGTCAACGCGCCCTCCTGGGCCTCGGGGTCTTCGCGCCGGTGGCGGGCGCGTCCGCATAGCGTGCGGCGGCGGGTCGGGCGCCGATCCCGTCGTCAGTGGTGCGCACCAGGCCGAACCGTTCGAGTACGGCCACCGCCTCGGTCAGCAGCCGTTGTGCGCCGCCGTCCGAGCGGTAGGTCCGCGCCCAGGCCGGCTGCTCGGCGAACCGGGCCGCCAGCTGCTCCGCGAGCGCGTCCGGAGGTACCGGCGACGGGTGTGCGGCAAGGATCGTGTCGAGCAGCAGCAGCGCGGTCTGGGCGGGCACGCTGTTCTCGGCCGGGAAGCGCTCGTCGGTGGCGACCGCGTCCGGGTCGATGGCGAGCATCCCCTCGGCGCGCTCCTCGAGCTGCAGGCCGGCCTCGGCTATCGCGACCCGGATCAGCTGGCGGCCGGTGAGTCCGGTCGCGTACGCCCGCTCCGCCTCGGGCAGCTCGCCGAAGTAGACCACCGGGTCGTCGAGCAGGCGGCGGACGACCGCGTGCCGCAGCCGGTCCTCGGTGCCCTCGTACTGCGGTTCGTCGACGAGCGCGGACACGTCCGGGCCGGCCAGCCGGGACGGTGACTGCGGCGCGGCAAGCAGCCGGGCCAGCCGGGTCGCGTCCACCCGGTAGAGCACCTTCGCGTCCGCGTACTCCAGGTACGCGTCCGTGCTGCCGTCCGTGGCGGTGAGCACGCCGAACCGCTCCAGCAGCAGCAACGCGTCCACGTAGGCGCGCCGGTCCTCGCGGCTGGCGCTGTCGAACGTGGGTATCGACGCCTCGACCGCGGTGGCCTGGGCGAGCAGGCCGGCCAGGATGCCGATCGTGGTGACCTGGCCGGGGAGCAGCTCGGCCGCGAGCATGCAGAACAACGCGTACCTGCGGCGGTCGAACGGGTCCCGGTTTCCGCGCAGGCGGCGGGCCGGGCGGGTGCCGTCCGGCGTCGCGGACACCTTGGCCAGCCGCGCGTAGCCCTGCCGGGCCTCGATCGACAGCCGCCACCCGGTGTGCGTGCCGAACCACGGCACCAGCTCGGCCGCGTGCCGGGCGACCAGGAAGAAGTCGTCGGGGTCAGCGGCGCGGGTGAGCAGCGGCTTGGCCAGCAGCGCCCGGATCGCCTGGGCCCGTTCGGTGCCGCGCTGCCGGTCGAGCTCGGAACGCAGGTCGGTCACGCGGTCGCCTCACGGCGGAAGTCGGGGCGCAGCGGAACCGGTGCGGCCTGGCCTGGGCGGGACTCGCTGATCGAGACGATGAAGTCCGGCGCGACGAGCACGCCGCGCGCGGTGCGCAGGTAGGCCAGGTGGTGGTCCGGCGGCGGCAGCAGCGTGACCACCAGCCGGCCGTCCGCAGTGGACGCGCGCCGCTCGCCGCCGCGGGCCGGCACGGTAAGCGCGCGGGCCAGCAGCTCCAGCAGCCGGGAGAAGCTGCCCTGGTCGAGCCGGGCGAACGAGGAGAGCCGCACCGGGCCGGGTGTGGCCAGCCGCGACCACGCCTCCTCAAGCTCCAGCCGTTCGCGCTGTGCCCGCTGACGGCGCTGCTCGCGGATCTCAGTGGTGTCCCGGACCCGCGCGGTCCGGGCGGCCCGGTCGGACTGCCCGTGCGTGCGCAGCAGCGGCGACACGTGCACGCCTGGCGCGGCGAACCAGGACGTACCCGGCCCGACCGCTGTCGGATCGTCCGGCGCCAGGTGCGTGTGCCGCGCGGACCACAGCCCGGTCGCCGCCGCCCACAGCTCGTGCGCGGCCTCGTCCGTCTCGGCCGCGGAGAACCAGCGGGCGAGCGTGCGGAAGTCCGAGGCGGTGCCGGACCCGCGCCGGCGGCTCTCGCTGAGCCGCTCAAGCGCGCGCATCAGCTCCACGATCGCGCGGCGGGCCATGTCGGCCAGGTCGTCGGCCCGCGCCCTGGCCCCGTCGGCCGGTAGGAACCAGTCGCGCAGCCCGGTCCAGCGCGCGGCCCGCTGCTCAAGGAACCGTGGCGCCGGGTCCGCCTGGCCGGGCAGCGTGGGCAGGTCGGCGCCGCGGAGCGCCCGCGCGTGAAGCGCCGCCACGCCGTGCCGGTCGATGCGGGCCACCGCGTCCGCGATGGTGTGCCGCCGGGCGTCCAGATCTGTCACGAAGTCGGTCAGGTACGCGATCGTCGCCTGTTTGACCTCCTGGAACGTAGCCGCGTCCGCGCCCTCGTCACGCAGCAGGCTCTGCAGGTCGCCGTGGAACCTGACCACGCCGGACCGCAGCCCCTGCAGGTGACCCTCAAGCTCGGCAAGGGCGGCGTGGACCCGGCGGTCGTCCGCGCTCTCGTCCGTGAGCAGCAGGTCAAGCTCGCCGAGGCGGGCCGCGATCGCGTCAAGCACCGCGGTCTGCAGCGCGCCGGACTCCTCGAGCCGGCCGATCGCGTGCAGCACGCCCTGGTAGGCGGCCTCGCCCTTACGGCTCAGCGCGTAGTGCAGGTTGCGCCGCTCGTACTCGGCGGCGGAGGCGTAGTGCGCGGCATGGTTCTGGGTGCGCTCGATCAGGCCGTGCTTGTGAAGCGCGCCGAGCGTGTACTCCAGGGACTCGTCGGAGACCGGCTCGTACCACCCGATCTCCGGCAGACCGGCCAGGACCTCGTCGAACGTCAGCACCGCCCGAAGCCGCTCCGCGGCCTCGCCGAACACCTGCATGACCGCGGTGTGCAGGTCGGCCCGCTCGGTGGTGGTGAAGGCGAACATGTCCGCCGGCACGCGCCGAAAGACAGGGCGTGCGTCGCTCACCCGCGCCCCCTCCTCCGCCGGCGTTTGAAAGACGAGTGTCCGATCGCGGACCCCAGGGCAGGCTACAGGTCCGGCCCGGGTTGCGCTTTTCCCCGGAGTCCCCCAAGCCGGACAATGGGCGCGATTCCCTAATGCCCCCGGCGGGGAAACATCCACGAACACGAGTTGGCACGGTACGCGTGCCAAGTTCTGATCAACGCGGTGCGATCACCCGATGGGTGGTGAGGTGCGCCAGGATCGAGTGGTTCGCCTCCCAGCCGTCCGGAAACTTGACAGGCACGTTGAGGTGCACCGGGTCCGTCGACGGGTGGGCGTCGAGAAGGTCCGGGATGCCGGCGCGGGCCACCACGATGCAGGCGTGCCGGTGCCGGGACGTGAGCACGCACAGGCGGCCGGACTCCAGGTGGAACGCGGTGGCGTCGCGTCGGCCGGAGAGCGGGTGCAGCACGATCGTCACGTCGTACTCGCGGCCCTGGAGGCGGTTGGCGGTGTCCACGGTGATGGTCTCGCCGGGCGTGCCGCGCAGCAGGTTGCGGATGACCGCGGCCTGGTCGCGGTGTGCGGTGCCGATCGCGATGCGGCCCGCGTCGACCGGGGCACCGTCCCGCGAGCGTTCAGAGACCGCTACCGCGCTGGCCTCCAGCACGCGCAGCGCGAGCGCGGCGCAGGCGGCAGCGGCCTCGCCGTCGGTGCGGATGGTGTGCCGGGCCGGCAGTTCGTAGAGCGCCCAGCCGGTCGCGGCGGCCTGCGCGACGGCGGCGTCCACCGCGTCCGGATCCGGCACGAGCGAGGTGCCGGAGCGGGCCGGGCCGGCGTCGAGCACAAGTGACCTGTCGCCCGGCTCGGTCCCGGCGCGGAAGCCGGTGAACGGGTAGAACGCCGGCGCGACCACCTCCGCCGCGGACGGGGGCAGCCGCCAGGACACCGGCAGCCGGTGGACCGGCAGGTCCGGATTGTGGCGGAGCAGCACGTTCACCGCGCTGAGCATCGGGTCCCAGGTCAGTCCGGTCCAGCGCGCCGACTCCACTGTGGAGAACGGGTCGAGCTGACCGGGGTCGCCCACGAACAACGCGCGGGAGAACCGGGACGCCACCCGCAACAGGGCATCGGAGCGCATCTGGTACGCCTCGTCCACGATCGCCCAGGCCCAGGAGCCCTCCGCGACGGTGGCCCACTTCGCGGCCGTGGCGATGATCACCGACCCCTGCGCCACGTCGCCGATCTTCGCGCCGACAGTGACCGACCGGTGCTGCTGCACCCGCTCCGACGCCCGGTAGTCGCCGGCCGAGAGCCGCCCGATCGGCAGGTCCGGCGCCGCGACCGCGAGCCTGTCGATCAGGTCGTCGACCTGTTCGTTCGTCTGCGCGATGACGATCAGCTGCTCACCGGCCGCGGCAAGCACCTGCGCGGCCTTCACCACAAGCGTGGACTTGCCGGCTCCGGGCGGCGAGTCGACAACCACGCCGCGGTGCGAACCCTTGCCCAGATCAGCGAGCACCGCGTCGACGACCGCGTTGGCAGCAGTGCCGGGAGCGGTCACGACCAGTCCTCGGTCGCCGCGTGATCACCCTGGTCGAGCGGGTCGTCGGCGATCGAGTACTGCGGCGGGCCGCCGTGCGTCCACGGCGTCTCCTCGCGGGACGGGAACGTGCCAGGCGGCGCGTAACCGAGGCTGAGGCTTGTGTACGTGATCCGCTCCCCCACCTCCGGCACGCTACCGGCCGGCGCGCGCAGGCCGCGGCCCATGCCCCCGTTCAGCTCGAGCACCACCTCGGTCTTGTCGCCGTCCTCGACCGGCGTCACGAAGATCACGCGGGCCTTCTGCTGCGGCTTGGACGGGGAGACGAGCGTCGTACCCTCGGGAAAGAGCACCGGATCTGTGGTCACGACCTGGATCCGCGGGCGCAGGACCGGGCGTTTGCCGGTGTCGTCCACCCGGTCCGGCGCGGCGAGCGTGACCTCGCCGACGATCGCCTCACCGCCCAGCCGGTGCTCCGCCATGATCAGCGGGTCGTCGAAGGCGCGCTCGATCGCGTACGACTGGCCGGCCCGCTCCAGCTTGTGCAGCCGGGTGGCGGCCGCGACCGCGCCGTCCCGCCTCGCCTGGGGTGCGCCGCCGCCCTGCACGTAGAGCGAGAAGTCGCTGAACACGTCGCGGTCCTGCGCCCACCGTGCCTCGACGGACGCGCCCGGCGGCATCGCCCGCATGACACGGAGGCCGCGCCACATCAGCTCCCAGGTGGGCGCGAGCTGGCCGTGGAGAAGATCCTCGAGCTCCTGGTACGCCGCGCGCTCCGCCTCCGGATCGCCTGACTCGGCCGCGGCCCGGTAGATGTCCATGGCCGGGCCGAGCACGTCGTTGTCGAAGCCCGGATCGGTCGCCGGGCCGGCCGGTGGGCACACGTCCGGGTCCTCGGCCAGCCGCGCGGCCTGTGCACCTGTCATGCCTGGCGGCGGCGCGATCCAGTTGACGAGCGACCCGAGGTGGGCGTCCTCATGACCGCTCTGCCCGGTCGCCCAGTGCGCGGAGAGCAGCTCGGTGAGCGAGAGCAGCATCGACGATCCGGGCTGCTCCGCCCGCTCCGCGAAGAACGTCAACCATCGACCCAGCAGGGGTACGGTCGGGAGCACCGGATAGTCGCCGTCGGTGCGCCGGAAGCGGGTGGACCGCCCGAAGAGCCGGACGAAGCCGATGCCGGCCGGTGCGGGCACGATGATCTGCGGCGCTTCGAGATAGCGGTAGCGGACGTCGCGCTTGCGGTCGGTGGGGACGGCCTCGGTGGCGGAGCAGAAGCCCTCCGCGTACGGCAGCAGCACCTCGGCGAGCCGCGCGGCGAACTGGAAGCGCAGCCCGCGGTCCCGGGGCTGCGGCACGATCAGCAGCTCGGGGGCGTTCTCGTCGGTGCCGACCATGACCGCGAGCGGCGCGTTCGCCTCACCGGCCATGGTCAGCGGGATGAACACCAGCGGCAGGTCGGAGAGGTGCGCGTGCCGTACCGTGGCGATCTTCTGTGCTCTGCCCGCCGCGACCGCCTGCGCCTTGGCAAGCGCGGTGAGCGTGCTCACGGCACGAGCTCCGCGCGGAGTCGATAGGCGGCCTGGAGCATCGCGGCGGCCTCGGCCTGCTCCGGGGTGGGCTCGATCGTGCCGTGCGCAAGCGCCAGCACTGTCTGCACGTCCTCGATGCCGCCCAGCTCCTCGCGCACGGACCGGCCGAGCACCGCGGTGGAGGTGCGGGCCTCGCTGCGGCAGAAGAACGACAGCTCACAGGTGGCCAGGCAGTCCGGCGCATAGCGGGCGGGCACGGCCTCGATGTCCGCGGTGAGCGCGTCGGGGTCGCGTGCGGGCTCGCCGTCGTCGCCGACCTCCAGGTCGAACGTGAGGCCGGGCGGCAGCTGGTCGAGCAGCTGTTCGATGCGGGCCATCCGGGACAGCTGGCGGCGCAGCACGGAGAGCTGGCGGCGCACGTCGATCATGCTGGCAACCGGCTGGTTGGAGAAGTCCTTCGGGCAGACGAGCAGCACGTCGTGCGAGACGGTCGCCGGGTCGCGCCCGGCCTCGGCCAGCGCCTCCCGGAGCGCGAGCACGTAGACGGCGGCCTGGGTGGCGGCAGCGGAGACCTTGCCCGGGTCGGCCTGCTCGTCGATCACCGGGAACGACTTGATCTCGACGATGTGGTACTTGTCGTCGAGCTGGAAGGCGACCAGGTCCGGCTCCAGGTAGACGCGCCGGCCGGCGATCTCGAGCCGCAGCATCGGGTGGTCGAGCAGGGTGTCCGGGTTGTCCTTCAACGCTTCGAGGGTACGGGCGTACCGCTCCTCGTTCGACGCCTTGGGCCCACCCGAAAGGTCCAGATATTTCGGGACATCGACGCCGAGGAGTCCGACGAGCGCCTCGCCCTCGTTCGCCTTGAGCCGCGCCTCGAACACGTTGCCGCGCACGATCGCGAACGACGACTGGCCGAAACGGCCGGGGAAGCCGATGTGCTCGGCCACCCGCATCTTGTCCACGCCCGCGCCGTCCAGGACCGCGCGGCGGGTGCAGCCCGGATTTCCGGTGAGCGCGGCGATCGTGCGCGCGTTGTGGCGGCGGGGGGCCGCCGGGCCGCGAAGCCGGTCGAGCCGGGCGTCTGGCGTGCTGGTCTGCGCCATCCGAGCAAAGTACAACCTTGTGGCGGGAATGCCAGGAAGAGACGCGGCGTGTCGCACAAATGTACGGCACGCCACGTCTATGGATATTTACGTCTTAAAACGGGCAAGTGCTCCGATACTCCTCCACGCTCAGGCTCACACCCGGGCCGGGGCAGAGGAACTGGTTGTACCTGGTGTCGTCGTCCACGAACCGCTTCAGCCAGGAGATGCTGTACTTCGCGATCGTGGTGTTCGACGAGTTCGGCGTGAAGTGCGTGGCGTTGTTCAGCTCCAGATACGCCTTGTCGAGCGACGACGGCAGCGTGGTGTAGAACGGCTCGGAGTGGGTGGCGACAGGCGCCACCGTGTCGCCGTCCGCGCCGATGACAAGCGTCGGCACCCGCAGCGAGGACCACGACTTGGTGGTGTTCCAGCCGGTAAGCGGGATCGCCGCCTGCAGGGCCGGCCGGCTGCGCGCCGCCTCGAGCGTGCCGCCGCCGCCCATCGAGTGGCCCACCACCGCAACCCGGCTCCCGTCGATCCGGCTCCGCACCGAGCTGGACCCGGTGAGGTAGTCGGCCGCGGCAAGCAACTGGCGGCCCCGGCTGTCCGGCTGGTCCAGCGTGGTGATCGTGTCGATGGTGAAGACCACGAAGCCCTGCGATGCGAGGCGCGGACCGAGCCACGCGATGCTCGACTGGTACGCGGTGAAGCCCGGCGCGATCACGACCGCGCCGAACGTCCCCTCGGCCGTGCTCGTCGGATAGTAGATGGTGCCGCCGCCGAACCCGCTCACCAGCAGCGAGGACACGCTGATGTCGGCGGTGGCGAACGGCCCGCGGAGCGCCTCGACGCTGGCATTCGTCGGGTCGGGGCCGCGCTCGTACGGCCCGGCCGCGGCAGACGCCGGCGCGGCACCGGCGAGACTGCCGGCGACCAGGGCGAGCGCGAGGACGGCCGCGCTCAGGAATCGTGGCTTCTGCACGTCGTTGTACTCCCTGCCTCGATGCGAGAACCGCAGCTCGGGGGCGGCCGCGATTCGATGGACATCGATAACAGTGCGCGCGGGAGCGGACCGCACGCATCGGCGAAATCACCTGTCTCGCCCGGGTATCACCCGCGCGTCGGGTCGTGCCCTGCGTCGCGTATTGCCCTGCGCCGGACCACCCACGGATCCGGCGGCCCGCGGGAGCACGCGGGGCCGGACCCCGGCGGAAGCGGGACGATCGATTGTCAGGAGACCCGCGCCGCGATCAGCGGGAGCACCTCGCCGGACGGGACCGGCCGCGAGACCAGGTAGCCCTGGATCTGGTCGCAGCCGAGGTCGCGCAGCGCGTCCCACTGCACGGTCTGCTCGACGCCCTCGGCGATCGTGGCCATCCCGCAGGAACGGGCAAGCGCGACAAGCGCCGCGATCATGTCGCGGCCGCGCGGCGTGCCCAGGTCGTCCACGAACTGCTTGTCAATCTTGAGCGACTCGACGTTGAAGCGGTTGAGCCGGGCCAGTGACGAGTAGCCGGTGCCGAAGTCGTCGATGGCCAGGCCGATGCCGAGCGCCTGGATCCGCCGGATCGCGGTGACGACGCAGTCCGGATCGTCGGTAAGCGCGGTCTCGGTGATCTCCACGACCAGGTTGTGCCCGTGCAGGCCGCGGCTGGCGAGCGCGTCCCGGAGCCGATTCGGCAGGTCCGGGTCGCTGATCTCGGCCGCGCCGACGTTCACGCTGACCTTGAGGTGCGCGGGCGCGCCCGCCTCGATCCAGCCGTGCAGGTCGCCGAGCGCGCTGTCAAGCATGGCCGCGGTCACCCGCCGGCTGAGGTGTGCGCGCTCCGCGATCGCGATGAACCGGTCCGGACGGACCGGGCCGAGCGTGGGGTGCGTCCAGCGGGCGAGCGCCTCGAAGCCGCGGATCTCGCCGGTGGCGACGTCACAGATCGGCTGGTACGCCGCGTGCAGCTGCCCCGCATCGAGCGCACGGACCAGATCGGCGCGCAGCTCCAGCTCCTCGGACGTGGTGTGGTGCAGGCCCGGGTTGAACAGCTGGACGTTGTTCTTGCCGCCGCGCTTGACCGCGTACATGGCGACGTCCGCGTCCCGCAGCAGCTCGGTGGCAGAGCGCGCGTCACCGGCCTCGACCTCGACCAGCCCGACGCTGCAGCCGAGCGCGATCCGCCGGTCGCCGAGCTCGAACGGCTCCTGGAAGAGTTCAAGCATCCGGCGGGCCAGCGCCTTCGGGTCGCCGTCGAAGTCCTCGATGAGCACTGCGAACTCGTCACCGCCCAGCCGGACGACGGTGTCGGCGCGCCGCAGCACCGTGCGCAGCCGCGCCGCGACAGTAGTGAGCACCAGGTCGCCGGCCGGGTGGCCGAGGCTGTCGTTGACCTCCTTGAAGTCGTCCAGGTCGAGGAAGAGCAGGCCGAGCCGCTTCGGCGGCGCGGGCAGCAACTCCTGCAGGCGTGCGGTGAGCATCGCGCGGTTGCCGAGGCCGGTGAGCGAGTCGTGGGTCGCCTTGTACCGCAGCCCGTGTTCGCTTGCCGCGAGCCGGCGCAGCAGCGCCCGGTTGTCGCCGAGCACAAACACCTGGCGGATCAGGATCGCGGTGAAGAGCACCACGAGGCCGGCCATCTCCGCGGCGTGCGGCGCCCGTCCGGAGGCGATCTGCACGGTGAGCGTGACGGCCGCGGGGAAAATCGGAAGGTACGGCCCGTAGACCGCGAACCTGGAGGTCAGGCCGGGCTCCCGGCGGACCGTGGCGCCGCGGTACCTAAGCGCGGCCAGCCCGAAGAACGCGAACGCGATCGTCCACAGGCCGGGGTTCAGCGCGTCGAACGGCAGGCCCTCGTAGAGCACCCGGTAGGCGAACGTCGCGTCCGCCACCGTGAGGACGGTCAGGCTCGACATCAGCAGCAGCGGGCCGCTCCGGCGGCCGGGCGGGAACTCGGAGGCGACAAGCACCGCCAGGAAGATCAACAAAACCATGTCGCTGAGCGCGTACGTCAGCCCGAACGCGACGCCGGCCCGGCCCGAACCCGACCGGCACCAGATCTCGCCGAAGATGCCGCCCCACGCCACGATGAACACCGCCGCGGCCGCGACCACGGCGTCCAGGCCCATCCGCAGCCGAGCCCGGGGGTCGGCGGCCCGCGACATGCCCCACAGCCCGGCGAACATCAGCGCGAAGAACGCCAGGCGGATGACGACCAGCCACGGCGACGGTTTCGGAGACGCACCCTCGACCAGGTCGTACCAGGCCCAACTGGCCGGGCCGACCGACCAGAACAGGCACGCGACGCTGTGCAGGCGCCAGCCGATCCGGTTGCGCGGGTGCGAGGCACGCGTTGCCGCGCGCAGCCCGAGCACGGCCGCGGTCCACACCACCACGAGCGTGAGCAGCGAGGACAGGCCCCGGCCCGGTGCACCTCCGGCCGCGGGCAGCAGACCGGCCGAGAGCCCGGCTACGAGCACCACGAGGGCCGCGATCGTGACGGTCCGCCGGGCTCGAGTCATGCCCGCACAGGTCGGCACCGGTCTGCCCGGGGTTAGATTTTCGCTGCTCAGGGCAGTCAGACGGGGAGGTACGTAGAGAGGGAGGACAGCGATGTCGCTGCTGCACCGGCACAGTAACGAGGACAAGAAGGACAAAGACGACAAGGAGCAGCCGGTACGGAGCGCAGCGGACCACGAGTCGAGTGCAGCGGACCCGGAGTCGACGGCGCCCGCCGCGCCCGACGAGGGCCCGGACAGCCCGGCGGAGCTGAGCGGCAATTCGCTGTGGAACGCGGTGAAGCGCACCGTGACCGAGTTCCAGGACGACAACCTGTCGGACTGGGCGGCCGCGCTCACCTACTACGGCGTTCTGTCGATCTTCCCCGGCCTGCTGGTACTCACCGCGGTCCTCGGGCTGCTCGGCGACGACACGCTCGACCGCGTCGTGACAAGCGTGGAGCCGCTGCTCCCGAACGAGACAAGCGACCTGCTGAACAGCATGGTGGGACAGCTCGGGGAGGCGAACACGTCGTCCGGCCTGGTCGCGATCCTCGGTCTGCTCACCGCGTTCTGGTCCGCCTCCGGGTACGTGGGCGCGTTCATGCGCGCCTCGAACGCGATCTACGAGGTGCCCGAGGGCCGCCCGGTCTGGAAGACGCTGCCGATCCGGGTCGGCGTGACAGCTGTGGTCGGCGTCATGCTCGTCGCCTGCGCGATCATCGTGGTCTTCAGCGGCGGGCTGGCCGACACGGTCGGGTCCGCGATCGGACTCGGCGACGCCGCGGTCACGGTCTGGGAGATCGTGAAGTGGCCGGTGCTGCTGGTCATCGTGAGCCTGATGTTCGCGGTCCTCTACTGGGCCTCGCCGAACGCGAAGACCGGCGGGTTCCGCTGGGTCTCCCCGGGCGGCGTCATGGCCGTGCTGCTCTGGGTGGTCGCGTCCGCCGCGTTCGGCTTCTACGCGGCGAACTTCGGGTCGTACAACAAGACCTACGGCACGCTGGCCGGCGTCATCGTGTTCCTGGTCTGGCTGTGGATCTCCAACATCGCGATCCTGCTCGGCGCGGAGTTCGACGCCGAACTGGAGCGGCGGCGGGCGATCGCGTCCGGCACGCCCGCGGACAAGGAGCCGTTCCTGGAGCTCCGCGACGACCGCAAGGTCAAGAAGCACTGACCGCCGACATGAAGAAGGGGTTCCCCGTTCGGGGAACCCCTTCTTCATGTCTACCGCGATGTGTCAGATCGTGGAGTTGCTGCTCCGGGTACCGGCGAACGTGTCGTCCGTCGCGGTGAGGGAGGACGTGGGGGTGGTCGAGCTGGTGGACGTGGTCGACAGCTTCTCGCCGAGCTTGCTGTTGGCCAGCTTGTCCTTGCCCTCGCTGTACAGCTTGGTCGCCTGCGCCTGTGCGACGCCGGTGGCCTCCTGCACGGTCGGGTGATCCAGAACCTTACGGGCCTGAACCCGCAGCTCCTCGTACTTCTCCCGGCCGGCGCGGGCGCCCAGGACGAACCCCGCGGCCAGCCCGCCGATGAACAGAAGCTTTCCGCGCATGGTGGCGGCTCCTCTCGTACTGTGACGCAGTGCTCGCGCCTGTCGTGTGATGCTGCGGGGATACGTACCCATCCTGCCCCCGCACCATGCACCGTGTTCGGTAGTCACTGAAATGTCCGAAAACCGGCCGGTACCCCCATCGGTAACCCGGTGGCGCAACCCCCCTGGGTCTCCTGTAATGTTGTCCGCGTCGCAAGGGAACGGCCCAGCCGGTCCGGAGCGGTGGCACGATCCCCTGTAGCTCAATTGGCAGAGCAGCCGGCTGTTAACCGGCAGGTTATTGGTTCGAGTCCAATCGGGGGAGCGAGATTCCAGAGGCCACTCTGTCCGCGGAAAGCGCGGACGGGGTGGCCTCTCGCCATGTCTGCTCCGGGGCCGAGCCCCGGAAACCCCACGGTGTGGTGGTGGCGCCGGGTGGGATGGTGCGCGTTCAAGGCAGGACCGGTCCGGGGCCGAGCCCCGGAAACCCCACGGCGTGGTGGTGGCGCCGAGTGGGATGGTGCGCGTTCAAGGCAGGACCGGAGGGCGCCTTCGAGGCCGAAGACCCCACGGTGCGGTCATGGCGCCGGGTGGATTGCGCGTTCAAGGCAGGACCGGAGGGCGCCTTCGAGGCCGAAGACCTCACGGTGTGGTGGTGGCGCCGGGTGGGATGGGCCGGCTTCAAGGACTGGAGACGCCTCGATGCGGCCGTGGCGCCGGACCGGGTGACTTGATTTCGGCTTGAGGGCGAGAACCCGCGGGTTTCACGTGTGCGGAGTTTGGCGCTGCGTGCTTCGGGGGGCGTCGTTCGGGGGTGGGCGGAGCGCGTTGTTTCTGTTTGCCGCTAACCTGTGGGCCGTTGCGTCGTTTTCTGCGTCGGTTTGGGGAGTGGGCGTCATGCGCACCCGAAGTGCGGTCCTGATCGCGTTCGCCGTGGTGGTCGGATGGCTGGTGGTGGCCGGGGTGACCGGGCCGTACTCCGGCAAGCTCAGTGAGGTCTCGACGACGGACAGCACGGCGTTCCTGCCCGCGGACGCGGAGGCCACCCGGGCCGCGGACGAGGCGGCCCGGTTCACCGATCGGGGGACCACGCCGGCGATCATCGTCTACGAGCGCGACTCGGGCATCACCGGGGACGACCGGAAACGCGCGGACGCGGACGCGGCGGAGCTGCCCGGGCTGGACGGCGTGGTGGGGCCGCTGCCGGGCGTACGCGCGAGCGACGACGGCAAGGCGCTGCAGCTGATCGTGCCGGTGGACAGCACCCGGGATGCCGACGAGATCGTCACCGCGGTCCGCGCCGTGGTGCAGGACGCGGACACCGGGCTGGCCGTGCACGTGGCCGGACCGGCCGGGCTGCGCGCGGACCTGAAGGAGGTCTTCGGCTCGCTCGACGTGACGCTGCTGCTTGTCACGGCCGGGGTGGTGCTTGTCATCCTGCTGATCGTCTACCGCAGCCCGGTGCTGTGGATCATCCCGCTGCTCTCCGCCGCGGTCTCGTTCGGGCTGGCCGCCACCGCGGTCTACTTCCTGGCCAAGAACGACGTGGTGAAGCTGGACGGACAGGCGCAGGGCATCCTCACCGTGCTGGTCTTCGGCGCGGGCACCGACTACGCACTGCTGCTGATCGCGCGCTACCGGGAGGAACTGGGGCGCTTCGACCGTACCGCCGACGCGTTGTGGGCCGCCTGGCGCGGCGCCGCGCCCGCGATCATCGCGTCCGCCGCCACGGTCATCGCGGCCCTGCTCTGCCTGCTCTTCTCCGGCCTGAACTCGAACCGGGCGCTCGGCCCGATCTCCGCCGTCGGCATCGCCGCGACCCTGGTCGTGATGTTGACGTTCCTGCCCGCACTGCTGCTGCTCGGCGGCCGCTGGGCGTTCTGGCCGCGCCGGCCGCGTACCGGCGGCGCCTCGGAGGACTCGAAGCTGTGGACCCGGGTGGCCGGCACTGTCGCCCGCCGCCCCCGCCTGACCTGGATCGGCACCACGCTTGCGCTTGCCGTCTGCACGCTCGGCATCCTGCAGGTCGGCGGCACCGCGCTCGGCCAGTCCGACCTGTTCACCGCGGAGACCGACTCTGTGACCGGCCAGGAGTCGCTCGCCCGGCACTTCCCGGGGGGCTCCGGCTCCCCCACCACGATCTTCGTGTCCCAGGCTTCTCTTCCCGCCGTCACCGCGGCGGTGGAGGGCGTTGCCGCCGTCGACAGCGTGCGTGCCGTCGGCGAGGGCGGCGCGCCGGCCGGACCGCCCAAGGTCGTCGACGGGCGGGTCCAGCTGCAGGCCACACTCTCGGACGAGCCGGACAGCGCCGCGGCCGAGGAGACGGTACGGCTGATTCGGGCGGCCGCACACGCGGTGCCGGACGCGGACGCGCTTGTCGGCGGCTACACAGCGGTGCAGCTGGATACGCAGGAGACCACCGAGCGGGACCGCAACGTGATCATCCCGCTGGTACTCGCCGTGATCGCGGTGATCCTTGCGCTGCTGCTCCGCTCGCTGCTGGCTCCGGTGCTGCTGATCGCGACGGTGGTGCTGTCGTTCGGCTCCACGCTCGGCATCTGCGCGCTGATCTTCCGGTACGTGTTCGGCTTCCCCGGCATCGACGCGTCGATCCCGCTCTTCGCGTTCGTGTTCCTGGTCGCGCTCGGCATCGACTACAACATCTTCCTGATGAGCCGGGTCCGCGAGGAGTCCGCCGCCCACGGCACCCGCGCCGGCGTACTGCGCGGCCTGGTGGTGACCGGCGGCGTGATCACGTCCGCGGGCGTGGTGCTGGCCGCCACCTTCTCCGCGCTGGCCGTGGTGCCGCTGGTGATCCTTGCCGAGCTGGGCACCGCGGTCGCGGTCGGCGTACTGCTGGACACCGTGATCGTCCGCTCGCTGCTGGTGCCCGCTCTGGTGCACGACCTCGGGAACCGGGTCTGGTGGCCGAGCCGCCTGTCCCGGCGCCCGGAGAATTCGCCCGAGAAGGACGGCCGGTTGATCTCTGTTTAGCCGAAATTCGGCCGATATAGACGTGGTACTGCTTGATCAAAGAGCCCCGGTCCCCGGCTGATTGCCGGTGGCCGGGGAAGCGGCGTACGGGATACGATCCCCGCGCTGGGGCGGTAGCTCAGCCGGTTAGAGCAGGGGACTCATAATCCCTCGGTCGCGGGTTCGAGTCCCGCCCGCCCCACCAGCAAAAACGTCGTTTTCGCAACCCCCGTCAGGCGACCCGGCGGGGGCACGACGACAGCAAAAGCATTGAGATCAATCTTCATTCCCCGCATTACGAGGGTCCGTTAAGTCATCGACGTCAATGCGCTTCATGAGATCTACGCCACTCCATGATCGATATTACGCCCAAATCGGACTATCTGCGCTTTTAGGCTGGTTTTACGAGAGACCGCAGTCCAACGTTCGATCGACGTCAAGTCGTATGCTTCAGAGACCGTGATGGGAGTTCGTCAGCCTATGTGAGGCATCAGAACTCCGGCTCTGGCGCAGAAACGGTGGTTACGGTGAGTCCCGCGAGGGGGATGCGTCGACGGAGCAGGTCGAAGCCAGCACGTCCATACATCTGCCGTTTCAGGTATTGGACCTTCGTATTGGCGCCTTCGATCGGGCCGTTGCTGTAGGGCAGGGTGAGCCCGGCGGTGACGACGGCCAGGTCTTTGCGCAGTCCGTGGACGAAGCTGTGCAGGGCGGGCAGGTCGTCGGTGTCGACCGCGGTCATCCACTGGTCGAGGTCGATGCCGCGGCGTTGGGTGAGCAGGCCGGCGAATTCCCCGATTCGGTTGGCCAGGATAGTCAGGTGGCCGCAGGCGGTGAGTAGATCGCGCAGGTGTTCGGCGTGGGGAGCGGGCAGGTCGGCGGGCGCGGTCATCAGCCATGACACGAGCCGGCGTGGCGGCGGTGGTGTGCGGGCAGCGTCCGCGCGGCCCTGGTTGAGGTAGCGGACCAGCAGATTCGCGCTGCCGGTGTAGCCGAGCTCGCGGATCCCGCCAGCAGGTGGGTGACGGGGACGCCGGGTTCTTCGGCGCGGCGCCGGCGCAGGTAGTCACGGAACGCATCGACGAGGGTGGGGCCGCATCGGGGCGGGCGTTTCAGCTCCTCGGCGGTCTGGGCGCAGGCATACCGTTTCCCGCCATTCAAGGCCCAGCCGAGTTGGCGAGCGCATTCGAGCAGCCCGCAGCCTTGCATGAGGAGGTCGTCGACGGACCGGTGGCGTTCGCGGGTGCGGGCGCCGACGGGCTGGTCGGGCCGGACCGGGCCGTCATGTCAGCACCCCTGGTGGGTGATCACGGTCTTCTCGACTGCTTTGGCGAGGTTCGCCCAGAGATGCCATCGGTCGCTTACCTGCACCGCATCCAGGGCACCTGCCCGGATCCCTTCCGCGTAGGCGGCGGAGCCGTCCCGGCAGACGACCTCAACTCCGGGACGTTCGCGCAGCCAGGCGGCCAGGGTCTCCGCTTTCCGATCAGGAAGGACGTCGAAACGGCGGTGGGTGACCGCATCGATGATCAACGTCGCGTATTTACGGCCGCGGCGCAGCGCGAAGTCGTCGACACTCAGCACCGCCGAGATCGACCCGGCCGGGACGGACATCGCCATCAACACCCTCAGGACCGTGCACCGCGAGACCCGCACACCCAGCCTGGCCAGCACCGCGGCACCAGCACGACCGGCCACCGCCACCGCGAGGTCACCCACCAGCGCGGACACTCGGCCGGTCCGCCGAGTCCACCGGCCGGTCAGCCCAGGCACCTGCTCCCGGAACGTTCGCCGCCCACACTCGGTGGTCACGCACCGCAGCCGCCGGACCCGTAACTCGAGCATCACACCACGACCACCGGCAGGCAGCCCCGCGAGCCGGCGACGGCGATAAGCGTGCACCCGCCTGGTCGACTCACCACACTCCGGGCACGCGGCCAGTGACTCCGCAGTCCGCGCCAGAACCAGAACCGTCTCTCCCTGATCGATCACCTCGTCGATGACCAGCGAAGAGAACTCGGGGCATCCTCGTCCTGCACCACATCCAGGCCCACCGCTACGCAGGATGAAAAGGCTCAGCGTGTCGAGATAGATGATCGGATAGATCTCTTCCAGGGGCTTCGACTGCCAGGCCTTGACCTCGTCCAGAACCGCGTCGGTGATCTTCGAGATCGTCTGGTGCGACAACTCCGTACCCAAAGTGTGCTGCAGGTGGTGGCCAATGTCCCGGATCGTCATTCCACCCGCATACGACGGGATAATCATCTCGTCGAGGCCACCGGCCCGCCGGGCACCTTTGGACACCAACCGCGGCTCAAACGTTCCGGCCCGGTCCCGCGGCACCTCCAGGCCCACGTCCCCGACCTCGGTCGCGAGCGTCTTGGCACTATGGCCGTTACGCGAGTTCGGGCTTCCCCGCCCCGCCGGATCACCCTTCTCATAGCCCAGATGCCCCGTCAGCTCCGCCGCCAGACCACGTTCCAGCACCGCCTTGACCAACTCCGGCAGCAGGCCATGCTGCCCCGTCAACGCCAGCCCACCCGCGTCGACCCGATCCATCAGGTCATCGAGCAGACCGGCCTCGATCATGCCGTTCACGCGTCCCGCGCCGGCGCCACCGGCCCGGCTGCATCCCGATCGTCAGTCATGGTCGCTTTGTACTCCTCGACATGGAAGTCGATCAATTAGACAAACCATCAGACGCGCCCTATGGCATGCCTGACGTTGCAATTGGAATCGTCCCAATTCGATTGGCTTTTGACCTGTAAGACCCGGAGTCTGCGAGTGGGCATGGAGATCATGCGGGCGGCCAAGGGGTTACACCCGGATCGGAGTACAGACAGAGCAGCGGGCGGTTCGCGCAAACCGCCAACTCCAAAGATTCTTCGAAGCTCGAACCCATCTCCCAGAACCATCCCATGCCAGCAGCAACCACCCTTCCTCTAGATTCCAGGAAAACGCTTGAGTAGCTTAGCCATTCGCCGATAGGGAAATAATGCCCACCAAGAACAGCCTCTACCTCCAAAGCCAAAGCGCGCTGACCCGATCCGGCCGCAAGTGGATCGAAACTGTAAGGTTCATCATTAGCGAAATTTGGACCAACCGCATTTCCCGGATCAAGCGAAAGCCCTCCCAGTGCAGACAAAACGGCTGTGGCCAATGGATGCACCCTATAGCCCTCTTTCTCCAAAGGTTCTACCCATTGCCTAGTGTTAACGGCGCGGTTCACGCTCCACCCAGAGGCATCAAGTGCTCTAAGCACATCTTGGCTGAGCGAGCCGAAGTTGATCATAAGGTCCACCCGATTCGGAGATCTTCCAGCAGCCGAACACAACGACCACAGGGGCGCGCCGGTTCACCATGATTAGTCGTATTGGACGTCGGCTGAGAATTATTTCTTGTCTGCACAGTGCGCATATCTCCACCCGTGATAGCGCCGGGACCTTCCGCTGCCTGAGCTTGGATCAGGCAATCCACCTCCGCACACCCCCCATGATGCCCCACCCTATCAAGCACATTTTTTAGCGGCCCATTTGCCTGCTTTCCATGTCGGTTACGACCATAGTACTTCTCACCTAAAGGCGATGTGTACTCCGAGGCAAACTTGACTCCGGTATTATTTCGCACTTTGTCGGCATATTCCAAAAGGGGGTCGGCGGGTGCCGGAGCCCCCTCGTCAGCAGCGCGTACCGGTGAAGGGCCTTTGGTCGGCTTGGGCATCGCCTTCGGCGCACGCACCGGCAGTTTGAGTTTCATAAATGGAATGACAGCGAGGCCGATTTCGATTCCTCTACCGGCGACTACCTCGGTCATTCCCTCGACGTCACCGTTGCGGGCGGCATCAATAAATTTGGACGCTTCGGCGTAGTCCGTTTTCAGCTGAGTGCATATTAGGCACATCATTGCATGCATTGACTCGAATGCCAGATTGCCGGTAGATATCAAGCCTACGCCGACGCCTTTGTTTTTGAAATCGTTATAGATCCCAACGAACGGGTCAACGCTGCTGTGGTATACATTTTTGCCTGCGTTGACTATTCCGCTCCCCACCTGCTTGTACCAGGGGGTTCCGCCACCGGAACTGCCGCCGCCGGAGTTGCCGCCACCGCCGGAGCCATTGTTGGAACCGCCACTTCCGGAGGTGGTGCCGCCTGGCGTGCCGCCGCTGTTGCCAGAACCCGAGGCGTTCCCTCCGCAGCAGGGGTCGAAGTAGTCGGTGCGCAGGCCGGTGGGGTCGGAGAAGGTGATGGGGTTGTTGTGGGCGTAGGCGTAGGCGTTCCATTGTTGGGGGTCGGCCAGGTCCATGATGGGGTCGACGGAGATGAAGCGACCGAGGTCGGCGTCGTATTCTCGGGCACCGATGTGGACGAGGCCGTTGGGGTCATTGTCGCCGCCGACGAAGCTTTTCTGGTTAGGCCAGCTGGCGGCGGCGCCTCGCGTTTCGCCGTACGGGGTTTGCCGGCGGATGGTGGTGGTGTACGTGCCGGAGGTGGTGACGGCGTTGATGCTGGTGTTCTGGGTGCCCTGGTGGTCGTTGTAGATCCAGGAGAGGGCGCTGACCGCGGGGCCGCTGCGGGAGGCGATGGTGCTGCCGCCGAAGCTGTAATAGCGGGTGGCGCTGATGGCGCCGTTGGAGGCGGCTCGGCGGACTTCCATCCCGGGCAGGTAGAGAGTGGTGCCGGTGGCGTCGCGGCGGATCAGGCGGGCACCGTCCGCGTCGTAGACGTTGGCATGTGTCTGGCTGCCCTCGACGGTGGTGGCCAGCTTGCCCTCGGCGTCCCAGATGAGGGTTTGGCCGGCGGTGACGCCCTTCCGGGTGAGGGTGTTGCCAGCGGTGTCGTAGGTGATGTTGCGGGTGACGGGTGCGGCGAGCGGTGCCGTGATGGTGGCGCTGGTGGCCGAGTGGGGCCGCACCGAGTTGGGACCCGATGCGGGGACGGCGTATGTGGTGGTCGTGTCGCCGCTGCTGGTGTGGCTGACTTCGTCGGTGCGGTTGCCGATGTTGTCGATCGTCCAGTCGGTCCAGTACGGAGCCGGTCCGCCGAGGTTCGCCACGCTGGGATCGGCCTTGCACTCGGGGTCGGCCTTCGGGGTCCAGGCGGAGGTCAGTCGCCGGAGAGCGTCGTAGCGGAAGCACTGGTTCTCCGCCGTCCCCTTGTCGGGGTTGTCGGCGATGGAGCGGATGTTGCCGGCGGGGTCGTAGTCGTAGTGGATGGCGGAGACGGTGCCCGCGTTGTTGGGGCTGATCGCGGTGTCGGTGACGCGCCGGGTGGCGAGGTCGTAGAGAGTGTTGCTCTGGATGTAGGCGTTGCCACCGTCGGGGTTGTTGATTTTGCGCGTGTTGGACGTCGGTTCGCCGTAGGCGGTGTACTGCTGGTTCGTGACGTATGACCCGATGGTCGGCAGCGTGGTCATCAGGGCGTTCGGCAGGCCGTTGCTGGCGTGGAATTCGGTGGTGACGATCTCCGTGGGCACGCCACCGGCACCTGGGTAGGTGAACTTCTCCGGGGTGCCGTCCTCCGAGGCGTAGTCGACAACGCTGGTCCAGATGCCCCTCAGCCCTGAGCCTTCGACGTCCGGGATGATGTACTCGGAGCTTTCGACCTGGTTACGGGCTGTGTAGCTGTTGACTTCCCAGGTGTAGGCAACGTTCGTCCGGCTGGGGTTGTTGTTGTCGTACCTGATCGCTTGGGACAGCAGGCCCTTCGCAGCTTTGCCGTTCCACAAGGTGTCGTATTTCCACTCCGCGCGGAGAGCACCGGTAGCGCTGTCGTCGCGCAGGGCGGTGCGGCGGCCGAGAATGTCGTAGGCGGTGTAGAGGACCTCGCCGGCCCCGTTGGTGGTCGTCTCGACCTCGCCGTACTTGTTGTACACCGTGGTGGAGGTCCCGGCGTCGGGATCCTTACGAGTCTCCTCACGGCCCTTGATGTCGTAGGTGAAGATCCACTCGTTCGTACCGGGATCGGTGACCTTGGTGAGCTGGCCCTTGCGGTTGTAGCTGTACATGGTGGTGATGTACGAGCCGTTGACGCCCGCGGCGGTGTTGTGCGCGCGGACTTCGGTGGTGCGACCCTGGTAGTCGGTGTAGACGGTGGCGGCGGTCCCACCGGCCGGCGGTGTCGTCAGCGTGCGGTCGCCTTCAGCGACGGTGACGGTGGCCCACTTCCTGACGAGGTTGGAGATGTCGTCGCCGGCCCAGAGGGTGTTCTCTGTGGTGCGGCCGGCGAGGTCGTAGCTGATCTTGTTGACCGCCGGCACTGACCATTCCGGCTCGTAGGCGTACTTACCTGACGGGGCTCCGTCCTCGACGTGCTGCTGGTAGGTACTGGCGACGCGCCCGTACTCGTCGTAGTTGGAGTCGGTGATGACCCGATGACCGGTGCCGTCGAGGGCCGCGCTCTGGGTCTGGCGTGCGCGCAGGAAGCCGTCAAGGATCGTGAACCCGACGCGGTAGCCGCCGCCGGCATGCAGCGCCTCGGTCTTGATGTACGGGTACGCGTTGCGTTCGGGCGCGTAGACGTAGGTGTTCCGCACGCTGGGGGTGTTGGGTGAGGCGGTCTTCTTCCAGCCGCTGTCCCAGCCCTGGACGAAGCGGCCGAGGGCGTCGTACTCGCGGGTGGTGACCAGTTGGTTCACGTCGGTGCTGACGGTGGGGCTGCCCCAGTAGGGGGCGAGTTCAATGGTGGAGACCCACTTGAGCGGGCTGGTAGTGGTGATCTTGGTGGTCGGGCCGCCGCTGGCCGGGGTGTAGGCAGTCGTGGTCTGCCCACCCTTGATGTCGGTGACAGTCTCCATCCGGCCGAACTTGTCGTAGCTGGTCTGCCCGGCGTTCTCCCATTCGGTGCCGCCGGCCTGCGTCCAGTTCTTGAGTGTCTCGGACTTGGTGACGGCACCGGTGGTCGGGAGTTTGTCGACGCTGTCCGCGCCGTCGTAGTAGGAACGCGCGTCGGAGACGATGTCGTCGGTGCTGGTCGGTGCGGTGCCGCACGGCAGTGCGACGGTGGTGGTGCGTTTGACGAGGTGGAGCAGGTTCTTGGTGGTGTTGCGGTTGTACTCGAAGCTCGTGCAGGTCTCGTCGCCGGTAACGGCCAGGTCGCCCTCGGAGTGCTCGGACTTCACGGTGGCGAAGGTGTCGTCATAGTCGGTATGGGTGCGGCCGGTGCGCCAGCCACGGGCGCCGTCCTTACCGATCGCGGTGGCGGCGTAGGTGGTCTGGTTGCGCAGGTAGCGGGCTTCGACACGGTCGCCGTTGACGGTGCGGGAGGCGGTCGCCGGGGATTGCCAGGGCACGTGGACGGTCTTGGACACCGGCAGGCTCTCGACACCGTTGTAGACGACGGCCTCGCGGACCATGCCGGCGAAGGCGTCCTCGTCGTAGACGGTCTCGTCACCGAGAGACGCGGTGGAGATGACGGTGCGGGTGCCGCCGATGTGCGAGGCGCGGTCCCCGTGCATGCCGCGCAGGTATTTCGTCTTGGTGAGGGTGGTGGCCGTGCCCGCGCCGACCTGGGTGGTGACCCATTCGTACCCGCGGAACTGACTCCAGGTCTTGCGGTTGACCTTGGTCAGCCCGTCATCGTCGGCGTAGTGCCAGGCGGGGGTGCCACCATAGGTGTACCTGGTGACCATCTGGGGGGACTGGACACCACCGTCGAGGTGCACATCGGTCTCGGTGATCGATTCGACCAGGTACTTGTGCCACCACTCGACCATGTCCGCGTTCGGGTCGGCCGGGTTCGGTCCGAGCACCGGGTAACAGCGCATGCCGTTTCGGGGAGCCTCGGGCAGGTTCTCAGCTGTGCATTCCGGCAGCGTGTATCGGATCTGGGTGGTGGCGCCGGTCTCTGTGATGATCTTCGACAGTCGCTGCCAGCTGTTGGTGGTGTTGTGCAGGGTCAGAACGCGGTTCTGCAGCGGCTCGTGGTCGAACGTGACCGGAGGCAGCTTGATCTCGCCGCCGACCAGGCCGGACTTGGTGATGGATTTCAACCACAGTCCCGGGTCGCCGCCGTCGCCTGGCGAGGGGAAGGTGTGGTCGAGATCCCAGCGGGTGACGTCCTGCCAGGCCGGTGTCGTCTTCGTGGTGTCCCAGATCTTCGTGGTGATCCTGGTGAGGCGCTTCTTGGTCCAGAACGTCGGCGAGTATTTGTCCTTGCACTCCGTGGCGGCCTGCAGGCATTCCTGGTCCAGCGGGGTGTCGTACCAGTTGGCGTTGACGCCGCAGGAGGTCAGGCAGCGGTCGGCGGTGTCGAAGACGACCTGCGCGACCGGGGTCGTCGAGCGGCTGTCTGCGCGGTCCCAGGTGCCGTAGTCGATGCGCTTGAGCGTGCCGCCGCGGGCGTACTCGCGTTTCGCGGTCGCGGTAACGCGGGTGCCGTAGAAGTTGGTCTCCTTGTCGTACCAGTACGACTGCGTGTTGCCGCGGGGATCGACGACGTAGTCGAGGTTCCACCGGTAGACCAGCCGGCACTCCGAGTCAGCGAACGCGGCCTGATGGCACGGCTCGTTGTCGTGGTTGCCGTAGACCGGCACCCGCCACGCCGAGTCGGTGATGGCGGTCTGCCCGGGGAGCGCGTTCAGGCCGAAGTAGTACTCCGTGCCGTCGGTACCGGTGACCTTCCAACGCTCGTTCTCGGTCCACTTGGCGATCTGCTCGATCTTCGAGCCGTCCTCGTTGCGGCTGCGCCAGATCTGCTTGTCCTTGTCCCAGACCAGCTCGGTGGAATTGCCGTTGAGGCTCAGCGTGGCGTTGTCGGTCCGCCAGCACAGGTCACCGGTCAGCGTGGTCTTGGTGTTGTTCGCCCCGCCCTCATAGTCCTCGGCGCAGGACACATAGCGGCGCTCGATCGAGCCGACGCCCAGATCGAAGCCCTCACCGATCCAAGAGGGCTGGTTGTTGGAGGCGTTAGACCGGCCGTCCACCGACGACGACGAGTACGACACCGCCAGGCTCGGGGAGCCGCCGGCGTGCACCGGCGGGGTGGTCAGCCCGTACGACCAGTTGAACGACCCGGAGTTACCGCCGACGCTCCACGTCGACGACGGTGACAGCGACGTGGCGGTGAAATCACTGGCCGGGCCGTTCGGGCCCGCGGCCAGCGCGATCAGCGTCCCCGCCGGAGCCGCTACGGCGGCGTCACCGGCGAGCTGGGCGCGGGTGGTCGCGGCGCCGGTGCCGCCGATCGGCGCGATCGGCGCGTCCGCGCTCACGGTGCTGGTGGCGGTGTCATTGACGCTCCGCAACTCCCGCGGGGAGCACCGCGACTGGTCGCCGTCGGTCAGCGCGCACTGCGGCAGCTGCCACAGCCGCAGCCGAGATGCCCATCCGGCGCCATAGGCGTGCCGGAAACCGCTGTAGTCCACCGACACCGACGCGGTGCCCGAGGTGGTCGCGCCCGGTGCGCCGCCGACCCGGAGCACGACCCCCTCACGCCACTGCTCGGGTACCTGGGCGCGGTCGATGACCTCGACGGTCAGTTCGGCCGGCAGGCTTCGGCCGGCCTCACCGCCGGCACGGGCGACGGTGACCGGGGTCCGGCCGGCCTTCGCCGGATCCGAGTTCCGCAGGACGGCCCGGGCGGATGCCGCGGTCGGCCATACCGGTTCGGGCAGATCGGGCAGGGTGTCTACCTGCACCACCGGCGGGGTGCCGGTGACCTCTCCGCCGTGAGCGTCCACCTGCTCCACCTGGCCCCGCAACGGCTGTGGGGTGACCGGCACCGCCAGCGCCGGAGGCACGGCGAGCAGCGTTCCCGCCAGGACGGTGCCGAGCGTCGCCGCCAGCAGTCGCCCAGCCGTGCCAAGAGTCGACCTGCCCACGCTGCTTCCCATCCGTTTCACGTCGGCGTTGCGTACAGAAGTCATGTCGTCAGCCGACCGAAGTTCGTACTTCGCGGTTGAACAGGCGGAGAACCTGGACGTCGTCGAGAGCGCCCTGGTAGGTGTGTAGATCGTCGATGCCGCCGTGCCAGCGGTCGGGCCGCACGCCGCTGAACAGCGCACCGCCGACGGTCAGTGGGCCAGTGGCCTGCCACACGGCGAAGTTCTTATTGGTAGCTGCTTGTAGAACGCCATTGACGTACAGGCGGACTTCTTTGCCGGCGGCGTCATAGACACCCACGACGTGGGTCCAGACCGCATCGCCATAGACGACCGGCTCGGCCGAGGTGACCACGTCCCCTCCGATGCCGGCGGGCGGCACCATAGAGAACGTCCAGTAGTCAGCGGTGATGCCACTGACCGTGGCCGGGCGAAGCGAAAGCCCGAAGGGAGTACGGTCCGGTCCGTCCTGCGACAGGATCGTATGTGCGCCGGTGCCGAGGTCCTGCGGTTTAGCCCAGGCGGACACGGTGAACGACTGATCGGTGCGCAAAACTGGCGCGTACACCCAATCCGGCTCGTTGTCCGAGCCGTCGTTACGTTGCGTCTGCCCGTACTCGGGCTTCGGGTTCGGCGTGCCGTCGAGCATCTTGTCGTCGAGGTAGATGGCGCTGCCGCCGTCACGGCCCTCGCCGATCTTCGTGCCGAGGTTCGTGCGAAACTGCCGTTGGAACGAGTCATCCGCGCGGACTTGGCAAAGCCTTTCATTCGACTCGTCCGAGCAGTCGTAGCCGCCGGTGAAGGTCCACCAGCCGACCTCAATCGGATCAAGGATGCCGGGTGTGCCGACTTCGCCGTCATCGGTCCGGACCGCGGTACTACCGGTGAAGTCGTCCTCCATCAGCGGCCTGGCGAAGATCAGGGCGTCGGCGACATTGCCGCGTAGCCGGTCGGTGACACCGGCGACCGCGTCGGTGCCGCGGCCGATGGCCACTGTGCCGTCGTTGGTGATCGGCGTGCTGAACGAGGCCGAGGTCTCCTTGCCGTCTACCCAGATCCTGATCTGGCCGTCGGCCTTGTCGAACCCGCCGGCCACGTGCGCCCACTGGTTGACGGTGTTGAGCGCGGTGGAACAGACCTCGGTTCCCGCCGTGGAGGTTGCGGCCGCGACCATGATCAGGCACCAGGCATTCCCACCCGAACTCAGTGGTCGCGCTCGTATCCGGAACGGGCTGGTCTGGCCGGCCGGTGCGTTCTTGGCGACAAGGGTTGAGGTGGTGGTCAGGTCGGTGAGCCGGACCCACGCGGCGATCGAGAAGGACTTCGAGGTGTCGAGCCTCAGGCCGCTGTCCACGTTTTGCGATGCCGTGCCGGAAAACGTCGCGGTCTTGCCACCGATGATGCGCACATCGTCGGTCCACGTCACACCGGTCGCGGTGAGCGCATTATCGGTTCCGGCCCCCAACGCCGCGTCGATGTCGACCCCGGGATACGTCTGCAGGCCGTACCGCGCCACTGCCCCCACAGGGGCAAGCACGTCCACCGAACTCTTCGTCAATACGCCGCGGTTGAGGGTGGCGTCGATGCCCTGCGCGAGGAAGATACTCTCGCCGTACTTGCGGACGGACAGTTTCACCCGGGCGGTCATTGTCTGGGTGCCGTTCGCCGCCGTCGTCAACGTCGGCCCGACCTCCCGCTCCGGCGAATCCTTCCAGCCGTAACGGAACTTCGTCACGTCCAGTTCCGGCGTGCTGATCGTGAACGACGCCTCATCGCCCGGCCTGAGGTCGCCGAAGTTCTGGATGATGGTCGGGGCCTTGGGGACGGTCGTGTCGACGTAGAACTCGCACCATGCTGACCACGGACTGAGAATGTTGTACGGCGCCGGATCCCGGGTCTGGACTCGGAACGCGTACCGCTCGCCGTTCTTGATCGTTACCGCCACCGGCGACGACTGTGTGTCCACAGACTGCTCCGACACCGTCGTGGACGACGTCGGATAGGTGCCGTCATCGACCTGACCGGGCCCCGGGATCCGCCGCCACTCGAATGTCGCGGCCAGCTTCTGTGTCTTGTCCGCATCGCGCATGTACGCATACAGCCGCGGGGTCAGCGTCCCGGTCGAGATCGGCGTGCCGCAGTAGGTGTTCGGCTCCACCATCAGGTAATCCGGCGTGCCCGGCGGGGTGTCGTACTCGACGACCAGCACCGCGCCGTTCGGATGGAACGTCTTCCATCGCTCGGCGTAACCCTCCATCGCACCGCTGAGATCACAGGCGCAGAAACCCACCGTCAGATCTGCCCACCGGCCCTTCGCAGCGGTTTGGACCTGGTTCTTGACCGCGTTGTTCTGGAACTGCACGATCATGTCTTCCTGCTTGCTACCGCAGCCGTCGGCCTCATTGCCGTGCGACGACGCTGCGACCAGACCCCCGATAAGCCGCGTGCCCCACCCCACCCGCACACCGCTGTCCCCGATACCGATCGCATCCGACCACCACATCGACGTCGGCGTGTCATCACAGGACCACGAGTGGTCGACCTTCATCTGCACCCGCGCGCTGTGGATGTACGTCCCGGCCAGGTCCGGCGTCGGGAACTTGAAGAACGACCGATGCTTCTTGCCCGAACCGGGGTTCCAACCGACCCGCGCGTTGGTGTGCGGGTTGTCGGCGTTGTTCTCCGTCGCATACGCCCACTTCGCCGGCTTCCGGTCCCACGCCGGATCGATGAACAACGGAAAATGCTGCTCCGGCGATGCCAGCAGACCCGCGTCCGGCACCAGCCGCAGATCACCCTGCGCAGTCACCTCCGTCGCCACCGCCGCGCTGTTCGCCGCCACGCCCGGGCTCGCCGGCGTCGAACTGTCACCCGGTGTCACCGTCTGCGCCACACGTGCCTGCGCGTTCGCGGGCATCGGCGCCGAGTCCCACATCACCGGCGTGGCCGCCGTCGCCAGCACCGTCCGGCCCACGGTCGCGCGCAGCCCGCCGTCCTCCAGACGCTCCACCGACGCGTCACCGCCGACCTCGACCGTCACCGACGCGACCGCTTCCGCCGCCTCCGGCGTCTTCACCACCAGCACATGCGTGAAACCCGTCCACGTCGCCCGAAGAACCAGATCAACATCAGGCATCACATTGGAGTACGTCGCGGCGTCACCGGACACCGTCGGAGGCCGCAGCACGCCCGGCCAGGACAGCTCAAGCGTCTTCCCGGCATCGTTCAGCGTCACCATCGGCCCGGTGCCACCACCGGAAAACCGCACATCCGCGATAGACGCGCCCGGCCGGATCGTGCCGTCAGGACGAGCGGACAGCTCCAGGTTCACATCCGACCAGGAGCCGTCGCCGTGGCGCACCCGTTTCGGCACCACGGTCGACTCCATCACCATCACACCCGACGGCTCCGCGAACACCTGAGAGAACTCAGTGCGCTCGGACATCACCTCGACCCGCTCACCGGACGCCGCCGCACGTTCCACCTCGGACTCCGGACGTGCCGCCGCCGTGGGCTGAGCCAGCAAGGGATTCAGCGACAGTCCCACCACAGCGGACAGCAGCAGAGCGAGCCTGCGTCGCGACGATGTACGAAACGCGCGCAGCATGACACCACGTGACACAGCAGGGTCCCCCCGTGATCAAGATCGAGCCGGAGGGACTGTAGAGCTTCGATACCCAGGAAGTAAACAGCAATTACAAAGGGTATTCACAGAACGGACAAAAACATTCTAACTTCACGCTCTGTAACACTCCGAGGTTAACCAGACACAGAATGTAGGTGAACCGGCGGTCGTTACACCAGCAGGCTCGCCAGTCCCACCATCAGCGGAATCGACCGACATTAAGCGACCTGCAAAATCACCGAGCGCCTCGGAGTAGAGCGAACAACAGCCATTGAGGTGATCTCAGCAGGGAATGGGCGCTGATTCGGTGCGACACGGGCATATGCCGTTTACCGGGCAGTGCTGGATGTGGGCGTGGAGCCATCGA
>NZ_JBITDX010000002.1:0-435658 GCF_044454585.1 Catenuloplanes sp. NPDC051500
GACGCAGACCCTCACGCGGACGCGAACCCTCACGCGGACGCAGACCCTCACGCGGACGCGAACCCTCACGCGGACGCGAACCCTCACGCGGACGCAGACCCTCACGCGGACGCAGACCCTCACGCGGACGCGAACCCTCACGCGGACGCAGACCCTCACGCGGACGCAGACCCTCACGCGGACGCGAACCCTCACGCGGACGCAGACCCTCACGCGGACGCAGACCCTCACGCGGACGCGAACCCTCACGCGGACGCGGTTGAGGGCCTCCTGCCGGCGTGACAGCTTCGGTCGGTGGCGCTGGCGTTTGAACGGCGACCGGACGGTGCCGTCGGCGCCCTGGTATGGCTTGTCGGCGAAAGTCATCACGTTGGCGCTGGTCAGTGCGTCGATGATGCCGTGGGTGCGAGCAGCCGTCAGGTCGTGGACGGCGCCGGGAAGTGCGGCCGACGCCCACCCCAGACGCCGGCCGCGTCCCAGATGACCTGCATGTTCACGCCGTGACGGCGATGTTTGCCGGAGTAGTGGGGCCGCTGGTCGGCGACCCGGTCGATCGGGATCAGTGTGCCGTCGAGGATCGCGTAGGCCAGCAGGCGGATGCGTCGCATCGCTGCGTCCAGGCGTCGGCGGCGCTAAGCAGGACGACCGCTTCCTGGACGTAACGCCAGGCGGTCGCGATTCCGCTCTCGAACCCGGCAGCGAGGTGGGCACAGGTGTCACCGTTGCGCGGATGGGCCAGGGCGAGGAGGGCCTGGCGGCCCGGTGTCAGCCGGCGCCATCGAGTTCTGCACTGCTGACGGCAGCCGAGGATGCGGTCGGCGAGATGGTTCAAGGTCCGGCCGGGGCAACGAGATCATGGACGGGCAAGACAGCATGGCGAGGCTCCCGGCGGGGGCATCTGATCTTGGTCGACTGCCGTCTACCGCGAGCTTCGTCCTACGTGGACACCGGTGCACTCCTGCCCGCGACCTGCACCGTCACGATGGAGAAGGCTCATTGCGGAACAGTGCGACGACTGTCTCGTTCGGGAGGCCGTGGTTACGGGAGGACTCAGCGCTGTGGTTCCGGCCATCGCCAGCTGTCGACTGCAGGCCAGGTCGTCATGAGACCGGTGGCCAGGACGCCGCCGAAGGCAACGGTGCCCTCGTGCGATGCGTAGGCGATCCAGTCGTCGTGTTCGTCGGTCCAGAGGCCCTCGGCACCGGTATACCTCGGTGCGACGGTGACGACGTCCAACACATAGTCGGGGCCGTACTCGCGCAACTCAGCCACCCGCGGGCGCTTCAACCGCTGTAGCACCTGGTGGACGTGGTTGACACCGTCTTCCTCCCACATTGACTCTCCGTGTACGACCAGCACGTCGGGCGGAGTCGGGCTGCTCAGCATCGGATGCCACAGGCCGCCCTGTACGCCCCAGCGCCGCTGCAGCGATGCGCGCCACGTGGAGCCCTCCTGTGGCGTCAGCACGCGCCGGTACGGAAGGGGCTCCGCGCGGAGAGTGGGCTGTTCCCTCCAGCGCTGTACGTTTGCCGAGAAGAGGCGGCGCTCATCGGCCATGGCCTGTGCCTCGATCTCGCCGCCCGGCGGCTTGGTGAACACAGAGTCTGCCACCTCAGCTGCCGTGAACAGGGCACGGGTGAGGACCTCGATGCCGGGAAGGTGATCCGGATCGAGACGTTCGACCTCTTCGAGGATGGCGTCCACGACGTTGTAGCGAGGAATCGTGCGCTTCGCTTCGGCTGTGTACGTGTGCTCGTCGACCCGACGGCCCGCGTTGGGCAGCCGAACGTATGCGGCCCTGAGGTCCGCAGCTCGCTGCGCCAGATAGTGGCGTGCGGTCCAGTGCAACGTCGTTGCATCCACCCGAAGATCATCCCCTCTGGCGCGGCAGGTTTGCCCGATCCAGCTGCGCGGTTGCCCTGTGACGAGCAAACCGCTACCGCCGCAACGCACTATCTGCCGCGATCCGCGATCCGCGATCCGCGTGGCCGGTGGGCGCGATGGCCGTTGCTGAGAGGGCTGTGACGGTGCTCGCCGGGCCCGGATTGGGGTCATTCTCCACTGATGGTGCGACCAGGCCGGGGCGGCCGCCGCTGCGTTGAGTGGGCGGCGGCCGTGGACGGTCCTGGCGGGTGGGGTGGGGCGGGGTCAAAGGTTGCCTGGTCGTGCAACCACGAACCTGGCAGGGAGGCCGCCTGCGGCCGACCGGTGTCGCCGGGAGGCCTCGGGTGGTGATGCGCGATCAACCAGGCAGATGAATCCGTTGACCTTGGCCTTGACCGTGGCTTTCGGCCTGACATCGCTCGGCCCGGTGATCGGCGCTGACGGCTGGGCCGTTGGCTTTGTCAGGCGACGGCGAGGTCGGGCTGGGCGTGGGGGATGCGGGTGGGGCGGGCGTAGGGGGTGACGGGCGTCTGGTAGCCGGCCAGGGTCGGGGCGGCGGACTCGGGGACGGCGACGACGAAGCAGCCGGAGCGGCGGCTCACGCTTGCGGTCACGCCGAGCAGGCGGGCGGCCCGGACGAGGATCGCCACCATGTCGGGTTCGGCGATGCCGATGCGGAGTTGGCCGTGGCGGGGACGCAGGCGGCCGACGAGGAGGCCGGCGTTCCAGGCGGCGCGGGCCAGGACGACGCGGTGTGCGTGGTGCGGTGACGAGTGGCCGAGCGGGTCGGTGCCGAGCAGGCGTTGGCGGCCGCGCTGCCAGGAGGCGACCATCATCCGGTCGACGGCGAGGCGGTCCGGTTCGGCGATGGTGACCTGCTGGACCGCGTAGCGGCGGACGCCGCCGCCGTCGCGCTCCTCGGCGCGGGCGTGGTAGCCGAGGCAGGCGAGCAGGTCGGTCAAGCGCTGCGACGCGTCCTCGCGGTCGAACTCCGCCACGGCCGCGCTCTGGGTCGCCACCGGGCGGGACGACAGCCGGCGTGTCTCGGGCTGCAGGACGGGGCGGGCGCAGCGGACCAGGCACACCGCTTCGAACGCCGTGACGAAGGTGCTCGTGAGGAAACTCATAACTGTCCTCCCTTGCTGTTCGTAACACCGTGTCGGAGCAGGGCCGGACGTGCGACGTTCGGGGCCGGGATTTGTGCCAAACTTGTGCGAACTCATGAACAACAGAGACGAACCAGCGAACGCCGTGCCACGCCGCGCGGTGCTGGCCGGGCTGGCCGTGCTGGCCGGTGCCGCGGCCTGTTCCGGTGGGCCCGTGGGGCCGCGCCGGCTGCGCATCGCGTCCAGCGCCGGTGACCTCGGCGCAGGGCTGGCGGACCTGGTCAATCGCCATCTGCGGGACGTCGAGGCCTCGGTGGTGACGCCGATGGCGTCGGCGGGGACCGTGGACCTGATCGCGCGCGGCGAGGCGGAGATCGGCCTGTCGCAGACGGATCTGCTTGGCGTGGACGCGTCGGTGACCGCGCTGGCCCGCGTCTACGACGACCTGCTGCATCTGGTGGTGCCGGCGGACCACCCGATCACCACTGTGGACGATCTGCGCGGCCGGCGGGTGTCGGTGGGTGAGACCGGGTCGGGGACCGCGGTCACGGCGGGGCGGCTGCTTGCGGCGGCCGGCCTCACCGCGGGCGCCTACGTCCGGAGTGAGCGGAGCCTGGACAATGCGACGGCGGCGCTGACCAGGGGCGACCTCGACGCGTTCTTCTTCTCCGGCGGGCTGCCGGTCGCGCGGATCCGCGAGTTGAGCGCCCGGACGCGGATCCGGATCGTGGACCTGTCCGGGTGGGCGGGCGCGCTGCGGAGCACGTACAGCGACGTGTACGTGGTGCGTAACGTGCCGACCTCGACGTATCAGGCGCCGCCGTCGGCCACCATCGCGGACGCGACGCTGCTGCTGGCGTCCGCATCGCTGCCGGACGCGCTGGCCTACGACGTGACTCGGCTGCTGCTGGAGCGGCGGGACGTGCTTGCCGTGGCGCACCCGGCGCTCGAGGCGCTGGACGTGCGGTCCGCGGCCGCCACCATGCCGGCGCCGCTGCATCCGGGCGCGGCGCGCTACTACCGGTCAGTCAAACCGTAGCCGGAACTGCTTTTCCGGGGCGCCACCAGAGCCGGGCCTCCAGGCCGCCGGCCGGGGCCGGTGCGAGCGTCATCCTGCCGCCGGACGCCTCCACGAGGACGGCGACGATCGGCAGGCCCAGGCCGGCTCCGTCCACGTTCTGCGCGTCGGGTGCGCGCCAGAAGCGGTCGGTGGCGTGCCGGCACTGCTCCTCGGTCATGCCGGGGCCGGTGTCTCGTACGGTCACCTCGACGCCGCCGTCCCGCGACTCCACAGTCACCTCGACGCTGCCGCCGCCGGGCGTGAACTTGAGCGCGTTGTCGATCAGCGCGTCGAGCGCCTGGTCGAGGCCGGTCGGGATGGTCTCGATGTGCCGTGGCCGGTCCGGCACGGTGACCCGAAGCGTGATGCCGCGCAGCTCGGTGAGCGGGCGCCAGGACCGTTCCCGGTTCAGCGTGACGGCGACCGCGTCGACGGTCTCCGTCTCGTACCGGCCCCGCTCGGCGCGGGCCAGGGAGAGCAGGCCGTCGAGCATCCCGGCGAACCTGTCGGTCTCCTCGAGCGCGAACCGGTGGTCCTCGCGTGCGTCGTCGTCGGCCAGGTACAGGCCCAGGCTCTCCACCCGCAGGCGGAGCACGGTGAGCGGGTTGCGCAGCTGGTGGCTGGCGTGTGCGACGAAGGACCGCTGGCGTTCGAGCGAGTCCGCCATCGCGTCGGCCATCTCGTTGAAGCTTGCCGAGAGGCGGCGCAGCTCGGGCGGCCCGCCTCCGGGATGGACCCGGGCCCCGCCGTCGCCGGCCGCGATCTCGTGGGTGACCGCGTCGAGCCGGGTGACAGGTTGCAGCACCCAGCCGGCCAGCCAGAACGCGGCGAGCACGCAGACCGCCACCGCGAACAGGCCGAGCACGCCCAGCTCGAGCCAGGCGACGGCGACCTCGCGGCGGTTGTCCCAGGTCGGTGAGATCGTCACGATCGCGCCGAGCACCGCGCCGCCGTCGTTGACCGGGACCGCGACCACGAGCGGGCGGGACTCCCAGGGCCAGAGCGTGCCTGGCGTGCTGACCGTGCGGCCGGCCAGCGCGCCGCGGACCGCCACCTCGCCGTACGCCGGGACGGAGTGGTCGCCGCCGAAACCGATCCACGGCCGCTGGTCCGAGTCGACGAAGATCGCGCCGATGCCGTACAGCTCGTGGTAACGGCCGAGTTCGTCGAGGAGCGAGGCCAGTTCGCCGCTGCGGACCGCGGGTACGGCAAGCGAGGCGAACCTGGTGGCGTCCGCGACCCGGTCGGAGAGGACGCGCTCGGTCTCCCGGCCGGTGAGCGAGACCGCGAGCGGGATCTCCAGCGCCAGCAGGACCATGCAGAGCAGGAGAACATAGGTGGCCACCAGTCTCCTGCGCACCGGCCCTCCTCAGCGTTCAGTCGGTGCTGAGACGGTAGCCCACGCCGCGAACGTTCTGCACGAGGTCGGGCCGGCCGAGCTTGGCCCGCAGCGAGCCGACGTGTACCTGCAGCGTGTGCCGCCCGGACCAGGTGGTCTGCCACACGTCGAGCAGCAGTCGCTCGCCGGTCAGCACCACGCCCGGCTGCCGGGCCAGCGAGCCGAGGATGTCGAACTCCTTGCGGGTGAGCGAGACCGGGCGGCCGTCCACCTGCACCGTCCGGGCGGCGTAGTCGATGCGCAGCGGCCCGACCTCGACAGTTTCCGGCGCGGCCCGGCCGGACCGTGCGGTACGCCGCAGCAGCGCCTCGATGCGGGCCTGCAGCTCGGCCATGGAGAACGGCTTGACCACGTAGTCGTCCGCGCCCATCCGCAAGCCGACGACCCGGTCCCGTTCTTCACCGCGCGCGGTCACCGCGATGATGGCCAGGTCGGGGTCGCGGGCCCGGAATGTCCGGCACACGTCGACGCCGTCGCCGTCCGGCAGGTTCAGGTCGAGGAGCACCAGGTCGGACGGGGCGGCGGAGAGCGCGGCCTCGGCCGTCGCGGCGTGCTCGACCGTGTATCCGCTGCGCTGCAGCATCGACATCATCGCGGCGGCGACCCGGAAATCGTCCTCCACCATAAGAATCCGCATGCGTCCTCAGCCCGTCGCCCTCGATCCGCGCCCTGTCTGTCCCGGAAAGGTAGGGCCCGGTTGTTTCGAGAAGCGCTCTCCCCCGGCCCCGAGTCGGATGAATATATCGGGGGAACGAGACCGGGACCACACACGAGCTAATCGCCGACCCGGACCACGTGGCGAAGGTGCTCCTCGACGGCGGTGGCCGGGGCGTACCGGCGCTGGTATTCGGTGGGGGTGACGCCGAGTTCGCGGCGCAGGACCGTGCGCAGGTGGGAGGCGGTGCCGAGGCCGCTGCGGCGGGCGATCACCTCCATCCGGGTCTCGCCGCGCTCAAGCAGGCGGCAGGCGATGAGCACCCGGCCGCGGGTGAGCCAGGCCAGCGGCGTGACACCGATCTGCGCCTGGAAGCGGCGGTGCAGCGTGGCGACGCTGATCCCGGCCGCGGTGGCCAGCTCGGCGACGCCGATCGGTTCGTGCAGGCGGCGCTGCGCCCAGCTCAGCAGCGGCGCCAGCGACTCGTCCGGCACCTCGGGCATCGCGCGCTCGACGGTCTGGGACTGGAAGCCGTCACGGTGCACCGGGAACGCGAGGCGCTTCGCCACCGTGCAGCCGGTCTCCGCGCCGTGGTCGGTGCGGATCACATGCAGGCCGAGGTCGAGCGCGGCGGCGCTGCCGGCCGCGGTGAGGATGTCACCGTCGTCCACGAACAGCGAGTCGGGCTCGACCCGTACCCCCGGATATTGATCGTGCAGGAGGCCCGCGAGATCACGGTGGGTGGTGACGCGGCGCCCGTCCAGGAGGCCGGCCGCGGCAAGCGTGAAAACGCCGCCGCCGGACGCGATAAGCCGCGCACCTCGCGCATGCGCCCTGGTCAGGGCCGTGATCACCTCGGCGGCGACCGCCTGCATGGGACGGTCCGGGAGGACGATTGTGCCCGCGGTGTCAAGCGCCTCCAGTCCGTGGGCGGGCGCGATCAGGCCGCCGCGCATCGTGGTGTGCGGGGCGGCGGCGCAGATCGTCAGCGTGTAGAGCGGCGGGCCGAAGATCTCGGTGGCGGCGCCCGCCTCGAACGCGCTGGACCGCTCCTCGACAAGCAGCGCCACCTGCGACAAAAGGATCGTCATCTGCGATTCATAGCACTCCCCGAATGACGCGCCGCCGACCACGATCGGCAGTGTGAAGAACTACGTACTCATCCCCGGCGCCTGGCACGGCGCGTGGGCATGGCAGCCGGTCGCCACGCGGCTGCGCGCCGCCGGTCACCGCGCGCTGACGCTGACCATGCCTGGCATCGACGACGGCGACCCGACAGGCGTCCGGCTCACCGACGCGGTGGACCACATCATCGACACCATCCGCGGGTACGACATGCGTGACGTGGTCCTGGTCGCGCACAGCTGGGGCGGCTACCCGGCGACCGGCGCGGCCCACCGGCTGCCGGACCGGATCGCCGAGGTGGTGTATTTCAGCGCTGTCGTCCCGGAGCCCGGCGTGTCCCAGGTGGACGAGCTGCCGGCTGAGATGGGCGGATTTGTCCGCGCGACGATCGAGGCGGAGGGTGTGGTGCCGATCGGGTTCGACGCGCTTCAGGCCGTGCTGCTTCCGGACGAGCCGGAGCCGGTCCAGCGCGTGATCCACGAGCTGCTGGTCCCGCACCCGGGCCACTACTTCACTGACACGCTCGACGTGCCGCAGGTGACCTCGATCGGGCTGACCGCCCGGTACGTGCTTGCCGAGCGGGATCTGGCGCTGGCCAAGCCGGGCGCCGAGTTCGCGGCCCGGCTCGGGCTCACCCCGACAACGGTGCCGGGCGGCCACGAGGCGCTGCTGACCCACCCCGACGACGTGGCGAAGGCCCTGCTCTAGCGTTGTCGCATGACACTTCCGATCGATCTCGTCCGGCCCAGCCGGTCCCGGACGAGGTCGACCGGGACCACGCGGTGCCGCCGGCCCCGACGTGGTGCGCCGGGCGATCCGGGTGATGGGCGCGGCACGGTTCTTCTGGCTCGCGCCCCGGATGGTCGCGTCGGCCGGGGAAACCGCCACCACAAACGGCTACAGCTACGACAGCCGTGACATGTCGGAGCGGTTCGCCGGCCGCGCGCCGGTCTTCGAGGTGCTCGCGGAGTGGGCCGGGAGCGTGTGACCCTACCGGCGGCGTCCTTAATGGATTGATAAGGAACGATCTTGCTCCCGTCGCGGGCCGCGCCTATGCTGCCCGAAAACACCCCAAAACCAGCAAACCCATCGGGGGTACGACGTGAGCACAGTCCGCAGACGCCGGGGCCTGCCCGCCGCGATAGCCGCGGTGGTGCTGGCCGGGGCCGGCGCCGCCTTCGCGATCGGCGCGGTCGCCGCCGGGCCGGATGCGAACGCCGCACCGCCCGGCACCCGCGACGTGACCGCCGTTCTGTTCGAGTGGCGCTTCGACGCGATCGGGCGCGAGTGCACGAACCGTCTGGGCCCGGCCGGCTACGGGTACGTGCAGGTCAGCCCGCCGATGGAGCACATACAGGGCGAGGCGTGGTGGACGTCGTACCAGCCGGTCAGCTATCAGATCGCCGGCCGGCTCGGCAACCGTGACCAGTTCAAGGCCATGATCGCCGCCTGCCACACGGCCGGGGTGAAGGTCGTCGCGGACTCGGTGATCAATCACATGAGCGCGGGCGGCGGGACCGGAACCGGCGGGACTTCTTACAGTAAGTACACCTATCCCGGGACTTATGCGGACTGGGACTTCCACACCTGCCGCACGAAGATCAATGACTACACCAACCGCGGCAACGTGCAGGACTGCGAGCTGGAGAACCTCTCCGATCTGAACACCGGCAGCGACTACGTGCGCGGGCGGATCGCCGCCTACCTCAACGACCTGTCCTCGATGGGCGTCGACGGCTTCCGGATCGACGCGGCCAAGCACATGGCGGCCGCGGACCTGGCCGGGATCAAGTCGAGGCTGACGAACCCGGGCGCGTACTGGAAGCAGGAGGTCATCTTCGGCGCCGGCGAGGCCGTGACGCCGAACGAGTACCTGCCCACCGGCGACGTGCAGGAGTTCCGGTACGCCCGCGACCTCAAACGCGTCTTCCAGAACGAGAACCTGGCGTACCTGAAGAACTACGGCGAGGGTTGGGGCTATCTCGGGTCCGGCCAGGCCGCGGTGTTCGTCGACAACCACGACACCGAGCGGGTCGGCGACACGCTCAACTACAAGCACGGCGCGGACTACACGCTTGCGAACGTGTTCATGCTGGCCTGGCCGTACGGCGCGCCGGACGTCAACTCCGGCTACGAGTGGTCGAACAAGGACGCCGGCCCGCCGAACGGCGGCGCCGTGACCGCGTGCTGGGCGGACGGCTGGAAGTGCCAGCACGCGTGGCCGCAGATCGAGAACATGGTCGCGCTGCGCAACGCGGCCGGCGACACCGCTGTCACGAACTGGTGGGACAACGGCGCCGATCAGATCGCGTTCGGCCGCGGCAACCGGGCCTACCTGGCGATCAACCACGAGACGTCCGCGCTGACCCGCACGTTCCAGACCTCGCTGCCGGCCGGCACGTACTGCGACGTCCAGCACGGCGAGCGGACCTCGGGCGGCGGCTGCACCGGCGCCACCTACACGGTCGACTCGGCCGGCCGGTTCACCGCGACGGTGGCGAGCCAGGACGCGATCGCGCTGTACGTCTGACCCGCCTCGCACCCCGCTGCGGGCGGGCGGGGTGCGGGTTCGGTCAGGCGGCCTGCCGGGTGGAGAACGCGGCCCGGACCACCGCCTCGTCGAGGCCGTACCGCTCCAGCGTGTACCGATGGGTGCCGGGGCTCCGACGGCGGTCCCGCCCGGCGAACACGGTGAGCGCGGCCCGCTCGTCGCCGGTCAGCGGCCGGCCGATCCGATCCCAGATCGCGGCCGTGGCACCCGCCGGGTCCGCCGCGAGCGCCTCGTAGCCGACGTCGACGAAGTCCGCTGTCGCGTGCCGCCGCACCTCCTCGGCAGCGGACGCGGCCCGGGTCCAGAAGTCGAGCCAGGTGCGCCCGATCTCGGCGAGGTCGACGTGCCGGTTGTGCATGCGCAGCGTCGCCTCGCAGAAGCTGCACCAGGAGGCGAGCGCGGCCGCCGGGTCACGGTGGGTGGTGACGATCAGGGCATCGGGGAAGACCCGCAGCAGCGCGTCCAGGTTGCCGAGGTGACAGGGCGACTTGAGGATCCACTGTGGCGCGTTGCCCCGCTGCATCACCTGCAGCTGCTGCTTCAGATAGCGGTAATCGGGGGTGAAGTCGTGCGCGTCGTACCAGCGGCGGTATCCGGGCATCGGCACCCGGGTCAGGTGAACACCGTTGTGCGGCAGCAGGAAGACGCACTCCTCCGGATCGGTCGCGCCGAGCGGATGGATTGTGCGCATCGCGGGCAGCATCGCGTAGTAAAGGCCGGCCAGCATCCGGGTGGTGAGCCGGCGACCGGCCGCCTCACCGCCGCGCGCGGCCGGGTGCAGCAGTTCCCAGAACATCGGAGCCCGCGCGCCGGTACGGTGCCCGAGCAGCCCGTGCAGCAGCGAGGTGCCGGTGCGGGGCAGCCCGGTGACGAAGACCGGCCGGCGCACGGGTGCCTCCGCGAGTTCCGGGTCGGCGCGGAGCGTACGAAGCACGCGCCCGCGGTTCGAAAGGCGCCTGGCGATCTCGGTACGCATCGCCAGCCGGCCCAGCGGCGTCAGGTCCGCGGCCTGGATGTGCTCGTGAAGCACACGCATCCCGTCCAGGAAGCCGGTCTCGTCGTCCGCGCCGCGCAGTCCGGCGGCCCGCTCCAGCAGGGAGAACCGGGACAGGGCGCGCACCAGCGGATCGGCCGGGCTCAGGAGCGCGTTGACTGGCGCGACCCAGGGCGCGAGGCGCGGGCCGGACATCTCGGTCATCTGGTTCCTTCGGCTGCTCGGGTTCACGCGAGTGGGGCGGTGGTCTGCAGGTCGCTTACCGTCCAGGTCTCCCCGGACCTGGTCAGCGCGACCTGGCAGGAGAGGAACGTAAAGCGGGGCAGCGTACGGCGGGGCGTGCCGTCCGGGCCGAGGACGGTCCCCGGGCTGCGGTCGACGACCACGCGCAGGATCGGGCGGTCGAGCGTGAAGAAGCTGTCCGGGTTGACGCTGCGCACCACGTAGCCGGCGTCCCGGATCGTGCCGCCCTCGCGGTACCCCTCGGTGATCGCCGCGATCGCGTCCGCGCAGGACGTGCAGGACGTGTCGCTCGCCGCCGCGAGCGCGGAGGTGTCGCCGGTGCGGAGCGCGTGATCGAGCGTGGTGAACCAGTACGGGACGAAGGCCTTGGCGCCCTCGCTGCTCAGCTCCGTCGCCGGGCCGGACGGGATCGGCGCGGCGACCGAGGCGGTCGCCAGGCTCGCCGGCGGCTCCGGCCCCGCCTCCGGCGTGGGCGCGCGCCCGGTGGAGTAGGTGACGGCGAGCAGGACCGCACCGGTGGCGACGGCCGTGGTCAGGATGCCGGCGGTGGCCGCCGCCCGCTGGCGTCCGGGCGGCACGGGCCGGCGCGCGGGCCGTGTGGTCATCGCCGGCACCTCCGGCACGGCAGCCGGTACGGCCGGCGGCCGGGGCGTCATCCCAGGCGCGGCGGCGGGCGCGGCAGGCCCCAGGGGCGTTGTCTCCGGTGGACGTGCGGCCGGAGGCGCGGGCCGGGACGACGACTCCGATAGACGTGCGGCCGGAGGCCCGGCCGGAGGCCCGACCGGCGGCGCGGGCCGGGACGACGACTCCGATAGACGTGCGGCGGGAGGCGCGACCGACGGCACCGGCCGGGACGACGACTCCGATAGACGTGCGGCCGGAAGCGCGACCGGCGGCACCGGCCGGGACGATTGCGGATCGACGGGCACCGGGGCCACCCGGGGCACGGCCTGCTCCACGGGCACGGGCTGTTTCCACAGCGGGCCCGGGTCCAGGCGGGCGGGACGGCGGGCCGGCGCGGGCTCAGGCGGCTTTCCGAACGGCGGTGACGCCGGCGCGGGCACTCTGTTCCGGCCGGACGACGTCGGGCCCGGCGAAGCAGCAGGTGAACCGGCAGACGACCCGGCAGGTGAACCGGCAGGTGAACCGGCAGGTGAACCGGCAGGCGACCCGCTCGCGGACGGCGGGCTCGCGACGGTCGGCAGGTCATCCGCGGGCGTCGGGGCTCCGACGGCTCCCGCGCTCCCGGACACTCGTGAGCTTCCCGAATCCTGAGGCGCCCCGAACGTCGCCTGATTCCGGGACCCGCCGGACGCCTCGGCCTCGGGCGTCCCGCCGAACGTCGCGGGCGTCCCGCCGAACGTCTCGGGCGTCCCGCCGAACGTCTCGGGCGCGGGGCCCGGCGTGGGATGTCCCAGCGGATAGAGCCCTTTCAGCGGCATCGCCGTCTGCAGGCGCCGTCCGCTCCCGCTGCTCGTCGGCGACGACCGGCTCCACCCGCCGGACGGCGAGCCGACCATCCAGGACGCTCCGCTGTCCTCCGGCCCGGGGTCCGGTTCGCCGGTGTCCACGCGACGGCGGCCCACGTAGGGCGACGCGAGCAACGCCGGGGCGGTGTCCGCCGCCGCGGCCTGGAGCCGTGCGGCAAGCTCCTTCGCGTCCGGCCGGTCGGCGGGCCGTGCGGACAGACAGGCCTGGATCAGCGCGGCGACCCCGGCGCCGGCTGCCTCGGTGAGCGGCCGCGCGGAGGACTCGTCATCGGCCGGTGGCCGCCCGGTGATCATCTCGTGGAGCAGCGCACCGAACTGGCGGATGTCGCCGGCCGGCTCGGGCTCGCCGTGGGTGTCCTCGTCACGGCCGGTGAGCCAGCCCATCCGGGCGTCGGTGAGGTGCACGGAGCCGTCGTCGGCGAACAGAACGTTGCTTGGTTTGATGTTCCGGTGGACGATGCCGCGTTCGTGTGCGGCGGTGAGCGCGCCGGCGCAGGACGCGGCGATGGTGAGCACCTCCACGAGCGGCGCCGACCCGCCACGGGAGATCCAGCGCCGCAGGTCCACCCCGGTGATCAGGCCGGAGACGAGCCCGGCCGTGTCCCCCTCGATCACCAGGTCGGTGACCGGCTCCCACACCGGGTGGATCCGCTCGGCGAGGGCCGGGGCCGCATCGCGCAGCCGGCTCACCACGCGCTCGTCCCCGGCGTACTCACCGGCGAGGATCTTCACCGCGTGCGTGGCGCCGGTCTCGAGCGCGGTCGCGCGCCACATGGTGCCGTGGGGCCCGACCCCGACCGGCAATAGCAGTTCGTACTTGCCGGCCAGCACCTTCTGCACAGTCATCTCACCGTCCACGCACCAGCGCCGTGCCCGGACGGCGTCGTCCGGGCAGAAGAACGCCCTAGCAACGGTGTGGAACGGTGCCGAGTTCACAGATCTCGATTGTTGCCGCGTTGTTCACAAAATGCCCTCCGGGCTGCGGAGACCACATACGGTACGCACGTCAAACCCTGGGAGAGGTAGATAGACATGGACACTTCAGGCGTGGTCACCCGGCGTCGCCGCCCGGGCCTGACCGTGCTTCGCATAGGTCTGGTCATCCTGCTCTGCATGGCCGTCGCGGCCGGCACTGTCGGCGTGCTCTGGCAGCGGGGCATGCTGTCGCTGGCCGGACGGTGCCTGACCTCCTCGACCGTCACGGTCGTGGCCTCCCCGACCGTGGAGCCGGCGCTGAACCAGGTGCTCGCGAAGTGGAACGCCACCCGGCCCACAGTGGACGGCGCGTGCGTCACCGCGCGGACCGTCGTGCAGGAGTCCGGGCAGGCAGCGGCCGCGGTCGGCCCCGGCTGGGACCCGGCCCGGGACGGCGACAAGCCGGACGTGTGGGTGCCGGACTCAAGCGTCTGGCTCAGCGTCGCGGGCTCCCGTCCCGAGGCCGCCGAACTGCTCGGCGCACAGCCGGAGAGCATCGCCACCTCGCCCGCGGTGCTCGCGCTCCGCAAGCCGATGGCCACCGCGCTCGGCTGGCCGCAGCGCCCGCTCGGCCGGCAGGACGTGATCGGCGCGCTCTCCCAGCCGGACGTGTGGGCCAAGGCCGGCCATCCCGAGTACGCGAGCATGCGCGTCGGCCTGACCGACCCGGCCACCTCGACGGCCGGGCTGGCGTCGGTGCTCTCCATCCTGGACCCGACCGGCACCGGCGAGGTCGGCCAACAGCAGCTGATCGCGGGCCTGCAGGTCAGCCGGGTGGTCGGCGGTTTCGCACCGGACGCGGGCGTGTTCTTCGCGGCGCAGTCCACCGCGGCCGCGATCGATCAGAACTCGGCGGTCGCGGCGTTCCCGGCGCTGGAGAAGGAGGTCGCGGAGTACAACGCGGCGAACCCGGCCGGTGAGATGGCGCCGGTCTACGACACGCAGCAGTCGTTCGTGGCGGACTTCCCCTACGTGCCGCTCACCGCGAGCTGGGTTTCCGGCCGGGACCGAGCCGCGGCCGATGACATCCGGCAGTATCTGCACGGGCCGGACGCGCGCGCGATCCTGGCCCGGCACTACCTGCGCACGCCGGACGGCGCGACCGACGGCACCGCCGCGCTGCCGGTGAGCGCCGGTTACCCGGCCGCGCCGCCCGCCGCCCGGGCCGCGATCACCCCGGAGCGGCTCAGCCAGGTCATGGCCGCGTGGGCTGACCTGCAGCGCAAGGTCAACCTGCTCGTCGTGCTCGACACGTCCGGGTCGATGACGAAGCCCGTGCCGGACACCAAGCTCAACCGGCTGGCGCTGCTGCAGCAGACCGCGGGCGCCGGCTTCAACCTGCTGCCGCACACGATGAGCATCGGGCTGTGGGAGTTCTCCGGGCGCGGGGACGGTCAGGCGCACCGGGAGCTGGTGCCGTTCGGCCCGTACCCGGCGAACGCGGGCGCGATCCCGCGTGCGCAGGCGCTCAACCAGGCGGTCGGCGCGCTGCGGGCCGAGGGCGACACCCCGCTGTACGACACGGTCTACGACGCGTTCAAGACCATGCAGAAGCAGTGGGAGGCCGGCAGCACCAACTCGGTCGTGATCATCACGGACGGGGCGAACGAGGTCGCGACCGGGCTGACGCTCGAGCAGCTGACCGCGAAGCTCGCCAAGGAGCAGATCAAGGACAAGCCGGTGCAGGTCGTCACGATCGCGGTCGGCCCGGACGCGGACGCGGCGTCGCTTGAGAAGGTGGCGGCCGCGGCAGGCGGCCGTAACCTGGTGCTACGCGAGCCGGCCTCGGCAATCGAGACGCTTGTGCTGGCGTTCACCGGTCGTCTGCAGTAACGCCTCTCCGCGATCCTGTCGGAGGCACGTGACAGGATTTCGTGGTGGGAGACGAGTCGGCGGGTGAGCTGTCGCTGGACGGGCTGACCCTGACCGCTGATGCGGTCGGGGGCGGCGCGTCTGTGGCACGCGCGGTGGCCGCCAAGGCTGCCGCGCCCCCGCCGACGCCGGGCGGCAAGCCGGGCCGGTCCCAGGCGGCGAAACCGAAACCGCCGCGGGAGCCGGCCGAGACGCTGCCGGTCGCCCGGATCTGCGTGGACGTGCCGCTCCCCCACCTGGACCGCGCGTTCGACTACCTGGTCCCGGCCGAGCTGGGCGAGACCGCGCAGCCGGGCACGCGGGTCCGGGTGCGGTTCGCCGGCCAGCTGATCGACGGCTGGCTGCTGGAGCGGGTGGCGACGTCCACGCACGAGGGGAAGCTCGGCTTCCTCGACAAGCTCGTCTCGCCGGAACGGGTGCTTACCGACGAGGTGCTGCACCTGGTCCGGACGATCGCCGAGCGCTACGCGGGAAGCCTGGCCGACGTGCTCCGGCTGGCCGTCCCGGCCCGCCACGCTCGCGCGGAGCAGGAGAAACCCACACCCGAGACCGATCCGGGGGTACGCGACGAGGCCGCCGACGGCCCTGCCGAGACGGGGACGGCGTCGGTCACCGAGCTGGGCGGAGAAGGGTGGGCGCCGTACCCTCATGGGCCCGGTTTCCTGCTTGCGCTCGAAGAGCGGCGCGCGCCGCGGGCCGTGTGGTCCGCGTTGCCCGGCGAGGACTGGCCGCGGCGGATCGCCGAGGCGGCCGCGGTGACCGTCGCCGCAGGTCAGGGCGTGGTCGCGGTGGTGCCGGACGCGCGCGACCTGGAACGGCTGGACGCGGCGCTGACCGCGACGCTTGGCGCCGGGCGGCACACGGTGCTTGCGGCGTCGCTGGGGCCGGCGAAGCGGTACCGGGCGTTCCTGGCCGGGCTGCGCGGCGAGGCGCCGGTGGTGATCGGGACGCGCGCGGCCGCGTTCGCACCCGTGCACGACCTGGGCCTGGTGGTGATCTGGGACGACGGCGACGACTCGCACGGCGAGCCGCGCGCGCCCTACCCGCACGCGCGCGAGGTGCTGCTGACCCGCGCGCAGCTGACCGGCGCCGCGGTGCTGGCCGGCGGCTTCACCCGGACCGCGGAGGCGCAGCTGCTCGTGGAGACCGGCTGGGCGCACGAGCTGGCCGGCAGCCGGGACGCGCTGCGGGCGCGCGCCCCGCACGTGGCCCCGATCGGCGACGACCCGCAGCTGGCCCGGGACGCGGCCGCGGAGACCGCGCGGCTGCCGAGCGTGGCCTGGGAGGCGGCCCGGACCGCGCTGCGGGCCGGCGCGCCGGTGCTGGTGCAGGTGCCGAGGCGCGGGTACCTGCCGTCGACCGCGTGCGTGACCTGCCGCTCCCCCGCCCGCTGCGCGCACTGCCAGGGCCCGCTTGAGCTGCGCTCGTCGCACGCGGTGCCGGGCTGCCGCTGGTGCGGGCGGGTCGCGGCGGACTACACCTGCCCGGAGTGCGGCGGTCACCGCCTTCGCGCCTCGATTATCGGAGCCCGGCGCACCGCGGAGGAGCTGGGCCGCGCGTTTCCCGGCGTGCCGGTGCGCACGTCCGGCCGGGACGAGGTGCTCACGCTTGTGCCGGACGAGCCCGCGGTCGTGGTCTGCACGCCCGGCGCCGAGCCGGTCGCGGAGGGCGGCTACGGCGCGGTGCTGCTGCTTGACACCTGGGCGCTGCTCACCCGCGCGGACCTGCGCGCCGGCGAGGAGGCGTTGCGCCGCTGGCTGACAGCGGCCGCGCTGGCCCGCCCGCACCGCGCCGGCGGCCGCGTGGTGGTGGTCGCGGACGGCGCCATTCCCGCCGTGCAGGCGTTGCTGCGCTGGGACCCCGCCTGGTACGCCGCCCGCGAGCTTGCCGAACGCCGCGAACTGGCCTTCCCGCCCGCCGCCCGGATTGCCAGCCTCACCGGCCCGCCCGACGCGGTCGCCGACCTGCTGGAGACCGCCCACCTCCCCGACGAGGCCGAGCTGCTCGGACCGGTCCCGGCCGCCGACGACCAGGAACGCATGCTGGTCCGGGTCCGCCGCGGCGCCTCCGCCGCCCTGGCGAAGTCGCTTCACGAGGCCGCCGGCGTCCGCAGCGCCCGCAAGTCCCCCCACCCGGTCCGCATCCAGATCGACCCGCACGACCTTTTCTGACCGCGGAATCCACGCCTTCAGGTGTCGCAACTGTAAAGCTGGCACCTTCTCAAACGTAAAGTCAACGGGTTCGCAAGTGTAAAGGCTCCGGCTTCGCAAACGTAAAGTCTCAAGGTCGCTTACTGCAAGATTGCGCCATATGATGGGGGCATGGCCAGGTCTGATCTGCTTCCGCGACGCGCGCAGGCGCTCGTCGACGCCGCTCTCGCGGACACCCGGGTGGTGCTGGTCAACGGCGCCCGGCAGTCCGGCAAGAGCACCCTGATCAGAGTGATCGCGAGCGGCCGCCCGGCGCAGCGGCGGGACCTCGACCTGCCGCAGGACCGCGAGGCGGCGCTCGCCGATCCGGTCGGTTTCGTCGACTCGGACGACCTGATGGTCATCGACGAGATCCAACGCGTGCCGGAGCTGCTGCTGGCGATCAAGGCATCCGTCGACTCCGACCCGAGGCCGGGCAGTTACCTGCTCAGCGGCTCGTCCCGGCTGCTCGCGCTCCGCGATCTGCCGGACGCGCTGCCCGGCCGGATGGAGACGGTGGAGCTGTGGCCGTTCTCCCAGGGCGAGATAGACGGCACGCCGGACCGGTTCATCGACGCGGTGTTCGCGCTCGGCCCCGGCCTGCGGCACGAGTCGGCGGTCAGCCGCGCCGACTACGCGGCTCGCGTCGTCCGCGGCGGCATGCCGGAGGCGGTCAGCCGTAACGATCCGCGGCGGCGTGGCCGGTTCCTGGACAGTTACGTGCAGGCGCTTGTCGACCGGGACGTGCGGCAGCTGGCGGAGATCGAGCGAGTGCCTCAATTGCACCGGCTGATCGGCCTGCTCGCGGCGCGGTCCGCGACGACGGTCCGTGGGCTGGAGTCCGGCCTGGAGCTGAGCCGCCCGACGATCAACCGGTACGTGCAGCTGCTCGACGAGGTCTTCCTGATCAAGCAGATCCCGGGCTGGTCGCGCAACCTCGGCGCCCAGGCCACTCGGACACCGAAAACGATCTTTGTGGATTCCGGGATCGCGTCGCAGCAGCTCGCGATGAACGCGCATACGCTGTTGCGTCCGGGAGCGCCGTTCGGCGGGCTGCTGGAGGGCTTCGTCCTCTCCGAACTGGCCCGGCAGTTGACCTGGTCCGACCAGCTCGCGGTGCTCTCCCACTACCGCGACCGGGACAAGGTGGAGGTCGACGCGGTGCTTGAGAACCGGCGCGGCCAGGTGGTCGGCATCGAGGTGAAAGCGGCCTCCACGGTGCGCGCAGAGGACTTCCGCGGGCTACGGCGCCTCCAGGAGCGGCTGGGCGACGACTTCGTCACCGGGCTCGTGCTCTACACCGGGACGACGACGCTGCCGTTCGGGGAGCGGCTGCGGGCGATGCCGGTCAGCGCGCTGTGGGAGGTGGGTGTGACGGAGGGCTGAGCCGCACCGCACTGCGGGGCCGGGGGTACGGACATCGATCGACATGTCACTCTACGATGTCGTTCGGTCGTATTCGAGCGGAGGAGCGGCATGGCGGTGGAGCATGAGGACAGTCCGGTCCGGCACTTCTGCGCGCAGCTCGACGCGTTCGTCCGGGCGGCGGGTCAGACCCGGTCGTACGTGGTGAGCCGGCATCCGATGAGCGACTCGCAGGTGTACGCGGTGCTCGCCGGGACGGTCAAGACACCGCCCTCGTTCGACCGGATGGTCATGCCGATCATCGGGATCTGCGGCGGTGACACGGCCGTGACCGCGCAGTGGCGGAGCCGGCACGACACCATGGTCCGCGTCTACGAGCTGCAGAAATCCCTTCGCCGCAAGACCGTGACCGAGCCCGCGCCCGAGCCCGGGGCCGGGGCCGGGAAGGAGCTGCCAGGCTTCGACGTGCCCGAGGGCTACAACCGGTTCGGCACTGTCGATCCGCGGCCGGTCCGGCGGTGGCGATGGCCGCTGCTGATCGCCGCGATCGTGGCCGTGACCGGCGTCCTCGCGGGCGGACTGACCTGGGCCTTCGTCGCAAACCGGAATGAGCCCTCGGTCACCGGCCTGGCAGCGCCGCCGGCGGGAGGCGCGACGGACAGCGTGGCGCCCCAGGCGGACAGCACGGCCGCGGCGGAGACGCCGTGCACGGCCGGCCCGCCCGCGCCGGGCGGCGACCTGCTGGACGTGGCCCGCCCGGACGCGACGAGCGACCAGCGGTTCGACGCCTGGTGGTCGAACAGCGACCTGGTCCGGCTCGGCGACTTCACCACGCACGGCTGGACCGCCACCGCCCAGTCGGGCGCCGGGCTCAAGAAGTGGGACATGCTCGTCATCCGCGGCTGCCTGCCGGTGACGTCCGGCCACGGCTACACGCTCAGCTTCACAGCGAAGGCGAGCGTGGACGCCACGATCGGCGTGCGGGTCCAAGGTGACCAGCCACCGTGGGACCACCCGTCGCTGATGGAGACGATCCCGGTCTCCACGGAGCCGCAGCAGCACACGTACCGGTTCACCGGGGCCATGACCAGCCGGTCGAGCGAGCTGACGTTCCAGATGGGCGGCAATCCCGCGCTCAGCGTCGAGATCACCGACGTGGTGCTGACCGACCTGGGCGCCTGATCCTCCGGAATTCTCCGGTCCGGCCGTACCCCCGGAGCGCCCTTGAACTGTGCTTTTGGCCTTTATTCTCCGATCTGCTGCGGAATCGCTGACCGGGCGGCGCACGGCTGGTTGTCTGGTGCCGGACGCCGGACCGCTGCGGGGAACCCGCAGCGGCGGCGCATCCCATCGCGAGGCAGGACGGTTCCGCGGCGGCAGACGGGGGTCGCGGAACCGCCGGCCTGTGCGTTCGGCCACCGGGACCGCGGCGCTGGTGACCTGCCGCGCCCGCACCGAAACCTGGCGATAACGCGACCGGAATATGGTCGGGGGATGTCCGTCTCCCGCCACCGGTCGGTGCTTGTCACGTGGCTGTCGGGGCGGCCGCTGGGCAGCTCGCAGTCGGTGATCCTGGCCGAGTTGCGGGCGTGCATCCTGGACGGCGAGGCGCCGCCGGGTACGCCGATCCCGGTGGACGCGGTCGCGGCGGTGTTCGGGGTGAGCCGCATTCCGGTGCGGGAGGCGCTGATGACGCTGATCGGCGAGGGACTGGTCGACCACCGGCCGAACTTCGGGTACCGGGTGGCGATGCTTACCGCGGCGGAGTTCGCGGAGATCTACCTGGCGCGGGAGGCGTTGGAGACCGCGGCGTTGCGGGTGGCGGTGGGGCGGGCGGGCGAGGCCGACGTGGAGCGCGCACGGACCGCACACGCGGCGCTCGAGGAGGCGGTGCGCGTGGGCGACGGGCGCGCGCACCACCGCGAGAGCCGGCGGTTCCACCTGGCGTTGATCGAGCCGTGCCGGATGAGCCGGCTGCTGAACATGCTCGGCACCGCGTGGAACATGACGGAGCCGCTGCAGCCGATGTCGCACCTGGCCGCGGCGGAACGGGCACTGCTTCACGCGGACCACGCGGACATGCTGGCCGCGTTCACTGCCCGGGACGCTGATCGGCTGATCGGCGTGTGCACGGCGCATCACCGGCGGCTTCAGGCGTTCATCACGCGCCTTCCGCAACACACCGGGCTGTTCGCGGCGTCGTCTCGACCGGAAACCGGGCCGGACAAGGAAAACGTCTAGGACTTCCAGCCGCGGACGATGGTGCCGGCCGAGGCGCGACCGGGGCGGCGGTCGCGGGTGCCGCGCGCACCGGTGCAGACGGGGGCGCGAGGGCCGGGCGTCAGACCTGGCGGGCCGGCGTCCTCGGCGAGGATCTCGGCGATGTCCGTGGGGGTCAGCAGGCCGAGCGCGGAGGTGACCCGGCTCAGGTCCGCGACCTCGGTGCGACAGGACGGGCAGACTTCCAGATGCCGAAGGGTACGGTTCTGCTCGGCGGCGGAGAGCCTGCCGAGTGCGTAGAGCCCGAGAAGCGTCTGCGTCGCCTTGTCGGTGCAGCGATCCGCCGTCATGCCAGCGACCGCTGTGCTGCCGGATGCCGGGTGTTCCCCATCGCGCCCGCTCGCCTTCGCTCGTGGAGGTTGTCGCCGGTTTAACGGAAGCGGGGCGCGCATAGTTCGACGTTCAGGCGAAGGTAATCCCCTTTCCACCCACTCGGACAACGGAGGCGGGCAAGCGGACGGAGTCGGGCGGCTTCGGGCGCGGTCGGACGCCGAGGCGGAAAGATCCACAGATGTACGGGCAGCCGAAAACGGTTAGTAGACCCGCCACTCGTTGATCGAGTAGCCGTACTCGGAGCTGCGGACCGTGCCGGTGATCCGCACGAACCGGCCGGGGACCTTGGCGACCGAGATGACCGCCTGCCCCTCGGCGCCCGCGGTGGTGCTGTAGATCCGGGTCCAGGTGCTGCCGTCGCCGGACGCCTCGACGTAGTACGACTTCGCGTGCGCGCGCTCCCACATGATTTCCACGGTGCTGATCGTCCAGACCTCGCCGAGGTCGACCGTGATCGACTGCGGTTCGGCGGAGAACGCGCTGCTCCACCGGGTGGTGGTGTCCCCGTCGACGGCCGCGGACGCGGGCCACTGGGCCTCGCCCTCGTAGCTGGACGCGGAGACCGGCCGGTTCAGCGCGAGGTTCGCCCCGGACGTGTTGGCCTTCCCGGTCCCACGGCCCGGATCCGCGGTCTGGGCAGGGGCCTTCGTCGCCGGTACGGCCGGGGTTGTGGCACCCGCCGAGACGGACGGGGTGGGGGTCGCAGACGGGGACGCGGTGACCGAGCCGCTCGGCGTCACCGAGCCGGGCGCGGACGCGACCGGGCTGGACGGCGGGCCGAGCGTGATGAACGTGACAGCGGGACCGGCGGGCGGAACCGGCCCGGCGGCGTCGTCCGTGAACTGCCCGTCCGGGAGTCGGTTGCCGCCGATCAGCGCGGCGACGATGGCGACCACACCGACAAGCACGAGCGGAACAAGCCAGGGGCGGAACCGCTCACCTGCCGAGCGGCCCGGCGCGGCGGGCGGATCGGCCGGGCGGACGGCGACGATCTGGGTGGCGTGCGGGTCGTCATCCGGGTCCACGTCCGGTAGCGACGCTTCGGCGAGCACCGGAACCGCGTCGGCCGTCGGCGCGGGTGAGACCGGGCGCGGTGGGAACGCGGGCATCGGCGGCATCGCGGGCGCACCCGGGGCGGGGGACGTGGGCGCGGCAGCGGGTGCGGAGCTGGTGGGGCGATTCGTGGGTACGACGACGCGGTCGCCACCGCGCTGAGGGCTTCGGGGCGGCGAGGCGGGCGTGGGCGGCGGGGCGGGCGTCGACTGCGGGCCGTCGGAAGGGCCGGCCTCGTAGGGCGGCAGCCCGCTGAGCGCGACGGCGCGCTGCACCGGTGGGCGCTTGTTGTCTGGCGTCTGATGCGCGCCGCTCGCGGTGGGCCGGGAGAAGGCACCGCTCTCGGTAGGGCGCGGGTAGGCGCCACTCTCGGTGGGACGCGGGTAGGCGCCACTCTCGGTAGGGCGCTGATAGGCGCCACTCTCGGTAGGGCGCTGGTATCCGCCGCTGTCGGCAGGGCGTGGGAACGCGCCGCTCCCGGCGGGGCCGCTGTCCGTCGGACGTTTGCTGGAGAACGTGGGGTGCGGGCCGCTGTCCGTCGGACGTGGGCTGGAGAACGTCGGGTTCGGGCCGCTGTCCGTCGGACGTGCGCTGGAGAACGTCGGGTGCGGGCCGCTGTCCTCCGGGTCGGGAGCGAAGGCGCTGCGGGGCTTTCCAGCGTCCGGCGTGCGGCGCGGGGATGCCCCCGCGGCCCTGCCGGACTCCGCGACGTCCGCCTTCGCCGCGCCGGTCGCAACAGCACCGCCGGACACAGCAACGCCACCGGCCCCAGCCCCGGTGACAGCACCGGACTCAGCCCGAGTGTCAGCCCCGGTGGCAGCACCGGCCCCAGCCGAAGTCGCAGCACCAGCCCCAGCCCCAGTGGCAGCACCGGCCCCAGCCGAAGTGGCAGCACCGGCTTCAGCCGCGCCCTGCCCACCGCTCACCCCGGGTGCCTCGGCCGCCGCACCACCGACCGGCGCTGTGACGTCCGCAATGGACTCCGGCTTCCGCTCAGGCTTCCCCATGGTGGTGCCTCTCCTGGTCTGGATAGCCTCCCCGGCCGTACCGGTCGACGAGGTCCTGTCCCTCCTCGTCGCGTGGCGGCACCGCGAACCAGCCGGTGGCCCGTGCCGCAGGCGGCGCGTCCGGCACGAGCCGGGCCCGGGTACCGACCGGCGTGCCGAGGTAGTTGGCGAGCAGGCGCAGCAGGGCCTCGCTGAGCTCGCCTGCCTCCAGCCAGACGGTCTCCCGGTCGCCGGCCCAGCCGGGCCGGTGATCGGCGATGGTGCGGGCCAGCTCCCAGGCTGTCGCGGGCCGCCCGTCGAGGCGGAACGGGTGGCGCCAGTCCGGTCCGGCGGCCACCAGGACCGTGTGCGCCGCGGACCGGCCCTCGCGCTGCCGCTGCGCCACCACCGTGCTCTCCTGGCCGCCGGGCGTGAGGGACAGCAGCGGCTCGTGATCGGCCGCGCGGACCGGCTGACGGCGTGGTGCCGGGCGGGCCGGGGCGAGCGCGGCGGTCAGCTCCGCGTCGGTGAACGGGAATCCGGACGGGAGCATGACCGCGGCGCGCGGCTCCAGGCCGATCCGGCGTGCCGCGCTGGCCCACCACCCGTCGTTGCGGCGCCCGATCACGAACGACTGCAGCTGGTCGGCGAGCAGCTGTTCGACGTCCGGTGCGACAGGCGCGGACGCGAGCAGCAGCACCGGGCGCGGATCCGGGTCCCGGTAGGTGGCGATGATCTCGCCGAGCTGGCCGGGCTCCACCTCGCCGGCGTCGGTGCGGACCATCCCGGTGGGGCCGTCCGCGGTGAGTAGCACCGCGAAGAGCCGGTCGTCGCGGCGCCACCAGCGGGGCGTGGTGGAACGCTGCGCGGCGAGTACCACGTCGGGCCGGTCTGTGGAGTCCGGTTCGAGGAGGTGGTTGAGTTCCTCGGGGACGAAGGCGACCCGGGCGCGCACGTACGCGGGGAGCCGGTTGAGAAGCATGTGAAGCATCGGCAGCACGTCATCGGGCAGCGGCAGGCCGGGCAGCCCGACCTGGATGGTGAGCCGCTGCGCGTTCCACGGGCGGCGGCGCACCTCGGTGACGTGCTGACCGGCGAACGGCGGCCGGACCCAGAAGCCGAACTGGGTGGCCTCGACGACCCAGCGCTCGTTGAGCCGGTAGCCGCCGGGGCCGGCCGGACGCAGGTCGGCGAGGAGCTCGACGGTACCGGCCGGGGCGGGCGGGAGGCCTGGCGCGACGCGGAGCCGGGAGACCGGCGGCGTCCACCAGCTCTCCCCGTCCGGGTCGACCGCGACGGAGACCAGCTCGTACTCGACATCGAGCGTGGGCAGGCCGGTGGCGACCTCGACCGGGCTGTCCCAGTGCTCGGCGATCGCGGTGGCGAGCCGCAGCGACTCGGCTGCCGCATCACCGTAGGGCGCGATGACCATGGATGGGTCGAGGGCGTCGAGCATCGACCGGGCCGCGTCGACGCTCGGCGCGGGAGCACCTGGCCGGCCGAGCACGATGGTGACCCGGTCCGGGTCGACGGGAACCGCGAGCACCAGGTCGTCAAGGCTCGGATCCGGCAGTCCGGGCAGATCCGAGAAGATCCACAATCCCGCGGGTACGGCGTACGCGCGCACCCCGCTGACCGCGTGCCGGGCCAGCGTGTCCACCTCGGACTCCCAGTGCGGGCGGGGGAACCGGCGGCCGCCCTGCCGGACCATGCCGTCCGGGCTGAACCAGCGCCATCCGTCGACAGCGAACATGCCACCGCCGGGCACCAGCAGGAGCTGGCCGTTCGGGGCGTACACGTCCGCCTGGAGTTGTTCGGCGAGCAGTGCGGCGGGGGGCGGGCCGTGCGGCGGGCTCATCCCGGCGCCGGAGACCGCGAGCCGGGCGGCGGCGCCGGGCGGGACCGCGATCGGCAGCACCTCGGTGATCATCGCCCAGTCGTCGGGCCCGGTGAGCTGGCCCACGACTGTGACGACGCCCGGTTCCACCGGAAGGAGGCCGGACATGGCGACGATTGAGCCGTCCGGGTCGGGCCCGACGACTGCCAGATTTTCCGCCACCCAGCGGAGTGCGCTCGCGGACCCGCGCCGAGGACCGGCCGGCATCGCCGGACGGCCAGGATGACCGATCGTCACCGCCGGCGCCCCACCCGAGACGAAAACGCCCTGCGCCCGGGGCTCAGCACCCCGCGCCCACCCTGATCACACAGGGCCTCCGGGCTGTCCGACATGCCGTTCTCTCCTAGGGTCCACCCGCGCGTACCGGGTCGCGAACCACCACATACTTGACGCGGCACAAGGGATTGTCAATGCGAGGGAAAACGGTCACAGACGTTACTCACGGGTCGCCGTCGAACCGTGACCTCAACGTCCCCGGTCCGTCATCATCCGGACTCCATCTGTTGGAGAACGGATCGCAGCGCACGCAGAGCGTAATGCGCTCGCGACTTTATGGTGCCCTCCGGTACGCCCAATCGGCCTGCGACATCGGCCGCCTGGGCGCCACCGAAGTAGATCTCGATCAGGACCGTCCGATGCAACGGGCTGAGCTGCTGGAGCGCCTCGCGGACGAGGCCCGCGGTGAGCACCTGGTCCATCGCGTCGCCAGGCTCCGGAAGCTGCGTGAGATCGGGTGGGCTCACCTCGGCGGGACGGGCACGGCGGGCCCGGCCCGCGTCGATGACCAGGTTACGGGCCACCGCGAACATCCAGGAGCGAACACCAGCCGGGCTCTGGGACAACGTCGGGTAGTGCCGCCAGGCGCGCAGCAACACCTCCTGCAACAGGTCCTCCGCAGCGGCCCGATCACCAAGAGTGACTCCGGCGAGGTAGCGGTACACGATCGGCCCGTGCGCGGCCTGCACCGATCTCAGCCACGTGTCGGCGCCGGCGTCGGGGTCGGCCGGCGCTTGTTCCTGAACGTCCACAATCCCCTACCGTGTCCGCCCGGCCGGGCGCGCCCCCGCGGCACCCACCGGATCACTCTGCCGGCCCGCAGGCCGTATGACAACGCACCCGGGAACCGTAGAACACCGTGCTTCCGGCATCTCATCGACGTGCGGAGAACGTCACGCCCGGCCGCCCACGCCGGCCGGAAAGCCCGCGGTGGTCAGCAGAGCCGGCTCCGCGGTGCTCACGCCCGCCACGACGGGAAGCCGGGATGCCTGCATGTCCGCCGTCCGCTCGAAGACCTTACGCGCCTCCCGGCCGTTACCGAAGGCCCGTCCGCCGGAATTCGATCGAAGTATGTCAGCAGCGCGGATGCCGCGGGTCACGCCTCGGCAACAGGTGACGACGCCGCGGTCGACGCGCTGCTCACCGACCGGACCGGCGCTGCCGACCCGGCCACGAAACAGGACCGCGCACCTGGTGCCGCCGCCCTGCCAGCGCCCGGCCCCGCCGCGGCCGTGACGCCGGCTCCGCGGGCCGGCGGCCGGGCCCGCCGGGACCGTGTGCCGCTGCCCTGCCGGTGCCCCGAGCCGCCGGGGCCGTAACACCGGCTCCCCGGGCCGGCGGCCGGGCCCGCCGGGACCGTGTGCCGCTGCCCTGCCGGTGCCCCGAGCAGCCGGGGCCGTAACACCGGCTCCGCGGGCCGGCGGCTGGGCCCGCCGGGGCCGTGTGCCGCTGCTCTGTCGGTGCCCGGAACCGCCGGGGCCGTGACGCCGGCTCCCCGGGCCCGCTCGACACCGGGCCGGGACTGAGTCACGGCACGCTGATCGGCACGGACAGGCGGCCGGTGTGGTCGTCCGACGGCACGGTGGCGGCCGCCGCGGGCGGCACAGTGCCAGATGCCGTGAGACCCGCGGGGGCGCGGCCACGGCGCGGCTACGGCGCGGCTAGTCCGACGAGCCGGGGGTGGCGGCCCGGTTGACGACCGCCATGACCGCGAGCGTCCCGTCCGAGGCGTTCACCCGGATGCTGGCCAGGCGGTCGAGCGGCACCGGGCAGGCGCCCTCCACCTCGATTGGCTTGTCGACGCCGATCAGCTCGGTCATCAGCCAGTCCCTGCCGTCCAGGTCGGTGACGATCAGCCGGTAGGTCTCGGCCGGGCGCAGGCCGGACAGCGTGGCGCGCAGCCGCACCTCGCCGTCCCGGTCGGAGACGGTCACGGCCAGCGTGGCGCCGGTCGCGCTGTCCTCCGCGTCGGTCAGCAGCGTCACCGCGTCCGAGCCGCCGAGCCGGCCCATCAGGGAGGTGCCGAGTGCGACGCCAGTGGAGAGCAGCAGCACCACGGCCAGCCCGACGCCGGCCAGCAGCACCCGCGAACGGCGCTGCTTCCGGCCACCGGGACGGGTGGACCCGCCGGCTGCGGGCGACGGCCGGTCCGAGGACGGGCGCCGGGACGGGCCGGAGGTGGCGAGCGCCGGTCGTACCCCCGCGAGATCTTGATCTTGGATGGCCGGGGTGGGGCGGGCCGCGAACTCGGCGACGAGCTCGCGGCGGTCCGTCTCGGAGAGGATGGCGAGCATCGCCAGCGCCTCACCGAGACGGTCCGCGTCCGCCAGGCACAGCGCGCAGGTGCCGAGGTGCGACTCGACCGCCGCGCATTCGTCGTCCGGCAGCGTGCCGGCCAGGTACAGGCCGAGCGAGTCGCGCAGCTGCGGCTCGGCGCAGACGTCGTCAGCCACGTGGCACCGAGTCCCTTGCCGTGCTGCCCTCGAACGTGTCCGTCACGAATTCACGCCCGTGCGGGTTCACGAACGGACTCCTCTCTGCCACCACGTAGCCGGCCGCGGTCATCTGCCGATCGCCGTCTCAGCGAGGCCCGGGTGCGGAGGGCGCCGCGGGCCTCGTGCTGTCCGGGTCGCCGGCCGGCCACTCCGTGTCCAGGTCGTCGTCCACGTCCGCCGTGCGCATGGTCCGCCGGAAACGGAAGACCAGCAGCGCGCTGAGCACCAGGCCGGCCAGGACGGTGAGCAGGAACGCGATCCGGATCTCGTTGCCGCCGGAGACCGGCTCCGCGCCGTTGCCGTCCGACGAGATGAGCGTGGCCTCGTCGGGCAGCTCACGGGTCACCGCGGACAACGGGTTGATCATGCCGTAGCCGTAGTTGGCGTTCGGCTGGCCGTCACCCATCGCGTCCGCGGTGGCCTGCAGCCGGTGGGTGATCTGCGCGGCGTTCAGCCCCGGCTTCGACGCCCTGATCAGCGCCACCACGCCGGCGACCTGGGCGACCGCGTACTGCGTCCCGCTGCCGACGAACGTGGTGCCGTTGATGCCGGTGCTGGAGATGTTGATGCCGGGTGCCACCACGTCGACCGTGTCCGCCACGTACTCGGCGGCGAGCTTGTTGTCGACCCCCACGCCGCCGACCAGGATCACGTCCTCCGGGGGTGTGACCGCGCCGGCGGCGGCGGTCGGCGCGGCGGCCACCACCGAGATGCCCGCGTCGAGCGCCTTCTGCACGCCACGGGCGACCGCGTCGGAGGTGATGTCCACGTAGGAGCCGAGCGCGATCACGTTGGCGCCGGTGGAGATCGCGACCTCGATCGCGGTGGCCTGACGCGCCTTGTCCACGGTCGTGTTGTCGTTCACAAGCCGGATCGGCATCACCACCGCGTCCGGCGCGATGCCGCTGAACGTGTCCTTCTCGGTCGGCCGGGCGACCACCAGGCCGGCCATCGCGGTGCCGGTGCCCAGGCAGTCCGCGTCACCGCGGTCCGCGCCGGTCACGATGTCCTCGCCACGGCCCACCTGGCTGCCGAACTGCGGCGCCCTGGGGTCCACGCCGGAGTCCACCACCGCGACGGACACGCCGAGGCCCCGGGTGTACGGCCAGGCCTGGTCCGGCGCGACCCGGGCCATCGCCCAGTTCGACGGTGCGCTGGCCGCGGTCGCCGCGACGCACTTGCCGCTTGGCGGCGGTTGCGGAGACCCGCTCGGGGCCGGGCTGGCCGGACCCGCCGTACCCGACGGCGCGGGCGGGGGGTTCGCCGGCAGGCCGCCGCCGGTCTGCCCCGGGGCCGGTGCGCCGGTCGCGCCCGGGCCGGGCGCGGGTGCGCCGGTGCCGTTGGGAGCGGGTGTGGTGGACGGCAGCACGCCGTACTGCACGCCCGCGCCGACCGCGTCCCACGGCAGCACCAGGTACCAGCCTGCGGTCAGCTTGTTCGGGTCGCCGAGCACGCCACCGTCCGGCTGCCGCCGGCCGGTGTTGAGGTTGAAGACCTCGTTGGCGCGGGCGGCGTCGCCGAGGAACCGGGTCGCGATCTCGGCGAGGTTCTCCGGGCTGTTCTGGTAGGCCGAGGTGACTGTGTAATAGAGCACGTACTCGTCGTCCGCGCGAGCCGGGCCTGCGGGAAGAGCGATGGCGAGCAGGACCGCGGCGAGCGCCGCCGCGATCCAGCTCGTCGAGCGACGGATGATCACTTGTTCAGTGTCCACTTCTGGTCGACCGCGTAATCCTGCAGGTCGTACTGCGTGATCGGCGTGCTGTTGCCACCACAGCAGTCGTCTCCGGAGATGTCGAGCGCTTTGCCGGAATTGCGGTTGATGATGTTGTACTGCCCGTTGCCGAGTTCCTTCAGCTGCCACTGCTGGTTCTTGTCGCCCGCCACCGGGTCGAGAATGACCACCTCCGCGAAGAGCGCGGTGGACTTGTCCCGGACACCGAGCGCCTTGCCGAACAGGGCGTTGGTGATGGTGACCCAGCCGTCGTTGTCCGGGTCGGCGATGCGCCAGTACTGGTCCCGGTCGTAGACACCGCTCTTCTCCGGCGTGTCCCACATGTGCACGGTCGTGCCGCTGATGTTGGAATCCTCGAAGCCGGGGACCTCAAGCAGGCGGCTGTAGTGGACGTTCACGATCTTCCAGGAGACCGCCGGGTTCCACTTGCTGGCCGGCGGGGCCTGACTCGTCTTGGACGGCTGCGGCGTCACGGACGGGCTCAGCGAGGCCGACGGCGACGGGCTCGGGCTCGAGGTCTGGCTGGGGCTGGGACTGGGGCTGGAGCTCGACGAGACCGACGGACTGGGCGACGGCTTGTTGAGTGCCAGCCGCGTGTCCGCGTCGTAGATGCTGCTCAGCGACTCGACCATGTCGGGCAACTGCGCGACGGCGGCCTTGCGGGGCACGCCACCCTCGGCGCGGACCGCGGTGATCCCCCACTGGAAGGCGGCGAGCGCAAGCGTGTACGAATCGGTGACCGCACCGTCCTTGTCCGTCAGCTTCAGGCCGGAGAGCTGGTTCCGCAGATCGCACATGGCGGTGCCGAGCGCGGGGATCGCCGACTCCGGCGCCCAGACGGACGCGTTCGCGGACGGGCGGTACTGCTTCCAGGTGGCCTCGGTGAACTGGGCGATGCCCATGCCGCCGTTGCTTCCCCGCAGGTTCGGGTTGAAGGCGGAGAGCGCCATCAGCTGGGCGGCGATGCGCGCCGGTGGGGCGACGGCCGGGCAGATCTGGCCGGCCTTGAGCACCGGCTCCACGAACTCGTCCGGGAGGCTCATCCCCGGGGCGTCCACGCCCGACGAGGATGTGGGCACCGCCGCCTGGCCGTCACCGGTGAACTGCGGCTGCTCGGCGTACCAGTTGGCGTAGCCGGTCACCCGGTCCACGTGGTCCTGAGCGGCGTCCGGGACGCCCTTCTTCGCGATCACCGCCGCCACGCCGACGCGCTCGGCGGCCACGGCGGCCTCCCAGAGGTCACCGCCCACCTTCGCGGTCCGGGCCTGGCCGGTGGCCTCACAGGTGCGGTGCGCGAGCGCGAGCACGTTGGCGAGCACGTCGGTGCGCGCCGCCTGCTGCCACGGCGCCCACTTCTTCCACTCCTCGGCGTTCAGCCCGGCGAGACCCTCGCCGATGTCGGACTTCGCCGTGACCTTGAACTCGGAGGCGGCCATCAACTGCGCGGCGAGCCGGGGGGCGGTGATCGTGGGGCAGGAGGTCGCGCCGATCACGAGCGCGGGGAGCACGGCGTCCGGCACCGGCAGGCCCTCGATCTTCGGATCGGCCAGGGCCGGGCCCACCTGGATGCCGGCCGCGACGATGCAGGCGATGGCCGCGGTGAGGGCGACGCCCGCCTCGACACGCTGCCGGGTGGTCCGGAGGGAACGCCACGCCCTCACGCCGACCGAGCGGAGCGCGGTGACACGCTCCGGCACCGATTTGGTTGCCATGCTTGGTTATCCCTCTCCGCCACAGGTGCCCTGTGAACGTGGCCGGGCACGGCCGGGTTCACGGACCGGTCAAGATTCTTTGCGGGTGTGTCAGGAACGGCTCAGAGCGTGAATCCGCGGCCCACGAGATCCTCGTGGAGGGCCCGGAGCGCGTAGAACGTGCGGGACTTGACGGTCCCCTCCGGCACGGAGAGGTTCTGTGCGGCCTCCGCCACCGAGCGCTCCTGAAAATAGATCTCGATGAGCGCGGTGCGCAACCGCTCCGGCAGCCGGGCCACCGCCTCGCGGACCTCCCGCGAGTTGAGCAGGCGATCGATGGGATCGGCGGTGGCGTGCCGCTCCTCGATCCGCTCGTCCAGCTGCTCCACGGGGCGACCGGCGGCGGAGCGGATGTGATCGATCGCGATGCGCCGGGCCACGGTGAACAGCCAGCCCCGGCTCCACTGGCCGTCGGGGGTACGCGCCTCCGGATGGTTCCACGCCCGCATGAGCGTCTCCTGGAGGATGTCCTCCGCCATGCTTCGATTTCCCATGGTCAGGCGCATCAGGTAGTTCAACAGGATCGGGCCGTGCGTGTCGTAGGCGAGCCGAAGCGCCTCGTCATGGGTGGGAAGAGGCGACGAGTCGCTGGGCGGCGCGCTGCCCGTGGCCGGATCCATGGGAGTGATAACGAACTCCTCAGCACCCGAGTTCACGGTTCGCGGGTGTTTTCCCGATGAATCTTGACGGTGGGCGGTGCTCCCCATCGGAATGATGACCTCACTGACTGCGGTGACCTGTGGGCACGCTGGTCCGGGCGGTCAGGCCCGTGCCGAGCGTCATGGCGTTGCGGATCCGGAGCCGGGCAGCGTCGAACCCTTCACGACATTTGCGGACACCGAGAGCCCGCCGTCAACCTCACGCACGCTGAAATACCAGAGGTCATCGACCGGCAACGCAATGTCACCGGCAAATGTCCCGCCGCCCGGGTCGCCGGTCAGCCGGCCGAGCAGCATGTCCTCGCCGTTGTTCTTGACCGCGTACAGCTCGTAGGCCGTGCCGGGGGCCAGCCCGTCCGCGGTCAGGCGGACGGAGACCGTGCTGTCGTCCTCGTACAGCAGCGCGGACATCGAGATGCCGCTCACGTCGTCGTCCATGGAGGCGACCGCGACAAGCGGGGTCCCCTCGGCGCCGCCCCACGGCGCGAGCAGCAGCGTCACGCCGAGCGCCACCACGACCACCCCGGTCAGACCCACAGCCGCAGCGGTACGCCGCCGGCGTGACAGTGCCTTGCGATGCGAGTGCGGGCCCCGGGCCAGCGGTCCGGTCGTCGGCCGGGGTGGCAGGTAGCCCTCGGCCATCCGCAGCTTCTGCCGGTCGACAGTGGGCGCCGGGCCGATCCGGGCGACCGGCCGAAGCTCACCCACCTCGGCCGGAGCGTTACCGGCGGGCCGGGCCACCATAGCCTGCGACGCGGTGGGCGGGCTCGGGACCGGCACCGGCGGGGTTGCCGGCTGCGGGGCGGGCAGCGCCCTGGGCGGCGGCGTGCCGATCGGCGCCCGGCCCACCACGACCTGGGAGTCCGGCTCGGCAGGCGAGGTCGGCACGGCCGATATCGGCATCGCGGAGACCGGCATCGCCGAGACCGGCATGGCGGACACCGGTATCGCGGACACCGGCAGCAACGATGCGGGCAGCACCGGCCGGGAGTCGCCTGGCGCACCGAACAACTGGTCCTCGGCGGCAGTACCGCCGGCCTCCACGCCGAACTCGGCGATCAGCTCGTGGACGTCCGCGACGCTGAGCAGCCCGAGCACCGAGACGACCCGCTGAATCTCGTCACGCTCCGTACGGCAGGACTCGCACGACTCCAGATGCAGCAGGACCGCGGCCCGCTCCGCCTCGGAGAGTCGCCCGAGCACCAGGAAGCCGACGAGGGACCGCATGGTGCCGTCGCCACAATGGGACGCGTTCATCGGCCAACCTCTCCTTCCCGCTCGCGTGCAACGGCAGCAGCATCCTGCACCGGAGTCCTCAGTCCGTCACCGGGGCGGCTGCCGGCGCGGCCCGCAGGGATCCGGCGTCGGCCCAGCCTGCGCCGGAGTAGACCGGCCACGTGATCTTCATCGCACCACTGAGCAGACCGGCCGTGCCGTACCGGCCGAGCAGGTCCGGAGTCGGCGGGCGTCCAGGCCGGCCAGGCGGTTACGCCTCACGCCGAGACGGGCCGCGACGTCCGCCGCGGCGCCGGATACGTTGCCCCCGCTCGGTGAATACGGTGTAATTCCGCTCATTAACCCCTCCAGGCTCGGAAGAACCACCCTGAGAACGGAGTGCGGAACGTCCCGGTTCACGATTTCCGACACGTGTCTGGTGCGAACCCCGCAGCGCATCGAGACCGAACGGCGAAGGACTATGTCTGCATGAGACGACGACTGGCGGTGCTCTGCATCGCTTCCCTGCTCACGCTGCCGGTCGTCGCGTCCGCCACCATCCTGGCCGCCACCCCCGCGTTCGCGCAGGTCAGGGCGGTGGCTCCGGCGGAGACGGGGAAGTACTACGTCGTCGGCCCGCCGGTCAACGGGCAGCGGGAGTACCTGTTCCAGATCGCCCGCACGACGCTCGGCGACGGCAACAGGTACCCGGAGATCTTCGAACTCAACAAGGACCGGGTGCAGCCGGACGGACGCACCATGACTGACCCGACCTCGGTGGAGCCGGGCTGGGTCCTGGCCCTGCCGAAGGACGCGAGCGGGCCGGGCGTGAAGTCCGGCCCGCTGCCCGTGATCAGTCCATCCGCCCCGGCCAGCCCGGCCACACCCACAGCGGACGCGACCACACCGGCCGCCGAGCAGACACCGGTGCCCGAGGAGACCGACGAGGCGGCCGGCGACGGGCCGCCATCGGGCGGACTCGACCTGCTCACCTCGCCGAACGCGCTCCGGATCGCGCTTGTCGTGCTGGCCGTGCTGCTCGTGGTCTGGGCACAGATGGCGCTCGCCGCCCGGCGTCGGCCGGCCCGCGCGAAGGCTCCCGCGGCCAAGACCCGGCCGGTACCGGGCGCCGCATCGGGCGGCCCGCCGGACCGTGGGCCTGCCAGGGGCCCGGGTGGGGAGCCTGCCCGGGAGCGGCCCGCCGAGCGACAGCGGCCGGGTGGTGTCCGGGCGACACCGGAGCGTCCCGTCGCTCCGCAGGCGGGTCCAGGGCGAAACCCCGGCGTGGGTACGCGGCCGGGGAGCACCCCACCCGGAAACAGCGCACCGGCCGGCGGCGCACCGGGAGGCGGCACGCCGGGAAGGACCGTGCCGGGAGGCAGCACGCCGGAAAGGACCGTGCCGGGGAACGCCACGCCCGGCCGGACCGCGCCCCAGGGCGCCGGCTCATCGATAGACGCCACGGGACGGCGGCCGACCACGCGCGGGGCGTCGCCGATCTGGGGACCGCCGAGCGCTAGCGGGCTGGGTTCGGCGGGGGGCCGGCAGCAGCCGCCGTCCGGTCCGGCGACGTCCAGCGCGGGCCCGGCCCGTGCGGTGCCGCCGGCCCCCCGGCAGGCCCCGCCGCCGGAACCGCAGGAGCGACAGGGGGTGGGATCGGGCACCTTCCCGCCCGCCGCCCCCGAGGCCACGCCCGGCCGGGCCGGCAGAGGCGGCACCGCGCCGAACATCCCGGGCGGTACGCCCGCCGGGCCTGCCGTCCCCGCTGCGCCCGCTGGGCCGGGCCCGGCGCCAGTCACCCGCGACGCCAGGCCAGGCGGGACCGACGCATACGCCGGCCGGACCGATCCACGCGACAGTCCAGCCGCCACATTCGGCACGCCGCCCGCCACGCCTGACGCCAGGCCGGCCACGCCCACCGCGCCTGCCGCCGGGCCGGCCACGCCTGCCACGCCTGACGCCAAGCCCGCCACACCCAGCGCAACGCCCACCAAGCCCGCCATGCCCGATGCCGGGACCGCCGCTCCCGGCGTGAGGCCCGCCACGTCTGACGCCAGCTCCGCCACGTCTGACGCCAGGCCAGCCACGCCCGATGCCGGGACCGCCGCTCCCGGCGTCAGGCCCGCCACGTCTGACGCCAGCTTCGCCACGTCTGACGCCAGGCCAGCCACGCCCGATGCCGGGACCGCCGCTCCCGGCGTCAGGCCCGCCACGTCTGACGCCAGCTCCGCCACGTCTGACGCCAGGTCCGCCGTGCCGGGGGCCGGGTCCGGCACCTCCGGCACCGCGCCGGACGCCGCGGCTCGGGGTGGGCACGACGTCGCGCCGGCGGAGGCCCCCGCCGTACCGGCCTGGGCGCCCGCGGCGACGGCCACGCCACCCGCACCGGTGAGCGCGGACCCGATGACCGCCTCGTCCGCCAGGGCCGAGAGCATCGGACGGCAGCGCACGGATCCGCCCGCGCCGGCGAGGGCCGAAGACGCCGTCTTCGGCGAGCTGATCCCGCCGGAGCTGCCCGACCAGCCGGTCCGGGCGGCGCCCTCGACCGATCCGTCCGCATCGGACAGTGGCATGTGGACGCCACTGGCGACCGCCACCGCCGCCACCACCGGCAGGCCTCGCTCCCCCGGCCTCGGCGCCCCCGGCGTACCAGGCCGCTCCGGCCCGATCACGCTGCCCGCCCCGGACATCAGTGGCGCCTCGCTGCTGCCCGCCTCGTCGGCGAATCCGTTCGCGGCGCTTGTCACCGACCTGGTCTGCCGTACCGGACCGGCGAGCGTACGGCTGATCGGCGCGCGCCCGGCCCGGTGGGGATCCGCCTACGGCTGGCTTGCCGACGGCGAGCAGCCACCGCCGTCGAGCGCCCCGGTGATCCTCGGCGAGCACGACGGCCGGCGGCTCTGGATCGATCTGGCCGTGGCGCCGGACGCGCTCACCATCGGCGGTGACCAGGAGACGGCCCGGCGGCAGGCGCTGTCGCTCGTGACCCAACTCGACGCGGACACCGACGTGCTGGTGATCGGCGACGTGCTGGGGGCGACGATCCCCGGTCGCTGTCGCCGGATCGAGTCGGTGGACGGGCTGGTCGCCGACAGGTCGGAGGCGAAGGTGCGGGTGCTGGTCTGCGCCGGCCAGGACGCACCCGGACTGTCGGCGCCGCTTCGCGCGATGCCACAGGGGCGGCAGCGGACCGTACCCATGGTGATCGGCTCTGCTCCTGCCGCACGCTGGTCGGTGCGGCTCGGCGCCGCGACCGTCCCGGCCGCACAATGAACCACCCGACCTTGAGACAGCGAGGAACGCTTGCACGCCAGCCGACAGCAGCAGCCCGAGCCCGCGCCGGAGCGTCCGCAGGTGGCGGACCTGCCGATGCCCGTGGAGGGCCTGTGCGACCTGGTCCTGGTACGGACCGGCGACGGCGGGCTGGCGCGGCCGGACGCGCCCACGGACGCGCTGACCGCGGAGCAGCTGACGGACTACACGCAGGCCGCCTCGGTCGCCGGTAAGGACCTGCGCATCCTGGTCGACGACGGCGCGCGCAACGCCAAACTCCTCGGCCGTGTCGCCGGCGCGCTCGGCTGCGACATCCTGGTCGCCCCCGTGGGCGCCACAGTGGAGCGGCTGGCCGGGCCGGGCGGCGCGCGGTCGGAGGCGATCCCGGTCGACCGGGTCAGCGGCGAGGTGGTCGAGTGGGTGCTCGTGCAACCGGCCCGGCTGGCGACCACGCTTCCGGGCTGGTTCGACCTGGCCGGCGGGCTGGTGCTGCAGCGGGCCGGGCTGGCGACGCTGCCGCTGCCGGGCGGGCTGGAGTTCGCGAACCGGGAGGACTTCGTGGTCCGCCGGGCCGCGGCCGCCCGGCTCGGCGTGGGGCACCCGGACCTGGTGACGGTGGCGCTCGCGACCCGGGACGGCGGGTTCCGGCTGTCCACCTACCGGCTGGACGGGGGCGGGCCCGCCCAGGTCCGCTACGAGGGCCGGGACGTGGCCGCAGCGCTCTCCTCGATCTACCTCTACGGCGGTGACCTGCGCCTGTGGATGCGCTGGCCGGAGGACGAGAAGAGCCGGGAGCAGCTCGCCGACCAGGTGACCGAGCTGGCGGACGCGACGGGCGCGACCGTGTGGACGCCCGCGCCCGGCAGCGAGGCCGTGCTGCTGCGCGGCTCCCGCGACCTGGCCGCCCGGGACCGGTCCGGGAAGGTGGCGCGCTGGGCGGAGCACCGCCCGCCGCAGGCACCAGAGACGGCCAGGTTCACCACCGACCGGGACGGGCGCCTGGTGCCGAGCGGCGGCCCGTCCGTGCTGGCCGCGGGCGCGGTCGCGCTGATCAGCACGGTACGGCAGCCGGAGGCGATCCTCCGGGAGCGGTACGCGGACCTGTCCGCCGAGCCGGGCACCGCACTCATCGACCTGACCATCCTTGACGACGGGCGGCTGGCACTTCGCTACACGGACGGCAGCAGCCTCGCGGTCGGCTCCGCGGAGCTGCGCGCCCTGCTTGAGGGGTCCGGCTGGAAGGGCGAGGACCTGCTGCTTCTCACGCCGGTGGCGCCGGAGCGGGCCAGCGGCCTGCGCAGCCACCTCGCGGTGCTGGAGAAGGAGCTGTCCGTCGAGATCTGGTCACTGCCGCCGGACGCGACGATCGTGGTCCGCGACGGGCTGGCCCGCGCGATCGACGAGCGGCAACGGCCGGTGAGCTGGCACCACGTCACGGACTCGCCGGAGAGCAGCCGCTGGCGCAACGACGACGGCTGGCTGATCCCGCGCCGCCGGCGGACGGCCGCCCCGATGCCGTCGCCGGTGCCGGCTGCCGAGCCGGTCGCGCTCCTGCCGGTGGCACCGGAACGGGTGCTGCCGGCGCCGAGCCCGCGCCCGTCGCTGACCCTGCCCGGCCGGGGCACCCGCCCGCACGGCGTGCGCTGGCTCGCGGACACGCCTGAGGTCAACGCGGAGCCGATCCGGGTGTGGCTGTCCTCCCCGTGGACACCGCAGCGGGTCGTGGCGGACGGCGTACCCTCGGCGAATCTGTTCTTGATCGGTCATCTGGACGGTGAGCGGATCGCCCGGGCCAACCCGCAGAAGCACCTGCTCTGCCTGCGGGTCGAGGCCGGGGGCGCGGTCGACCTGTACCAGGCGGCGGACGTACCGGCGGATCTGCGGCATCAGGCGGCGGAAGCCGGCACGTTCCTGCTGCCGGCCGGGTGGCTGGACCAGGCACGGCTGCAGGCCGGCTACCGGATCGACGAGAACGGCACGCCGCAGGACCGGGAGGAGCTGACCGCCGGACCGGCGCTGCTGCGCACGACAGGTGCACGGCACGGCACGGACGGCCTGCCGAACGAGGTGGTGAACTGGCCGAGGTCCGAGCGGGGCGGCAGTGCCTGGGTGATCATCCCGGAGCCGCCGGGCGTGCCGTCCGGCGACTACCTGCCACTGCACCAGAAGCGCCCGGCCGTACGGTCCGGGCACCGGCTGGTCCACGTGCAGGTCTCCGCGAACCGGGCGATCGACGTCGCCGCAAGCGCGCAGGCGCTGGTCGGGCTCACCTCGGTGCGGTCCAAGCTGCCGGAGCTGGTGGCCGGTGGGGTGACGCTGCTGCTGCCGAAGCGGTCCTTCGACCGGACCCGCGTCGACCAGGTGCTGCACGCGGAGAACGACAAATGGAAGCACCGCGCGAAGAGCATCGACCTGCCGCTCTCCAGCCTGCTCACGCCGCAGCCGGATGCCGCACCGTGATCGGGGCGGGTCGGACCCGGTAGCCGCAGGCGAGGACCGGCCGGCGCGGCGCGGGAACGACAGCCGGTGCCGAACGGCCTACGCGCCGGCGGCGTCCGTTCATCGGTTCCCTCCCGGGTTACCGGGAGGCGTCGGCAGTATCGCGGATGATCAGGAAGATCTCGCCTGCGACGGCCAGTGACCGCAGGTACGCGTCGTCGTCCCGGGTGTCGAGCCAGATGATCCGGCCACCGCCGGCCGGCTGGGGGCGCTGCCTGTCGTCGGCCGGGAAGTGCACGTCGATCAGCACCAGCGGCACCGGCGCCGACCAGCGCGACGGCACCCGGCGGTTCGACGGCGAGTTCAGCAGCGTCTGCAACTCGTCCGAATCACAGCCGGACGAGTCGAACGCGGACAGCACCCGGCCCTGGATCCGCTCCAGCGACCGGTCCGCATGCGCGATCCGGGCCCTGCGCCGGTACGCCTCCGGAAGCTCCGCGTAGCCGGGGATGAGCTCGGCGAGCAGCACCACCGGATCGTCGGAGGTGATCTCACGACGCCCGGCCGCATAGACCATCCGGTAGCGCCCATCGTCCTCGGGCCGGTTCACGTGCACTCCTCCGTGCTGGGGGTTCGGTACCGGCAGCGGTGAGTCGCCGGTCAGCGGACCTGGATCTCGAACAGACTGTAGCCGTACTGGGTGGCGCGGGCGGTTCCGGTGACGCGCACGTAACGGCCTGCCCTGCCGCCGGCCGGGACAAGTGCGGTGCCGCTGCCACCGTTGGCGGTGCTGAAGATCTGGGTCCAGGTGGACCCGTTCTGGGAGATCTCCACGCGGTACGCGGTGGCGTACGCGGCTTCCCACTGGAGCGTCACGGTGTCGAGCTGCCACAGCTCGCCGAGGTCGACCATGATCCACTGCGGGTCGCCGACCGCGCTGCTCCACCGCGTCGCCAGGTCACCGTCGACCGCGTTGACCGCACCCCAGCCCGGGTTCTCCTCGCTTGACGCGCCGGCCGTCTTCCCCTGCGCGAGGTTCACTCGGCCGCTGTTCACCCGGCCGGTCTGCGCGGCCGGCCCGGTCGTCCGCGGTGCCGTGGGGGTGGTGGCGGTGGGCGCCGGGACGGACGCGGTGGGCGAGGCGCTTGGCGACGGCGTCGGGGTGGCACTGCTCGACGCGGACGGCGACGGGGACGCGGTCACGCTCGCGGAGGCGGACGCGGTGTCGCTCGGAAGAACAGCAGGCGGCTGCGCCAGGACCGGCGGCTCCGTCGTGCCCGGTTCGCCGGTCGCGGCCCGTCCCTGGTTGAGCAGCGGCACCAGCGCCATACCCGCGCCGAGCACACCGACGGTGGCCACCACGGCAAGCGTCATCAACCAGGGACGATTGCGTTCGCCGGGCCGGGCCTGGGGCGCGGCCGGTGTCACCCGCACCTCCTCGGTCAACTCCCCGGCGGGAGCGAGCACGGCCGGCGGGACCGGCCCGGGAAGCGTGACGGTCTCGTCCCGCCCGTCCCAGCGGGGCGGCATCGGCACCGGCACGGACGGCGCGGCCTGCTCGAACGTCGGGGACTCCGGCGGGGGCGGGGACACCGGGCGCGGCACGACCGCGGCCGGCCAGTGCGGCAGCTCCTGGCTCTGGCTCCGCTCCGACTCCGGCGTCTCCCGGACCGGGTCGCGGACCGGCTCGCGGACCGGGTCAGGGCGGCGGGGCAGCATCGGTTCCTGGTAGGTCTGCCGGACCGGCACCAGATCGGGTCCCTCGGCCGGTTCCGGGTCTCCGTCGTACGGCGGCAGGCCACGAAGCACTATCGCGCGCTGTGCCAGCGGCCGGGGATAACCACCTGACGCTCCGGCCGCGGGGTAGCCGCCGGAGGTCCCGGGCCCCGGGTGGCCGCCGGAGGAACCGGGGCCGTCCGGGAGCCTGCTCGCGCCGCTGGTGGTGCCGGCGCCGCTCGCGTTCGGGTCCCGATCGGGCTCGTCCATGTGTTCGGCTCCAAGTCCCGCGTACCCGCACCGGTATCTCCGGCGGGCAAACCGCCCTGTGAACGTGCGGGCGACCTCGCGGGTTCACGAAAAGACGGCCGGAACGGAGAGTCTCCGTTCCGGCCGTCCAATGAGGCGCCGGTGATCAGGCAGCTATCAGAAGTCGCCGTTGCTCTTGCAGGCGACGGCCTGGATCACACAGTTCTTGACGCGCTTGTTCATCGCGTCGACGTCCCAGACGAAGAACCCGTCCGCGTGCATGGACGAGGCCAGGCCGGACGAGAGCTTCATGTCCGTACCGCCGGCGGTCGGGAAGTAGATCGACAGCGTGACGGCCGGGATCCGGACCGGGTGGCTCGGCGGGCAGGTGTTGTTCGCGCCGTTGGTGACGTGGTCCTTGTGGTTCGGGCTGTCCAGGTTCTTGCCGTCCCAGCAGTCCGCGAAGCGCATCGTGAAGTGCACGGTGCCGCCGTCGCCGCAGATCGGGAAGTTGCCGTCCGCGCTGCGGGCCCGGCCGTCCAGCGGGCCGCCGGAGCAGTAGAACTGGTTCACGGCGCCGACCGGCGTGGCGACCTGCTTCTTCGAGTCGCCCTGCAGCATGCGCAGGCCGTTCGGCATCGGCAGGGTCTTCGTGGTGTCCGCCATCAGCGAGCCGTAGTAGACGATGAACATGTTCGACTCGACGGCCTTGCCGTCCACGGTGAGCGTCGGCATCCAGTACGCGGAGTGGTCCTCGACCGGGTTGCAGGTCGTGTCGGTCAGCTGGAAGAGGCTGTCCGTGGTGGTGTTCGCGTTCGTGGAGCGGTTGCCGAAGAACGAGTGCATGTGCGACGCGCCGGGCATGCCGGGGAAGACGATCGGGTCGTTCTGCCCGGAGTGGCTGTAGGTGCAGGTCGCGTTGAACTCGGGGTTGCGCCCCCGGCCGGCCGGCGGCGCCTGCGGGACGGTCGCGTTGAACGCGTCCAGCTGGGCCTGCCACTTAGCCTGGTCGACCGGGATCCAGCCGGTGGCCGGTGCGGCCGCGGCAGACGAGGTGGACGGCACCGGCGCGGCGGGCGTGGAGGCGGACGGCGAGGCCGATCCCGGAGCAGAAACGGACGGCGACCCGGACGGCGACGCGGACGAACCGGTGCCGGCGAACCCGAACCAGTTGAGGTTCACGAAGTCCTGCTTCTGGCCGCTCTTCAGCACCAGGTAGACGTCGTGCCGGCCGCCGGGCGAGGTGCCGGCCGCGGTGCTTGTCTTCCAGCTCTGCCAGCCGCCGGTGCCGGTGACCGGGACGGTCGCCAGAACCGGGCCGGTGGTCGAGTCGAGGTGGATCTCCACGCTGCCGGTGCGGTCCGCGTAGGCGGCCGCAACGCGCACCGAGGCGGTGACCGGCCCGGCCGCGCCCAGGTCGACGCCGTTGTAGCGCAGCCAGTCGCCGCCGGCCAGCCAGCCGACGTTCTTGCCGCCGCCCGCGTCCGCGGTGCCCTCGGTCTGCGCGCCGGACTGCTCCGCGAACGCGGACGCCCGGATCGTGCCGGGGAGCGCCACATCGGTCTCGGCAGCGCCGGCCAGCGGCACACCGGCGACCGCGGCCACGCCGAGCGCGACGGCGGAGATGCCGGCCGCGGTGGCAACCATGGTGCGGTGGCCACGGACCCACCGGCCCAGGCGGCCGAACCGCGACTGCGGCGGCTGCTCCGCCTCACGGAACTTCGTAAAGGTGTACGACACGGGTCACTCCCCAGGAAAACCGACAAGGTGCCTCACGGCCGCCGGTACGGTAAGCGCTCCCTCGCATCGCCGAGTTAGGCCTAAAGGCCCAGAAGCGGAGAACTTCCCGCCCCGCCCCGATTTCGGTTAGTGTGTGGGCCGCCCACGTGGGCCAATCTTCCGTACCTGGCGAGGGCCGCACGTTGACCGAGACCGCTGACGGCCGCACCGAGTTTGCCGGCGGCCGCACCGAGTTCGCCGACGGCCGCACCGAGACCGTCGTCGCGGCGGCGCTCGGGCGCGCGGTGCTGCTCGGCCGTGCGCTGCTCACCAGCGCCACCGCGGCGGCCGGCCTCGCGATCGGTGACGACCACCCGTACCCCCTGGTGATCCTGATCGTGTTGTTGATCGTCACGTCCGTAGGGCAGGTCGCGGTGCTGACCCGGTGGCCGCGCGTGGTCGGCCGTCCGGTCGCGATCCTGGCGGCCGAGGCGGTGCTGCTCCTCGCGGTGCTGGCGCTCGGCCGGGGCGGGGTGCCCTACTTCGTGCACGCGGCCGGGTCCGCAGCGCTGGCCGGCGTGCTGCTCGGCTTCGCCGCGACGCCGCTGTGGCTGGCCCAGTGCGCGCAGGGCTACGCGGTCTGCGTGACGATCCTGCGGCAGACCACGCCGGACGCCGCGGTCGCGGTCTACCTGATCGCGGCGCCGGTCGCCGGCGTGCTGGCCGGTGTGGTCGCGGCGATCGCGGCCCGCGCGCTGGCCCGGCAGATGCGGCTCAACGTGCAGCGGGTGGCGATCGCCCAGCGCGACGCGGCCGCGCTGGAACGCGCCCGGCTGGCCCGCGAACTGCACGACTCGGTGGCGAAGACGCTTCGCGGCATGTCGCTTGCCGCGGTCGCGCTGCCCGGGTCGGTGCGCCGCCAGCCCGCGCTCGCCGAACAGCTGGCCGGCGCGATCTCCGAGGGTGCGGCCGCGGCCAGCCTGCAGGCCCGTGAGCTGCTCGAAGGCCTACGGCTGGACTCGCCGGACGAGGCGCTTGACGTGACGCTCGACCGGCTCTGCGGCCGGTTCTCCGCGCGGACCGGCATCGACACGCACGCGCAGGTGCACGTGGCCGAACTGCCGGTCCCGATCCGCTACGAGCTGACCCGGATCGCGCACGAGGCGCTGACGAACATCGAGCGGCACGCGCATGCCACCCGGGTCACCGTCACGCTCGCGCTGACCCGCCGGGGCCGCGCGGTCACGCTCACCGTCCGGGACGACGGCGACGGCTTCACCATGCCGAACGACCTGCTCACGCTGCAGGACGACGGTCATCACGGGATCGTCGGCATGGCGGAGCGGGCACGCACCATCGACGGCACGATCGAGGTGGTCACCCGGCCGGGCCGGGGCACAAGCGTCCACGTCCAGGCGCCACTGCAATGAGCAATTTTCAACCTGGCGAGCGGGTCAACGCTACGCAGAGGTCGACGGAACGGGCGTGCACGGGTTGGGACCACGTTGAAAAAGGCTCAATGATCAGCGGCATGATCACGGCGATCATCGTCGACGACAATCCCACGGTACGGGCCACGCTGCGCCCGTTGCTCGAGGCGGACGGCACGGTGGCGGTGGTCGCCGAGGCCGGGAACGGGCGCGCCGGGCTGCAGGCCGCGATCCGGCACCGCCCGCGCGTCACACTTCTCGACTACCGCATGCCTGTCGCGGATGGGCTCTCCGTCATCGCGGACATCTCCCAGCACTCGAACGTGCTGGTCCTGACCGGTTCCGCCGAGCCGGAGCTGATCGCACCGATGCTTCGCGGCGGCGCCCGCGGCTACCTCGTCTACGGTCAGTTCGACCCGCCGGACCTGCTGCGCGCGGTGCACGCGGTCGCGGCCGGGCAGGGCTGGCTGACACCGACCGCGGCGAACATCGCGGCGAACGCGATGCGTGAGGCGTTCGCCCGCGAGCAGGAGGCCGCGGCCCGGGTGGAACGGCACCGCGCGGCCCGGCACAGTTTCGCGCTCACCACCAGGGAGCGCGAGGTGATGACGCTGCTCGCCGGCGGCCTGTCCAACGCCGCGATCGGGCAGCGGATGGCGGTAAGCGAGAAGACGGTCAAGAACCACCTGAACAAACTGTTCGCGAAGCTCGGCGTGACCAGCCGGACCGAGGCCGTGGCACGCTGGCAGGGATGGCGGTGACGCGGTGACGGCGGCAGGACGCGGATGGTGGGCGATCGGGTCGCTGACGGCGGCAGTACTGGCGACGACGCTCGCCGTACCCTCGCTGATCCCCGCCCCTGATCGTGATCTCGGTCTTGAGGTGGACGCGCCGGCGCTGGTGTCGCCCACGCCGGCGGTCACGTCCGCCGCCCCGCCCCCGTCCCCGTCCGCGGTGCCGGTGGACGACGGGCTCGGGCGCTCCCCGACTCCGGCGCCGGCCGCGTCGACAAGCGCGCCGCCCGCACCCCCGCCGTCGCCCACCCCCGTGTTCAAGACCATCAAGATCGCCGCGACCGACCCGGGGAACGAACGCTTCCGGGTGGAGGCGACCGACTGCCCGACCTGCGCGTCCGGCAGCCGCATCCAGTACCTCGGCGTCGGCCAGACGCTCACCGTGCACGTACGCGGGGTGCTCGTGGCCGGGCGCCGGCAGCTGACCATCTACTACACCTGCGGCGGCGATCCGCGCCCGCTCGACGTCATCATCAACAACGGCGACAAGATCTCGCTTGAGCTGGCCGGCAACGACAGCTGGATCGACCCGGCCACCGTCACCATCCCGATCGACCTGCCGGCCGGCGACACCGAGATCCGCTTCTTCCACGCCACCGAATCCTCGGTCGACCTGGACCAGATCGTCATCGCGTAGGCCCTCCCGGCGCCCGGTCGTGCGCGGCCACGCCGTCGCTCCGCCCGGCCCGGGACGACCACCCTCCGCTCGAGGAGACCACCGGAGGTCGCATCGACACCGGTTCCGGCCTGCTCTTTCCCGGGGTTGAGCAATCGCTCAAAACGTCGTAGGCTCGCCAGTGTTGAGCACATGCTCAAATCACGAGAACCGCAGACCGAGGGGGTACGCGTGCGCGCCATCTACGTCGAGACCGTGATCACGGCGCCGCTCGACGCGATCTGGCGGGCCAGCCAGGAGCCGGTGGCGCACTGCCGCTGGGACGCCCGGTTCACCCGGATCATGCCGATCGCGGGCACCGCGCCGGCCGAGTTCAGATACGTCACGGCGGTCCTGCCCGGCGTCGAGATCGGCGGCTACGGCATGCACGCCGGGCAGCGCGATCGGCCGGACGGCACCCGTACCTCCGCGCTGCGGTTCGGGTCCGCCGACGTGCGTTCGCCGATCGCGGACGGCCGCGGTTACTGGCGTTACGTGCCCGGGCCGGACGGTGTGCGCTTCCTGACCGGGTACACGTACACGACGCGCTGGGGTCCGCTCGGCCGGCTGGTCGACCTCGCGTTCCGGCCCGCGTTCGGCTGGGCCACCGCCTGGTCGTTCGACAGGCTCCGGCTCTGGCTCGACCACGGCGTCCCGCCGGAGCGGGCGCTGCGCAACACCGTCCGCGAGGTGCTGCTCCGGGTTGCCGTGCTCGCGGCCGCCGTCCTGCTCGGCTCCGGCACGGTGGCCGGCGCCCTGGCCATCGCGCTCACCGCGCTCGTGCTGCTCGTCCTGCCGCCCGGCCGTGAGACGCCCGCCGCCCGGCGCTGCCTCCGCCGCCCGCCGGACCGCCTCGCCGCCGCCGCGCCGACCCTCCTGGAGACGCTGTGACGTCCATGTTCGCGCGTGCGCTCGGCGCCGATTTCGACCGCCTCCACCCGCGGTTGCGGGAGCGCTTCGGCGAGCACCACGGCTGCGTCGGCATCGGCGTGATGGACCGGATCTGGCGCGGTCCCGCGTTCGTGGCGCCGTTCCTGCATCTGGGCACCGCACGGCACATCCTGTTCCCGGAGACCGGCGCCGCGATCCCGTTCACCATCGAGAACTTCAACTACGCCGACTCGTACGGCCGCCCGACGCGCACGTTCGTCAGGACGTTCGAGGTCGCGCCCGGCCGTCGGCGCCGGTTCGACGCCACCATGGTGTGGAGCGAGCGGCGGCAGGTGCTTGTCGACTACCTCGGCACCCACCAGCACCTCGCGGTGGACCTGCACCTGAGCGTGGACGCGGCCGGCGGCCTGCACATCCGCGGCGGCGAGCAGCGGTTCCGCGGCGGTGTGCGCTGCCCACGCCTGCTCAGCGGGGATGCCAGCGTGCATGAGTGGTTCGACGACGACGCCGGCCACTTCCGGATCACGGTTGACGTGGTGAACCGCCGCCTCGGCCCGCTCTTCGGCTACTCCGGAAGCTTCACCAACCACTATGCCGACGCGGGTGCCCCGGTGCCGGCCGCGGTCCGCCCGCTGCGGGAGAACCCGCGCGAGTAGCGGGCGAGAGCGTCGTCCTCGGACGTCTCGGCGATCAGGCCGCCGTCCGCGCCGGATCGCCTGTGGAGCCGGGCCACCGGCCATCCGCAGGCGATGGCACTTTCGTACCATCCGGCGGCGGTGAAGATCCGTCGAAGCACCGACGAAACCGGCATCGATTCCCGGGAGGCTTGATACATCACCGAACAGCGATTGAGGGAGTGGACATGCGGAAGGCCGGAATCATCATCGCGATAGTGCTCGTCGTGCTCTGCGGCGGCGTCGGCTTCTTCGCCTACCGGGCGTACGACATCGGCAAGGGCATCGTCGAGGCCGGGATCACCCAGGAACAGTTCGACGCGCAGAAGGAGGGTGCGGCGGAGCAGGACGTGCGCGCCGCACTGCCCGAGCCGCTCGGCGGCACCACGGACAAGGACCTCTACGGCGACGACCCGGGCAGGCAGGGCATGCCGGCCGGCGCGTCGTGTGTCTACTACACGGTCAAGCCGCTTGAGAACGCCGGCGAGCAGCCCATGTGGCGGTTCTGCTTCGTGGACGGCAAGCTGGCCGAGAAGAGCCGTCTGACGCTGCCGGAGTAATGACCATGACTGTGAGATGGCCACGTCTCGCCTACGAGGCCGGCCTCGCACTGACCCTCGCCGCCACCGCCGTCGGGTTGTCGACCATCGACAATCGGCTGCCGGTGGCGGCGGTCGTGCTTGTCGCCTGCGCCGACGTCGTACTCGTCGCGCTGCGCCGGTCGTACCCCCTGGTGGTGTTGATCGTCGCGGCTCTGCTGTGCGCGGTCACCGAGCAGAACGGCCTGGTCCTGCTGTTCGCGCTCAGCGTGTCCGCCGGGTTCCGGGTGCGCAGCACCGTGTGGGTGACAGGCGTGTTCCTCGTGGTGCTCTGCGTGCAGGTCGTCGCCGGACTGTGGGACTCGGACTCGGGCGGCGCGGCGCAGGTGCTGTTCACCGTCGGCGCGTTCGTGGTCTTCCAGGCGCTGCCGGCGATCGCGGCCCGCATGCACGCGCAGCGCAAGGAGTTGCTGCGGCTGATGCACGAGCGCACCGTGTACCTCGAAGAGCAACAGCGGACCACAGCTGAGCGGGTACGCGCCCGCGAGGCGACGCGGCTGGCCAGGGAGATGCACGACTCGCTCGGGCACCGGCTCACGCTGCTGTCGCTCTACAGCGGTGCGCTGCAGACCGCGCCGGACCGCACTGCAGAGGTCGCGCCGCTGCTGCACACCATGTCCGGCCAGGCGATGGACGAACTGCGGCAGATCCTCGCGGTGCTTCGCGACGGCCAGCACGACGACGACGCGACCGCGCAGACCCGGCTCGGCGACGTCGACGGGCTGGTCGAGGGCGCCCGGGCGGCCGGCGCGCGGATCACGCTCGCCCGGGACGGCGAACCGGTGCCGCTGCACCCGCTGATCGACCACGCGGCGTACCGGACGCTGCAGGAGGGCGTGACGAACGCGCTCCGGCACGCGCGCGGCGGCGAGATCCGGCTGGCGCTGCGGTACGAGCCGGACGCGCTCGTCGCCGAGGTGGTCAACGGCCCCGGGCAGCCCTACGAGCACCCGAGCAGCGGGCAGGGCCTGCGCGGTCTGGCCGAACGGGTCCGGCTGACCGGTGGCGTGCTCTACCACGGCCGGGAGCCGGACGGCGGCTTCCGGATCGCGGCCACGCTGCCGCTGAGCCCGCAGGCGCCGACGCCGGGCAGTGCCGCGGACGCGGTCGGCGTGGAGCTGGAGCGGGTGGACCGCAGCCGGCGCCGCGCGTGGGCGCTGATCGCAGCCGGGCTCGCCGTGGTGGTGGCGCTCTGCACCGGCAGCTTCTGGATCGTCATCACCCAGTACATGGTGTCGCCCGCGACCTACCGGGACATCGCGGTCGGCACGGCCGAGGCCGAGGTGCGCGCGCGGCTGCCCCGGGATGACTCGGCGACGTCTGACAGCAGCGCGCCGGGCGGCCCGAACTGCACCATCTACCAGGCGCGGATCACGCTCCGATCGAACGAGGCCGTCGGCCGGTACCGCTTCTGTTTCCGGGACGGTGTGCTGTTCTCCAAGGAGATGCTGGGCCAGTGAGCCGCCGCGACCGGTGGGACGGGCTGCTCGACGTGATCGATGACTCAGGACGCTGGAGGATCACCTGACCTCGCACTAGGGTCGATGTCGTCCAGTGTGGACGAATTGCCCGACCGGCAGGTGAGGCGTGATGAGGCACATCAAGTGTGGGAGGACCACGACGTGAGCGGCGACCCGGGTCCGGTGCAGATGTCCGAGGAAGGGGTCGCGCCGCCGGACGCGCGGCCGGCCTTCACGCTCGACGAGGGCATGGCGGACATCAAACGGCGGCAGAACCCCGCCAAGGTCAAATACCGGAACGCGACCTTCCTGTCGGTGACCGTGCCGGTCGACCGGGAACGGGCCAACACCCTGCTGCCCGCGGGCGTGAAGATGGCCGAGGAGTCCACCGCGCTTGTCTTCATCGCCGACTACCCGTGGACCAACTTCAACAGCACCTACCGCGAGGCGGCCGTCTTCCTCAACGTCAAACACGGGCCGTTCCGGGCGGCACACTGCCCGTGGATCGTCGTGGACGACGACGTCGCGCTGATCGGCGGGCGGGAGACCCTCGGCTTCCCCAAGAAGATGGCCGAGATCGACTGGGCGGTGGCCGACGGAGTGGTCACAGCGTCCGTGCGGCGGCGCGGGGTCGAGTTGCTGGCGATGACCGGGACGATCGGCGACGAGGTCACCAGCCTGCCGCCGATCTTCAACCAGCCGTTCCGCAACGTGCTCGGCACGCTTGGGATGTCGCTGCCGCGGCTGGTCACCTTCAGCACCGTGGACGAGCCGATCGAGCAGCGCACCGCGGACGTCCGGCTCACGGTCGGCGGCTCGTACACCGACCCGCTCGACACGATCATCTCCGGTGAGCCGCTGGCCGCCGACTTCCGCCGGGTCGACATGCGGGTCGGCAAGCTGCCGAGGCCGGTGGGCCTGGTGTCGCCGACCTTCCTGATCCGGACCCACCCGCTGCGGGCCGTGTAGGGGACCCCGCCCGGCACCGTCCCCGAGCGGCGGAGAACGCCGGCCGGTACCGTTCCTGTTTCCGGGCCGGTGTGCTGTTCTCCAGGGAGTTGCTGAGCGATGAGTCAACGCGTCGTGATCGCCGATGACGACGAGCTGACCCGCGGTGGCATCCGCCTGGTGCTCGCCGCGATCGCGGGCGTCGAGGTGGTCGCGGAGGTCTCGAACGGCAGGGAGGCCCGGTCCGCGGTCGAGCGGCTCAAGCCGGACGTCGTGCTGATGGACATCCGCATGCCGGTCGTGGACGGCCTGGCCGCGCTCCGCTCCCTCACCGGGGGCCCGGCCCGGGTGATCATGCTGACCACGTTCGGCGAGGAGCAGTACATCGACGAGGCGCTCGCCCACGGCGCGGCCGGCTTCGTGCTGAAGAGCTCCGCCGCCGAGGAGCTGGGCCCGGCGCTGAAGGCGGCCGCCGCCGGCGAGATGTTCCTGTCCCCGCCGGTCACCCGGCACGCGGTCACCCGGCTGCGCGGGCTCGGCGCTCCCCCGTCCCCGGACGTGACCGACCGGATGGCCGAGCTCAGCGATCGCGAGATCGAGGTGCTGAAACTGCTTGCCCGCGGCCTGTCGAACACCGCGATCAGCGAGTCGCTCGTCATCTCCGAGAGCACGGTCAAGACCCACGTCAGCCGAATCCTGCTCAAACTCGAGTGCGAGAACCGCGTCCAGGCCGCACTGCTCGCCACCCAGGCGGGTCTGCTCAACTAGCCCATCGACGTGCCGGCGGCGGTCAGCGGGCTGGTCAGCAGCGGCAGATGAGGTGGGTGCTACGGGCAGGTCATCACGTAGATGGCGATCTGGTCGAAGGCGGCGACGTACTGCGGCAGCTCGCTCTTCAGCTCCTGGAGGCGGCGGGCCCAGGCGGCCCGGCCACCGGCCCGAGCGTAGGTGGGATGACAGTGGATCGCGTCCATCACCGCGCGCCGGCCCGCGTCCCGCAGCTGGAGCCGGACGGCATCGAGGACGGCACGGCCGATGCGGTCGGGGCTGCCCACGGTTGGCAGCGGCGGTGAATCGTGCCGAAGCGGTCTCCGGCTCTCCAGAAGAACAGTCGCCATGTCGCTCTCCCACCCGCGCCGCCGTGCTGACGGCGCTCCGACGGCGTGACGACGCCGCCGGAGCATCCGCGGTTCACCGTTCGTTCACGGAAATGGCCTAGGTCACCTTTTCGGTAAGCGGTCGGCGAGGTACGCGATCCCACAGTCGACCGCCGGGCACGGTCCTTACGGACAGGTCGTCACGTAGAGGGCGATCTGGTTGAGGCCGTCGGCCTGCTCCGGCATCTTCGGCTGCAGCTCCTGCAGGTGACGGATGATGGTGGCACGGCCGGACTTCGGCAGGTACATGTTGTGGCTGTGGATCATGTCCATCACGACCCGGGTGTCCGCGCCCTCCATGTGCAGGTGCAACGCCTTCATGATGGCCCGCATGGCGCCGTCGTCGAGCGTGCCGCGGGTGATCGCCTCGATGTCCGCGACAGCGGCCGCGCGTGCGGCCGGCTCCTTCGCCACCACCGCGGGCATCGCCGCGAAGAACATGCCGGCCCGGTCCGCGCCGCCGCCGCGGTAGGCGAGCATCCGCTCGGCGAGCGAGGCGTCGTTGTCGAGCAGGTTCAGGAAGCCCGCGTGCGCCGCGAACAGGTCCTTCGTGGCGCCGAACTCACCGATCCGGTCGCGCAGGCCGCGCAGTGACGACTCCGGTCTGCGGACCTCGGTCAGGATGGCGTCGGTGTCCTCGAGCGGCGTCGCAAGCAACCTGGCCAGGTCGTCCGGCACGGCCGGCAGGTCGGACACCCGGTTGCGGCCGGCATAGGCCTGCAGCAGGTCCGCGGTGATCTCCTTGGCCGGCGGCAGCGCGGTCGCACCGCCCACGCCCGCCCACAGGTTGTCCAGGCTGAAGCCACCGGTGCCGGCGGTCTGGAAGAGCAGCGGCACCTTGTAGAACGCGGTGATCCGGCGGAGGTCCTCGGTGGCCGGGCCGCGCGTGATGACGACCGGCAGGCGGCGGTTCGTCCGGTGCTGGTGCAGCTGCCAGTCGAGCGCGGCCAGCTCGGCCGGGGTCGGCGCGTCCGACTGCCGCTCCGCGCCGATCACGATGACCGACTGGTCGAGGCCGGCGGCGGCCTTCTCCACCCGGTCCATGAACGGGCCCGGCGCGACGCCGATCAGGTCGAGCGTCCTGCCCTTGCCGAAGTCGTGGTGCAGGCTCGCCGCGCCGGAGTGACGCACGTCGAACCGCGGCCCGGCCGGTTCCGGGCGGACCGCGTCCAGCCCGAGCAGGCGCTCGTCGAGCTGCATGGCGCCGTCCAGCACTGACAGCCGGATCTCGCCGGGAGCGGCCGGGAAGACGGTGCTGACCCCGGAGACGGCCGGATCGGGATTGACGAACGAGATGCCGTGCCCGTCGTGGATCGCCAGCGAGACCTGCTCGCCGACCTGGACCAGCGCGTGCGTCCCGCGCGGGGTGGCGGCCATCGCGGCGAGCAGGTCCCCGTACCGCGTCAGGATCTGCGGGGTGGTGGCGCGCATGTCGATCGGGTCGAGCGGGCGGAAACCGCGGAACGCCGTGCCGTAGGCGCGTTCGGCGAGCGCGGCGGGCAGGCCGAGCAGCACGCCACCGGCACCGTCGAAGACGATCCGCTCCGACGGGTACGACTGCGCGAGCACGCCGTCGATCAGGTCAGCGCCCATGTCCCGGTACGGATCGGGTGTCCAGTGCCGGTAAGGCACAACCCGGATCAGGTCGGCCTGCGCGATCGGCACGATCCGCAGGTCCGAGGAGAAGCCGATCAGCCGCTGCGGGTCCACTCCGGCGAAGTCGAACGGGCCGCGCACGTCCACCGGCAGCCCCGCCGCGTCCGCCCGCGCGGCCACGCCGGCCAGGTTGAGCCCGTGGTCGCCGAGCGGCCGCTCGACCAGGCGGTCCAGCGCGTACCCGGGATGGCCGTTGAGGAACTGGTAGAGCAGATTTCGGGCTACCCGCTGGGCGTGCGAACCGGCCTGGCCGGCCGTGCGGACGTCGCCGTCGAACGCGGTGGCGGCCGGCGCGAGGTCGTCGAACGCCTCGGTCATGCCCTTACCGAGCGTGACATAGGCGTACCCGGACGGCGCGACCAGGTCGAACGCCTCGACAAGCAGCGGGTCGTCGGTCAGCGCCATCATGCCGTCCCGGCGGATGTGCAGCCCGCCGGTGGTGGGGACGACGTGATCCATGCAGATCGCGTCCATGATGCGCGGGTTCAGCGGAATGGTCACGGTGTGCTCCGGCTCAGCAGTTGGAGAGGATGTAGTTGACGGTCTCGACGAGCCCGGCCCGCGCGGACTGCCCGTCCGCGCGCAGCAGATCGCGCAGCGCGTCCAGACGCCCGACGAACGCGGTCCGGTCGTTCGGGTCCACACAGTCCGGCGGCGGCGTGCCGGGCGGGCGGACCGTGCTGGCCACCTCGCCGACCTTGGCGAGGATGCCCTTCAGCACCGGATGCTCGTGCGGATTCGCGGCCACCACGTCGGCGGGAAGCGTCATCAGCTCGTAGACCGCCTCGAAGACCTGGACGACCGCGTTGTCGACCTTGGTACGGCTGGCCGCGCGAAGCAGCTCGAGCGCCTGCTCCGCGCCGATCCGGCCGGCCAGGACCAGCTGGAACAGCAGGCCGTCCATGGCGTACCGCTCGCTGCGGCCCCCGGTCTGCGCCAGGAAGTCGTAGGCGAACGAGGCCGGGACCGGACCACCGGTGTAGGCCGGTTCGACGTCGAGCACAGTCGTCGCGACCGGAGCCAGCCTGGTCGTGGACTCCGCCGGCAGGCCGAGCGCGACCCGGAACCCGGCCAGGCGCTGCCCGTCCGGTGCACTCTCGATCAGCCGGTCGAGCGCGTCCCGTACCCCCGGATCGGTCAGTTGCCTCTCGTTCCTGCGGTGGTACTCCTCGGCGCCGGCCCCGGCCGTGAGCAGGCCGGCGAGCACCGGCGGAAGAGCAGTGCCCGGGGGTACGGCCGGCAGGCCGGACGCGGCCCGGAACACGTCAGCGGTCAGCCCGGACGTCTCCCCCGCCTGGCTGCCGTCCTGCCGGAGCAGCCGCCAGGTCATCGCGATGTCCCCGGCGGCACCGGACAGCGTCTGCTGGACCGTGATCGGCCGGAATTGCTCCCGCAGCGCTGTGAACGCGTCCTCGTTGGCCTTCGTACCGAGCGAGGCGACCACGATCGGCACCTCACCCCACAGCTGGTGCTCGCGCAGCGCGTCCTCAAGCTCGGCGAGCGCGTGCGGCATGATGCCGCTCAGGTTGACTGTCAGCACCGGCCGGTCCAGCCCGGCCGTCAGCACCCCCAGATCGCCCGCCTTCCAGCTGCCGAACGAGCGCGGGGCCGGCACCGGGCGAACCGCCGCGGCCCGCCCGGACCACAGCGGCGCGAGCACGCCGATCGTGGAACGGTCCAGCCGGATGAGGTCGGCCGCGGCCTGGTCGAACTGGCGTGCAAGGTCCGCGACCTCCGCGGACCCCGGCGTGCCGGTGAGGCGCTGCAGGCCCTCGACGGCCGCGTTCCAGAGCGCGGCCTGATCCGAGTTCGGGAAACTCTCCAGCACGGTGCCGACCCGCTGCTGCGCGCCGTCGACGTGCTTGCGCAGCTGGTCGAGGCGATGCTGGGCGTCGAGACCACGAAGCGTCCTGGGTAGCGGCGGCGGGGTCCGGAAGTCCACGTCGGCGCGGTAGACCTGCACGTTGCCGGTCTGGGCGTCTTCCATCGAGTCAACGAGGTTGCCGACCTCGCGCACCGCCGCGGCCACCGGGCCGTGCAGGTTGCGGCTGCGCAGCGCCGTGAGGATCGTGCCGGCGTCCTCGATGTGCTCCCGGTAGCCGTTCAGCACGCCGGTGAGGTTGTTGATCGCCGCCGCCCGGTTCCCGGTGGCCACCGTGGCGACCGCCCGCAGCGTGTCCCTGACGACCACGTCCCGGGGGCCGGGCTCGTCGAGGTAGGCGGCCAGCAGCCAGAGGTTCTGCACCGTACGGACGTCGACCACCGGGCGGTCGTCCACCGAGCCGGTCGACATCGCGTCGTCCGAATCCGACTCCGGGCTGTCGTCGACGAGTTCGGACAGCAGATCCAGCCGGGCGTCCGGGTCCGCCTCGGCGAGATACCGGTACGCCGCCGCGCCGACGTCCAGCCGGCCCAGCTCCCAGGCCACGGCGAGCCGCTTGACGTGCTGGGAGGCACCGGGATCACGCCGGAACTCGGCGATCCGGTTGGCGAGCAGCTGCCCGATCGCCGGGTCTGCCTCGGCGGCGAACGTCCGCAGCCGCTTCTGCTCGTTGAAGGCCCCTCGCAGGTCCGGCATCCCCTGCCAGGCCGCGATGCCCAGGTCGACAAGGAGCCGCGGGACCTCGGAGACCGCCGGGGTGCCTGCGATGCGGTGCATGGCACCGGCCCAGGTCCCCCGGCTCTCGGGTGTCAGCTCCGGGAAGGCCGACTCGACGACCGCCCTGGCGGCCGGCACGTCGCCGGCGAGCATGAGAGCCGTCGCGTCCGCCATCCGCAGCTCGGCCGCGGGCAGTCGTAGCGGCCGGATGACCGCCAACGCCAGCGCGACGTTGTCCCCGGAGACCTCGCGGAGCAGGTCGTGCACGGTGTCCAGGCGGTCCGTCGCGGTGTTCGCCCGCAGCAACCTGAGCGCATCCTCCGCCGGCAGGCCGGACGCGCCGTGCTCCAGCGCGTCCATCAGCGGCACGAGCTCGTCGATCAGCCCTGACTCGATGAACTCGACGCCGACCGCCGCCCAGTCCCGCCACCTGTCGGTCCGGGCCTCCGTCAGCCACCGGCGCGCGGCCGGCGGGGCGATCTGCACGGCGATGCGCTGGAGCTGGTCGGCGAAGCCCCGCTCCCCGGCCTCGCTCTCCACGCCGGCCCGCCGGACGAGCATCGCGGTCCACTGTGCACGCTGCGCCGGGGTGAGCCCGGCCTCGGCGGCCCGCAGCTGTGCCGCGGAGGCGGCGGCCTCACCTGCGGCGGCATGCGCGACGGCGCGGAACATCGCGGCCGTCGCGGTCCTCGCGGGAGAGCCGGACGGCGTGCCCGTGCCGGTCCGCAGCGGAATGGTCCGCAGCGGCTGCAGGTTCGCGATGCCCTCGTAGCCGGACCGCAGGACGCCGGCGAACTCCCGGAAGTTGTCCCGGGTCCGGGCGACTGTGACCCGCCGGGCGTCGGCGGAGCGCACCTCCACGATGGCCTGGCCGTGCCGGACCCGCCCGCCGTTCGTGTCAAGCCGCGGGAACGTGGTCATCCCGCCGAACACGTCGGACGGCTCCAGCCGCCGGCCGGTGAGGGCGGCGTGCACGTACTCGCCGACTGTCGGCTTGTCGGTGCTGCCGTACTCCGTCCAGTTGCCGGCGGTCATCCCGGCCAGCTCGGGTGTGTCCTCGGCGGCGCGCCGCATGCGGTCCAGGAACTCGCCGTTGTGCTCCAGGTAGGCCTGGCCGAGCCCGCCCCTGATCTCGCTTGCGTGCAACGACAGGCCGAACGCCGCCCACCAGGGCAGATCACCCCAGAGCACCCGGTTGTCGTGCCGGGACAGCGTCGCGACGTGCGCCTTCACGATGTTCGCGCTCGGCACCCAGGAGTCCATGTAGCCGGCACTGTGCGAATAGAGCAGCGTCATGACGCCCTCGACCGCCGTCGACACCCGGTCGGAGCCGGCCAGGCCGTTCGCCTCGAGGAACGCGGTGAGCTGCTCGGCGACAGCGGCGCCGAACGCGGCGCCCTCCTCCTGTCCCGCCTTCGTCCGGTACGGGATCGGTCCCAGGTCGGATTCGTAGGTGACGGTGGAGTCCCGCCAGGTCCGCGCGGTGACGGCCGACAGGAACCGCTTGAGCAGCTCGGTCGGCACTCCGAACGACAGGTGGACGTGGTTGCCCCCGGCGTCACCCTCGGGCGGCTGCCCGATGGTCGCGCGGTCGGCGATCTCCTCCATCGTGAACCCGAGCCCGCGGAGGGTCTCGGCGAGGTCCGCGTCGGGCCGGCCCGGCTCCGTGTCGACACCCTCGAGCCGGCTCTCCAGGGCGATCAGCCGATCCCAGAACTCGTCGGTGTCCGGGATCCGGTTCTCCTCGCCGGGCAGGATGCCCAGCACCCCGGTGCGGAACTCGGTGATGTTGGCCTTGACCGGCTCCTCGTCGTCCGGATCCTCAGCGGTCAGGTGATAGGTGCCGTCCCGCTCGAACAGCCGCTTCGTGTCGGTGAGCAGGTCGATACTGCCGTCCGGCCGGGCGCCGAGCGCCTTGCCGCTGGCGACCTCCTCCGAATCGGCCGCCGGCAGCTCGACCGGCATGGTCCGCTCGCCCTCGACGCCGCCACCCCGGTAGCCGGTGCTGGTCCTCGGGTCCGTCAGTGTCGCGGCGAGCGAGTCCGACTCAAGCGCCGCCCGGGCCGGGGCCACCACACCGTTCGGGCTGATCACGATCGTCCGGGTGTACGCGTCGGCCTCGCCCGGCAGTTCCGTGGGCGCGCCCACCCGTGGCGTCGCACCGGGATCGGTCAGGTTGATCCAGAGCACGCCCCGGTCCGCGGTGTGGTACGCCGCGTAGGCATGCCCGTACGGCATGTTCGCGCGGTCGGTCAGCACCACGGCGAGCGAGCCCTTGCCCAGCCCCGGCTCGTCGGTCAGCCGGGTGGACGTACCCGCCCAGGTGCCGAACCGGTCCCAGTCCCGCCGATCGGCGAGCCAGGTGCCCGCGACCGGCTCCTCCCGGGTGCGCGGCACCCGGACTCCACCTGTGTGCAGCCGCCCCACCAGGTCCTGGATCAGAGCAAGGCACTCCGCGAGGGTACGGTCGCCGCTGTCCGAGGCCGCCCGGTCCCCGCCCGCGACGACCTCCGCGAACAGCGTCCGCAGCCCGTCCTCGGTGAGCACGGAACCGGCCGGTGCCGCGGACTCGCCGGTGACCGGCCGGAACAGTTCAGACACCGGTGGCAGTGCGGGCGGGCCGCCCAACGCGTCCGCCATCAGGCTGCCGGCCTGGGTGTACACGCCTACCAGACTCTCGAGGATCCCCCGCACCGCCTCGGCGGAAAGGTTCCTGTCCCGTCCGGTGACCACGTTCAGGCCGGTGCGAATGGTGTTCAACGTGGTACGCGCCGTTCGCGCGGACGCCGCCTGCACGTCCGTCACCCCGGCCTTGGACATCGCCTCGTCGAGCATCGCCGTCGCCTGGCCGTGCACCGCGTCCCAGCGGGATTGTGCGCCTTCCGCCACCGCACGCACAGCGTCGGCCGACGCGGGAATCAGCGCGGCGAGGTCAGCGGTGAGTGACGACGGCATGGTCGCCATGCCGATGTAGTAGTTGCCGTCGGCGTCGACTCTCCATTGCCGCACCGGCGAGGTGGGGGTGTATGTGTAACCACCCGCGGTCGACGACGATGCGGGCGTGTACCCGTAGTTCTGTGTGCTCCCGTAGTTCTGCGTGCTCGGGTAGTTCTGCGTGCTCGGGTAGTTCTGCGTGCTCGGGTAGTTCTGCGTGCTCGGGTAGTTCTGCGTGCTCGGGTAGTTCTGCGTGTTCCCGTAGTTCTGGGTATTTCCGTAGCTCTGCGTGTTCCCGTAGCCCTGTGGTGCGGACGATGACGACGGGTACAAATACGGGTAACTGCTCGATGTCGAGGACGACGTGGCGGGGTACTCGTACGCCTGCGACGTATACGTCGCCGGCTGCGGCTGCTCGGGCGGGGGCGGACTGGTGTAGGACGTCAGCGTGGACGTCGTGGCCGGTTGCGGGTTCAGCTCCCGGAAGTAGCCGTTGTGCACGTTGAGGCCCATGATCGTGCCGCCGCGCTGGGTGAAGATGCCGTCCCGGTCGTACCCGATCGGCGAGTACACCAGGCCCGATGCGCCGTAGAAGCGCCGGCCGGTGACAGCGCCCCGCCCCGCCTGCGCGTCGACGGCCCGCAGCGCGCTCCCGAGCCGGTCTCCCGTACCGCCGGGATAGGAACCCATGTCACAGGCGACCATCGCGAAGTCACCCGTCCGGTTCTGGGTCACCACGGCGAAGACCGGGTGGTGGTACATCGCTCGGCCGAACTGCTCGGGCGTCATATTGACGATCCGATCACCCACGGTGACCGCGATGATCTCGTCGGCGTGCGCCACGATCGGGATCACGTCCGTGCCCCACGGCGCCCGTGTCCTGCCCCGGCCGACCCACCAGGCATAGTCGGTGCGCGCGTCGACTCCGTCGACACTGTGGTAGTAGGTCGCGCCCTCCTCGTTGTCGCGGAACTCTCCGGTGGTGAAGTTCGCGTTGGCGCTCGCCCACCGGCTGCTTTTCGTCAGATCGTCGGCACCGGACGGGAAGACCATGCCGATCGCCTGTCCGGCGCTGCCGATCAGCCGTTCGACTGTGACCTCTGACGCGCGGAAGGAGATGACGCGCCCGCTGCCGGTCCGGGCCCAGACCAGGTCCGGTTCCGTCGTCGTCTGGCTCTGCTCGACGGCCGAGATGGTGCTGCTGTTGCGTGGGTTGAGCCGGCCGACCCGGTTCATCCACGGCGTCGGGCGGGAACCAAGCACGTTCGGCGTGTTCGGGAGGTCCCGCTGGCTCACCGTGCCGTCGGCCTCGTGGGTGAGCTCCACATAGTGGTCGGCCATGGTGGCCGGCGCCGGAGTGGCCATTTCACGCTCGTCGAGGATCATCCCGGCGACGTGCCCGTTCGTGCCGTCGGGATCGGTCCAGTACGCGTTTGTCGGCGCGGTGATGGTGGTACCGACCGGAAGCAGCAGCGCCAGCTCACCGGCGAAAGCCGGAGTCTCGCAGGCGGCGAGGAAGATGCGCTCCGAGGGGACGTACCGCGGGTCGTCGAGGATATCGGCGGCTACCTCAGCCGGCGTGTTGCCGCCGGTGTCCTTGCCGCCCCCGTGACCGAAGACCGTGTACTCCCCCCGCACGCCGTGCAGCGTCCGGCCGGCCGGCACGTAGGCCAGGCCTCGTCCGCCGGCCAGCGGGACCGCGGAGATGCGTGCGGGTTCCGCTTCGGCGGGGCCGGCCGTGTCCACAGGCGGCGCATCGGTGAGGGGACGGAACAACTCCCCCGTCGGCGGCAGCGGCGGCGCGCCACGCAACGCGATCGACATCACGCCGTGCACGTCGTCGTAGGCCTGCATGAGCCGGGCGAGGATGGTCCGGGCGGCAACATCGGTCATCGGACGGCCCGAATCGGCGATCCGGTCCAGCCCGATACGGATCGTGTTGAACGTGGAGCGCACGGACTGGGCGGCCGTCGTCCGCAACTCGGTCGCGGCATCACCGGTCACCGTCGTGTCCAGCGCCCGGGTCACCCGGTCCACGACCCCTGACAGCCGGGCACGGGCACCGTCGGCCACCGCGCGCACCCCGTCGGGCGTCTGCGGCAGCAGCGGCACCCGGTCGGTGAGGCCCGTGGCCTCGGCGGCCATATTGACCTGGACGACATTGGGCCCCGGCGGCGTAAGCTGCGAGCCCGAATCCGGCCTTGGCGGGGCGGCCGCCGCCCGGGTGATCACGACGAGCTGGTGCTCACCCGGGTGCCGGATGACAAACGTCGCGCCGCCGAGCTTCGTCTGAAGCCGGCCGTGGTCGTCGTTCCACTCGAGTTCCGGTTTCTGGACGCTGACCTCGAGTGGGATGTAGCCGTCCGTCCGCGCGTTGGCTCCGTTGATCTCCGCGATCCGGGCGACCAGGTGCTGCGCCTGCACGCCGCTGGGCTCGCGGCTGGTCAGCACTGTCGCCTGGCTGCTGCGGCCAAGCACCGTCGAGAGCGTGTCCGCCAGATCGTCCGAGGACGCGTGGAGCCACGCCCCGGGGTCCGGAACGATGATCTCCGTGTACGGGACGTTGGTACCGAAGTCGGCGATGGAGCCGGCCTGCACGCCGACCGCCGTGCGGTCCACACCCGCCCGGTTCAACACCCGGTCCATCATGGACGGCCGGATCGCCGGGTCGAACGCGTCGAAGGTGCCCCGTGCCTCGAACAGCTCCCGGAAGAACCTGGCGTCGTCGGCACCGAGCCCGTCCACCGCGCCGACCACGACGTTCCTGGTGTCCACAAGCACGTTTTCGTCGGGGACGAACGTCTGCAGATCGTCTCCGGCGACAGTCCGCAGTCTCCGGAGCTGCTGTGGGTGCAGGCCGGCGAGCGCGGAGCCTTCTGCGGTACTGACGGGGGAGCTGTGGGCCCTGTACGCCTCGGTCAGCGAGCGCCAGCCGGTGTCGCTGTACGGGTCCAGCACCAGCGTCCGCGAGGCGGTGTCCACGCTGCTGACGTGCCCGGTGCGGACCGTCCAGCCCGCCTCGGTCAGCTCGGTGAGTAGGTTGTGTCCCTTGTAGCGCTGCTGATCCTCGTCAATCCGCAGCGGCCGGCGTACTCGGATCACTCGTCCGTCCGCGCCGACCATCGCGCGGATCAGCGTGGTGCGGTTGTTCCAGGTCAGCCGGTACAGTCCGAAGCCGGGCAGGACCAGGTCCTCGCGCAGCAGCGTGCCGTCCGTGACGATCGAGGCGACGAAGTCGTGTGCCTTGGCGTCCTCGGCACGGAGCCCGGCCCGCTTCTGGATCTTGTGCATGATGCGCTCGCGGAGGCCGCCGGCCGCGGTCCAGCCCCAGTCCCGGGCGAGCTTGGAGAAGTACCGGAGATCGGTCGGTGAGAGCGCCTCGGCCGTCCACCGGCTGGTGCCGTCCGGCCCGGTCGTGGCGCGGAGCATGTGGACATCGGCGCCGGTGGCAGGGTTCACCACCTGGAACGTGCCCTGCTGGCCACGGCGGCCGGAGACCCGCCGCGTCGCGCCGCCGTCAAGGGTCTCCACCACTATCTCGAGCGGCGTGCCCGCCACGATCGGCGCCCAGCTCGGATCCTGGCTGGTCCACGCCGGCCGCAGCACCTGCGGCGTCGCGAAGTCACCGGCGGGCAGCGTCCAGCCGCGGCTCTCCAGCCGCTCTCGCGCCTTCGCGTGCGTGTCCGTGATCTTCTGCCGGTAGTTGCGGGAGCCCTCGATGGAGGTCGCCAGGACCTCCATGCCGTACTCCTTCTCCTGGATCTGCTGCACCTTCTCGTTGATGACCGAGATCCATTGGAAGAACGGCTGCGTGCTGACGCCGCTCGTGTAGAACGACGTCAGGTCGAGCGCACTCGGCACGTCCGAATGGTTCTGGATCGAGGAGGTGGCCACGTAATCGCCGCTCTCCTCGGTCCGCACCTCCATCGTGCCCCGTGCGCCGCCGTCCGGGCCGAACACGTCGAATCCGGCGAAGCCGTGCTTCTGCGTCTCGCCCTCCCGCGGAGCCCTGGCCACCACGTACGAGCCGTCCGGCGCCACCCCCACGGTGTACGGCGGCAGCTCGCCGATGGGCTGCTCCGGCAGCTGGCCGGTCTGCATGAAGACGAGCACGTCGTTGGCGGTCGTGTCGACCACGCCGGTGACCGGCTCGGCCTCCGGGAGCGGCCCGGGCAGACTGCCGGCCGGCCGGAACACCTCGGACGCCGGCGGCAGCACCCGGCCGTCGCGGAGCAGCCCGGACACCGATGACGGCACCGGGGCGTCGCGCAGCACCTCCACCAGGAGGTCGTTGGCCAGCTCGTACCGCTGCCCGAACGAATCGAGCTGCACCCGCGCCATCTCGTCGGACAGACCGGCGGCACGGCCCGCGAAGCCGTCGAACTGCTCTCCGATCCGGCCGAACATCTCCCGGGCGGCCGCTGCCGCGTCGCGCCGCGCCGGTGCCGACGTGGGTGCGCTCATCACCGCGTCGACAATCGCCGTGGCGATGGTCTCCACCTCTGCCCACCGGGACAGGGCGGCGCCGGCCGCCGCGCGGACACCATCTGCCGACGCCGGTACCCACGGGGCGACGTTCCAGGGGAGGACGTGCCCGGCGGGCGGCACGGTGAGCATGCCGATGTAGACGTTGCCCCATCCGGCGACGTACTGGGTCCGTCCCGAGGAGCTTCCCGAGCCTCCGCTGTACGACGGATAACCGGAGCTCTGGTAATTGGCGTAGCTGCTGCTCGGCGCGGTGTAGTAAGACTGGTTGGACCATTGCGACGACGAGGACGAGGGCTGCTGGTACGTGGTGCTGACCTGCTGCGTCGGACGCGGGGCGGGCGGGGCCGGGGCGTACCGTGCCCGGCTGATCACCACGAGGTAGAACCCGCCCTCGTGCGCGATCTCGAACGTGGCGCCGCCGAGGTTCGTCTGGTACCGGCCGCTCTCGGGACTCCACTCCACGACCGGTTCCTGTATCTCGGCCTGCAGCGGTATGTAGCCGCGCGTTCGCGCGTTGGCCGCGTTGATCTCGTCGATCCGCTGGGTCAGCTGGTTCGCCTGGAACCCGCCGGGCTCGTTGTCGGTCAGCACGTAGGCAAAGCTGCTGTGCCCCAGCACCTGTTCGAGCGTGCTCGCCAGATCGTTCGGCGGCGGCACCGAGTAGAGCCACGGCCCGGGGTGCGGCACCAGCACCTCCGTGTACGGCACCCTGGTGCCGAACTGGGTGATGGATTCATTACGCGCGCCGACCCGGTCGCCGATCCCACCGGCCCGCTGCAGCACAAGGCCCATGGTGCGGGGCCGCATCGCCGGGTCGAAGGCGTCGAAGGCGCCCCGCGCCTGGTACAGCTCACGGAAGAACTTGATGTCGTTGGCGCCCAGCCCGTCGACCGCCCCGACGACGACGTTGCGGGTGTCGGTGAGCAACTGCTCGTTCAACACCTTCGTGGTCATCTCGTCCTCGGCCAGCACCGTCAGCCGGGCCAGCTGCCGCGGGTGCAGACCGGCGAACATCGGGTCGCCGGCCAGGTCGTCCGCGTCGGAGAACAGCTTCGTCGGATGCTGCGCGTCCGGCCAGATCAGCATGCCTGACTGCTGGAGGCCGGGCGGCGGGTCGAGCAGCTGCATCGCGGCCGGGGCCGTCTGCGAAAGGCTCACCACTCCGCCCCGCTGGTCCAGCCGCAGCACGGTCAGGCCTGTCGCACGGAAGTACTCGAGCTGGTCGAGTTCCGCCCGGCTCATCCGGCGACCGGTCATGGCCGGGTCTTGGCTGTCCCACACGATGAATTCATCGGGGCCGACGGACGTCACCCAGATGACATGCGCCAACCCGACGTCACGCGCCGGCACTCGTACCAGCGTGGTCGATCCGGGCTGTGTCTCCATCGCGTCCCACAACGCGTCCCGATCCGGCAACGGCGTCAGCGAACCACCCAGCCGCGTCGCCAGGCCTTCCGCCGTGCGCTGCTCCAGCAGACCCGCGTCGCCCCACGTATTGCCGGTGCGCCGATACATCGTGATGAACACGCCCCAGGCGCGATCGACACAGTCCTCCGGCGGCAGACCTGTCACTCCGGCCGGAACCTGCACCTCCCGGGTCCACCCGAGCGCCCGCTCCAGGGCGGCCTCGCGCTGCGCGGGATCACTGAGGTCCGGCGGTACGACAGGGTCGGCGGTCAACGGCATGTCGGCGTACCGCACCGCGAGGGAGGTCACGTCCAGGCCGTCCGGCCGCGCGTCGAGGCCCGGCTCGGCCTCGAGCGCACCGGACCTCCGACTCCCGCGCCTCGGGTCGGTCAGTGCGTCGTGCCGGTTTCCGCGCGAGGAACTCGGCGCGGACAGCTGGCGGTGCGCCGCGGTGAGCATGGCCAGTGCGGAGTCCCGGTACGGGTTGATCTGCACCACCCGCCTGGCCTGGTCGACGCTGCTCTCATGACCGGGGGTGATCGTCCAGCCGGCCCGCCACAGCTCGGTGACCAGGTGGTGGCTGTCGTACTCCTGCTGGTCCACGTCGACCCGCAGCGGCCGCCGAGCCTGGACGACCTGGCCGTTCGCGTCGACCATCGCCCGGACCTGGGCGACCTGATATTCCATCGGCATTCGGTACAGCGCGAAACCGGGCAGCATCAGGTCGTCGCGGATGCGCTCACCGTAGGTGACTATCGACTGGACGAGCTGCTCCGCGTCGTCGGTGCCGAGCCTTTGGAAGTACCTGGTGTCCGCGGTGGAGAGCATGCCTGTGGTCCACGCCGCGCCGTTGTAGCGGAGCTGGCGCACCACGGCGCCGGTCGTCGGGTTGACCACCTCGAAGGAGCCGTCGGCGGCGTACCAGCCGGACACCGCACGGGTGATCCCCCCGTCGAGCGTCTCCGTGATGATTTCCAGCGGCGTGCCGTCCATGGTCGGCGCCCAGTAGGGGTCGGTGCTGGTCCACGCGATGTGCGGCGCATAGTCGCCGCTCGGGAGCGCCCATCCGAGGCGCTCCAGGCGCTCCCGGGCGATCCGGTTCGTCTCCGTGCGTTCCTGCTCGTAGCTGTTGAAGAACCCGTCGGAGCCGTCCATCGTGGCCATGCCGTAGTCGTTCTCGCGGATCTCCTGGACCCGTTCGTTCATGACGTCGAGTGACCGGAAGTACCGCCGGTCGCTGTACTCGGTCGCGTAGAACGTGGTCAGGTCGAGCGCGCCGGGCACGTCCGAGTAGTTGTCCAGCTGCGACGTGCCGACGTGATCGGTGCCCTGCTGTGTCTGCGTCTCAAGCGTGCCGCGGGGACGGCCGTCCGGTCCGTACACGTCGAAGCCGGAGAACCCGGGGCGACCCGGACCTGCCGGGCGGGCCATCACGTACGAGCCGTCCGGGGCAATGCCTGCGAGGCGCCGCGGGTCGGCCGCCGCCCGGGACGAGGTCCGGCCGGTCTGCATGAAGACGACCAGGTCGTCGGCGGGCGGGTCGAGGAGGCCGGGGACCTGCACGGTCTCAGCGGGAGTTCCGGTCGCACCCGTGGCCGACCGGAACGCCTCGGACACCGGCGGGAGAACCCTGCCGTCACGCGACAGCTCGGACACCGACGACGGCACCGGGGCGTCGCGCAGCACCTCCACCAGAATGTCGTTGGCAAGCTCGTACCGGCGTCCCAGCACGTCGAGCTGAGCCCGCGCCATCGCGTCCGACAGACCGCCGACCCGGCCCGCGAAACCGTCCAGGTCGCGGCCGACCCGGTCGAACATCTCCCGCGCGGCCTGTGCCGCATCGCGTCGTGCCGCCGCCGACCTGGGTGCGTTCACCACCGCGTCGACGATCTCCGTCATCCGGCCACGCAGCTCGGCCCACCCGGACCGGGCGGCGTCGACCACCGCGCGCACCTCGTCGACAGTCGACGACGACAGCGGGATGACGTCCGAGGGCAGCGCCTGCGGCACGGTGGCCATACCGACGTAGTAGTTGTAACCGCCGGCCGGATACTGCGACGTGGTCACCGGCGGGGGTGGCGCGGGAAAGAGCAACGCGTTGCTGGCCGTGTCGTACTCCACCGCGGCGGGCGCGCCTCCGGCGACGGTGAGCGGACTGGGCTGCGTGGTCGTCGTGGGCAGCAACACCGTCATGGTGAGGCCGAAATCCGTGCCCTGCAGATCGCTTACCCGCCCGAATGAGGCCGACTGACCGTCGAGGGCGACGACGTATCCGTGGTCGTTACGCATGTTGAACATGTGGGCGGTCTCGGTTGCCGGCGCGCTCGATGCAGCCCTGACCTGGTTGATGATCCCCCGGAAGCCGGGACCCCGGTTGTAGACCTCGGCAATGGCGCCGAGCGAGCCCCTCATCACCCGGTTCCGGGTGTCAGACCTGTACGCGTAGGCACGTGCGCCGATCCGGCGCCGCGCGGTATCAAGCATCTGCGCAGGGGTGTCGCCGGCCGCCGACCCCGGTACCGCAGTGCCGCCGAACAGGTTATCGAGTGTGATGGAACAGTCGACGCAGTTCTGGCTGCCCCATTCGGGGTTGACCTCCAGGACCGATCGGTAGTAGCGATAGAGCAGCAGGTTCCGGTCCTCGACGCTTCCGGTATTGCCGTGCGCCACCACCGGGACCTGACCCCACGGCGTCGACGTCCAGACGGCCAGCCGGCGCAGCAGCTCCTTGTGAATCTCCTGGTTCTGCTGATGGAACTGGTCCCGAAGCCATTGCCGCGTACTGCTGCCCTGATTCGCCGGTTTCGCCTTCTCCCGCTGGTACCAGGCATCGAGCGCCGCCGCCTTCTGGCCCATCGACTCCTGCGGCGGGGGCGGCGGCGGCATCGAGTACGTCGCCGGGTTGTACATACCGGCGCGGTCCTGGTCCGGGGACACGGTCCCCCGCACGGCTGTCACCGGGCCGAGCTCGGCCTCCGCGCCGGCGCCGTGCAGCTCCACCAACGGCTCCACGCTGGGAATGCCGTCGGTGGTGGCAAGGAACCGCAGCTCAGCGATCTTCTCGGGCATCCGCGCCCGTTCCCCGGTCTGCCCATCCATGAAGGCGAACCGCGTGCCCAGGCTCACCACGTTGATCATGTGTGACTCGGCCTGGCCCTCGCCGCGCACCACGATGATGCCCCGGCGCACCTTCCGGCCCTCAGGGCCTCTGGCGTTGTGCGTCATCGCCGCGGCGATCTGCTCCAGGCTGCCGGCGAACTCGAGCCGCCGGCCCGGGAACCAGCTCTCCAGCAGATCGACCCGGAGCGGGCCGGGAGCGCCGTCCGCCTGCACCGGCAGCTGATGGACATCCCCGAGCGAGGCCAGCGTCATGTCCAGGGCTATCGCGGCCAGGACGCAGTTCTGCTCGTAGGTCAGGTCGGTCCGGTACTTCGGGTTGATCTGCGAGAGCCACGGGAGCAGCTCCCGGATCTCCTCGGCAGACAGCCCGAGCGAGACGGCGACGGTCGGGTAGGCCGGGCGCGGGACGTCCGGCGTGGCCGGCAGGGTGTCCGTGGCCGGCGCCGAGTCGCTCGGCTGCGTGGACAGCACCGGTTCCGGCGTCCCCGGCCCGCGGAGCGGCGCCACGTCCTGGTCCGTCGCAGTGGGGTTCGCCGCGGCAGGTGACGCCTCCACAGGCATCGCCGGACGCCCCTGCGCGTCGACCCACAGCATGGCGGGGGCCGTACCGGGAAGCGCGCGCAGCAACGAGACCGCGTCCTGCGGCGGCATCAACCGGACCGACGCGCCGCCGTCCAGCTCCGGATCGATCCAGGCCAGGCCCTCCGGCCGGGACACCAGCCAGCCGAGGGTGGGCCGGCCGCCGCCGGTCGTGGCGGCCTGGATCAGGGCACCGGACCCCGGCGATGCGACAAGCGCCGCGACCACATCAGCCGGGCCGGTGGCGACCGCGGTGCCACCCCACGCGCGCAGCACGTCGGCGGCGCTGATCGGGCGCACGCTCCGCAGCAGCCGGGCGGCGTCGAAACCGTCGGGTATGCCGTAGAGCGCGATACCTGCCGCGAGCGCGTACGCGGCGCTGGACTGGCCACGCCGCTCATCGCCGCGCAGCTTCGGCGCCACCCGCAGCTCGTCCCGGATACCGCCCGCGCTCTCGGCCAGCTCCACGAGCCGGTCCCACGACGGGGGCGTGCCGTCCAGGACGGAACGCAGCGTTTCGCGGGCGGCGGCCTGGGAGCGGGACAGCAGACGTACCGCCGCCGGGTTTTCCGTGGTTTCCAGACCAGAGGCATCCAGGGGTACGACGCGGGGGGACGGCGTCAGGCCCGGGGCGAACGACGCGTGCTTCGCGAGGCCGAAGGCGTCCGCGAGGCTGAGCCAGGCGTCCTGGTCGACGCGTTCGCCGGGGAGGGTGCCGAGCACGAAGCGGTCGCGGAGCAGGGCGGGGATGTCGTCGAGCGCGCGGCGCAGGTGGTCGACCGCGCCGAGCTTGAGGCGGGTCTTCTCCTGGACGAAGACGGTTGTCGCGCCGGGTACCCGGGCGGCCTGCATGGCGTCGGTCAGCAGCGCGGGGTCGATCGGCTCGGACATCGGCCCGTCGTGGTAGAAGACACCGCCCGGGACCGTGATGAATCGGCCGTCCGCACACAGCAGGCTGAAGTCACCGGCACTCGCCACGTCGCTCTCCTCACCGGCGCCTACCGAGGTACCGGAGCGCCGACATCAGTTGACGTCGGGCCCTCCGCTTCGGTTCACCGCGGAATCCGAAAAATTATGTCGATCGCCCAAATTTACTGAGGTAACACAATGTGACTGACTGTTCGTATCAGTGCACGATATAGATGAAAATATCGGTCCTAGATGGACGTGCGGGCCCGGAGCCGGTTACCCGCAGCTCATGGCATGGACGGCCAGCTGTTCGAGGTCGTCGGTGTGCTGCGGCAACTCCCGGCGCAGGTCGGAGAGGCAGCGGATCCACGCGGCGGGCCCGCCGGGACGGCGGAAGGTGACGTGCCCGTGGACCAGGCCGGCCACCTCGTGGGTATCGGCGCCGCGCAGCTTGACGCGCAGGACTCCGCGGACGGCGTGCTCGATGTCACGCTCGCCCGGGGATGCCGCCTCAACAGTGACGGTGCGGCTGCCGGGCGGTGCGCCGTCCGTGGGCCGCACGCGGTTCAGCGCGTCGCGCGCGCCGCGGTCCCCTTTGGAGGCGGGGAGCACGGTCGCCCGTGTCGTCCCCACCGGTTGCGGCATCGCCTCGGCACGAGCGGCCGGCGGTATCGCCTCGGCACGAGCGGCCGGCGGTATCGCCTTGGCACGAGCGGCCGTAAGACGGTCGTCCGCGCAGGCCAGAAGGAATTGTCCGGCACTTGCCACGTCGCCCTCCCCACCCGGCGCCCCCAGTAGACGGGGCGCCGACCCAAGGAAGACGACACGATGACCTACGCGGTTCATCATTAATTTACAGAAATGGCCTTCATCACTATTGTTTGATGATATATGTCGCTAAGGCGGATGTTCCGCACGACTGCAGGATGATCTAGTAGTTAATCGCCCTTACAGTGCGAACACGCCAAAGCGGACCACCCACAGTGGACAGTGAATCGGGCCGGCGATGATCAGCGCGGAGTCGGAGAGCTTCCGGCGACGTAGGCGTTCACCACGGTGGGGCCGTCGACCACCCGCACGGAGAAGAACGCGACCTCGGCGACCGGCACCGTCAGACGGCCGTTGACCTGCTGGGTGCCGGACTCACCTGTGAAGTCCCGGATGACGACGGTCTGCTCGCCGGCCACCACGTACAGCCGATACAGCGTGCCGTCCTGCAGGCCGCTGATCGTGACGCGCGCGGTCGTACCCTCGATCGGGGTCTCGGTGACTGTCACGGACAGGCTGACGCCGGCGCTTGTCGCCTCCGCGATGGCGACCAGATCGGCGTCGGCGGGACCGCCGGCGCTGCCGCCGAGGCGCAGGAACGCGAACGAGACACCGGCCACCACAAGCACAAGCACGGCCGCGAAGCTGAAGATCGCGTTTCGCCGGCGGCGCGACGCCCGGCCCGGCCGATTGTCAGGCGGTCCGCTCGGCGGGTCGTGACGGGCCGGCCGGGTCCGCGGCACCGGGGCGGTGACCACGGCCGGGGCCGGCGGCTCAGGCTCCGGGATCGACGTGTCGTCGTTGCCGACCGCGGTCAGGAACTCGTGGATGTCGTCGTCGGAGAACTGGCCGAGGCCGCTTGTGGACGGCCCCAGGTCGAGCGCCTCGGCGAGGCAGCGATCGCAGCCGGCCAGGTGCCGCTCGAAGTCCACGCGCTCGTCGTCGGGCAGCGCGCCGAGGAGGTACAGCGCGAGGCTGGCCCGCTCGGCCATGGCGTCGTCACGGTCGTCGGTCATGTGTGCCAGGCCTCCCCTCGTGCCCTCCGGCTCCCGTCGGCCGGATCGGCGGCCACCCGGCCGATCGGCGAAGCGGCGGGTCATTCCGGCTCCACCGAACCCACCGCGGCCCGCATCGATCGCACAGCGTAATAGGCCCGTGACTTGACTGTACCCTCCGGGATACCGAGCCTGGCCGCCGCTTCCGCAGTCGACGAGCCGCGGAAGTACACCTCGATCAGCACCGCCCGGTGCTCCGGGCTCAGCCGGGTGAGCGCCTGCCGGACGATGTGGCCGGAGACAAGTCCGTCGACCGCGTCGCCGGGCTGCGGCAGCCGGGTGATGTCCGCGACCGCGACCTCCGGCGGGCGGGCACGCCGGGCACGGGCGGCGTCGATCGCGACGTTGCGGGCGACCGTGTAGAGCCAGGGCGCGACGCGGGCGATCTCCGGCGGAAGGTGCTCCAGGTTGCGCCAGGCGCGCAGCATGGTCTCCTGCAGCAGGTCCTCCGCGAGATCCTGGTCGCCGAGCGTGAGTCGCATCAGGAATCGGAGCACGGGCCCGGCGTGGGCCTCGTGGATCCGGCGCATGCGCTCGTCGGGCGTCCAGTCGGCGGAGTCGTCGTCAGAAGTCGACACTGCGGCGTCGTCGTGCATCGCCGGCATCGAGGCCTCCAACGAGTTGCTCACTGTGCGGCACCGGTACACCGTAGGGACATTGCGACACCGGCCCACCATACGGACATTGCGGCACCGGCACATCGTGTGGACATCATGGGCACGTGGTCGCTCCCTCCGCTCGCGAACAAATCTACGGTAGTTTGCGCCGATCGGTGAACCACGCCGGGTTCGTATTCGTCTTCACGCCGGAGTTGACGCTGACGAAGGGTACGCGCCGTGCGAACCACCATGTTCCCCAATCTGAGCCGATGGCTCGGGCAGCTGAGTGACCTGCTCCGGTCGAGATTCGGTGGGCTGCGCCGGGGCGTCGCGGGCCTGATCGTCGCGGGCGTCGCGATCGCGGTCGCGTCCGTCGCCACGATCGGCTTCGGCATCGCGAACGCAGCCGACGACGACCTCACCGGCCGCAGCGTCACCGACGAGCAACTGAACGCGATCGCCAACGCGGCCCGGTCCTGCCCGATGCTTACCACCTCGCGGCTCGCCGGCCAGTTGATGGCGGAGTCCGGCATGAACGCGTCCGCGACCGGCACCGTGTCCGGCGGCAAGGGCCTGACCGGCATGGACGACGAGGACTGGAAGAACTGGGCTCCCTGGCCGGGGGCGAAGCGTGAGGACACCTCCGCGACAGTCCTCGCGCTCGCCCACCAGATGTGCGACAACTCGGGCCAACTCCGGGTCGCCGGCGTGCAGGGCGACGAGTGGCGTCTCTCACTCGCCGCGTTCCGTTCCGGCCTGCCCGAGGTCATCAAGACCAAGGGCGTCCCGGGTACGGCGGACGAGTACGTCGGCAAGGCCACGGCGTACGCGGCGTACTACGCGAAGCTGCCACAGTTCGGAGGCACGTCGACGCAGGTGAACGCCGCGTCGCCGAAGGAGGTCAAGCCGCTGCCGGAGTCGTACGTGGCCCCGGTCAAGGCGGCCGGCCAGATCTGCGAGCAGGTGACTCCCGCGACTGTCGCCGGCGTGCTGATGGCCGCGTCGGAGTTCAACGCGAACATGCTGGGTACCACGGGCGAGCAGGGCGTCGCACAGTTCCGCAGCGACGTGTGGGCCCGCTACGGCCCGGAGGGCGCGTCCGCGTGGGACCCGGAGAAGTCGATCCCGGCGGTCGGCGAGGCGCTGTGCGGGCTGATCACCGAGCTGTCCGCGCTTGAGGGCGACCCGTACCTGCTGGCGCTGGCCGCGTACCGCAACGGTGCCGAGGCGGTGCGCCAGTCCGCGGGCGTGCCGGACGCCGCCACCAAGTCCTTCATCGAGACCGTGTCCGCCTACGCCAACTACTACAAGTCGGACACCCGGATCGCCACCCCGGCGAAGCCGTCCGTCTCTCCCACGCCGTCCTCGTCACCGTCGAAGCCGAAGCCGTCCGCCTCCAATCCGGGGCCCGCACCGTCGAGTAAGTCCCCGTCGCCGACGCCCCCGAAGGTCACGAAGCCGGACGGCACCATGTTCGTCCAGACCAAGGGCGGGCAGTGCCTGAGCGCCGGCCTCGCCACCAACGGGCTGCAGGTCACGGTGCAGAAGTGCAACGACATGGCGGCCGCTCAGCGCTGGGAGGTCCGTACCGACGGCACGATCCGGTCCCGGGTCAGCGACCTGTGCCTGGACGTCGCCGGTGGAAAGACCGACGACCAGACCCCGGTGCAGACCGCGACCTGCAACGGCACCGACGCGCAGCGGTGGCAGATCGAGAAGGGCACTGTCTACACGCTGCTGACCGACAACAAGTGCCTGGACACGAACGTCGACAACCCGGTGCCCGGCTCCGGCGTCGTCATCTGGTGGTGCCTCAACCACGTCAAGCAGTCCTGGACGCCGAAGAGCTGACCGGACATGAAGAACGGCCCCCGTCCCTTTCCGGGACGGGGGCCGTTCTCGTTGAACAGCGGGATCAGCGCAGCTCGTGCTCGACCGGGTCGGCCGGGCCCTGTGCCCAGCGACGGGCCCGCAGGAGCAGGAGCCCGATCGCGGCCAGCATGATCAGCACCACCACCACGAGCGCGATAACCGCGCCGATGCTGACGCCCGGGTCGGGCACCGGCGGCAGCGCTACCTGCTCGCCGTCGACCGCCGAGGTGACTGCCGCAGCCGGGTTGATCATGCCGAAGCCGTAGCGGCTCTCACTGCCCGCCGCCTGGCCGCCCACCTTGTCCGAGGTGCTCTCGATCCGGTGCTTGACCTGCTGAGCGGTGAGCGACGGGTACGCGGCCCGGACCAGCGCGGCCTGCCCGGCGACGAACGCGACCGCGTACTGCGGTCCGCTTGCCGAGATGGTGCCGCTGCCGTTGATGCCGAGGCTTGCCACGTCCATGCCGGGCGCCACCACGTCCACTGACGTGCCCTGGAAGTCGGCCGCGAACTTACCGTCCGGACCGACCGCGCCGACAGTGATCAGCGCGCCGCTGGACCCCTTCGGCGCCTGCGGCATCGGGCCCGGGCCCGCCGCCACGATCACCAGCAGGTCCTTGGCCAGCGCGTCGGCTATCGCGGCGGAGACCGCCGGGTCGGAGAGGTCGACGTGCGCGCCGACCGCGATCACCTGCGCGCCCGCGGAGACCGCGACCTCGATCGCGGTCGCCTCGTCCGCCGGGTCCGACTCGGACTTGTCGTCGACCACCCGGATCGGCATGATCGTCGCGTCCGGCGCGATGCCGCTGGGCGTGTCCGCCTGGTCCGAGCTGCCCGCGATGATCGCGGCCATCGCGGTGCCGCTGCCGAGGCAGTCCGAGTCGCCGACGCCGGTACCGGACGTGATGTCCGCACCGGGCATGACCCGACCGCTGAGCTGCGGAAGGCTGGCGTCCACACCGGAGTCGATCACCGCAACCACGACGCCGTTGCCGCGCGTGGTCTCCCAGGCCTTGTCCGGCACCAGCTGCTGCTGCGCCCAGGTCGAGCGCGCGTCGGTGGCACCGGTGGTGCCGCACGAGCCGTTGACCGGCTTACCGGGCGGCGGCTGCGGGGACTGCGGCGGGCTCGGCGACGGGCTCGGGGACGGGCTGCTGGGCGCCGACGGCTTCGGCGACTGGGTCTGCACCGGCTGCTGGGGCGCATTCTGGGTCCGCGTCGGTGGCTTCGGCGAGGCAGGCGCGGCCGGGCTGTTCGTCGCCCGCGCCGGGCTCGGTGACGGCGTGGCGCCGGTCGGCATCAGCCCGTACTGCACACCGTTGCCGACCGCGTCCCACGGCAGCACGATCGACCAGCCCTTGTTCAGCCGGGCCGGGTCGGTCAGCCCGGACCCGTCCGGCTGCAGCCGGCCTGAGTTCAGGTTGTAGATCTCGGCCGAGCGCGATCCGCTGCCGAGGAACTTCACCGCGATCTCGGTGAGATTCTCCGAGGCGCCGGTCACTGTGTAGTACTTTACGTAACCCTGCGTCACGGGCGCTGCGGGGGCACCGGCCACCATGGTCAGCTGAACCACTCCACAGGCCAGGATCAGCCCGACGAGCAGCCGATACAGTCGTCGACGTGTCACCGGCACCGGCACTCTCCTTAACTCTCGCGCGGCGCGCCCGAATGAGCGCCGCACGGATTACGGATCACCGGTCGTCGCAGTTCAATGCGATTCGTAGTTCTCATCGAAGACCGCTCCGGGCGCCACGAGATCGTCGCTTTCGGTTCAGCATCCGGGCTCGCATATAGTCGCGTCGGTACCAGGCTGTTCGGAGGCGGTGAGGGCTTTGTACGCGACACAACCGACCGCATCTCAGTACCGGCGACTCGCCGGCCTCCACGACGTCCCGCTCCTGCCGCTGCCCACCGGCGGGCTCGCCACGCCGGACCTGCCTGACACGCCACTGACCGGGCGGCGACTCGCCGACCTGATCCGCCGCGCCAGCGGACCGTCCGACGACATCCGCATCCTGACCGCGGACGGCGCCGGACACCGCGCGCTGTTCCGCGAGGTCGCCGGCCTGCTCGGCCGGGACGTGCTGACCACGCCGGACGGCGCCAGGCTTGACCCGTGGCCGGGCGAGGACGAGGCGCCGGACGCGGCCGCGGTCGACCGGCTCACCGGCGAACCCGTCGCGTGGGAGATCATCCAGCCACCCGACCTGGACACCCCGCTGCACAGCTGGTTCGACGCCGGCGACGGCGTGGTGCGGCCGCGGGCCGGCGTGGTGGCGCTGGCACTGCCGGACGGTGTCGCGCTCGCCACCCGCGCCGACTTCGTCACCCGGCGGGCCGCGGCGTACCGGCTCCGCGAGGGTCATCCGCACCTGGCCACGATCGCGGTCACCGTCCGCTCCGGCGCGTTCGTGGTCGGCGACTACCGGGGCTCACAGCGGGTACGCGAGGGCCGGCATCTCGCATCCGTGCTCGGCGACCTGCCGCTCTACGGATGCGACCTGCGGCTGTGGCTGACCTGGCCGGCCGAGGCGGCCGAGCGCGACCGTCTCCTGGACAACGTGGCACAGCTGGCCGAGACGACAGGCGCCACCGTGTGGACCCCGCCGGCCGGAGGCGCGGTGGAACTGCTCGGTGACCGGCACGATCTGCGCGCCCTCGGGCGTACCGGCGAACCAGGTGTGTGGCAGTGCCACCGGCCGAAGCGGGCACCCGGCGAGCCGGCCTTCCGCTCCGACCCGGACGGGCGGCTGATGCCGGCCGCCGCGCGGATCACTGTCGCCGCCACCCCGGCCCCCGCCGCCGTGCCCCCGGCCCGCGCTGCCGTGCCCCCGGTCACCGCCGTGCCGCCGGCCGAGGCCACCGTGCGGCAGGTGCGACCGCCGGCCGCCGCGCCCGCGTGGGCGGCTGTGGTGCCGATGCCCGCGCCCCCGCCCTTCACACCCCAGCCGACCGGGCCGCCCGCGGTGCTGTACGCGTCCCCACCGCCGGAGACGCACGAGGAGCCGGTCGGCACGCCCGCGATCGGCGTGCCGTGGCTGCGGGGCCGCGCGGAGGTCACCACCACGCCGCTCACCGCGTACGTGCCGTCCCCGGACCACCCCCGTGAGGTCGCCGTCGCCGGTCTGCGCACGCCGGACCTGTTCCTGCTCGGCCACCTCGACCCGCACACGATCCGCCCGGACCGGCACACCCGCTGGCTGCTGCGCGTACACGTGGAGCCGGGCGGCGCGATCCTCGGCACCTCGATCGACGCCGTCCCGACCCGCTACCGGCACCTGCTCGGCCCGCAGGCCTACCTGCTGCCCGCCGGGCGACTGGGCCGGGCGCGGCTGCTGAGCGGCTACGCCTTCACCGCCGGCGGCGGACTCACCGAGACCGGCGCGACCGCAGGCGCACCCATGCGGATCATCGCCTCCGGCGCGGTGCACGGCGTACCCGGCCTGCCCGACGACACGCCCCGCTGGCCCGGCACGCGCACCGCGTACGCGCTGGTGCCGTTGCACGCCCGCACGCTGCCACCCGGCTGGCTGCGGCTGCGGCGCCGGGCCCCGGCCCCCACACCGGGCCGGCTGCTGATGGAGGTGCAGGTGCCGCAGGGCCGCGCGATAGACGTGACGGCTGCCGCGGACCTGCTGGGCCGCCTGCCGTCCGTCCACTCCCGGGCCGTGCGGCTGCACCGGGCCGGGATCGACCTGGTGGTGCCGCCCCGCCATTACGAACGGCTCACCGCGCTGAGCGTCTTCGAACCGGCCGGTACCCGCTGGCGGCGCCGCCGGGACGTGACCCAGGGGCCGCTCGCCGACGTGCTTGCCTACTGTCAGGCCGGCTGAATCGACCACCTGCCGCTCGGCACCTCACCCATGATCACCGGCACCGCGTGCCCGGCCGTCGCCGCGGCCAGATGCCGGGCCTCCGGCGCCGGATCCGTGCACAGCACCACGAACGTGGACTGCAGCACCCGGCCAGGTGCGGGCGGCGCCGGGAAACGGCTGAGCCGCCGCGCGCCGGGCAGTGTCACGCCGCCCATCGCGTCCCTGACCACCGCCACGCTCACCCCGGTGCCCTCCAGGTCGCCGAGCAGCGCCGCCGCCTGCCTGCGGCAGTCATCGAGCGGGCCGACGATCGTCACGACATCGGGGGTACGGGCGAGGTCCACGTGCAACCACCAGCGGCCCTTCCGCCCGATCACCACGGGTACTGTGGCCGGAGGCGGCTCCTCCCCCTCGGCAAGCCAGACATAGGCGGGCACCGCGCCGGACGCGACACCGAAAAGATGCACCCTGACCTGGCCGTACGCGGTCTCAAGCGTCTCTCGAACCTCGGGGGCCTCGTCGTCCCAGCCGGGCAGCGCGGGCCGCTCCTCCCCGGTGGGCGGATCGCCGGCCCGCCACACCGGCGGCACGTCCGGCAGCGGGCTCAGCACGGGCTCCAGGCTCACCACGGGCTCCGGGAGCGGGCTCGCCAGGGGCGCCACGCCGAGGCCGGTGATGGCCGCCGGCACGGGAATGGGTGTGGCGGCCGGGCCGGCGGCGGCGCTGACCCCGATGATCAGGCCGGTGCCGCCCAGCCGCACCTGGCCGCCGTCGGTCCGGTCGAGCACGACCGGGCCGAGAATGCCGGTGTCCGGCTGCGGCGCGGCATCCTCCCGGCCGGGTGTGTCGTCGTGTCCGGGGGCGTCGTGTCCGGCGGCGTCGTTGTGTCCGGGGGCGCGGTCCCGTTCCGCTTCACGGTCCCGATCCTGCTCGTAGGCTCGATCCTGGTCGTGGCCCCGGGCCGGTTCCCTGGTCGCGTCCCGCGGTGGCAACGCCTTGACAGGTGTCTCAGGGTCCGGTGCCGGGTCGTCCAGGCGCTTAACCGGCGACTCGGCGTTACCAAGCGTCTTCACCGGAGCCTCACGATCCGGCGCCGGATCGCTCAGCGACTTCACCGGAGCCTCGCGACCCGGCACGGGATCGCTCAGCGACTTCACCGGAGCCTCACGATCCGGTGCGGGATCGCTCAGCGACCTGACCGGAGCCGCACGGTCCCGAACCGGATCCCCCAGGGACCTCACCGAAGCCTCACGATCGAGGTCAGGCTCGCTCAGCGACTTCACCGGGGCCTCACGGTCCGGGCGCGGCCGGGCCGGTGAGTGCCGGTCGTCGGCCGGATCGTCGTGACGCCTGACCGGCGCCTCCCACGGCGGTGCCGGATCGTCCAGGCCTCTCACCGGCGCTTCGGGAGAGCCCGGCGACATGATGGGAGCGTCACGATCCCGGAGTTGGTCCGGCCACGATCCGGCCGGGGCCGTGGGGTCCTGGACTTGGTCGGCCGGATACCGTCCCGGCACCTCGCGGATCTCAGCCGAGACCGACGGCGTCCCGGTGGCGGTCACCGGGCCCGGAGACCACCCGAACGACTCCCGGTCCTGGATCGGGAGAGACGGCCCAGCCGGAGCCGCAGGCCCGGAAGCCGCCGGAGACCACCCCAGCGACTCCCGGTCCTCGACCGGGACAGACGGCCCAGCCGGAGCCGCAGGCCCGGAAACGGCCGCAGACCACCCCAGCGACTCCCGGTCCTCGACCGGGACAGACGGACCAGCCGGAGCCGCAGGCCCGGAAACGGCCGAAGACCACCCCAGCGACTCCCGATCCTGGACCGGGACAGACGGACCAGCCTCAGGGCCGGAAGCGGAGACGGGCGGAGACCACCCCGGCGACTCGCGGCTCCGGTCCGGGGCGGGCTCGCCGGCCGTGGCGGCACCGTCCGGGACGGACGGGGCCGGCGACCAGCCGCGCGACCCGGAGTCGCGACGCTGGGCCGGGATCGGCAGCGGTCCTGCCGCAGGCGTGTAGTCGGCCGGGCGCGCGGGCTCGTCGGACGCCACCGGCGCTGACCAGTGCTGCGGTGCCGCCCAGGTCTGCGACTGAGGGCTCGTGTCCGGCTCCGCCACGTCGGCCCAGACGGCCGGCGGCGCCACTCGCGGTGTTGCCGGGTCAGTCCACGCCGTCGGCCGGCCGGGCCACCCGGGCTCCGGGACCGAGGGTGACCCGGCCACGGGCCGGATCGCCGGATCGGACCAGCTCATCCTCGCCTCGGCCGGTGCGGCCGTGAACGCGTCGGGCACCACTGGTGCGAACGTCGGCGAGGTGTCGGCGGCCGGGTCCGGCAGGCGCATCGGCGCCGGCACGGTCGGGTCGTCGTCGAGGCCGGTGCCCACCGGCACCCGGCCGCGGGCCGAGCGGGGCCGCCGTCCGGACGAACCGCGGGGCCGGCCGCGAGCGCCCTGGTTGTTGCCGCCCCGGATGATCGCCAGCGCAAGCACCAGCAGCGCCACGGCGAGGAGCATCGCGCTCAGGCGTACCCACGTGGTGTCGCTTATCCCTCCCGACGACTCGGCGGCGGCGGGCGGCGCCGCCCACCGGGGCTCGGCATGCTCGGGGGTCTCGGCACGCTCGGTGCGCGGCATGGGTGCCGGCGCGAGGGCGGGGGCGACGACCTGACGGACGGGGGCGGCGGCTGATGCCGGAGCCGGGCCGGGCGGCGCGCCGAGCACCGCGCCGACGACCGCGGCGACCACGATCAGGAAACGGGCAGACACCGGCGTAACCTCCCCACGAAACCGTGGCCCCAGTCTCCCTGACGCCGGGCCCGGAACCGCGCCCGGGGCGGGCGACTCGTCCGTTCCGACGGCGGATGACCTACCGTGACCGGGAGCGCTCCCCGGCGGTACGGAGTCCGGCGCGACGGGTCCGAAGAGGAGGTTGTCGTGGCTCACCACCCGGCCCCGCGAGGCCTGGCCGCGCTCCTGCTCGCGCTCGCCCTGCTCCTGCCCGCGCCCGCCGAAGGCGCTTCTGAGCAGCGGAAGTACCACGTGGTGGCCACGGCCGCGGACGGCAGCCCGGAGACGCTGTCGGAGATCGCGACCGCGCTGCTCGGCAATCCGGCGCGGGCCGCGGAACTTCTCGCGCTTAACAGCGGGCGGCCGCAGACCGACGGCGGCGCGATGATCGACCCGAACCGGCTGCATCCCGGCTGGATCATCGTGCTGCCGTGGGACGCGGCCGGGCCCGGTGTCGAGGTCGGGTCGTTGCCCGAGGTTCCGCGGGGCGGGGCCACCGCGGCGGAGTCCTGCCCCGGCCGCGGCCCGGACCAGGTCGCCCCGGACTCCCTGCCCTGGGCGCAACTGCGATTCGACCTGGCGGCGGCGTGGACGCACGGCCGGGGCGCCGGAGCCACCGTGGCGATCGTCGACACCGGCGTCGACGGCACCGCACCGGCGCTCGCCGGGCGCGTCCTCAGTGGCAGGAGCAGCGGAAACGGCGGCGACCCGGCCGTGGACTGCACCGGCCACGGGACCGCGATGGCCGGCATCGTGGCCGCTCGCGCCGCACGCACGGACGGTTTCAGCGGCATGGCACCGGAGGCCGAGATCCTGCCGGTCCGGGTGCCGGTGGCCGAGAACGGGCGGGCCGACCCGCGGGACGCGGCCGCGGCCGTCCGGCTCGCGATCGGGGCCGGCGCCGGGATCGTGGCGCTTACCGTGCCGGTCGACGCCGCGTCCGCCGAGGTCACCGCCGCGATCGACGAGGCGGTGGCGGGCGGCGCGGCGGTGGTGCTGCCGGCCGGCACCTCGGTACCGCAGTCCCGGCCCGGGTTGCTGCGGGTCGGCGCGGCCGGTGCGGACGGCGCGCCGGACGGGACCGCGCCGGGCGACGTGGTGGACGTACTCGCCCCGGGCGTGGGCGTGACCAGCCTCGGCACCGCGGACCGGCCCGCGGTGCAGGGCTCCGGCGCGGACTATGCGGCGGCGTTCGCGGCCGGGCTGCTGGCGCTGGTGCGGGCCGCCGCGCCGCGGCTGTCCGCGGCGGAGGCGGTCCAGGCCGTGCTGGACACCACCCCCGGGACGGACGCGGACCCCGGCTTCATCGATCCTGCCGCGGCGGTACGGGCCGCCATCATCACGCAGCCCACGCCGCCGCCCGGAGATCGGTCCGGCGGTGGCCCGCCGCTCGGGCAGATCGCGCTCGTCATCGCCGGTCTGGCGCTGTTCCTCATCGTCTCGCAGGTGCCGCTCTACCTGGTCCGTCGCCGACGTCACCGCTGACGGCGGCCCGGCCAGCCCGTCCACCGGCGCTATCGCCGACCGCCGCCGGCCGGCCCGTCAGTGGATCTGGATCGTCCAACGCGCGGACACGGCGGGGCCGAGGAAGACCGGGACGAGCCGGCCGGCGCGACCGCCGACCGCCGGTGACCGCCGCCGGCCAGCCCGTCAGTGGATCCGGATCGTCCAACGCGCGGACACGGCGGGGCCGAGGAAGACCGGGACGAGCCGGCCGGCGGTGGCGGAGGTCAGATCGCGGGCGGCCTTGGCCTCGGTGCCGTCCGGATCGGCGCAGAACACGACACGCGGCGTGGGCAGTGCCGCGCCCGGTTCCGGCAACGCCGGCAGACGGTCCAGGACCAGCAGGCCGGGCACGGTCTCCTCGCCGAGCACCGAGCCGACCGCGAAGACGCCGACCCCGTTCTGCTGCAGTCTCCGAGCGAACAGCGCGGCTTGCCGCCGGACCGCGTCCGCCGTGCCGGCGAGGGAAACGCAGTCGGGGGTACGGCCGAGGTCCACGTGCAACCACCAGTCATTGCGACGGCCGATCACCAGTGGGATGACGCCCTTCAGCGGCACATCGCCCTCAGCCAGCCAGGCGTAAGCCGGGCCGGACCGTCCGGCGGACACGCCCACGAGGTGGACGCCGGCCGGCCCTTCGTCCGCGAGCACCGTCTCGTTCAGCACCGGATCCGCGCCGCCGGGCTCGGGCAGGGGCGGCTTCGGCCCGGTCGGCTTGCGCCCGCCTGAGGACGGGCGGGCCGGGGTGGCTGACGTGGCAGCCCGGCTGGAGGCCGCGGTGATCTGTTCCTCGGCACGTGGCGCGGGCGGCTCCGGCGCGCCGAACGGGTCGCCGGGCAACGGCACGTCGACCATCGCGCGGCCGCCCGGGCCGAGGGCCGGGGCCGCGGTGGACGCGGAGGCCGTGGAGGCGGCGGCGAGCGCCGGGGACCGCCACAGGCCCGCCGCGGAGTCCGGGATCACCGCGGTCGCGGGTTCGGGCGTGGACGGCCGCGCCGGGGCAGGTGTCGCGGCGGGCCACGACGCGGGCGGCGCCTCGGACGACGCAACGGACGACGACGCCACGGACGACGACGTCATGGGCGCCGACATTGCGGCCGGCTGCGGGGGCGGGGCCGGTGTCGCGGCGGGAGGTGTCGCGGCCGGTCGCTGCGTCTCGAGGGGCGGCTCCGGTGCGGCCTGCCACGGCGACCGGGCTGCCGGGCCGGAGGTAGACGGGCCGGAGCCAGCCGCGCCCGAGGCAGCCGCGCCCGAGCCAGCCACGCCCGAAGCAGCCGGCTCCGTGGGTCGGGCGGGTGGCGCGGACTGCCCGGCCTGGAACGCCGGAGGCCGGACCGGACCGGCCGGGGTCTCGGGCCTCGGCATCTCGACGGTCGGCAGTTCGTCCGACTCCGCCGACGCCTGGTGAAGCGGAGGCCGGGACCGCTCGCCGGCATCGGTGGCGGGTCGTGGTGTGCCCTCCGGGACGAATCCGCCGCCCGATCCGTACCGGACGCCGGGGGTGACCGGGTTCGTGAACTCGTGGGTGGGCTCCGCCGCGTTCGCTCCGGGCGGGCCCCAGACCTGGCGGGGGTCCGTCGGCGCGGCCGCTGGGGTGTGGAGCGGGGCTGCGGAGGCGACCAGGTCGAGGCCGGCGTCCGGGACCTGCTCCGGCACGTCGTGGTCGGCCGGGGTGCCGGGCGGCGGGGGTGGCAACGGCGGGTCGCCGGCGCCGGGAGCGATCCGGGCCCGGTCCCGGGCCGCTGCCGCCGCCGCGGTGCGCGCACCGTTGTGCATGATGTTGATCAAAGCGGCGACGAGCATCAGAATCAGTACGAAGCCGACGAACCACAGGATCGCGATGCTCACGGAGGCCGAGGACTCGGGTGCTGCCGCGCCCTGCGGCGCCGGTGCGGTGGGGCGGGACGGCGCGGCGGCGACTGGCTGCACCGCGGGCAGCGGACCGTCCTTGACTCCCTCGCCTGCCGCGTCCGCCGGAAGCATCAGGATCCAGCCGGGCCGGATCTGGCCGCTGTCGTCGAGCGCGCCACCGTCCGGCTGGGTGCGGCCGAGGTTGAGCTGCGCGATCTCCCGGGACCGGTTGCCGTCACCGAGCGTCTTCAGCGCGATCGCGTACAGGTACTCGCGCTGGCCGTTCGCTGGGGTGCCGACCACGTAGTACTTGCCGGTGGCTGCCGGTGCGGCCTGTGCCGGGGCGGCCACCAGCGCGAACAGCGTGCCGGCCAGGACGGCGATCGCGAGTGCGAGCCGAGCCGTCATAGGTCAGTCCTTCCAGATCCGGCCGGTGGAGGTGGCCGGGACGCAGCCGCCGGCCGGGCCCGCCCGGTCCCGTGTCGGTCCCGCGACAGCCCGGTGGCGGAGCCGGTTCGTGCCGTTCCCGCACGCGGGAACGACTCCGGGGCCGTCGCACCAGGTGATGTCACGGAACCGAGGGACGGTCCGGGCGGGGGTCCTCGGGGTGGCACGGCCTGCGGCCGCTACGGGCGTGTGCGGGCGCAGGCAGGTGGTCGGCCCAGTGAAGCAGCAACATCCAGACGGCGTCACCGCCCTTGTTCGGGTGTCCCCCGTACCCGGTGCTGAACCAGGTCCGGTGCGGGTTCGTAGAAAGGCCGAGCCGGTGACGATCCGGCACCGCAACGACAGGAGCCGCAGCATGCAGCCGTTCAACCTGGAGCAGTTCGCCGCCCAGGCCCAAGCGATGCAGGACCACATCGCGCAGATGCAGTCGCGCCTGGAGTCCGCGACGGTCACCGAGGAGGCCGGGGACGGGCTGGTAAGCGTCTCCCTCGGCGCGCACGGTCAGGTCCGGAGCGTCTCGATCGACCCGAGCCTGCTCGACCCGTCCCGGCGGGACCTGGTGGAGAACCTGCTGGCCGACGCGTTCACCAGGGCCAACGCCTCGATGCAGAATCTGGCCGAGGACCACATGCGCCCGATCTCCGACAGCATCGGCAACCTGACCGGTCTGGGAAACGCCGGTCTGGATCGTCTCCGCAAGATGTGAGGACGCCGGCGTCCCCGGGGCCGTCCGCCCCGGGGCGCCGTCAGTCCATACAGGTCAGGACCAGCTGGGCGAAGGTCGCCAGCTCGGTCGCGCGGTCCCGCTTCGCCTCGGACATCCGGCCCACCTGGCGTACCCAGTTGACCCGGTCTGTCTTGTCGGCGAAGTACATCCGGTTGTTCCGGATGAGGTCCTGCGCCGCCTGCGGCACGCCGGTGCCGGGAGCGGAGTCAAGCGTCAGCCGCAGGGCCTCCATCACCGCCGCGTTGGCGCCGTGCGTGACATCGTCGTTCGCGCCGTTGGCCAGGTCGGCCAGGGTGCCGAGCGGAACTCTACCCTCGATGGCGGGTGTGATCAGGATTTCGGCCCGGCGGCCGGGGTCGGTCTCCGTGAGGTAGTTGAACGCGGTGTCCGCCTGGTCGGCGGCGGCCATCTCCAGGATCGCCCGGTGGGCCGACATCGACGCGTCGCCGGCCTGGTCGCCGCGGGCCACCGGGGCCGGTAGCTGCTTGACCTGGCCGTGACCGGCCGCGATGTCCCTGGCCGGACGGCGACTCAGAATGCGCTCGATCGCCGCACGGCCGGCCGGGCTCGCCAGTGCGTCGCGGTGCTGCGAGAAGAGCTGCCGCTTCAGCGTCCAGCCGCCCGCGCCGAGCCAGTGGTGCAACTCGTCGGAGAGCACATCGCCGTAGCCGCCGGTGACCGGGTCGGCGGCGGCCCGGGCCAGCGCGGACTTCGCGTCGTTCGCGGTGGCCGGCCGGGGCTGCTCACCGGGGAGCAGCACGTCCCAGGCGCGGCTGAGGTTGTCCAGGCCGCCGCCGGACGACTGGCTGCGCTGCACCGCCGGCACCCGGTAGGTGGCGAACAGGTGCCGGAACGGGTCCGGGCCGGTTCGGTCACCGAGCACCACGACCGGGCGTACGCCCAGCTCGTAGTACGCCTCGAGGACGTCGCCGAGACGCCGCTCGAGCGCGGTGGGGTCGCCGTGCCCGACCACCACCAGCGGGACCTCGCGGCCGTCGGCGGTGAGCGCGCCGTGCTCGGCCCGGATCCGGTGCAGGAACCGCTCGTCGATCCCGCTGCCGATGACGATGACGCCGTTCTGCGCCGTGACGCCGCGCGGCAGGCGCGGTTCCCTGCCGGCCGCCGCCGCGGGCCGCACCGGCGGACCGGACGGCTCCGGCTGCTGCGCGGGGCTCTGCTCGGACGGCGGTGTGTCGCCGAACGTGCCGCTGGAGCCGGGCTCGTCCCAGGCGCCGCCGTGCTCGCGCGCACCGTCGGGGTTGTCACCTTGCGAACGGGCCTCCTCGAACTCCGTGGAGTGCTCGGACCCGACGTCGGTCCAGTCCGAGTCGTGATCGGAGTGATCGGAGTGATCAGAGCGATCCGGGTGGTCGAAGTGGTCGAAATCATCGGAATCGTCGTCGGTCCGCGGGGCGGCCGGGGCCGTGGTCCGCACCCGCCGGTAGCCGATCGAGCTCTCGGGCAGCGTGGCGACGCCCAGGCTTCCGGCCATCTTCTCGAGCAGGTCCGCGACCGAGTCGACGTGACCCTCCGTCTCGAACGGCAACGTGACGAGCGGTTCTCCGGTCAGCGGCGCGCCGTCGCGGTCGACGATCTCGTGCTGGGCGCCGGGCAGCGGCGAACCGGACGCCACCGGTCCGAGGTGGGCGGTCCGGCCGGACTCCTCCGCGATCCACCCCTCCCCGATGTCGAGCTGCCGGGTGCCGGGCCGCATCGGCAGGCCGTACGGCAGGCCCAGCCGGCCGCGGGCCCACGTGTTGGCGGCGGCCCGGACGTGCACGTACTCGGCGACGCCGGCGAACACCGGCGCGCCGTGCGTGTCGACCGGGATGACTGTGCCGCTCAGCGCCGGCGCGGTGCGGAACAGGTGGATCGGCAGCCGCAGCACCGCCGCGCCCTCGATCGGGGTCGGGTTGCCTCCGGTCATGTCCTGGATGAGCAGGCGGTCGGCCTGGTCCTGTGCCTGCGCGGTGGTCCATTCCCGGTCGTACATCAGGTCCACGACCAGGTTCCGCTGGATGCCGCGCGGCAGCTTGGCGATCAGATGCGTGATCACCCAGGGCTGGGTGACCTCGGCGGTGACCACCAGGTTGTACGCGTCGTCCACCGGCGGCTCCGGCGACGCGGGCACCGGCACGCCGGCCCTGGTCAGGAACAGCTGACGGCCGCGGCGGAGCAGCTCGTACCCGGGTAGCAGCCCCTGGCGCAGGCGGTCCAGCTCCGGCGCCGGCCGCACCTCGGACGCGGGCGCCCGGAAGCCGGTGTCGAACTCGGTGAGCCGGGAGCCCCGGCTCTGCCCGATCCGCCCGAGCAGGTCGCCGACGGCGTCGGGTAGATCGGCACCCGGCGGGTACGGCAACGACAGCAGCGGGCGGTCGCCGTACCGGGTGCCGGTCGGGTCCACCAGGACCTGGTCCGGGCCGGGCACGGGCGACGTGCCGGCCGGGCCCAGGTGCAGGGTGCCGCCCGACTCCTCGACGGCCCAACCACCGGCGTTGAACAACCGGGAGCGGGGCTGCACCGGCAGGCCGTGCGGCCGGAGGTTGTTGGCGGGGTCGCGGGCCCAGGCCGTCCGCGTCGACCGGATCTCGAACGTCGTGCCGAAGACACCGAACGTCGGGTTGCCCTGCGCGTCGCGCGGGACCACGTACGGGCTCGCCGGCGGCACCTCTTCGAACTGGTCGCGGGTGACCCGGACGACGCCCGTACCGCCGGTGCCGTCGTCGTCGGAGAAGATCGCGGCCGCGTGCGCCCGCACCTCGGACAGCGTGAAGCTCCCCCGCAGGTCCACCACCAGGCGGTTCCGGACCTCCGGCGACAGGCCGCGCACCAGCTCGGCGACGACCGCGGGGTCGAAGCCGTCGCTGCTCACCACAAGGCTTGTGGTGCCCTCCCGCACGTCCGGCAGCGGGCCGTCCAGCACAGCGGTGCCGGACTCCGGCATCAGCAGGAGCCGCCCACCGGAGGTACGCAGCTGATATCCGTTGCGCAGGCCCGCGGTGAACTCGGCGGATGCGCCGGCCAGGAACTCGCTGACGGTCTCGCCGGGCCGCTCGGTGAACGCGTAGAGGCTGTCGTCCGGACGGTCCGGCAACGACGGGAAGTCCGCGACCGGCCGCCGGTAGGCGACGACGCCGGAGCTGCCCCGGACCGTGTCGACAAGCGCCTGCACGCCGGCCGGCGGGGTCCGGTCGCCGAACGGCAGCGACAACCGCACCCGTTCGCGCACCGGGTTGCCGTCCGCGTCCACGAGGATCGAGTCCGGCCAGTCCGTCGCGGGCCCGAAGTGCACCGCGCCGTCCCGCTCCTCGGCGACCCAGGCGTCGCCCGTGTCGAACCGGCGTCCCTCCAGGAAGTCCAGGTCGTGCGGCGTGGCCCGGTTGGCCCGGTCCCTGCTCCAGGCCGACTTCCGCGGCCGGAACTCGACGAACGTGGCGGACGCGCCGAACGTCACGCCGCCCTGCGCGTCGCGCGGGATCACGAACCGGCTCGCCGATGCCCGCTCCTCCAGCGCGCTCTCGGGCACCCGTACCACGACGTCGCCCTCGAGCGCCGCCCAGTTGTCCTCGGCGCCGCGCTGCACAAGCACCTGGTCGGCGAGGTCACCGGCCTGCGCCGGCGTGTAGGTGCGCCCGGCCGGCAGGTCGACCACCAGGCGGCGGCGTACCGACTCCGGCAGACCCGCGATCAGCTCGGCCACCACACTGAAGTCGGTGATCTCCGGCGGCAGCACCAGGTGGAACTCGGTGTCCGCTGGCGGCGGCGTCGTGGGGCGGCGCACCACGGAACCGACCGCGGCCAGGACGAACTGGTTGCCGCTGCCGCGCAGTTGATATCCGGTACGCAGGCCGGCGGTGTACCGGGACGGCGCACCGAGCAGCAGCTCACTGCGGGTGCCGTCGGGCGAGTCGTTGAACGCGTACACGCTGCGGGCCCGACGGTCCGGCAACGGCGGCAGCTCCGACACCTGCCTGCGGAAGCCGGGCGTGCCGCCGTTGATGGTGGTGATCAACGCCTGCACCGCTGGCGGCGGGGTCTCCGTGCCGTACGGCAGCGACACCCGTACCCGCCGGTTCAGCGGAGCGCCGTCCCGGTCCACCAGGATCACGTCCTGGACCACCGGCATGTCGTCGTCCGGCGCGAAGTGCAGGGTCCCGTCGTGCTCCTCGCCCACCCAGTCGTCGCCGACCTGGAAACGCCGGGAACGTGGTTTCGGCTCCAGATCGTGCGGCGTGACCCGGTTCGCCCGGTCCTTGCTCCAGGCCGACTGACTGCTGCGGTACTCGAACGTCACAGCTGTCGCGCCGAACGTCACGTTTCCGGACGCGTCCCGCGGGATCACGAACGGGCTGGCCGGCGGACGCGCCTCCAGATCGTCGGCGGACACCCGGACGACAGCGTCACCCTCCAGCGGCGCGCCGTCCCGCTGCCGCAGCACCCGGTCGGCGAGCTCCTGCACCCGCGCGGACGAATAGGTCCCGGCCGGCAGGTCGACCACCAGGCCGTCGGCCACCATCCCCGCCGGCAGACCGGAGACCAGCTCGGTCACCACTGCCGCGTCGAAGCTGTCCTCGGCGACCACCACGTTGCGGCGCCCGCCGGTGGGCGGCTGCAGCAGGGCGTCCACGCGCGTGCTCCGCGCCGGGGTGAGGTAGAAGCGGGAACCGGACGACCGCAGATGCCAGCCGGTACGCAGGCCCGCGGTGAACTCGGCCGGCGCGCCGGTCAGGAACTCGCTCACCGGGGCGTCGGGCCGAACGGTGAAGGCGTACATCCGGCCGGGACGGCGGTCCGGCAGCGATGGGAACTCGCCGGCCGGGCGGCGGTAGGCGACCGAGCCGGACCCACCTGTGATCCGCGTGATCAGGGCCTGCACCTCGGCCGGGACCTGCTCGCCGCGCGGCAGTGACACCGTCACCCGCTCGCGGACCGGGTCTCCCTGCGCGTTCACAAGCACGGCGTCGGCCGAGACCGGGGAGCCCGCGGCGGCCGGGCCGACATGGACGGTGCCCTCCTGCTCCTCACCGATCCAGCCGCCGCCGACGTCGAAGCGCCGGCTCTGTGGCGCGACCGGCAGCCCGTACGGCGTGACCTGGTTCGCCGTGGCCCAGGCGTTCGCCGTGGCCCGGAACTCGAACATCACGGCGTTCGCGCCGAACGTCACGTTGCCGTCGGCATCGAGCGGCGTCACGAACGGGCTCGCCGCAGGTCGCGTCGTCAGTTGCCCGCTCGGCACCCGCAGGACCGTGTCACCCTGGATCGCCACCGGCCTGCCGTCCCCGCCCGGCGTCGTCAGACCGCCGTCGGTGAGCCCCCGGACCTCCTGGACGGTGTAGGCACGGTCGGCGGGCAGGTCCACGGTCAGGCTGACCCGGTCGTCCGCGGGCAGGTCGGCGAGCGCGGCCGTGAGCATGGCGTTGGTCGCCGTGCCCGGCGCCAGCGTCAGGTGATGCCGGCGCTGTGCCGGGGTGGGCAGGTGGGCCGCGGTCGGCGAGGGCTGCCCGATCGGGGACAGGAACGACAGGTTCCCGGACCGGTGCAGGTGGTGAACGGGCCGGGTCGGGCGTGTCCTCCTGGTCACCCTCTCCGTGGTTCCCGGCGGATCCGTGGTTCCGGGCGTCCCGGTTCCCGGCGTCTCCACGAAGAGGTCGTCCGGGAGCACGGGGGTGCCGCTCTCCGGCTCCGGCGTGATCGCCGGTGGCGGCTCCGACGCGGTGAGGTCCGGCGGAGGGCTCGAGCCCATGTCGGGGTCCAGCTCCGGCGCGTCCTCCGGCATGGTCGGCGGGTCGATGGCCGGCAGGCCGGCCACCCGCCTGCGCAGCACGTCGAGGCGGGCGGCGAAATGCTCGTCCCAGGCGACCCGGTCGTACTGGTCCTTCTCCATCCGTTCCCGCAGGTCGGCAATCATCGCGGTGCTGATCACGGTGGCTGCGTGCAGCGCCTGTTCCGAGGCCTCGTGCCCGGCCAGGATCTGGCTGGACTCCTCGTGCCACCGGGTGGCGTTCCGGGCGACTTCGGCCTCCACGCCCACGTGTCCCGGCACCGGTACCGCGATATCCTCCCGCAGCCGCTGGACGAGCGTGTTCAGCAGCCCGGCGTCGATCTCCCCGCCCGGTGTCCCGCTGCGCATCCAGGCAGCGAACCGGGTGTCCAGGTCACCGAGGAGTCTGGTGAGCAGGTCCCCCTGCTCCGCGGGGCCCAGCGGGCGCATCTCACGCACCCGGTCGAACGTCAGGTGCGGGGTCAGCGCGTCGTTCAGCCGCGACCGGAGGTGGCCGGCCAGCCCGGGGTCGGTGACCGTCTCGTCGATCAGCTGCTCGGCCCGGCGCCGGGTGAGGTCGGCGGTGAACCAGGAGTCGGCCGTGTCCCGCAGGTGGCCCGCCCACCGGTTGCCGGCGGGCGTCTCGAACAGGTGGTCCCAGGCGCCGCGGACGGTGCCGTTCGCCGGGAACTCCCGCGCGAACGCCTCAAGCGCCAGCTCCCGGAACCGGGTCCGCAGCGAGTCCTCGGCGGCCCTGGTCATCTCCGTGGAGGGACGGGTGGCAAGCACGTCCTCGATGTTCTCGTCCAGGCGTGTCCACAGCACGGACGCGAACCGCTCACGGTTGCCCGCCGCCACGTGCAAGGACCGCAGGTGCACCTCGTCCTGGTACGCCTCGAACCGCATTCGGACCATGAGACCGGTCTTGCCGTCGAGCGGGAAGAACGCGTCGAAGTCGTGCAGGACGGAGTCCCGCACGGCCCGTGCGGCGTTGCTGTCCCGGGCGTCCGGCGGCGCCGTGTCCCGCAGACGCTCGTCGAGTGCGGCCCGCTCCGCGGCCCTGGCCGTGACCTGAGGAAGCCGTTGCTGCAGCGTGCCGAGGTGGGCGTCCAGGATCGCGTCACCTGCGGCCCGGTCGAAGTCGGCGGCCTTCAGCTTGACGTCGAGAATCTTCATCACCACGTCGCGCCGTTTCGCGGCGTACGTGGCCTCCGGCCCGTCCGTGCCGTACCGGCTCAGGAGCGGATCGGCCGTCTCGTTCCACTTACGGAGGAACTCACTCCGGACCTGCGCGGCGGCAGCCGGATCGAGAGCCGGGCGCGGTGTGGGTGTCGTCCCGCCCGGCGTGGGCGTGGTCTCACCGCTTGGGGTACGGCCACCGCCGGTCACCAGGTCGCCGGGCGCCGGGTCGGCGGCCTCGGCCACCCGCGTCCTCAGCAGCTCGATGCTTCCGGCGAACCTGCCCTCGAAGACCTCCCGGCTGACCGGTGACGTGCCTCTCAGCGCGGTCTCCAGGTCTTCCATCACCCGGACCCGGAGCTGCTCGGCGGCGTCCCACGCCGCGTCGAACTTCGGCCCGGCGTCGTACCTGTCGACGATCGGGTTGACCGCCTCCTCCCACCGGGCCTGGTAGGCGGCCCGGTCGGCATCGCGGCCCGTACCTGCCGGTACCGGGGCCACGGCCTCCTGCCGCAGCCGGTCGGTGAGCGTCCGTACCAGGCGAGGGTCGGCGCTCTTGCCAGGTGTGCCGCTCGTCAGCCAGTCGGTCACCCGCGCGTCGAGGCCGCGGGCGTCGCCCATCAGCAAGCGGGTCTGCTCGGCAGCCCCCAGCGACGGGAGCTGACCGGCCCGATCGAAGACGGCGGCCGGCGTCAGGTCTTCGGCAAGTCTGCCCCGCACGTGGCCGGCGAGCCCGGCGTCGGTAATGGTCTCGTCGATCACCCGTTCCGCCCGCAGCTGCATGGTCCGGATCGTGAACCAGTTGTCGGCCGTCTCCCGCAGGTTGTCCGCCCAGCGGCGCCCCTCGGCCGAGGTGAACAGGTGGTCCGGCCTGCCCGGCAGGCTGCCGTCCGCCGGGAACGCCTCGTCGAACTCGCGTTGCACCGCCGCCCGGAATTCGGCCCGCACGGACCGCGCCGCCGCCCAGGTGGCGTCCGTCCAGGTGCGACCGTTCATCACGGCCTCGACGTGCCGGTCCGCACGGGTGGTAAGCGTCTCCGCGAACCGGGCGCGGTCGGCTGCCGCGGTGAAGTGCGCCTGAAGCGCGCCGTCGCCCTGGACCGCTTCCCACATCTGGTACGAGACCCGCTCGGTCTGGCCGAAGGTGCCGCCCGGCGGGAACTGGTAGTCGAAGTCGGCCAGAACCTCCCGGTGCACGGCCTCGGCGGCCTCGCTGCCGCGCATCTCCTCAGGGGTACGCCGCTCCAACGCCGCCTGCAGGTCGTGGCGCGCGGCGTTCCGGGCGGTGGAGTGCTCCAGCCGCTCAAGGACCCGGGTGTCGGGCTGCCGGCTCATCGGACGTTCGAGCGTGAACGTCTCCGTGCCGTTCCGGTTCGGCAACGGCGCCGTGGACGGGTCGTCCCCTGCCCGGGTGCCCGATCCGGGCCGGGTGAACTCGGTACCGGGCCGGGTGGAGACCGACGGCGTCTCGGTGCCCAGGGGCCGGGTCGTCCCGGGCGCCGTCGGGCGGGGCGTCACGGTGCCGGGCGCCTCGGTGGCCCGGTCCACGGCGCCGCCCACGCTCTTCTTGAACGAATCGAGGCCACCGGTGAACCGTGCGTCCCAGACGTCCCTGTCGAACTCGCCGCGCAGCTGCTGGTCCAGGTCGGCCTTCATCCGCGCGTGGAATCCGTCGGCCAGCTCCTGCGCCGCGGCCCGCCCGGACCCGGACGTGCCGTACCGGTCCAGGACCGGTGCGATCTCCGCATCCCACCGTGCGTCGAACCGGACCAGCTCCTCGGCCCGGAACATCCCGCCGCCGTACTCTCCGCTGTAGACCTCGCGGTCCACCACGCCGCGCACGTCCCTGCGGAACGTCTCGACGCCACCGGTGAACGACGTGTCCCAGCGGTCCCTGTCGAACCCGCCGTTCTCTCCGCGCAACTGCTGGTCCAGCTCGGTCTTCAGCCTGCCGCGCGACGACTCGGAGAAGTGCGCCGCGGCCGCGCGATCGGCTCCGGACGGCCCGTAACGGTCAAGGACCGGTGCGACCTCCGCGTCCCACCGGGCGTCGAACTTGAGCAGTTCCTCCGCCCGGAACATCGCGGTGCCAACGCCGTCCTGCTCCATCGCCCGGTTGACGACCGGGCCGACCTGCTTCTCGAACGACGTGACGCTGATGGTGACGGTCTCGTCCCAGACCGCCCGGTCGAACTCACCGTTCTCCCCGCGCAGCCGCTGGTCCAGGTCGGCCTTCATCCGGCCGCGGACCGTTTCGGCGAAGTCCTTCGCCGCCGTCCGGGCGTTTCCGGTCGTCCCGAACCGGTCCAGGATCGGGTTGGTCGCCATGTCCCAGCGGACGTCGAACTCGGCCAACTCCTGCGCCCGGTACATCGCGCCGCCGAACTCGGTCGCGGTGCTGCCGTCCTCGCCGGTCCGGAGCGGGGTGACGGAATCCAGGCGCTTCCTGAGCACTCCGAGGCCGGCCGTGAACGACTTCTCCCAGCTCGCCCGGTCGAATCGCCCGCTGCCGGTCAGCCGGCCGTCCAGATCCTTCATCACCGCGTCGCGGATCAACTCGGCGCTGTCCGTCGCCGGCTTGGAGTTGCCCTTGCCTTCCAGGAGCGGGGCGGCTTCACGGTCCCACCGCGTCTGCCACGCGGCCATCTCCGATTCGTAGTCCGGCTTGTTCGGGGTCGGGACGGCCACCTCGTCCAGCCTCCGGGCAAGCGTGGCGGTCAGGTCCGGGCGGATCGAGCCCTGCTCGGGTGCGCTCTTCAGCCAGGAGCCGACAGTCGGCTCGAGGTCGTCGACAAGGCTGGTGACGACCCTGCCGTGCTGGTCGGGACGGCCCAGCTGAGGAAGATCACGCGCCGGGCCGAAGCTGAGGCGGGAGGAGAGCGCGTCGTTGAGCTTGGCCTTCACGTGCGCGGCGACGGCCGGGTCGGGGACGACCGCGTCGATCGTCTCGCCGGCCCGCGTCTGGGTCAGCTTCACCGTGTACCAGGTGTCGACGACGTTCCGCAGGTCGGCCGCCCACCGTTCGGCGGCGGCGGTGTCGAACCGGCCGTCGGACGAACCACGCGCGGTGCCGTTCGCCGGGAACGTGGTGTCGAACTCGTTGCGCACCATGGTGTGGAACTCGGAGCGCCACGAGTCCGCGGACGCCCGGGTCCCGTCAGTCCAGGTGCGGTCGGCGATCATGGCGTCGAGCTGCTCGTCCACCCGGCTCTGCAACGTGGTCGAGAAGGCGTCCCGGTGGGCCGCCGCGTCGAACATGCCGCGCAGCTCCGCATCCGAGTAGGTGAGTTCCCAGGTGGCGCGGTCCGCGGAGCGGAGGTCCGCGCCCTGCGGGAAACGCTTGTCGAACTCGTCGAGCACCGACCGGCGTACCGCCTGCGCGGACGGGCTGTCCGGCGCCTCCACCGGGCTCAGCCTGTTGAGGCGCGACTCCAGCACCGCACGCACGACGTCGCGGCCGGCCGGCTCGGCGGCGCCACGGAACCGCGTGTGCTGGTCGACCGCGGCGTCATGCAACCGGCCGGCGAAATCGTCGACGGTACGGTCCGGCAGCGGCTGGCGCAGGCTCACGTTGCCGCCGTACACCTCGTCGAAGTGGCTGAACCACGCCGTGCCGTACTCGCGGGAGAGTGCGCGGTTCGCGATCGGCCCGCCCCGGCCGAGCAGGTCGCTGAAGCGGCGGCCGGCATGCGACAGGGAGCTCGACATCAGCTCCTCGAGGCGAACCCGGGTGCCCATCTCGCTGCGGATCGACAGCACCTCCGCCTCCAGGCGGTCGGTCGCGGACCGCACCGACTCCGCGGAGAACTGGTCGTGCCGCATGGTGGGCCGCAGGTCGTCGGTGAGCACACTGATCCGGTCGTGGATCTCCGCGGCCATCCGCGAGATGCCCTCCGGGCTCACCGTCACGCCGGCCTGCCGTGAGGTCAGGACCAGGTCGTGTACCAGGCTCTCGACGAGCTCGTCCCGGCGGTTCTCGAAACCGGCCTGCCGGCGCGGGGCCGGGCCGTCGTAGGCCGCGCCGACAACCCGGAGCCGCTCGGTCACGAACGTGTTGGCGTCGGCGAGGAACTCGTTGCGGGCCGTACGGAGCCCGTCCGCCAGGCCGAGCCGTTCGCGGTGCCACAGCATCGACTCGACCAGGCGGGTCTTCAGATCCTCGGTCATCGACGTCCGCAGGTCGCGTGCCGTCTTGCCGGCCCGGCTGCTCGAGAACAGCTCCTCGCCTACCGCATCATTCCAGCGGCTGACCGCGACCTCGGTCCGCCGGTGGAGCGTGACGTTCAGATCCCTGGACAGGCCGGGCGCGGCGTTGAGGTAGTCGCGCAGGCGCTGCCGGAGGCCCGCGTCCGAGGCGTCCCAGGTGGAACGGTGTGCCGGGTCGAACGCGTCGCCGCGGCCGAACCCGTCCCGCCCGCCGAACCGGCCGGAGATCACCGAGTTCGTGCTGATCTGAACGTCGCGGACGAACGCGCGCACGCCGAGATCGATGTCGGCCTCGCTCAGTTTCAGCTCGGTCTTCGCCCGGTGCACCTCGAAGGTGACGTTGTTGCGGAAGCGGTCGACCTCGTTGCGGTGGAACGCGTCGTACCGCAGCTCGGCCCGCATCTCACCTAGCGACCGCTGCCAGGAGGCCTCCGCGTTCTTCCAGGTGATCGAGTCGACCGCCGCGTTGTCCCGCAGCACCGGGGCGAACGACTCCTCGAACTTCGAGTGGAGCTGGTCGGAGAACCGGCTGCGCCACGCCATCTGCTCGGAGGCGGGAACGTTGTGCAGGAAACGGAACCGCGACTCGTCTCCGACGAACATCGCGTCGAGACCGGACCGGCCGGTGTTCGACCCGCTCGTGCCGAACAGCTCCTGGGACTGCACCCGGCCGTCGTTCAGCACCTCGTCGAACGTCCGGTCCGCGTCCGGCCGCAGCTTCTCGATCTCCTTGGCCGTGTCGACTTTGGACTGGAAGGACGCGTCGAGCTGTTCGGTGCGGTCACCGAACTCGACGTCCCGGTGGATGGTGTCCAGCCGCCGTTTCGGAAGCGGATGCGCCGTGCCGCGCGGCTGTTCGCCAGGGGCCGTGGACGGCTCGTCGGGTCCCGTCTTCGCGGGCTTGCTCAGCCCGGGGAAGTTCTCCGGGACCAGGTGCGTGCCGTCCCGGCCCAGCGGGGACGTGCCGACCGGCACCAGGTCGCCCGCCGACTCCCGGACGAAGGCGGTGTGCAGTTCCGGGGCGCGCACGCCGTCGGCGAGATCGGCGACGGTACGGTCCGGGAGCGGCCCGCGCAGCCCGGCATTTTCCCCGCCGAAGGCCGCGTCGAAGTGGGTGAACCACTCCCGGCCGTACTCCTGGCTCAGCGCGCGGTTCGACCGGGGGCCGTCCGGGCCGAGTCGTCCGCCGTACCAGTCGCCCGCGGTCCGCACGGAGGCCGACAGCTTCTCCTCGAACCGTACCCGGGCGCCCATCTCGGCCCGGATCGCGTCCGCCTCGGCGGTGAGCCTGGTCTTCGCGGCCTGCACCGACTCCGCCGACCAGCCGTCGCGCTGCAGGCCCGGCCGGGCCGCGTCGTGCAGGTCGTCCAGGCGTCCGCGGATCTCGGCCGCAAGCCGTGAGGTGTCCGCGGAGCTCAGCCGGACGCCGGGCCGGCGGACCGTCTGCACCAGGTCGGCGTGCAACGAATCGACGAGCGTGTCCCGGTGCGACTCGACGTCGACCTGACGGCGTGGGGCCGGGCCGTTGTAGATCTCGCCGAACTGCCGTACCCGGCCGGCCACGGCCTGATCGACGGAGGCGTCGAGGTCGTCGCGGATCGACCGCAGGCCGTCCGGGGAACCGAGCCCGTCCCGATGCGTCAGGACCGACTCGACCACGCGGGTGTCCACCTCGTCGGCGATCGACGCCCGCAGGTCGGCCGTCTTCTTCGCCACCTGCTCCGGCGACAGCGCCACGGTGCCGAGGCCTTCGTTCCAGCGGTCGAGCTGCCCGCCCACCCGCCTGTCGATCCGGGTCTTCATCTCGGCGGCCAGCTCGGGGGTGCGCTGCAGATAGGTGCGCAGACGGTCGCCCAGACCGGCGTCCGCCGCATCCCACGCCGGGCGGTGTGCCGGGTCGAACGCGTCGCCGCGGCCGAACCCGTCCCGGCCCGCGTAACCGCCGGAGACAAGTGAGTCCGAGGTCATCTGCACGTCACGGGTGAACGCGCGCACACCGAGCGCGATGTCGGCGTCGCTGACGCCGTTCTCCCGGGCGGTCCGGACCGCCTGGTCCACGGTGTCCCGGTGCCGGCCGATCTCGTTGCGGTGGAACGCGTCCAGCTTGAGCTGCGCCTTCATGTCCGCGGACGCCCGAGCCCAGGTCGCCTCCGCGTTCTTCCAGCTCAGCGAGTCGACCGCCGCGCCGTCCCGCAGCACGGGGGCGAACGTCTCCTCCATCTTCGCGTGGTACTCCTGCGTGAACCGGCTCCGCCACGCGGACAGCTCCGCCTGCGGCAGGTCGTGCAGGAACCGGAACCGCGGGCCTTCGGCTTTGGGGGTGGAGCCGTCCAGGGTCCGGCCTGGGCGCGGCGCGTCCGTGCCGAACAGCTCCGCCTCGATCTCCCTGAAGCGGTCGGTCCTGTTCGACGGGCCGGTCGGCGCCGCCTTGGTCTCGTTCCGGCCGAAGACCGTCTCGGCGTGCACGCGCCCGGCGCTGAGCACCTCGTCGAAGATCTCGCCCGGCTTCGCCCGCAGCGTCTCGATGTTCTTCGCGGTGCCGGTCCGGGCCGTGAACGCCTCGTCGAGCCGGGTGATCCGGGCCTCGAAGTCCGCGATCTGCTCCGCGGAAGGTGCGCTCTCGTCCCGTCCGGGCAGCGGGCGTGCCGTACCGGTTGCCCGGCTCGGCGCCAGGTCCGGCCCGGGACGTGTGGCAAGTCCTGGGTAGTTCTCCGGAACCAGGTGCGGCGCGTCCCGGCCGAGCGGGGACGTGCCCACCGGCACCAGGTCGTCGCCCGACTCCCTCAGGAACAGCGGGTTTGAGACGTCCGGGGCCTTCACCGCGCCGGCCAGGTCGGCGATGGTCTCCTTGGACAGCGGCCCGCGCAGCCCGGCGTGCTCGCCGCCGAAGGCCTCGTCGAACCGGGTGAACCACTCCTTGCCGAACTCCTGGCCGAGGGTACGGTTCGCCCGCGGGCCGTCCGGGCCGAGGAACTCGCCGTAGGAGAAGTCGGCCGTCCGCAGCGACTCCGACAGCCGCTCCTCGAAGCGGACCCGGGCCGGCATCTCCTGCAGGATCTGCTGTGCCTCGGCGTCGAGCCTGTCCGTCGCCGACCGGACCGACTCCGGCGAGTACCCGCTCTGCTCCAGGCCGGGCCGCACCTCCTCGCCGACGGCCCCCATCCGCTCCCGCACCTCGGTCGCCAGCCGGGTGACGTCCGCGGAGTTCAGCCGGACGCCTGGCTGCTGCACCGTCCGGGCCAGGTCGTCCATGAGCCCGCTCGTACGCTGCTCACGGTACGTCTGGTAGTCGAGCTGCCGACGCGGCGACGAGCCGTTGTAGACCTCACCAAACGGCCGCATCCGGTCGGCCACGGCCTGGCCGACCACTGAGTCGAGATCGTCGCCGACCGACCGGGTGCCGTTTGCCGAGCCGATTCCCTGGCGCTGGCGCAGCATCGACTCGACCACGCGCATGTTCACGTCGTCGGCGATCGAGGAGCGCACGTCGCCGGCCTGCTTCGCCACCTGGTTCGCCGTCAGGGCGTCGTCGCCGAGTGCGCTGTTCCACTTCCCGAGCTGGCCGTCGACCCGCTGGTCGAGCAGGTTCCGCATCCGGCCGGCCACGTCGGGCGACCGTTGCAGGTAGTCGCGCAACCGGCCACCGAGGCCGGCGTCCATCTCGTCCCAGGCCCCGCGGTTCGCCGGGTGGAACGCGTCGCCGTTGGTGAAGCGCCGGTTCATCACCGAGTCGACTGACATCTGCACGTCGCGGGTGAACGCGTTCATGCCGAGCGCGATGTCGGTGTCGGCGACGCCGTTCGCCCGCGCCTCCTGCACCGCACGCTCCGCCGCCGCGTGGTGCCGGCCGATCTCGTTGTGCTGGAACGCGTCCAGCTTCAGCCTCGCCTGCAGGTCGGCGGACTTCTGGTTCCAGGAGTCGACAGCCTTGTTCCAGGCCGGTGTGTCCACGGTTGTGCCGTTCCGGACCAGCGGCGCGAACGTCTCCTCGAACTCCGCGTGGTGCTCCCGCACGAACCGGTTGCGCCACCCGGCCTGCTCGGCCTGCGGCAGGTCGTGCACGAACCGGAACCGCGAGTCGTCGCCCAGGTTCGCGGCCCTGGCCTTGCCGCTGCTTGAGCCGAGCACATCGTCGAAGATCTTGTGCGGGTCGCCGCGGAGGCCCTCGACGGCCTTCGCCGTGCCGGCCTTCGGCTGGAGCGATGCGTGCAGCTCCTGGACCTTGGCCTCGAACTCGGCCATCCGCTCCGGCGACAGAGGCTCCGGCCGCGGCAACGGCTGGGCCTCGCCCTTCAGCTGGCTGGGCAGCGTCTCCGCATCGGGGCGGGCGTGCAGTCCGGGGAAGTCCGCGGGGACCAGGTGCGTGTCGGAGCGGCCCAGTGGCACGACACCGGCCGGCACCAGGTCACCGCCCGTGTCGGCCCGGAACACCCCGTTCGGCGTGGGAGCGGGCGTGAACTGCGCGTCGAGGGCGTCGAGCCGCGTGCCGAAGCCGTTCTCGTTTGCGCGCTCGTGCGCGAGCCAGGCCTGGTTCTCGAACTCACGGCTGCCGCCCAGCTCCCGGCGGGCGCTGACCCAGTCGCTGCGGAACCGGTCCGCGAGCGCGTCATAGGTCTCGGGCGAGAGTACATCGTGGGTACGGTTGCCCCGGGTGCCCATGATCGTGGCGAACTCGCCCGCTGCCGCCGCGGGCAGCCCGTTGACCTTCCCCTCGAGGGTGATCCGGTAGCTCAGATCCCCCGCGAGCGCCTTGAGCTGCTTGGCCCAGACCCGTCCCTGCATCTGCGGCTCGGTGTGCCGCCGGGTGAACAGCCCGGTGCCCTTCGAGTCCCACAGCTCGACCCGGAGTTGACGTACCGCGCCGTGCCAGGACTTCTCCAGGCGTGCCCGCTGGGTGGCGTCGAGGTGGCGGTCAGCCAGCACGGACCGGTTCTTCTCCGACATCGCCTTGTGGAACGAGTGGTCGGCGACCTGCGACAGCGACAGGTCGTCGTCGAGCCGCTCCCGTGCCTCGACAAGCCGCTCACGGACGGTCTGCGGCTTGGCGGCCGCCTGTGACGCGCCCGGCCGCCCACCGGCCGGCGGCGTGGTGGTGGAGGTCTGCGGTGTCTCGTTGACGGTCCGGACGGTACGGAAGAACTCCACTCCGGCCTGGTCGAAGTGCTCGGCGGCGAGCACCCGCTTGTCCGGGCCGCGCTCCCCGGCGTACCGCGCCGACACCTCCTGGAACATCTTCTGCGCCGCGTCGCGGGCCTTCGGGTCACGGATCCGCTGCGACTCGCGCCAGGACGCCTCGCTGCCGGGCCAGTCCTTCGGCATGGCGGCGGGCGGCTCGGCCTGCCGGGGGTTCGCTGCCGCCTCGCTCCACCGGGCCTGGAACGCCGTGGCGCGCTTGTTGATCATGTTGCCGGCGTCGGCCGGGCTGGTCACGCCCTCGCCGCGGCGGCCCCAGGTCTCCTGGCGGAAGGTCTGGACCTCGCCCTCCCAGTCGCCCCGGATCACCGCGGCGTCCTCCGGGCGCAGCCGGGCTGCCAACTCCGGGTTCGCGTCCGACCACTGGCGGTAGGAGCGAGCGATCGCGGCGTCCGGGTCGTTGCCGCGCAGCCGCAGCTCCTGCTCGAAACGGGCGCGGTTGACCAGGTCCTGCCGGTTCTGCGTCTGGGCCTTGTCCATCCGCCTGGCCAGCTCGCCCGCGTTCCCGGGGAGCTTGAACGGCTCGGCACGGCCCGGCTTCTTGTCGGCCGGGCGGACCTTGATCTCCCCGACGTCCGCGCCGAGCCGGTTGAGGCGCGCGGTGTACGCACTCTCGGCGTACACCGCGGCGGCGTCGTCGAGCTTCTGCTGCCACTGCTCGTGCTTGCCACCTGTCGTTTCCGGGGCACGGTGGATCTGCGTCGGGTCCTTGCCCCAGATCGCCTTGAAGTCCGACTCGAGCTGCCTGATCGTGTTGTTGCGGGCCTGGGCCGCCTCGCCCGGCCGGAGCTGCAGTTTCCCGGCGTTCGGGCCGAACTGGTCGAGGTCCGCGACGAGGCCCTTGCGGACCACGCCCTCGATGGCGCCGGTCCGCTCCAGCGCGGCAGCCGCCCGGCCGCCGTCCTCCGCGGCGAGCCGCTGGGTGGTGACGCGGTGCACGTCGGCGGAGCGGGCGTACGGGCCCGCCTCCTCCCACGCCCCGTTGTGGATGCTCTCGGCCCTGGTGCTCAGGTCGGCGCGGGTGGCGTCACGGGCGGTCAGCGGCACGTCGTCGCCGTTCGTCACCCGGCCGTTGACGTGCATGTCGACGTAGTCGTCGAAGCCCTTCCGGTAGCCGCCGAGCCCCGTGTTGCCGTCGGCCCGGTCGCCCAGCGGGGCGGTGGTCTCGCCGTCGCGGAAGCGATTGAACGCCTCGCCCCGGATCCGCGCGTTCCGGCCGCCGACCGTGGCGGGGTCGCCGCCGAGCTCCGTGAGCCTCGCGTCGAGCTGCGGGCCGAACTCCCGGGTGAAGGCAGTCTCGATGTCCTGCTCGCGCTGGGCACGGGCGGTGAAGCCGTCGCGCAGCGTCTGCCGCTGGGCGTTGAACGAGGCGTCGTCGCCGCGGGCCGAGGAGTGGGCGGCCCGTACCGCGTCCGCGTGGTCGTTCGCCGCGCGTTGCAGCGACGTGGGCGAGATCTGCGTACCATCGGCGCCGTTGATCTTCTGAGCGCCTGCCCAGGAGGCCTCGTTCGCCACCGTCTTGTCGACGGCCGCCGCCTGGTCCAGGTCGCGCTGCGCGCTCTGGACGCGCGCGTCGATGCGCTGGGACAGGTCACCGCGGCTCATCGGTGACTGGCCGCCGGACGCCGCACGCCAGTCCGCCAGGTCGCTGCGGACTCCGGCCTCGAACGAGCTGCGGACCGTCTCGCTGTTGGTCGGCGGAGCGTCGCCGGTGGCCGCGCGCGCCGCGAGCGAGTCGAACGTGCCGGTGATCTTCGCCAGGTCACCGAGCTCGGTGACCCGCTGGGGAAGCGAGCCCTCCCACTGCTGCCGGATCGTGGTGAGCTGCTTGCGGGTCGCGTTCGGCCCGGCCTCGTTCACCGCGACGCGCAGGTCCTCGGCGACGCTGGACCGGATCGCCGTCTTCGATGACTCGAGCCCGGGGTTCGCCTTGATGTAGGAATCGACTGCCACGTCCGGCTTCTTGCCCGCGAGGAAGTGCTGCCGTTCGAAGTTCATCTCGGTCTGGATCCGGCGGCCGACACTCGCCTCGACGTCCTCCATCGGGCGCCGGCCCGCACCCGCGCCGGCCAGCTGCGCGTCACGCGCCACGTCGGCCTGGACCCGCTGCATGCCCTTCTCGCTCAGCCACGTCGTCGACGGCTGCTGGGCCTTGACCGCGGCGAACTCGTCCCGGACGAACGTGCGGGCGCTCTGGGCGATCTCGTCCGGCGTGTTGCCGGTGATGCCGCGCGCCGGCGTCGGCGTCTGCGAACCGGTGGGCGGGTCCCCGGCCGACGTGCCGGGCCGGGTGGGTACCGGAGAATCCGCGCGCGACGACGACATCGAGCCCACGTCCGGGTGGCGGGTCGACGCCTCCAGGCCACGGTTGATCACCGGAACCTCGAAGTGATCGTCTATTCCCGTCCGGCTCGACGACGCGAGCGACGAGACGGTGTCGTTCTCACCGGCGATGCTGCGGCCGCTGAGCGAGGAGACGTCGTCGGCGCCGACGTCCCGGGTCGACCGCATGATCGACGGGTATTCGTCGAAACCACCGATGCTCCGGCCGCCGATCGAGGCCGCGTCGTCGAAGCCGTCGCCGTCCCGGCCGCGGGGCGGCTGGCCGGACCCGCCGTCGAAGCGGGTGGACGGGCTCTCGAAGCCCTGCGTCGGGCGGTAGAGCGATTCGGGCGCCGACGCGGACGACGGGCGCGTGGGCGGGGTCGGTGGGCGCTGCAGCGCGGAGACCTCGCCGCCGGCGGCCGCAGAGGTCGTCGGGAGCTTGTCGACCGGCTGCATCGGCGGGCTCGACACGTTCGACGTGTCCGCGGGCAGGCGCGAGGACTCGAACGACTCGACCGACGGCCTGCGGTGCACCGAGGCCGCGTCGACGACGCTCGGATCCGAGCCGGCCTGTGGCTTGCGGGCCGGCGGGAGCGCGGTGGCCGAGTCGGCGCCGGTACGCGGGGCATCCGGAGCCGTCCGGGGACCGTCCGGCGTGCGGAACGACTCCGGGGAACGGAAGGCCTCCCCGCCCAGCGAGCCGGGACGAGCGGTGTCCGGAGCCGGGCGCATGCTCTCCGGCGTCCGCATGCCCTCCGGCGACCGGAAGGCGTCGGTGACAGGCGTACCGGGGCGCGAGATGTCCGGCTGGGTGTGGAGCGACTCGTGCGAGCGGAGCCCTTCCGGGGACGGCGCCCGCGAGACGGTAGGTGTGTCAGGCATTCCTGCGGTACGGCCGCGCGGCGATTCAGGCGCGATAGGCGTGGAGCTGATCGCGTCTGCCGGGTTGTCGGTGATCGCGTGCACGTTGGGCTTGGCGGTGGTCGGCTGCAGCGGTACGGAGGTCCCGTCCGGCAGGTCGGCGGCGCTCGGCGTCCGGCTGGTGTTGGCCGGCGGCGCCAGTGCCTGGTGCGGGCCCGGCGCGTCGAGCTGGCCTCCGATGCTGCCCGGCGGGCGCATCACCACATCGCCGGGCCCGTTCACCGACGGCGCACGGCTGGGCGGGGCCACGACGTGCTCGCCGCCACCGCCGACGAACTGCCCGTTGGGCGACTGCACGACAGGCTTCAGCGGCACCTGGTTGCTTGTGCCGAACTCGCCGGACGCCGGGCGCTGGGTGATGTCGCCGGTCTCGATCGGGCGCTGCGGTGGGCCGCCTGTCGACCCGAGATTGCCCGGCAGGTTCGAGGGCGTGTGGAGCTGGTTGGACGCCTCGATCGACGGTGGCCGCTGCCCCAGGGCCGCCTCGGGGGCCTTGCCGTCGAGCCGCAGCGGTGGCGTCTGCAACGGATCGACAGGCGTGATGCCGGACTGCCTCGACGGGCCGGGCAGCGAGACGTTACTGCCGTTGTTCAGGTCCACCTGCGCGGACGACGACGGCGGCCGCTTGACCCCGAGGGTGCCGCCGCCGTTGGAGAGCGACGAGTCGGTGGTCCGGACGTTCTCCATCGACGGCCGGCGGCTGGGCGGCGGAGTGGCGCCCACGCTCGGCGCGATCGAGTTCTGCCCCGAGTTGGCGACGACCTCGGGCCGCAGCGGCGGGGCCGAGCTGGCCTCGACGTTCGCCGGCGGCCTGATGTTTGACACCCCTCTGGTGTCGACGGTGCCGGCGACGATCGGATTGTTGTTCGGCGTGTTGCTCGGGATGTGGTTGCCGGTCATCGGCGGCGCTTCGGGTACGACGCCGCCGTTCAGGCCGCGGTTGCCGCCGACGTTGCCGGCGTTGTAGATGAGTCCGGTGACGTCCTGGTTGTTGCCGGTGATCTGTTCCGGCCCGAGGCTCTTCGGGTCGAAGCCGGACTTGAACTTGCCACCCGGGCCGCTGAGGCCGTGCGCGTTGAAGGCCTTGAAGAATGCCAGCTCCAGCGCGCCGCCGAGGAGGATGTTGAAGACCGTGCCGGCCGGGTCCGGCTTGAACGGCATGGAGTGCGTGGTGTTGACCGCGGCCTGGATGGAGAGGTCGACGGCGGCCGCCCAGAACGCGCCGTTGACGAAGACGCCGATGTACTGCGCCACGCTCGACGAGATCATCGGGATCTTGCTGATGATGTTGGCGACCATCTCGCCGACGATGCTCAGCACCCGGCCCAGTCCGGCGAAGAGCATGGCGAGCCGGGCCGGCAGCGTGACGGCCATCAGCGGCAGCATCACGAGCATCAGGGCCATGCCGACACCGGTCAGGATGGTCATGATCAGGTCGAGGAGCTCCTGACCTTCCTTCTGCTTCTGCGCCTTGCGAAGTTCCGCGGCCATCTCGTCGAGCGAGTCGGCCATCGACCGGCACGCCTGGCGGACCTCCTTGACCCGGATGTTGATGGCCTCACCGGTCCGGTTGACCTCGACGAACGCATCACCGGTCCAGGTCACGCCCGGGAAGGGGAAGAGCGGGATCTCGTTCATCGGGTTGAAGTCGTAGCCGGGGTACTCCGACGCCTGGGCGAAGTCAGCTTCGATGATGCGGTTGACGGTGCCCTCGAGCATGCCGATCTGGTCACCGAAGAGCCGCCACTGAGTGGCCAGCGCCTCGATATTGGCCGGATCCGGACCGGTGCTGCCGTCTCCCACGTGCGTTACCTCCCGGGCTTCCCGCACAGGCCGTCCGGGGAGGTCCGGGCCACGCGGCGGTCCACACGGCAGTGGACCGAGCACACAGACGCTAGACGGCGTCGGCCCGCCCGCGACAGGCCCCGGAAAAGGGACGTTGCCCGGCCACGTCCAGCGACACACAGTTAATGCTGCGGATGACTGTCGCCCGGTCGCTCAGATCGATATGGGTACGGCACATCCACAGTGGACGAGGAGGAGTCAGGTGTCACCTACCCCGGAACTCCCGCAGGTCGGCGGGCTGCAGCCGCCGGCAGCGGACGTCACGCCGCCCACGCTGACACTCAGCGAGACCTGGACCGACGACACGGAAGGCCGCTGGCAGTCCGGGCCCACCATCACCGTCGAGAAGCCGGAAGCCGCCGAGGACCAGGAACCGCTTCCCGACAACATCCCCTACGTCCACGCCTTCACCATCAACACCGGCAACGTCGTCGACACCGTCAAACTCGCCATCAGCGACCTCAAGACAGCTGTCGCCGCCTACAACACCCACAAGGACTACGTCTCCAGCCGCGAAGGATGGATGTTCTCCGTCGCCACCAAGGAGGACGTCGGCACCGACGGGAACCCGTTCAGCGACTCGGACGACGACGGGTACTTCGACTTCAGCACGGGCATGTGGTGGGCCGGGACGAACGAGAACTACGCGGGCCCGGGCCCGGAGCTGGTCAAGCAGCTCAACACGTACCAGCACAAGATCATCATGTCGGCCTCCGACGTGATCACACTCGTCAGCCAGTTCACCCTGGCCGTCGACGGCGCCGCACAGGCCTACGCCCAGATCGACTACAGCAGCCAGTTCCCCGACGCGCCCACAATCACCGAAGTCACCATGAGCAACGACGGCACCATCACGCAGTGAGCCATCCGGCCCGGCGCCCCGGGACGGCCTGCGAACGGGTTGCCGGCAAGGAGAAATAGGTGTCACCCACTCCAGAGGTCCCGGCGGTCGGCAGCCTGCAACCGCCGGCGGCGGACGTCACACCACCCGAGCTGACATTCAGCGAGACCTGGGAGGACGACAAGGACGGCCGCTGGCAGTCCGGGCCCACGATCACCGTCGAGAAGCCGGAAGCCGCCGAGGACCAGGAACCGCTTCCCGACAACATCCCCTACGTCCACGCCTTCACCATCAACACCGGCGACGTCGTCGACACCGTCAAACTCGCCATCGGCGACCTCAAAACCGCGGTCACCGCGTACAACACCCACAAGGGATACGTCTCCAGCCACGAGGGATGGGTCTTCTCCGTCGCCTCCAAGGAGGACATCGGCGCCGACGGCGACCCGTTCACAAACGTGACGACCGAGACCTACAACGTCACGCCGGGTACGGACGAGTGGGCACTCCACGACGTCGACAGCTACGCGGGTCCGAGCCGGGAGCTTGTCGAGCAGCTCAACACGTACCAGCACAAGATCATGATGTCGGCCTCCGACGTGATCACACTTGTCAGCCAGTTCACCCTGGCCGTCGACGGCGCCGCACAGGCCTACGCCCAGATCGACTACAGCAGCCAGTTCCCCGACGCACCCACAATCACCGAAGTCACCATGAGCAACGACGGCACCATCACGCAGTAATCACGGCGGTCCGGCCGGTGAGGACGGTCCGCGAACCCGTCGATCGCAAGGAGGATTAGGTGTCACCCACCCCGGAGCTCCCGGCGGTCGGCAGCCTGCAACCGCCGGCCGCGGACGTCACACCGCCCACGCTGACACTCAGCGAGACCTGGGAGGACGACAAGGACGGCCGCTGGCAGTCCGGACCCACGATCACCGTTGAGAAGCCCGAGTCCAAAGACGACCAGGAACCGCTTGGCGACAACATCCCCTACGTCCACGCCTTCACCATCAACACCGGCAACGTCGTCGACACCGTCAAACTCGCCATCAGCGACCTCAAAACCGCCGTCACCGCCTACAACACCCACAAGGACTACGTCTCCAGCCGCGAAGGCTGGATGTTCTCCGTCGCCTCCAAGGAGGACATCGGCTCGGACAACGACCCGTTCAGCAGCGTCGGGGCCGTGAACGAGTTCGACAGCGAGGGAATGCTGTGGCGGGTGGACAAGGAGTTGTACGCGGGTCCGAGCCGGGAGCTTGTCGAGCAGCTCAACACGTACCAGCACAAGATCATCATGTCGGCCTCCGACGTGATCACACTTGTCAGCCAGTTCACCCTGGCCGTCGACGGCGCCGCACAGGCCTACGCCCAGATCGACTACAGCAGCCAGTTCCCCGACGCACCCACAATCACCGAAGTCACGATGAGCACCGACGGCACGCTTGACACCTGACAGCACGACGGGGAGGGGCTTTCGCCTCCTCCCCGCCGCGTCGTCACGGACCGGTCAGCCGATGATGCCGGCGCCGATCTCCGCCAGTTCCCCGTAGACGCCGAAGACGCCCATCGCCAGCGGCGCGACCGCCAGGTTGCAGAGCATGCCGACCACCTCGGCGACCGAGCGGCGACCCGCCGCGGCCGCGCCGGCAAGCGACACGTCCGAGGTCGACTCCGTGATCGGCAGCTGGACCAGCGAGATCAGCACACCGATGCTGAGCACCACGAAACCGCCGAACACCAGCGCGACTGCGGCACCGCCGGTACCGGCGAACCGGTCCGCCACGGCGCCGACCGCGGAGAAGACACCTGTCACGCCCGCGACGCCGAACGCGACAGCCTCACTGCGGAAACCGGCCTGCTTCGTGCGGACCAGCAGCGCGGTGCCGGCGACGCCGGACAGCGCGATCGCCCACCAGTTGCCGGAGAGCGCGAGGATCGGCTGCGCGATGATCAGCGCCAGCACCGGACCGGCGATCACGAACGTCAGCACGGTGCGCGCCTTGACAAGCATCACGGTGACCGCCTGCGCCATCGGCGCACTCGCCTTCGGCGGCTTCGACGCCCACGCGGTGATGCTCGCCGAGATCCACTTCGAGCCGCCGAGAAGCGCTACCGCCGCGACCACCACGGCCGCGGACGCCTCCGCCGCGTTCACCTTGAGCGGCAGGAACAGCGGGATGAGCAGGCCCGCGACAAGCATCTGCAGCTCGACCGCGAACAGGATGATCTCGGGCGTGGTGGCCAGCGCCATGACCACGCCGAGATTCGCACCGGCGATCACGCCGACCCACCAGAGCCCGGCGCTCAGCTCCGCGAAGAGCAGCCCGCCGGCAGCCGCCATGCACGCGGCCGAGGCCAGAGACATGGACAGCGTGAGCATCGGGGGTACGGCCGAGCGCCGCTGCTGCAGGCCCCACGAGGTGCCGAGCAGCACGAGCGCGGCGAGCGTCATGCCGATCGCCGCAGCGAGCCCGCCGTGCAGCCACAGCAGCACGACCCCGGTCGCGGCGAGCCAGGCCAGCGACAGCCCGATCACCACCAGGCCGCGCGGGCTCTCCCCGGAGCGATACTCCTCCGTCTGGTCCGCGACCAGTTCGTCGATGTCCTCGATCGCGGGTTCGCCGCCGGGATCACCCGCGACGTCGATCAGGTAGAGCACGGCGCCGTCGGCGATCCCCGCGTCCGCGAGGGTGTCCTCCAGCGCCAGTGGTCCCCCGCCGGCCGGGATCAGCGACCAGGCCGGCGGGAATACGTCGTGACTGTCCTGCCCGCACAGGTCGGCGAGCCGGCCTGCGTACTCGCCCACCGGGGCGGCTGCGGGCAGGGCGACGTCGACCCGCTTGCGCGTGCCGACGACCGTCACGAGACTGCGCTGGTCCGCCATCTAGTGCTTCCAGGTTGCCGTGTTGGTCAGCTCGGCCTCGCTGTAGTTCTGGTAGTTGACGTTCAGCGCGTGGGCGATCATGCCCATGATGCCCTCGGGGCCGAAGAGCCCGTCAGCGGCCACGTTCCACGCGCGACGCTGGTCCTCGAAGTAGATGTAGGTGTCGCCGACCCAGGTCTCGGCCAGCGGCAGGAGCTTGTTCTCGAGCCGCGTCAGGTCGTCGATGGTGTCCCGCGAGATGCCGTTGATGAACGTGCCGGCACCCTCCAGGCTGTCCGGGACCTTGATGTGGGTGCCGTAGATGTCGCCGCCGGGCATGTGTACTCCTTCTCGAGGCGGGGCAGTGGAATGGCCTAGAAGTAGACGCCGGGGATCTCGCCGTTGACCTCGACCAGGTTCTTGGTCGCAAACTCCTCGACGACTGTGTAGTTGTTGAAGTTGCCGCGGAGACCGTCACCGATGTTGACGAGTGCGTTGTGGAGCATCACACCGAACGCGTCGAAGTCGGCCATCAGCGCGTCGAAGTTGAGGGCGGCGACGCCCTCCCACTCATCACGCAGGCTCACCACGTAGTTGCGGGTGGCCTGGAGCTGCGCCTCGACCTCGGTCGAGGTGGTGGTGCAGCTGGCGGCAGCGTCGGCCACGTATTCCGGGGTTACCTGAAACGCCATGACGTCCTCCTCGGTGCCAGGCCGGGAGTCGGAACCCGGCGGGAAAACCTGTGGACGAGAGCCGGACTGCGCCCGGGTCGTACCGGTGGGGGCAGCATCTCAGCAGGAGCGAGGACGCCGACAGTGACCGATTCGGGTGTCCCCGGCTGTCCCCCGCTCATCGGCTGGACGCCGCGAACGGCGCGTCCGCGGCGGTGTCCGGATCGTCCTCGTCCGGTGCCTCGTCGAGCGCGATCTGGATCAGGCGGGTCGGCTTGCCACGGGAGAGCAGCGCACCGCGGCCGGCCGGGCGCACCTGAGCCTTCTCCGTCCCGAGCAGCTGGCCCTCGCGCCCGTCACCGGAGAGGATCAGGCCGCCGCCACCCAGCTCACGCACGCGCGAGAAGAGCGCGTCGCCGACCGCGCCACGGCCCGCCCCGGTGACCTTGCGGGTCAGCACGAGGTGGAAGCCGATGTCGCGGGCGTGCGGGATGAACTCCATCAGCGGGGAGAGCGGCGACTGCATGCCGCCGCCGACCAGGTCGTAGTCGTCGATCACCACGTAGATCTCCGGGCCCTCCCACCAGCTGCGCGCCTTGAGCTCCTCCGGCGTGACCGTGGACGGGGGCATCCGCTCGCGCAGCTTCCCCGCGATCTGCTGGGCGTACGTCTTGGTGGTCGCCGAGTCTGCCGCGTAGGCGCCGAGGTGTCCCTCCGGGACGATGCCGAGCAGCGAGCGGCGGTAGTCGACGAGCACCACGCGCGCCTCCCAGCCGGTCTGCCGGTCGACCAGGTTCCGCAGCCAGGTGCGCAGGAACATGCTCTTGCCGGACGCGGTGTCGCCGAACACGATGAAGTGCGGGTCGCCGTTGACCAGGTCGAGGCTGATCGTGGAGATGTCCGGCTCGCCGATGCCGATCGGGACCGCGGTCGGGACCGCGTCCGCCGAGACCAGCTGGTCGCGCACCACCTGCACCGGGAGCATCCGCACGCCGGGCGCGGCCTTGCCGTACCAGGACGGCCCGACCTTGGCGAGGATGTCCTGCTGCGCGTCGCGCAGGCCCTCGTCGGTGTCCCGGCCGTCGACGCGAGGCAGCACGACCTGGGCGTACACGCCGGGCGGGCAGAGCGCCCGGCCGGGGACGTTCGTCGGCATCGCCTGCGCCATCCGGCGGGCGATGTCGGACTCGTTGTAGTCGTTGAGCCGCAGCTCCACCCGGGTGCCGATACTCTCCCGCAGCGCCGGCCGGATCTCCATCCACCGGTTCGTGGTGAGGATCAGGTGAATGCCCACGCCCAGACCACGCGACGCGATCTCCACGAGCACTGCTTCCAGTTGGTCGTTGTCGCTGCGCAGCGCGCCCCAGTTGTCCACGACCAGGAAGATGTCCGCCGCGCGCAGTCCTTCCGGCAACCGGCCGGAGTCGCGCCGGGAGCGGAACTCGGACACCGAGTCGATGCCCAGCTCGCGGAAGAGCTTCTCCCGCCCGGTGATGACGGCGCGGATGTCGGCGAGCATCCGGCCGACCATCTCCTTGTCCATCCGGCCGGCGACGTCACCGACGTGCGGCGCGGTCGTGAACGAGTGAAGCGTCTCACCGCCGTAGTCGATGCAGTAGAACTGCGCCTCGGCCGGCGTGTGCGTCAGGATCGTGGCCAGCATGAGGGTACGAAGCATGGTGCTGCGCCCGGACCGCGGCGCGCCCACGATCGCCAGGTTCCCGTGTGGGCCGCCGAAGTCGAGCAGCAGCGGCTCCTGGGCCTGCTGGCCGGGCAGGTCGACCACGCCGATCGGGACACGCAGCTCGCCGGCGATCGGCCACATGGTGGCGGACAGGCCCCGGCCGGACTGCACCGCGACCGGGCCGATCAGCGTGTCGAGCGGGATGGCGCGCGGCAGCGGCGGCAGCCACACCTGACGGACCGGGGTGCCGCGGCTGGAGAGCCGTTCGATGATGACGCTCAGCTCGGTCGGACCGTCACCGGCCACCATCGGCAGCGACTCTTCCTCCTCCTCGTCGAGGTCGGCGGCGGTGAGCGCGCGCATGTCGTACGGCAGGATCGAGGTCGGTGCCACGCCGTCCGCCGCCCGCTGCTCGTCCGAGATGAACGGCGCGGAGACGTGCGCGACCCGGAACCGGCGGTAGATGCTCTCGTCCACCTTCAGGTAGGCGGAGCCGGGGATCGGCGGCAGCCGGTACGCGTCGGTCGTGCCGATCACGGTCCGGCTCTCCTGCGCGCTGAACGTGCGCAGGCAGATGCGGTACGACAGGTGCGAGTCCAGGCCGCGCAGCCGGCCCTCCTCCAGGCGCTGGGTGGAGAAGAGCAGGTGCATGCCCAGGCTTCGGCCGACGCGTCCGATCTGGACGAACAACTCGGTGAACTCCGGGTGCGCGGTGAGCAGCTCGGCGAACTCGTCGATGATCACCAGCAGGTACGGCATCGGCTCCAGCGGTGCGCCGTCGATGCCGCTCTCCCCGGCCTGCCGCCTCCGCTGGTACTCGCGGATCGAGTCGACGTTGCCGGCCGCGCGCAACAGCTGCTGGCGCCGCTGCTGCTCACCGGCGAGCGCGACGCGGACCCGTTCCACGAGCGCCGCGTCGTCGGCCAGGTTGGTGATCATGCCGGCCACGTGCGGCATGCCCGCCACCGGCGCGAACGTCGCACCACCCTTGAAGTCCACCACCACCATGCTCAGCAGGTCAGGTGAGTGGGTGACAAGCAGGCCGGCCACGAGGGTACGCAGCAGCTCGCTCTTGCCGGAACCTGTCGCGCCGACGATCAGGCCGTGCGGTCCGGAGCCGCCCTGCGCGGACTCCTTGATGTCGAGCACCACGCTCTGCCCGTCGCCGTCCGTGCCGATCGGCACCTTGAGCAGCCGTTCCGGGCTCATGTTCGGATCCCAGAGCCCGCCGAGCGCCACGTCCAGGCTCCGGCCGTTCATCAGAGCCTCGATCAGCGACACGGTACGGGCGAGCACCTGCTCGTGCTCGTCGGTGAGCGTCAGCGGTGTCAGCTTCCGGGCGATCAGCTCCGCCATCGGCTGACTGACCTCATCGGCCTGGGACAGCTCGGAGGTGGCGGCGCCGGTACCGGTGCGGCCGGTCAGTGACAGCCCGCCGTGGGCCGACACGCTCACCCGCAGGTCGACCCGGCCCGGCTCGTCCGTCTCACGCCGGCCCAGGAAGATCAGCGTGATGCCCATCTGCGGACCTGCCGCCTCGAGCAGCGCGCGAAGCATCGCGGACCGCCCCCACTCGGACACCGGGTCGAACCCGGTGAACAGTACGACCAGCCGCTGCTGGTGCGGTGCCGCGCCGCGGTCGAACTGCGACTGCAGACGCCTGGCGCTCGCCGACTCGCTGCGGCGGCGCAGTTCCCGCTCCAGGAAGTCGCCGAGACCACCGTTCTCGCTGCTGATCAGCGGCACCGCGCGGGGCCGCCGCCGGGAGCCGGGCTCGAACGTGTGCGGCAGCCACTTCGCCCACTCCCAGAGCTCCATGTCCGGCGCCTCGACCGCGAGCAGCACGTCGTCCGGCGCGTGCATGACGCCGAGTTGGCAGAGCATGGCCCGGGTCATCGCGGCGGTGGTCTCCGGCTCACCGAGGATGCTGATCACGCCGGCGGTGCCGAGGTCGATGGCGATCGGCTGGGCCGCGACCTTGCTCATCGAGTCGACGAGCCGGCGGGCCGCCCGCATCGACTCCCAGTCGTAGTCGGCGAGCGGGTCCAGCCGGGTGCCGATCTGGATCGGCGTGGACAGTTCCGCGTCGCCGATGCCGATCCGTACCTTCAGGAAGTCCGGATCGCCCTGGCGCCGCTCCCACACCCGGCGCCCGCTGTGCGCGATCGCCAGCAGGCGGTCCGGCTCCGGGTGCGCCCACGCGCCGAGCATCCGCTGCGTCGACGCGACCTGGCGGGCGTTGGTGCGCACGTCCATCAGCAGGGCGCGGTAGCGCGCCCGTTGCCGCATCACGGTCCGCCGTTCCAGGTGCTTGTTCTGCACCCGGAACGCGATGGTGGCGCTGAACGACACGACCGCGAAGATGATCGCCAGGGCGATCAGCATCGGCCGGCCGTACGACACCATGTACGCCGCGATACCGAGGCTGGACAGCAGCGGCAGCAGCAGGCTGATGAAGCCCGCGTTGCTCTGCTTCTGCTCCGGCGGCGACGGCAGGACCACCTTGTCCTGGGGGGCCGGCGGCGGAAGGAACCGCGCCGGGCGGTGGAACGAGATGCGGGACACGCGGTATCTCCTAGTGCTCTGCGGGCACGTCGGGCACGTCGGGCAGGTCTTCCGGGCCGAGAACTGTCAGCTGCGCGGTGGTCGGCGACTCGAGCTCCGCGACGCGCGCGGCGTGCTGCTCCGTCATGTGCTGGAACACGCCGCGGGCGAATCGGCCGTTGCCGAAGCCCTCGTCGCGGTCGACCGAGTCGAAGTAACGGCGCAGCTTGTCGATCGTGTCCGGCCCGAGGTGGTACTCGTGGTCGGCGGCCTGGTACTGGACGATGCTGACCAGCTCGTCCGTGGAGTAGTCGTCGAACGTCAGGGTGCGGGAGAAGCGGGACTGCAGTCCGGGGTTGGTGTTGATGAAGCGGACCATCTCGTACGGGTAGCCGGCCACGATGACCACCACCTCCTCGCGGTGGTCCTCCATCAGCTTCACAAGCGTGGAGATCGCCTCCTGGCCGAAGTCCGCGCCGTGCCCGTCCGGAGTCAGCGCGTACGCCTCGTCGATGAAGAGCACGCCGTGGAGTGCGCGGCGGAACGCGGCCTGCGTCTTCGGCGCGGTGTGGCCCACGTACTCGCCGACGAGCGAGCCCCGGTCCACCTCGACCAGGTGACCGCTGCCGAGCATGCCGAGCGCGCGCAGGATCTGGCCGTAGAGCCGGGCGACTGTGGTCTTACCGGTACCCGGGTTGCCGGCGAAGACCAGGTGCCGGGACATCGGTGGCGGGCTGAGCCCGGCATCGCGGCGCTTCTGCACCATCTGGACCAACTTGACGAGCGAGCCAACGTCGGTCTTCACCTTGTCCAGGCCGACCAGCCGGTTGAGCTGGGCCAGCAGGTCCGGCAGCGTCTCGGCGGCGTCCGGGTCGCCCTTGCCAGCGGACGCGGTCGAGCGGGTGCTCGTAGTGGACGTGGCAAGCGCCACGCCGGCCCGGCGGACAAGCGTGTTCGCGCCCTCGATCGGCATGGTCGAGGTACCGACCGCGTCCGCTGTGCACTGCTCGAACGTCGCGTTCGCGCCGTCGACGAGCGTCAGGTCCTCGTCCACATCGTGCACGTGGACGCGGCGCAGCACCGGGGACGCCTTCGCGCCGATGTAGAGCGCCGGATATCCGGTGCCGGACACGTCCAGGTCCTCGACCGTGCCATGGGCCTCGGCGCCCAGGTAGAGGCCGTTCTTCTTGCAGTTGGCGATCGTCGTCGCACGGATCACCGGGGTGGCGCCGCCCCAGACCACCACGCCGGTGCCGCCGATCCGGTCGATTGTCAGGCCGTCGGCGAGCGGCGTGGCGTCCGCGTCCACGAACATGCCGGCGCCGCCGCACCCGTTGATCGTGGTGTTGCGCACGATCGGCCCGGACCCCTTCGCGGCCTCGAAGCCGGTCTGCGCGATCTCGGTGATCGTGCAGTTCTCCACGAGCGAGCGGTGCGGCGAGTCGATGCGCACGCCGACCTCACCCTCGGTGACGGTCAGGCGGCTGAGGTGCGCGTCGCCGGTCTCCTCCACGGCCACCCCGGACTGGCGGGCGCGTTCCACCCGGCCGCCGTCGATGCGGGCCATGGAGCGGCCGGTGACCCGGACGCCGCACTCCGGGGTGTCGCTGATCTCGCAGTCGATGAGCGTGGCGATCGCGGTGCCGCCCAGGTGCACAGCCGTGTACCTGGTCTGCTTGACGCCGAGCGCGCGGAGCAGCACGCGCGAGTCACCGGCCAGGAACAGCCCGTTGGCGCCGGAGTCCGCGACCGAGCAGCCCTCGATCCGGGCGTGCGCCTGGCCGAGCAGCGCCACGCCGGTGCTGCGCGGCCGGACGATGTGGGTGTCTGTCATCACCAGCCGGGCGTCGCCGGTCGCCACGACGCCCGCCGCGGTCACCGTGTCGACCCGGCAGTCGGCGACACCTACGTTCGCGCTGCCGGACAGGTGGAAGGCGGTGCCGCCGGTCCGGTCCGCGGTGCAGCGCTCGATCCGGATGCCACCGGGCTCGCCGGGGCCGAACGCCGGCGGGTCGAGCAGCGGGCGATCCGGCAGCGTGCCCGGCCACCAGTCGGCGGTGAACGGCGCGCTGCCGGTGGCGCGCAGCACGTCACCGTCGTTGTCGAAGAACTGGCTGTCCCGTACCGTCGCGGCGGCCTCGTCCTCGATCAGCAGTGCGGCGACGCCGGCGTGCGACACCTCCGCCCGCTCGACCTCCGCACCGGCCGACTCGCGCAGGTGGACGCCGACGGAGGTGACGTGCCGGACCGCGGTGCCGGAGAGGGTGAGGCGGGCGCCGCCCCGGACCGCCAGCCCGGTGCCCTCTACCTGCTGGACCGTGCCGCCGTTCAGGCGGACCCGCGACGAGTCGGCCGCGTCGAGCCCGACGCCGGACGCGCCGCTGACCGTGCACTCGTCGAGCGTGACGGACGCCTGGCCGGCGACCTCCACCCGGCCGCCGCGGATCTCGCAGCCACCGAGCGTGACCGTTCCACCCGCCACCACGACCGCGGCCCTGCTGCGCTGCGCGGAGATCAGGTGCACGCCCTGCACCACCGCGGTTCCGGCCCGGATCTCTAACGCGGGGCCGTCAGTGGGTGCGATCTCCACCCCGCCGGCCTCCGCGATGATCTGCACCGATCTGTCGACGACCACGCACTCGCCGTAGCGGCCGGCAGCGACGGAGACGATCCCGCCGTCCTGCGCGGCGCGGACCGCCTCGCCGATCGTCCGGTGCCGCCCCCAGCCCTTGGCGCCGACCCGCTCGACGCGGGCCGATGACGAGGCATCAGCTATCCCGGTACGCATTCGTGCGGCCCTTCCGTCCTGGTTGTCCTCGCCCGGGGTGTCACCTGTCGGCCTTCCCGCAGGTGACACGCAACTGAGCGACGAGCAGCCGATCGCCGCCGCCGTTCTCCAACTTTCCCCGGTTCCCCAGGCGGATCGTAAACTTACCGTTCGTCACCGGGAACGACCCGGCCTCAAGCCATTCGCCCGGCTTGGTGCCTTGATTCAGGTCAAAGGTACCCAGATCATCACCATCCCGCCCGGCCGAGATGTAGTAGCGGGCCTTCGGCGCCAGCTTGAGCGCGTTCTTGTCCACCGCGGGCGTGTAGACCGCCACGTCACACTTGTCCACCCCGAAGCCCGGCGTGAAAGCCCAGATCAGCACCTGTGACGGATCGTCGTACCCCTGGTCACCGCTGATCGGGATGGTGGCGTAGTTGCCACGGCAGCCGTCCTTCGACCACGCGTTACCGGCGAGGATCTGCCACTGCGGGGTACGGCCGCGCGCCTCGAAGACGTGTTCCGGCTCACCCCGGCAGTCCCATCCGGTCACGGCGGTGAACGTGGACGGCCCGGTCGGGCTGGGCGAGGCGTTGGCCGTCGTCCCGCTCCGGCCGGTCCGGTCGCCGGTGAACAGGCTGAACACCAGGCCGAAGAGCAGCGCGAAGATGGCGCAGCCGGAGGCCACGAACATGGCGGTGTGCGGCCTGGCGTAGAGCCGGTCCGGGCTGGGCTGGGCGCGTGCGTAGTCGATGAACGCGCGGACGAACTCGAGACGTTCCGCGTGCGGCGACGGGGGCTTCGGCGGACGCCCACCGGAGGATCTGCTCAGCGTCGTCGTGGACGCCGGCTCGGGCGCCTTCTGCTGCTCCATGGTGCGGGCGGGCCCTACGCGGCCGGGAAACGGCGGGTGTCGGTCATGTGGCCAAGCTCGATCGCCATCCGGGTCAGCTCCGCCTTGTTACCGGCGTTCAGCTTCGCCCGGATCCGCTTGGCGTACGTGTTGACCGTCGCCTCGGTCAGCCCCATCCGGCCCGCGATCTGCGAGTGGGTGAGCCCGCGCGCGATCCAGCGCAGCGTCTCCACCTCGCGCGGCGCCAGGCCCGCCGGGTCCTCGTTGACGTTGCGGACCAGCTCGGCCTGGAACTGGTCGGCCAGCCGCGGGCAGACGTAGAAGCCGCCCTCCCCGACTGTGAACAGCGCGGACACGATGATCCGCCCGTCCGTGCGGCTGTCCACGAAGCCGCGCACCCCGGTCCGCAGCACCGCGCCGAACGTCAGCGGCCGCTCCCAGGTGGAGCTGACCACCACCGGCGCGCGCGTCACCAGACTCTCGATCGCGGACAGGGCCGGGCCACCCGGGCGCAGCGGCACGTCAAGGATCGCGACGTCGAACTCCGCACCCTCGTCGAGGTCCTCGACCGCGCGCACGGACGTGGCGACCTCCAGGCCGGACGTCTCGGCGACGAACTTCTCCAGACCCGCCCGTTTCACCGGGTGGTCGTCGACGATCGCGATCGTGAGCATCTGTTCCTCCTGGTCAATCCCGCACACCGGCGGCCGGTGCCGGGCGTGCGCCCCGGTTCGGGAACCCGGGCGCCCTGATTACGGAGCCGCCCGGCGTCCGGTTCAAGACGAAGGAGGAATTTGCCGAACGATCAGCGGTCCGGCCGGAAGTTCTCCGCGTTCTGCTTCTCCGCATCCACGTAGTTCTGGTAGGTCAGATTCAGCTTCTTGATCGAGGAGTCGAGCACCGTGAGCAGGTTCTTCGCGGCCATGTCGATCGACTTTCGGTACGTCGCGTAGGTGGTGCCGGCCGGGCTCACCCAGTAGTCCTCCGCGGAGTCGAGCGACGTCTTGATGTCGTCGAGCAGGTCCGAGATCGTGTTGCGCTGTGTCTGCGTCGTCTCCGCGGTCGTCTTGAGCAGCGGGATCTGCACCTTGTAGTCGACTTTGACGGCGTTGCCGTCCTCGTCGAGGTACTCGCCGTAGAGCGGGTTGCCCTTCTCGTCGAACGTGATGTAGTCGTGCGTGTCGTACGTCCAGGTGACCTCGCCGTTCGGGCCGTAGGTGATCTCGAAGAACTTCTGCCGCGTCGGGTCGAAGCCGCGGGTGAACTCCCCCTTGTCCTTGTCGTAGTGGTCGAAGATCCAGCCCTCGTCGGTGGTCATCGTGAGCGGGGTGTTGTGCTCGTCGTAGACGATCGTCGTCTCGCCGTCGTTGATGACCGCGGTCGAGGTCTTCTTCGCATCGTCGTACGTGAACACGATCTTGTCGCCGTCCGGGGTGGTCCCGGACTTCGGCCTGCCGTCCTCGTAGAACTCGGTGAACTTGTAGCCGTCCCCGGTCTGCATGTAGTACGGCTTGTCCTCGGAGTTCAGCAGGACGTACGTGCCGCCCTTGTAGTCGATCCGGGTCGTGTGCGCGTTGTCGTCGTACGTGATCGTGAACGTGGTGCCGTCGGAGATGCCACCCCTCGGGCGCTTGTCCGGGTAGAAGTCGTTGAAGATCGTGCCGTCCTTGGTGGTGAACGTGATCGGCGTCCCGTCGAACTTCGCGACCAGCTCACCCCCGTTGCCGAACGTCGTCGTCGAGATCTGCGCCCCGTCGTCGTACGTGATCTTGACGGTCTCACTCGTCTTCTCGTTGATGCCCGCAGTCGGCCGGTCCTTGTCGTCGAAGCTCGTGTAGGCGACCCCGTCCGAGACCAGCTTGATCGGGTTGCCCTCGAAGTCCGCGGTGTAGACGGTGCCGTCACCGTAGGTGGTCGTCGAGCGCTTGGCGACGTCGTCGTACGCGATCTTGATCGTCTGGGGTTTGTCGCCTGTGGTCATGCCCTCGGTCGGGCGGTTCTCGGCGTCGAACACCGTGTAGGTCGCGTCCGGCGTGCGCATCTCCAGGACGACGTCGCCCTTTGCGACCACGTCCGTCGCCTTGCCCTCGGCGTTGGTGTACCGCGTCGTCGAGGTGCCCGCCACGTCGTCGTACGTGACGGCGACGTCGTCGCCCTTCTTGGTGACGCCGCCCTTGACCCGCCCGTCCGCGTAGAAGTCCGTGTACGTGGCGTCCGCGGTGCGCATCTCCAACGTCACGTTGTCCTTGGAGTCCACCTCGACGCCGCTGCCGTACTTGGCGGTCGACACCCCGGTCGTGTCGTTGTACGAGATGGCGATCGTGTCGCCGTCCTTGGTGGTACCGCCCTTGACCCGCCCGTCCTGGTAGAACTCGGTGTACGTGGCGTCCGGGGTGCGCATCTCCAGCGGCTGGCCGTCCGCGTTCGAGTCGACCTCGACGCCACCCTCGTACTTCGCGGTCGAGGTGTGCGTCGTGTCGTTGTACGAGATGGCGATCGAGTCGCCGTCCTTCGTCGTACCGGTGATCGGCCGGCCCTTGTCGTCGAAGTCCGTGAACGTCGCATCCGGCGTCCGCATCTCGATCGGATCGCCGTTCGCATCCGCGTCGACCTCGACATCGGCCCCGTACCGCGAGGTCGAGATGTTTGTCGTGTCGTTGTACGAGATGGCGATCGGCTCGCCGTCCTTCGTCGTACCGGTGATCGGCCGGCCCTTGTCGTCGAAGTCCGTGAACGTCGCATCCGGCGTCCGCATCTCGATCGGATCGCCGTCCGCGTTCGAGTCGACCTCGACATCGGCCCCGTACCGCGAGGTGGAGGTGTTCGTCGTGTCGTTGTACGAGATGGCGATCGGCTCGCCGTCCTTCGTCGTACCGGTGATCGGCCGGCCCTTGTCGTCGAAGTCCGTGAAGGTGGCGCCGTCCGAGCGCATCTCGATCGGATCGCCGTTCGCGTCGGAGTCGACCTCCGTGCCGTTCCCGTAATGCGCCGTGCTGGTCTTCGCGTTGTCGTCGTACGTGATCGTGATCGACTCGTTCTCCGCGGTCGTGCCCGCGGTCGGCCTGCCCTCGCCGTCGAACGACGTGAACGTGGAACCGTCCCCGGTCGTCATCTTGATCACGTTGCCGTCGGGGTCGGACACGACTGTGGTGCCGCTGTCCGGGAAGTTCGCGGTGCTGTTCCCCGCGCCGTCGTAGCTGAGGTTTACCTGCTCGTTGTCCTTGGTGACACCGTGCAGCGGCCGTCCCTCGGCGTCGAAACGGTCGAAGTTCGTGCCGTCCGCCGTCTCCATCCGGATCGGGTCGCCGTCCGCGTTCGACGTGACAGTGGTGACGCCGTCCGGGCCGGTGAAGCGGGCAACCGAGTTGTCGCCCTGGTAGTTGATCTCGACCGTCTGGCCTTCGTCGGTCGTACCGTGGATCGGCCGGCCCTCACCGTCGAAACGGTCGTAGACCGCGTCCGGCGTCTCCATCCGGACCGGATCGCCGTTGCCATTCGACGTGACAGTGGTACCGCCGTCAGGACCGGCAAAATGAGCAACAGAATTATCGCCCTGGTACGAGATGTCGACCTGGACGCCCTCGTCGGTCATGCCGTGGGTCGGGCGGCCCTCACCGTCGAAACGGTCGTACGTGGCGTCCGGCGTCTCCATCCGGATCGGATCGCCGTTGCCGTTCGACGTGACAGTGGTGCCACCGTCAGGACCGGCAAAATGAGCAACAGAATTATCGCCCTGGTACGAGATCTCGACCGACTGGCCGTCCTTGGTCGTACCGTGCAGCGGCCTGCCCTCACCGTCGAAACGGTCGTAGGTCGCATCGGGCGTCTCCATCCGGACCGGCTGGCCGTCACCGTTCGAGGTGACAGTGGTGCCGCCGTCCGGGCCCGCGTAATGCGCGACGGAACTGTCACCCTGGTACGCGATGTCGACCTGCACGCCGTCGTCGGTCGTACCGTGGATCGGCCGGCCCTCACCGTCGAAACGGTCGTAGACCGCGTCCGGCGTCTCCATCCGGACCGGGTCGCCGTTGCCGTTCGACGTGATTGTGGTGCCACCGTCAGGGCCCGCGTAATGCGCGACGGAACTGTCACCCTGATACGTGATGTCGACCTGGACGCCATCGTCCGTCACACCGTGGATCGGTCGGCCCTCACCGTCGAAACGGTCGTAGGTGCCGTCCGGCGTGACCATCTGGATCGGGTCGCCGTCACCGTTCGAGGTGACAGTGGTGCCACCGTCGGGACCCGCGTAATGGGCGACGGAGTTGTCACCCTGGTACGTGATGTCGACGGCCTGGCCGTCCTTGGTCGTACCGTGGATCGGGCGGCCGTCACCGTCGAAACGGTCGTAGGTGGCCTCAGCGGTCTCCATCCGGATCGGGTCGCCGTCACCGTTCGACGTGACAGTCACACCGCCGTCAGCGCCCGCATAGTGCGCAACGGAATTGTCACCCTGGTAGGTGATGTCGACCGACTGGCCGTCCTTGGTCGTACCGTGCAACGGACGGCCGTCACCGTCGAAACGATCGTAGGTGGCGTCCGCGGTCTCCATCCGGATCGGATCGCCGTTGCCGTTCGACGTGACAGTCACACCGCCGTCAGCGCCCGCATAGTGCGCAACGGAATTGTCACCCTGGTACGAGAGGTCGACCGACTGGCCGTCCTTCGTCGTACCGTGCAACGGACGGCCGTCACCGTCGAAACGGTCATAGGTCGCGTCCGCCGTGACCATCCGGATCGGGTCACCGTCACCGTTCGACGTGACAGTCACACCGCCGTCGGGGCCGGCGTAATGGGCGACCGAATTGTCACCCTGGTACGAGATGTCGACGGCCTGGCCGTCCTTCGTCGTACCGTGCAACGGACGGCCGTCACCGTCGAAACGATCGTAGGTCGCGTCCGGCGTCACCATGCGGGTCGGGTCGCCGTCGGCGTTGGACGTGACAGTCACGCCGCCGTCGGGGCCGGCATAGTGCGCGGTCGAGTTCTCGCCCTGGTACGAGATGTCGACCGACTGGCCGTCCTTGGTCGTACCGTGCAACGGACGACCATCGCCGTCGAAACGGTCGTAGGTCGCGTCGGGGGTGACCATCCGGATCGGGTCGCCGTCACCGTTCGACGTGACAGTCACACCGCCGTCAGCGCCTGCATAGTGCGCGGTGGAGTTCTCACCCTGGTACGAGATGTCGACCGACTGGCCGTCCTTCGTCGTACCGTGCAACGGACGACCATCGCCGTCGAAACGGTCGTAGGTCGCGTCGGGGGTGACCATCCGGATCGGGTCACCGTCACCGTTCGACGTGACAGTGGTGCCACCGTCGGCGCCCGCGTAATGGGCGACCGAATTGTCTCCCTGGTACGAGATGTCGACCGACTGGCCGTCCTTGGTCGTACCGTGCTGCGGACGACCTTCACCGTCGAAACGGTCATAGGTCGCGTCCGGGGTGACCATCCGGATCGGGTCACCGTCACCGTTCGACGTGACAGTGGTGCCACCATCGGCGCCCGCGTAATGCGCGGTGGAATTGTCGCCCTGGTAGCTGATGTCGACCGACTGGCCGTCTTTGGTGGTCCCGTGCAGCGGGCGGCCATCGCCGTCGAAACGATCGTAGGTCGCGTCCGGCGTCACCATCCGGATCGGATCGCCGTCAGCATTCGACGTAACAGTGGTGCCACCATCGGCGCCCGCGTAATGCGCGGTGGAACTGTCGCCCTGGTAACTGATGTCGACCGACTGGCCGTCCTTGGTCGTCCCGTGCTGCGGACGACCGTCACCGTCGAAACGGTCATAGGTGGCATCGGCGGTGACCATCCGGATCGGATCGCCGTCGGCGTTCGACGTGACAGTCACACCGCCATCGGCGCCGCCGTAACGCGCGGTCGAGTTGCCGTTGCCCTCGTAGCCGATATCGATCGACTGGCCGTCCTTGGTCGTCCCGTGCAGCGGGCGACCCTCACCGTCGAAACGGTCATAGGTGGCATCGGCGGTCACCATCCGGACCGGATCACCGTCAGCGTTCGACGTGACAGTCACACCGCCATCGGCACCGCCGTACCGGGCGGTTGAGTTGCCGTTGCCCTCGTACGAGATGTCGATCGACTGACCATCTTTGGTCGTACCGTGCTGCGGACGACCCTCGCCATCGAAACGGTCATAGGTCGCGTCGGCGGTGACCATCCGGATCGGATCGCCATCAGCATTCGACGTGACAGTGGTACCACCGTCAGCGCCGCCATACCGGGCGGTCGAGTTCCCGTTACCTTCGTACGAGATGTCGACCGACTGGCCGTCCTTGGTCGTACCGTGCTGCGGACGACCCTCACCGTCGAAACGGTCATACGTCGCGTCGGCGGTGACCATCCGGATCGGGTCACCGTCAGCATTCGACGTGACAGTGGTGCCGCCATCGGCGCCGCCGTAACGCGCGGTCGAGTTGCCGTTGCCCTCGTAGCCGATATCGACGGACTGGCCGTCCTTGGTCGTCCCGTGCAGCGGCCGGCCTTCGCCGTCGAAGCGGTCATACGTCGCATCCGCCGTGACCATCCGGGACGGATCGCCGTCGGCGTTCGACGTAACCGTCACACCATCGGCGCCGCCGTAACGCGCGGTCGAGCTGCCGTTGCTCTCGTACGAGATGTCGATCGACTGACCGTCTGCGGTCGTGCCGTGCTGCGGACGACCCTCACCGTCGAAACGGTCATAGGTCGCGTCGGCGGTGACCATCCGGACCGGATCGCCATCAGCATTCGACGTGACAGTGGTACCGCCATCGGCGCCGCCATACCGGGCGGTCGAGTTCCCGTTGCCCTCGTAGCCGATATCGATCGACTGACCGTCCTTGGTCGTACCATGCAGCGGACGACCCTCACCGTCAAAACGGTCATAGGTCGCGTCGGCGGTGACCATCCGGGACGGATCGCCGTCAGCGTTCGAGGTGACGGTGGTGCCACCGTCAGGACCGCTGTATCGGGCGGTCGACTGACCGTTGCCCTCATACGCGATGTCAATCGACTGGCCGTCAGCCGTCTGACCGTGCTGCGGACGACCTTCACCGTCGAAACGGTCATACGTCGCGTCCGCGGTGACCATCCGGATCGGATCGCCGTCAGCGTTCGACGTGACAGTCACACCACCATCGGCGCCGCCGTACCGGGCGGTGGAATTGCCGTTGCCCTCATACGCGATGTCGATCGACTGGCCATCAGCCGTCTTGCCGTGCGTCGGACGGCCGTCACCGTCGAACGCGTCATAGGTCGCGTCCGCCGACACCATCCGGACCGGATCACCATCGGCGTTCGAGGTAACGGTCACGCCACCGTCGGCACCGCCGTAACGGGCGGTCGAGTTGCCGTTCCCCTCATACGCGATGTCGATCGACTGACCGTCAGCGGTCTTACCGTGCGTCGGACGGCCGTCACCGTCGAACGCGTCGTAAGTCGCATCCGCGGACACCATCCGCACCGGGTCACCGTCGGCGTTCGAGGTAACGGTCACGCCACCGTCGGCACCGCCGTAACGGGCGGTCGACTGACCGTTGCCCTCGTAGGAGATGTCGATCGACTGACCATCGGCGGTCTTGCCATGCGTCGGACGGCCGTCCGCGTCGAACGCGTCGTAGGTCGCGTCCGTGGACACCATCCTGAGCGGGTCGCCGTCAGCGTTCGACGTTACCGACGTGCCGCCGGCGCCACCATAACGGGCCGTCGACTGACCGTTGCCCTCGTAGGAAATGTCGATCGACTGACCATCAGCCGTCTTACCGTGCGTCGGACGGCCGTCCGCATCGAATGCGTCATAGGTCGCGTCCGCCGACACCATCCGCACCGGATCACCGTCAGCGTTCGACGTGACCGTCACACCACCGTCAGCACCGCCGTAACGAGCGGTCGACTGACCATTCGCCTCATAGGAGATGTCGATCGACTGACCATCAGCAGTCTTGCCGTGCGTCGGACGACCATCCGCGTCGAACGCGTCATAGGTCGCGTCCGCCGACACCATCCGCACCGGATCACCATCGGCATTCGACGTGACGCTCACACCACCGTCAGCACCGCCGTAACGGGCGGTCGACTGACCATTCGCCTCGTACGAGATGTCGATCGACTGGCCGTCAGCGGTCTTCCCGTGCGTCGGACGACCGTCCGCATCGAACGCATCGTAGGTCGCATCCGCCGACACCATCCTGAGCGGGTCGCCGTCAGCGTTCGACGTCACCGACGTACCGCCGGAACCGCCGTACCGGGCCGTCGACTGACCATTCGCCTCGTACGAGATGTCGATCGACTGACCATCAGCGGTCTTGCCATGCGTCGGACGGCCATCACCGTCGAACGCGTCATAGGTCGCGTCCGCGGACACCATCCGGACCGGATCACCATCGGCGTTCGACGTGACGGTGGTCCCGTCGGAGCCGCCGTAGCGGGCGGTCGACTGACCATTCGCCTCATAGGAGATGTCGATCGACTCGCCGTCAGCCGTCTTACCGTGCGTCGGACGGCCGTCCGCGTCGAACGCGTCATAGGTCGCATCCGCCGACACCATCCGGACCGGGTCACCGTCGGCATTCGACGTGACAGTCACACCACCGTCAGCACCGCCGTAACGGGCGGTCGAGTTGCCGTTCGGCTCGTAGGAGATGTCGATCGACTGGCCGTCAGCCGTCTTACCGTGCGTCGGACGGCCATCACCGTCGAACGCGTCGTAGGTCGCGTCCGCGGACACCATCCTGAGCGGGTCGCCGTCCGCCTCCGACGTGACCGAGGTGCCGCCGGAACCGCCGTACCGGGCCGTGGAGTTGCCGTTCGGCTCGTACGAGATGTCGATCGACTGGCCGTCAGCCGTCTTACCGTGCGTCGGACGGCCATCACCGTCGAACGCGTCATAGGTCGCGTCCGCGGACACCATCCGGACCGGATCACCATCGGCATTCGACGTGACAGTGGTGCCGTCGGACCCGCCGTACCGCGCGGTCGAGTTGCCGTTGGCCTCGTAGGAGATGTCGATCGACTGGCCGTCGGCGGTGGTGCCGTGCGTCGGGCGGCCCTGGCCGTCGAACGCGTCGTACGTCGCGTCCGCCGATGCCATCCGCACCGGATCCCCGTCCGCGTTCGACGTGACAGTGGTGCCGTCGGACCCGCCGTACCGCGCGGTCGAGTTGCCGTTGGCCTCGTAGGAGAGGTCGATCGACTGGCCGTCGGCGGTCGTGCCGTGCGTCGGCCGGCCCTCGCCGTCGAACGCGTCGTAGGTCGCGTCCGCGGTCACCATCCGGATCGGGTCGCCGTCCGCGTTCGACGTGACAGTGGTGCCGTCAGCGCCGCCGTACCGCGCGGTCGAGTTGCCGTTGGCCTCGTAAGAGATCTCGATCGACTGGCCGTCCGCGGTCGTGCCGGCGAGTGGCCTGCCCTCGCTGTCGAACGAGGTGTAGACGCCGCCGTCGGCCGTGGTGAGGCGCAGTGTCGTGCCGGCCGCGTCGGTGAGGACGGACGAGCCGTTCTGGTACGTCATCGTCGACGTCTGGGACTTGTCGTCGTACGTGATGGCGAACGTCTCGCCGTCCGCGCCGGTGCCGGCGACCGCGCGGCCCTGTCCGTCGAAGCGGGTGAAGTCGGTGCCGTCCGCGAGTGTGTGCCGGATCGGCTGGCCGTCCGGGCCGTACTCGGCACGGACACCGTTCTCGTACGTCTGGACGGATCTGCCGCCCTCGCCGTACTCGATGGTGAATGCGCCGGAGTCCGGCGAGTCCCCGGCGGTCGGGCGGCCCTGGGAGTCGAAGGACGTGTACGTGCCGCCGTCCGCGGTGACCTGCCGGACGACCTGGTTGGCGGCGTCCAGCTCGACGGACGAGCCGTCGGAGTAGCGCGAGGTGCTGCCGCCGTCCTGGTCGTAGCTGATCGTGAACGACCGGCCGTCGGTCTCGCCCGCGGTGGGCCGGCCCTCGGCGTCGAACGACGTGTAGGCGGTGCCGTCCGCTCCCTGCTGGCGTGTGACGTCGCCGGAGCTGTCGACACCGACCGAGGCGCCGTCGTCGTAGCGCATGACCGACCCGCCGTCGGCCGAGTAGTCGATGCTGAAGTCGCGCCCGTCGGCGCTGCCGGCTAGCGGTCGTCCGCCTGCGTCAAAGTCGGAATAGACGGTACCGTCGGCGCTCTCCTGCTCGACGATCCGACCCGCGGAATCGAACGTGGCGGACGAGCCGTCGGAATTACGAAGGACGGAGCCGCCGTCGGGCGTGTAATCGATGGCGAAACTGGACGAACCCGTGCCGACGTCGTCGGGAGTGGTGCCGGCAGTCGGCCGGCCTTGGGAATCGAAACGGCTGTAGACGGTGCCGTCGGGCGTTTCCTGGCGAGTGACACGTCCACCGGCGTCGTACTGGATGACGGTGCCGTCGTCGAACGTGTTGACGGTGCGTCCGTCCGCCCGGTAATCAATGCTGAAGTGGACGCCGCCCGCGCTTCCTTCGTGCGGTCGGCCGTCGGCATCAAAAGCCTCAAATTCGGTACCGTCGGCGGTTCTTTGCCGGAGTATGTCCCCGTTTGCGGAGTACTCAACACTTGGGCCACCTGTTGCCTTCGCTGAACCACTCCACGCCTCCGGGTAGTTGATGGTGAACTGCGCCGCGTCGGTGTGGCCCGCGGTGGGCCGGTGCTGCGCGTCGAAGGTCTCGTAGACGACGCCGTCGGGTGTGGTCCGGCGAACGACACCGCCGCCCGCGTCGTAGTCCGCGGTGCTGCCGTCGCGGTAGCTGGCCCGCGAACCGATATCTGACTCGTCGGAGCTGCTCATCGTCCACACCATTCATCGCGACCGACATGACACGCGCGTGGAGGGTAGCGAGTGTTCGAGGGGCAGCGGCAAGACCTTCGTTGTGGCGGCCCCGTGGACCCCGGGACGGCCGGATGGGCCACATGTGTGACACCGCTTCGGGGACGTGGACGTACCCGCCCGGCGAAGCAAGGCTCTGGGGTGGTGCAGTCCGCCAGGGAAGGAGTCCCACGTGGCCGAGTTTGAATTCGACAACATCGATTCCGCGGTCTACAACAACGCCAGCGCCGTCACGATGAACATCAACTCTCGCGAGCTGTTCAACTGCGCCATGGCGGTGCAGGGGTACCGCGAGGACATCGTGGCCGCGTTCGAGACGGTCGGCAAGGCCTGGGAGGAGCTCAAGCTCGGCTGGACCGGCACGTCGTCGACGGAGTCGACCGCTTGGCGGGACACCTATCTGGTCGTCGTCAACGACTTCTTCGGCGAGGAGGGCGCGGGTCCGGACAACGACAAGAAGACCGGCGTACTCAACCAGTTCGCCGGTGGCCTGAAGGGTGCCGCGAACGGATACGCGCAGGTCGAGTCGAACCTGAAGGTGGCGTTCGAGATGTTCGCGGACGAGCTGTGGGAGGTCGGCCCGCCGAACGGTGACCGGAACAACTACCTTCCGGCGTTCGCGTCCTGGTCGCTGCCCGACGCCCCGGCGGCGACCAAGGCCTGGGACGACATGACGCTTACCGAGAAGGAAGCGAAGCTCAAGGCGGACGGCCACCGCGACCAGGATGCTCCGCCGGTCGCGGCGAACGTCGACACGGACGCCGACCCGTGGTTCGAGAACGGTGACACGGTCAAGGGCGAGTGGACCTGGACCGAGGAACGCCCCGGCCCCTACGACCTCAAGATCACGGTCAAGGACGGCGCGACCTGGACCGGGCAGCCGAACGACAAGGTCACCACCCAGTGGGTGTACGACGACAGCGGTGACCCCGTCAAGTAGTGAATCCGGCGGCGCCGGCGTCCCGTGCGGGGCGCCGGCGCCGGCCCCGGGCTCACGGACAGGTGGTCACCCAGATCGCCATCTCGTCGAAGACGGCCCGCTCCTGCGCGGTCGATGCGCCGTCGCGCCATCCCTGCAGCGTGCGGACGATGTCCGCGCGGCCACCGGGTCCTTCCGGCAGGTAGACCGAGTTGTCGTAGATCGCCTTCTTGACGACCTCCTCGCTCTCACCGGCAAGTCGCTTCTGGACGGCGTCGAGCACGGCCCGTGCGGCGCCGTCGTCGTGCGTACCGTAGGTGACGGCCTTGAGGTCCTCGAGCGCGCCGGCCCGTGCCTCCGGCGCCTGCTTCAGGACTGACGGCAGGTCGGGCAGCGCGGGCACGGTGCCGCCCTTGGCGGAGGCCAGGTACTCGACCGCCCTGTCGAACGAGCCGTCCTCCCGGCCGAGCAGGTCAAGAAGCTTGCTGTGCGCCCGGAACAGCTCGGGGTCGGCCGGGAGCCCGGCGATCCGGTGCTGGAGCGCCTTGAGCGAACTGCCGTCGGTGGCCAGCTTCTCCCGTACCGCCGCGGGGTTGTCGAAGGTCATCGACAGGTAGGAGGCGAGTTCCGGCTCCACAGTGGCCGCGGTGTTCGCCCGCTGCAGGTCACCGACCGCCTTCAGCGTCTCGCCGGTGAGGTCCTTGAAGGGCGGCACCCCGGCCGCGGCCCATTTGCGGTCGAAGTCGAGGCCGCCGCCCATCGACTGCTGGATGACCGGCGAACCCCACTTCTCGGCCATCCGGTCAAGCGCCGTGCTCACGCCGCCGTAGTTGAAGATGATCGGCGCCGGCTCGCGGTTCTGCAGGTGCTGGAAGGCCATGTGCTCGGCGCGCAGCAGGAAGCGCTTCTCCGCGCGCTCCGGGTGGCGCCGGGACCACTTGTCGCGCGGCGGCGGGCCGATCACGATCACCGACTGCCCGATCGCCTCGGCCGCGACCGAGAGCTTGTCAAGCACATCCTTGGGTACGCCGGGCCCGCCGAACCCGCCGACGAGGTCGACCGAGCGGCTGCCGCCCGCGCCGAACGTGTGCGTGCGGGTGACCCCGGGCGGCGGCAGGATCTGCGCCGGTACGCCCCCGGTGGCGGCCGGGTCCCGCAGCAGGTCGGCCAGGACGGTGTCCACAGGCAGCGTGCTGACCCTGATCTGTTCCGGGAGGTCGGGGAACACCGCCGTGGTGCCGGTGCCGAGGTCGAGGAAGGCGTCCCCGGCCGCGTCGTGCACGGCCACGAACACCTGCGAGTCCGCTGCCCCGTCCGCGCGTACCTCGATCAGGGAGTACGTCCCGTCCGCGCCCGCAACGTGCGCGAGCAGGTCACCGTAGGTGGCGACCGGGGTCAGCGGCGGCACGCCGTCCCGGGTCAGGTCGTTGCCGGTCAGCGCCCGGCCGTCGCGCAACAGGTCCGCGTGCTGGAACTCGGCCAGCGCGGACGCCATGCCGAGCCGCTTCCCACCGTCGACAGGTACGATCCGCCCGCCCGGGTAGCCGTCCTTGAGCGCCTCGGCGCGGACGTCCGGCCCGGTGGTGACGAACGGGTTCGCGTCCCAGACCCGCGCCGGTTCGACCCGGATCAGCGTGGCGTTCGCCGGGGTGGCCGGGCCGGACGTGTCGAAGTGGACGATCCGGCTCGACGGGATCGGCTCTCCGCCGTCGGCGAGCCGCTCGATCGGAATCTCGACCGGCAGGCCCATCATGTCGGCGCGGGCGGCGAGGTCGGCCAGGCTCATCCGGACGTCCTCCTGGCCGCGGCCGAACAGCGGCCGCTCGACCAGCCGGTCCAGCGCCTCCGCGGGGATGCCGCGGAAGTACTGGTACATGAGCGCGCGCACGGAGCCCTTCTCCGGGCTGAGCGCGCCGGTCGGGCGGGCGATGCCGTCCTCCCAGAGAGTGGTCGCCGCGCTGGTGTCGGTGAGCGCGTCACGCATGCCGATCCCGAACGAGACGTAGGCGTACTTGTCCACGCTGAGCATCTGCTGGGCCTCGCCGAGCAGCGTGTCCTGAGCCATGCTTGACGGCGGCGCGTTGAAGACGTGGTTGCCGGTGCTGGTGGGGACGACGTGTTCCAGGCAGATCGCGTCCATGGTGCGCGAGGTGAGCGGCAGGGTCACGGCGGTTCTCCAGTCAGCAGTTCGTCAGGATGTGGGTGGCGACCTCGATCGCGGCGGCGAGCGGCGGGTTAGAGGTTCGCATCGAATCGCGCAGTGTGTCGAGTCGCCCGATCCACGCGGTTCGGTCGATCGGGTCGACGCACTTGGGGTTCCGCGCCTCGTCCGGCCCTCGCTTGTAGGCCGCGGTGACGTCTCCGAGCATGTCCATGATCTCCCGCAACGGCGGATGTGTCATCGGGTCGCCGTCCAGTTCGGCGGGGGTCAGCGAGAGAAGTCTGACGGCCGCCTCGAAAACCTCGCGGTTGGCCTTGTCGGTCTGGGTGACAGCGGTGGCCCGTACCAGCGAGAGTCCCTGCTCGTGGGTGAGCGCGCCGGACATCATCAGCGACCACAGCAGCCCGTCCATGGCGAACCTGTCGGCGCGGGGCCCGATCGTGGCCAGGTAGTCGTAGACGAACCCGGCCGTGGCCCGGTCGCGCGGCCCGGCCGCCGGCGTCCGCTCCACGTCAAGGATCGACGTCGCGGTCGGGGTCAGCCCGGCCTCGCCGGGTGAGGGCAGCCCTCCGGCGGCACGCGCCACCTCGAGCGCGGTCCGGAACGCGGCCAGCCGCGTGTTCCCGGGCTCGGCCGCGACCGCGCCGGAAAGCGCGACGGCCGCGGCGGGCGCATGCAGCCCGTCCAGGTGCTCCCGGTGGTACGCGCGCGCCTCGGCCCAGGTGGGGAACATCGTCCAGGTGCCCACGCTCTCCGGCAGGGTGGTGCCGCCGCCGTCCTGCGGTGGCTCGCCGCGCAGCCGTCCGGCGGCCTCGAAGATCTCCGCGCCGAGCCGGGACTCCATCTGCCGGCCTTCGCCGCCGGCCGTCTGGAGCAGCCAGACCCGTTCCCAGCCCGCCATGGCCGGCTGGATCAGCACCGGCCCGAACGCGCGGCGCACGCTCTCGAACAGCTCACCGGACGCCTTCGTGGCCTCGGTGGTGACCACGACCGGCGAGATACCCATCCGGGCGAAGCCGGTCAGCACCTCGCGCAGCTCCGCGACGACCGGCCCGGACGTCTGCGGCGGGCCGCTGAGGTCGACCGCGACGACCTGCCGACCGGCGGTGGCCGCGAACCGCCGCACGTCCGCGGCCTGCCCGGCGAGCGAGCCCGCCCACGCGCCGAGCAACCGCGGCGCCGGTGTGGCGGCGGTCCCGGAGGCGAACAGCACGCCGGGCTGCCGGCCGTCCCGGTGTGCCGCGAACGCCGTCGGGTCGTCCTGGGAGCGGAAGCCGTCGAACGTCAGGTCCCGGCCGTCGACGGTGAGGTCGTTGAGCGTGTCCCAGTCACCGGTGGCCTCGGGCGTGAACAGTCGCCAGACCTCGCCGCCCTCGGTGAGCAGCGGGCGGTTCCCCGCGGCGCCGAGCAGGTTGCCCGGGGCGGCCAGGACGGTGCCGTCGATCGCGGTGCTGTACGCCTGGACGAGCGCCGGGTTCAGCTCGGTGATCTCGCAGGTGATCAGCGCCCGGTCGGTGGCGAGACCCGCGGTGATCTGTGCCAGCTCGGCCACGGTGAGCAGCACCGAGCCCTCGACGCCGAACTGGACGGCCGGCACCCGCACGTACTCACCCTGGTTGTGCACCGCGACCACAGGCAGCCCGCCACCGGCCGGACCGGACGGCGGAAGCCAGTTGCGGCCTTGCAGCCGTTGCCATTCCACCTCGGGCACCAGCACCAGCACGGTACGGCCGGCGACCGTCTCCTGGCGGATCACGAGCGAGATGTCGTCGCCGATCCGGAAGCCGCCCCGCCCGTCCGGTGTCACCCGGCCGCCCGGCAGCTCGGCGACCGGCCTCGCCCGGAGGTCGGACATCGGGAACTCGGTCCGGCCGGTTCCGCTCAGCAGGTCGCGGACGCGGTGCCTGTTGTCGAGCCGCTGCCGGCCGATCTGCGCGGTGGCCCCGTGCAGCACTGCGGAGAGCCGGTCAGGATCCGCCAGGACCGCCGGGTCGACGACGAGCGTGTGCGCGTCGTCGCGGTGCCGCCCGAAGACCGCGTGCCCGAGGTCGTCCGGGGCAAGCCGCAGCAGGGCCTGGCCGCCGGCCGCGACCGTACCCTCGGTGATCTTGATTCGGTAGCGGTGGCCGTCCGCCGGGAAGGCCTTGACCCAGCCGTCCGGCCGCACGCCCATCCGCAGCGGTGCGAGCGCCGGCCGGTTCGCGGCCTGCCAGAGCCGCGTGCTCAGCACGTCGTCCGCGTGGCTGTCCCGGAGCGTGTCGTCGTAGAGCCGCTCGTTGTCCGCGCGCGGTGCCGTCGACGCCGGGTCGGACGGCGCCCGCGTCTTGCGAAGCACGCTCAGCGGCGTGTTCGTGGCGGCCCGGTAACCGTGCCGGGCGCGCAGGTCGGCGAGGACCGCGGTCCAGCGGTGCCCGCCGGTGTCCTGGGCCTCGCGCAGGCCGAGCCGGTCCAGCAGCACGACGAGCTTCCCGCTGACCGCCGGGACTGTCAGGTCCGCGCGGGCGGTCTTCGCCGGGTCGTGCGCGTAGTCAAGGTCCCGGGCCATCGCCAGCAGCTCGTTGACGGCGAGCCGGTCACGGTGGGTCAGGGTCACGGGGCCGGTCGCCGCGGGTCCCCGCCACAGCACCGGCGGATCGTTCCAGTGCCGCACGTCGCCGGCCCGGGTGAAGCCGCGCCGGGTGCCGCGCCAGCCGCTGACGATCCGGCCGCCGGTGCTGCCCGGCATCGCCTTGAGCGTCCCGCCGAGGCCCACCCAGCCCGGACCGGTCGCCGGGACGATGTGCCGGTTGGCGACCGCGGCGGCCGTGAGGAGCTCGGTGATCTCGCTCGCCATCTCGGCCCGGGTGGTGATCATCCGCTGGGTCTCGGCGAGCGCCACCTTGGTGCCGGCCTCCTGCGCGACAAGCGGCGCGGACACCCGGAGCAGGTTCTCGCCGATGCCTGTGGCAAGCTTCGCGACGCCGCCGACCGCGATGCCGACGCCGAGCACGCCGCCGTCCAGGCCGAGCAGGCCACCGCCGACGATGCCCGCCGCGCCGATGTGCGTGACGAACGACGGCACGTGCTTGTACGCCATCTGCAGTCGTCCGGACACCTCCCTCGGCCGGCCGGCATCCGCGTTCGCCCGGCCCTGGGCGCGGGCCGCCGCGAGCCGTCGCAGGCGGATCCTGTGCATCGCGCTGAGCAGCCTGGAGTTCTTCGGGTCGGCGGCGGGCCGCTCGTCGATCGCGACCGGCTTGACCGCGCCGGCCTCCTTGAGCAGGAACGCGCTGGCCTGCTGGATGTACTGCAGCCGGTTCAGCGCGTCCCAGCTGGCCACCGCGACCAGGTCGGCGAACTCGTGCCGCTTGAGCCCGCTCCATCCCGCGCCGTAGACCGCGCCGCTGGCCCCGGCCGCCGCGATGTTCATGGTCAGCAGGTCGACCACGCTCGCCGCGATGAAGCCGAGCACGAGCGACGGCAGCTGCGCCCCCGAGTGCTGGCCGCCGACCCGCAGCGCGTTGTGCAGCCGGCTCGGCTTCCCGTCGCCGACCCCGCGGGTCACCAGGTCGTACGTCTCGGAGAGCGTGGAGCCGGTCCACGGGCTGTTCCGGCGCTGGGTCATCTCCCGGACCGCGCTGTTGACCTCCGCGGTGATGCTCTGGATCATGCTGTCGACCTGGGTACGGGCCGTGCGCAGCTCGGTCTGCAGCGCGGCGTCGACAGGGCCGTCGCCGATCCGGTTCATCAGCTCGCGGACCCGGAAGTACGCGCTCTCCACATAGTCGTTGCGCATCTTGTCCCAGGTGCGCGCGTGCTCGAACGCGTACCGCTTGGACGACACCGCCTCCGGGTGGTCGAACGCGTGGTCAAGCTCGGCCTGGATCAGGTTCGCGAGCACTGTCAGGCCCAGTGCGGTGCCGCCGGTCGCCCACCTGCTGCTCACGCTGCCGGCCACGATCATCGAGGCGAGCGCCTGCGCGAAGCCGGACGGCGACCGCTTCGTCACGTTCGCCTGGGCGGAGGACATCTGGAACCGCGGGGCGCTGAACAGCCCGTAGCCGGCCACCTCGGTGCCGGGCGCGATCAGCCGGTTCGCGGGCGGGCCGTCGATGGCGCTCATCCGCGCGTTCGCCGCGTCCGACCAGGCCTGCGGCATCGGCTGGGCGGCCGCGCCGGCCATGCTCGCGCCCATCAGCGACGGGTCGCGGCCCGCCGCCGTACCCGCGCCGAATGTGGTGAGCACGCCGAGCGGCGTCGAGGTCAGCCGCCGCGCGTTGTGCAGCGCCAGGCCCGGCTTCTCCGGCAGTGGCGGCTCCACCTTCTCCGCCCGCCACGTCGGCCGGGCGATCGCGGTCTCCAGCTCGGTCTTCAGCGCGGCCGGCAGCCCGTCGCGGTCCGCGAGGAGCCGCATGTCCGCCTTGGTCTCGCGCATCAGGCCGTCGAGCGTCCGCTGGTGAAGCGTCAGTCTGGTCGTCTTCGCCCGGCTCCACCGCGCGATCGAGCCGGAGGCCGCGTTCCGCTGTAACCGCAGCGCCCGCTCCCCGGCGAGCAACTGCCGGGCCTCGGCCACATCGGTGCCCCCGGGGCCGGAGACCAGGGCCGCCAGCATGCCGGAGAGCTGGGCGTGGATCGTCGCGTCGCTCGCACGCGGGCGGACGCGGAGCTCCCAGCCGTCCCCGGCCGGGTGCAGGCCGACGGCGACCCGGCTGTCCCACTGCGGGCCGGCCGCCTGGACCACCCGGATGTCCAGCCGGCCCTCGGCGTCGATGTCGGTACGCACGCCGGGCGCCAGCCGCAGCCGCAACACGTCATGCCCGCCCACAGTGACGATGCCGGAGCCGAGGATCTCGTCCGACAGCGCGGTGAACGCCGCGGCCGCCTTCTTCACCCCGTCGAGCATCGCGGACGCCGCGGTGGAGGCACGCGTGTCGAACATCCGCATCCGGACGAGCGTCATCGCCTCGGCCGGGAGGTTCTGCGCGCGAAGTCGCTTGTCAAGCGCCTCCGCGCGGACCTCGGCGCCCTTCTGGTCGCTGAGCACGCCGAGCGCGACCAGGTCGTCGACGATGCCGGCGCCGCGTGCCGGGCTCGCTGCCTGCCCCATCCGCGTGGTCAGCGCGTCCAGCCGGGCCCGGTCCGACGCCCCGAACGGCCGGAACCAGGACGGTGCGCCGTCCGGGCCGAGCTGATGGTGTTCCGGCGCGTACCAGACCACGCGCTTGGCCTGGCGGAGCGCGTCCGTCCGCGGCCCGAACAGCACGCCGGTGCCATTCGCGAACGCCGCCGGGTCGTCCACCGACCGGAAGCCGTCGAACCCGAGCTCCCGTCCGTCGACTGTCACGTCGTTGAGCGTGTCCCACCCGCCCCCGGTGTCCCGGGACTCGGCAGTGAACAGCTGCCAGGGCACGCCGCCCTCGGTGAGCACCGGCAGGCCCCGGGCCGCGCTCTCGCCGGTGCCGTCGATCAGCGTGCCCACGCCGTCCTCGGCGCCGCCGAGCAGCTTGGCCGGGGCGGCCAGGACCGTACCGTCGAGCGCGGCGGCATATCCCTGGATGAACGCGCCCGGCAGCTCGGCGATCTCGCAGGAGATCACCGCCTGGTGCTTGCCGAGCCGCTCCGCGATCTGCGTCAGCTCGGCCGGCGTCAGCAGCACCGAGCCCTCGACATTGCCCTGGACGGCAGGCACGCGCACGAACCCGTCCTGGTTGTGGACGACGACCACAGGCAGCGCGGCGCCGTCCTCCGGGGCCGGCGGGAGCCAGTTACGGCCGCGCAGTTCCTGCCACTCCGTCTCCGGGACCAGCAGCAGCACCGTCCGGCCGGCGACGGTGACCTGCCGGATCAGCAGCGAGACGTCGTCGCCGATCGTGAAGCCGCCGAGACCGTCCCCGGACAGCCGCCCGCCGGGCAGGTCGGCGACCCGCACCGGGCCGCCCGCAAGCGGGTTGGGCCCGGACTTGTCGTTGCCCGCGTACTTCATCTCGCCGAGCCGCACCGGCATGTCCAGGTGGGCCGCGACCCGCCGGGCCACGTTGCCGGCCCAGCGACTGGCGTCCCCGGCCTTCGGCTTGCGCACCTTCAGGCTCATGAACCGCCCGGACTTGGTGTTGACGTCCACCATGTCGCCGAGCGACGAGATCAGATGCAGTTCGCCACTGGTACGGCCCTGCGCCGCCCGCAGCAGCGGAGTGACCATGTCCGAGCCGGGGACTGTGTGCTCCGCTGCGGCGATCGCCGGATGCCCGACCGTGTTGAGGATCTCGACGACGTCGTCGAGCGTGAGGCCCGGGTACGTGCCACGCCACCCCTCATAGAGCGCGCTCAGCTGTGCGGCGCCGATCGCTGAGGTCCGCTCCAGGTCGGCGATCCGCCGGACGTGCTCCGCCTGATCCGTGCCGGCCGCCCGAGCCGCGTCGCGCGCCGCAATCGCCGCCGGGAGGTCCTTGTTGACCGGCACCTCGCTGGCGATCCAGATCTCGCCGTCGGCAGTGGTGAAGTAGTGCCACTCCGCGTCCGGGTGCTGCTCGAGCATGTGCGGCTTGAGGTGGTGAAGCGTCATCCACAGCGCCGGCCTGCGCAGCAGCGCGTACCGGACCAGGTCCTTGTTCTCGATCACCGCGTTCTGCGGTGACGCAAGGAATCCGTCGACCGCCGACTTCAACATCGGGTTCTCGCTCGGCGGCAGCGGCGGTTCGCCGTCCTCGACCTCGGGCGTGGCGGGCTGCAGCTGCGGGGTGCTCCGGGCGCCGAAGACGTCCCGTTCCTCGGCCTTGACCTTCTTCGACCAGACCGCCGTGCCGTACTCACGGTCCAGGTCGACCGCGCGCCGCACCAGCTCGTCCACGTCCGCGGTGAAGACCCGGAGGATGTCGTCGAGGTCCAGCTCGGCGGCGGTGCGGTTCCACCAGTCGCGGGCCGCATCGGCGTCGAGGTTCCGGCCGGCCGGGAGTATCTCGGTGAGCAGCCAGTCGGCGACGTTGGCCCGGAACCTGTTGATCCGGTTGTCCGTGTTCCGCAGCTGGTGGCCGCGCTCCTGATAGACCTCCTGTGACAGGGTCGCCTCGTCAAGCGTGGTGGCCGACGGGACCGGCTTCGCCTCGATGTCCAGGATGGACCGGTACGTCGCCGCGGACGACGTCCAGTCGTCGATCGCCGCGGTGAGCGCGCCGCGATCACCCGCCTCCACCGCCGCCCGGACCCGCGCGAGGTGCGCCGGCCAGTCGATCGGCACGTCCAGGCGCTGAAGCTGGGCGGCCTCGGCGTGCCGGGTGCCGTCGAAGTCCGGGCCGGCGCCGAGCCGCACCGTACGCAGGCCCAGCCGGTCCGAGACCTCGCCGACGCCGCCGGACATCCCGATCACCGTGGCGGTACGGCCGGTGTTCAACGCGGTGAGGACCGCGTCCAGGTGCGCAGTCCTGGTCAGGTCGAGGCCGTGGGTGGGGGCGTCCCGCTGGAGCGCGAACAGCTCCGGCGCCCGGTCGCGCAGGTTCGCGCCCGGCTCCGGCCCGATCAGCAGCACCCGTCCCGCCGGGTACTGCCGGCGCAGGCCGTCGACCAGGCTCTCCAGCACGGCCGGGGTCAGCGCCGTGCCGTCCTGGCCGGCCGGTTTCCCGTCGCCGATCGCGGTGGAGAAGACGAAGACCGGCTCGCTTCCGGTGAGGCCCAGCCCGTCGACGAGCGCGGTCGCGGCCGGGTCCCGGACCGGTGGCGCGACGGGCGGCGCGGGGGCGGGCGGCGCGAGCGTGGCAAGCGTGACCGGGTCGCCTGCCGCGTTCCGGACCGAGACCGTGGTGCCGGCCGCGCGCAGCTCCGCGGTACGCCCGTCGGTGGCGGCCGGGTCGAACCGGGACATCGGCTCGTGATCCAGCTCCGCGTTCACCCAGAACACGTCGTGGTCAAGCGACACCAGCCACCGGACCCGGTCCTCGCCGCGGCCGGGCAGTCCGCCGCGGACCATCGCGACCGAGCCCGGCACGGCCTTCAGCGCGTCGTGGAGCGCCTTCGGGTCCGCCCGCTCGCCGGCGCCGAGGCCTGACGTGAATGCGTACAGCACCTCGGTGACAGTTGTCGGCAGCACCGCGCGGGTGAGCTGGTCCAGGTCGAGGACGTTCCGCGCGCCGCGCGCCAGCTCCGGGTCGGCGACTGTCGGCACCGCGGCCCGCTCGGCCGGCCCGGTGATCGTCGGCACGCCGACAAGAGCAAGCCCGAGCGCCATCTGGTACGCGGCGGTCACCGGCGTTGGGGTCCCGTCGTCCACGGTGCGCCGCACGCCGAGCGTGTCCCGCAGCCGTGACGCCTCGATGAGCAGGTCCCGGAGCCGCTCGAAGCGGGTTCGGGCCGGGTCCACGGCGAGCCGCGCGGCGGTCTTGAGCGTCTCGCGCGCCGCGGCCTGCGCGCGGGGCAGCACCCGGAGGCCCTGCGGAACCCCTGTGGTCTCCAGCCCTGCCGCGTCCACGGCCACGACCCGGGCGCCCAACTCGGCGTCCGCCCGGAACGGCAGGTGCTTCTGCAGGTCGAGCGTCTCGGTGTGCCGCATCCAGGCGACCGGGTCGTGCGTCTCGCCCGGGTGGGCGCCGATCACCAGTCCGGCGCGGGCCGGCGACGGCATCTCCTGCAGCGCGAGCCGCACCCGGCCGACCGCGGCCGGGTCGGTGAGCGTGGCGTCGGTGAGGAACACGGCGGTACCGCCGGTGAGACGGCGTGCGCTCATCGCCCGGGTCAGCGCCCCTAGATCAACAGGGGTGGTCATCGGCCCTTCGTGAAAGAAAACACCCGATGGAATCGGAATGAACCGTCCGTCCGCGCAGATCTGGAGAAAGGCACTCGGGCTCGGCACGGCTTCTCCCCGTCGTACGTGGACTATGCGAAACCACTTCTACGACCGCCCTGAACTGCTGGTTCATCGCCCAAGTTGAACCATTGATTAATGCGCGGTAATCGCTTCTTTCACGAGGCGTAAATGCAGGCGAGATTTAACGGAAACACGCTGGCGGCGCCATTTCCCCCGCGGACCGGCGACACCGGCTAGCGTCAGGGAGCATCGAGACATCTCCCTACATGGGTGGAGGACACGTGTTACGTACCGCCATCGCCGCTGCTCTGGTCCTTGCCGCGGTCGCCGCGGCGAGCCCCGCGCAGGCCACGGGTCGCGCGACGATAGTCGTCAAGGACGGCGCGACCCAGCCGGTCTTCGACTATGCGGCCGCGCTCAACGAGGACGTCTGGGTGGAGGCACCGCTCGACACCGACCGGGACGGCGTTCGCGACCGGGTGCACCTGAACATCACCCGCCCCGGCGAGACCGAGACCGCGGGCCTGCGGGTGGCCTCGTTGATCATGCCGACGCCGTACGGCGGCAGCACGCCCGAGGTGCCCTACCCGAGCGTCGACGTGGACCGCCTGCCGCAGGAGGGCGTGCACGCGAAGTCCGCCGCCGCGATCGCCGCGAACCGCGCGCTGACCAGCTTGAACGCCGCACCGGCCGCGGTCAGCACCTGGGAGTACTACACCACCCGCGGGTACGCCATGATCGCGATGGACAGCCTGGGCACCGCGACCTCCACCGGCTGCCCGGACGCGGGCGGCCGGGACGAGCAGATCTCCACCCGCGCCGTGGTCGACTGGCTGGACGGCAAGGGCCGGGCGTTCGACGCGGCCGGCAACGTCGTCTCCGCGCGCTGGTCGGCCCGGAGCGTCGGCATGTACGGCGTCTCCTACAACGGCACGCTGCCGATCATGGCGGCGCTCACCGGCCGGTCCGCGCTCCGGACGATCATCCCGATGTCCGCCGTGACCAGCTGGTACGACTACTACCGGGCGAACGGCCTGGTGGTGGCGCCCGGCGGCTGGCAGGGCGAGGACCTGGACATCATGGCGAAGTACGTGCTCTCCCGGGCGAACCCGGAGGCGTGCGCGCCGAACATGGCCTACCTGGAGCAGGCGCAGGACCGCGCCACAGGCGACTACTCCCCGGTCTGGGCGGCCCGCGACTACACCGCCCAGGCCGGTCAGATCAGGGCCAGCGTGTTCGTGGTGCAGGGCCTCCAGGACTGGAATGTGAAGCCCAAGCAGGGCGTCCAGCTGTGGGACGCGCTCGACGTCGACCGCAAGCTCTGGCTCTACGACCGCGGCCACGGCTCGTCCTGCGCCCCGGAGTTCGCGCCGGCCATGCACCGCTGGGTCGACCACTACCTCTACCGGGTGGACAGCGGCATCGAGGACGAGGCGCCGGTGACGCTCGAGAACGCGAGCTGCACTGTCACCGAGACCACCACGGCCTGGCCGGTCCCGGGCACCAGGAACGTCACGGTCCCGCTGGCCACCGGCCGGCCGCGCACCGACACGTTCACCGACGACGGCCGCACGCAGAACGCGCAGCAGCTGGTGGCCTCGGCCTCGGCGGACCACCGGCTCGCGTACCAGCTGCCGGTGTTGACCCGGGACACCCGGCTCAACGGCACCCCGTGGATCACCGCGGATGTCAGCGTCGACCGCACCGCCGCGAACCTGACCGCGCTCCTTGTCGACTACGCGCCGGACGGCACCACCCGCATCCTCACCCGCGGCTGGACCGACCCGCAGAACCGCCGCTCACTCTCCCGCTCCGAGCCGCTCACCCCGGACCGGACCTACCGCCTGCGCTGGGACCTCCAGCCGGTCGACCGCACCGTCGCGGCCGGTCACCGCCTCGGCGTGGTCGTCATCTCCACCGACTACGACTACACGCTCCGCCCGCTGCCCGGCACCGAGATCTCGGTGCGCCCGGTCAGCAGCAGCGTCCAGCTGCCCGTGGTGGGCCGCTCCGCGCTCTGACCTGTGGACTCGGCCGGTCGCCGCGGCGACCGGCCGGGCTCAGGCGCTGCGGGCTCAGGCGCTGCGGGCTCAGGCGTTGCGGGCTACGCGGAAGCCGACGTCGTCGAGGGTGAGGCTGGGGTGGCTGCGGCGGCGGACGGAGGCGCGGCAGCTCCAGTGCTCGTCGAACCAGCCGCCGCCGCGCAGCACCCGGTAGCCGCCGTAGACGGTGGCGTCGTAGACGTCCCAGCACCAGTCCCAGGCGTTGCCGAGCATGTCGTGGAAGCCCCAGGCGTTCGGCGTCTTGCGGCCGGCCTCGCGCAGCCGCTCGCCGGAGTTGTCGCGGTACCAGGCGACCTCGTCGAGCGGGCCGTAGCGGGGGCCGCTGGTGCCGGCGCGGCAGGCGTACTCCCACTCGGCCTCGGACGGCAGCCGGTAGCCGTCCGCATCGCGGTCCCAGGTCACGTCCTCGCCGGCCACGCCGTAGACCGGGGCCAGCCCGTCGCGGGCGGAGAGCGCGTTGCAGAACAGCACGGTGTCCCACCAGGTCACGTCCGTGACCGGCTGCGCGTCGTCGCCGCCTCCGACCGGGCAGCGGCCGATGATCTCCGCGTAGAGCTCCCGGGTGACCGGGAGCGCGGCGAGCCGGAACGCCGCCACCTCCACCGGCCAGCTGGTCTGCGTGCGGCGGTCGGAGAGCGTCACCTCCCCGGCGGGTACGGCGATCAGAGTGTCCACGTCAGAATCCTAGTGCGGCCTCCGCACGTCCTGCCCGCGTCCGTCGTATCGACTCGGCGTGCCGGAGAACGGGCCGGGCCGACCGGCCGGGCCACCGCTGATCAGACCGGCGTCTCATCGGTCGAGCAGCAGTGTTCTCGCAGCTCAGAGCGGCCTTACCCACTGTGGCTCAGGGTAGGGTTCCGGGCGGTTCCGTACCCGCCCCTCAGGAGACGACATGACAGACACCAAGACGTTGGTACTCGTGGGAGCCGGCCCTCGCATGGGTCTCAGCATCGCCACCGTGTTCGGCGCCAAGGGCTTCCGGGTGGCGCTGATCTCCCGGAGCCGGCGGAAGCTGGACCCGATGGTCGCCCGGCTGCGGGAGCTTGGCGTGGACGCCGACGCCTTCCCCGCCGACGTGACGGACGCCCCCGCGACGACTGCCGCCTTCGACGAGATCAAGAAGCGGTACGGCCGGATCGACGTCATGATCTACAACCCGGCGCCCGACTTCCGCGAGGGTCTGGTGCCGATCGCTGACGCGCTCGACGTGACCGTGGAGAACACCGCGCCGTGGGTCGACATCCGGATCAACGGCATGATCACAGCGGTACGGCAGGTGCTGCCGGACATGCGGGCCGCGGGCACCGGCACGATCCTGATCGTGGCCGGCGGCTCCGCAATCGACCCGGCCCCCGCCCTCGGCAACGCGGGCCTGGTCTCCGGCGCCCAGCGGCACTGGGCGGTGAACCTGCACAAGTCGCTCGATGGCAGCGGCGTGCACGTCGCGTTCACCGGGATCAGCGGCATCATCGGCACCGGCGGTCCCAAGTCGGACCCGGACGAGATCGCCCCGTTCTTCTGGGACGTCTACACGGCCGGCACCGGCGCGGAACACGTCTACCGCATCCCGTTCACCCCGGAGACCGCGGCTTTCGTGGCCGCCATGCGCGCCGAGGCGGACCGCGCGCTTGCCGCCCGCGCCGGGGACACCGCCGATCGATCCTAGGCGCTGTATCGACGTGGGATGCCGGGCTGCGGCGAGGCCCCGGCGACCCCTGGACCGCGCCTCGCTCCGACCTCCACGTCGATACAGGGCCTGGAAACCGGCGCTACTACCAGACCGCGCGCAGCTCGCCGACCGGTTCGCCGCCGCCGAGCACCGGGGACGGCGGCGGCTCCCAGTCCACGCCGAGCGCGCCGAGCGCGGCTGAGAGCACCGCCGGGATCGCCCGCATGGCGCCGTCGTCGATCTTCAGCGCGACCGCTCCAGCGCCCGGGACCGCGACAGCGGCGAAGCCTTCCGCGCCGCCCTTGGCCAGCAGGCCCGGCACCTGCGTCATCAGCAGCGTGTCAGTCGCGCCGGTGCCGGCGACCAGGCGTGGGTGGGCGCGCATCGCGTCCGCCACCTGGCGCTCGAACGAGCCGGGTGCCGCGTGCACCAGACGCAGGAACGCCTGCGCGACGCCGGTGAGCGAGAACGCGAGTACCGGCGCGCCGCATCCGTCCACGCCTGCCGCCGCGGCCGGTTCGCCGGTCAGCTCCTCCGCGGTGGCGCGCAGCTGGCGTTGCAGCGGGTGGGACGGCTCCCAGTAGCCGTCCGTGGTCCAGCCGGCGGCCTGGCAGGCGAGCAGCATGCCTGTGTGCTTGCCGGAGCAGTTCATCCGGGTCCGGGTGGGCACCTGGCCGGCCCGCAGCGCCTCGTCCCGTACGGCCGGCCCGGCGGGCAGATCGGGCGGGCAGTGCAGGTCCGCGCCGGCGAACCCGTGCGCGCCGAGCAGCGCCTCCACCCGGCTGACGTGCACGTCCTCGCCCCAGTGGCTGGCGCAGACGAGCGCGAGGTCGGCGTCGTCGTCGAGTCGCAGGCCGGAGCGGAGCATGCCGACGCCCTGCAGCGGCTTGTTCGACGAGCGCGGGAAGACCGGGCCGCGGCCGTCGCCCCGGACGGCCAGGGGCGCGCCGCCGGCGTCGAGGACCACTACCGATCCACGGTGCGTGCTCTCCGTGAAGCCGGACCGTACGGCCTCGGCGAGCACGGCCCCGCCCCGATATCCATCCCGCATGATCCAGACGCTACCGCCGTTGATCAGCGCGCGCAGCGTACCCACAGGGCATTGATGACCTTGACTTTGTGGGTAGCCTGGACCAGGATGGTCCGCAACCCGCCGGACCTGAGGACGCCACACCTCCGGCCGACCTTGTGAGCGCTCACATGAGAGGTTTGAGATGAAGCGTCGGACATTGCTCGCCACAGGTGCCGCTCTCGGCGGGGCCGCCGCGCTGACCCGGACCGGATCGGCCGCCGCGGCCACCTATGCCGGATATGCGATGGCGTACTTCACCGAGTCGCCGACCATGGCGGCCGCGAGCTACGGGCTGCACCTGGCGGTCAGCGCCGACGGGCTGAACTGGACGCCGCTGAACCAGAACCGCCCGGTCGCCACGCCCACGCTCGGCAGCACCGGGCTGCGCGACCCGTTCATCCTGCGGAGGCAGGACGGCACGTTCACGGTGCTTGCCACCGACCTGAAGGGCACCGACTGGGCGTACCAGAGTCAGTATCTGCACATCTGGGACTCCGCCGACCTGCGCACCTTCACCGGTTACCGGCTGCTCAAGGTGCACTCGCTGGCCACCCACGCGTGGGCGCCGGAGGCGGTGTGGGACCCCGCGCGCGGGCAGTACGCGATCGTCTACTCCGCCGTCAACGCGTCGGGTCACAACGTGCTGATGGTCAGCTACACCACCGATTTCCGGACCGCGACAAGCGGCGTCGTGTTCTTCGACCCGGGCTACGACGCGATCGACGGCAGCTTCGTCACCGTCGGCGGCGTGAACTACATGTACTACAAGAACAACAACAACAGCACGCTGCTCGGCACCCGGTCCAGCACGTTCAACCCGAACAGCTTCAGCGTCCACACCGGTGCGATCACGCCGGGCCGGGGCGTGGAGGCGCCGCAGATCGTGAAATCGAACACGGCGAACACCTGGTACATGTGGGGCGACACCTGGAGCCCGAACGGCCGCTTCTTCGCCTGGCAGACCTCGGACGTGGCGAGCGGCACCTGGTCGCTGCTCAACGACCGCCTCTACACGCAGCCGATCAACTCGAAGCACCTCGGTATCACGCCGATCACCGCCTCCGAGATGTCCGGATTAATCGCGACTTATGGTGCCCCGACGTGGAACCGGATCAAGAGCTACAACTTCCCCGATCGGTACGTAAGGCACGCCGACAACGTGGCCAGGATCGACGTCTACCCGTTCGATCCGTACCAGGACCAGCAGTGGACGCTCGTCCCCGGCCTGGCCGACCCGGCGGGCGTGTCGTTCCGCAGCGTCAACTTCCCCACCATGTACCTGCGGCACTGGAGTTATGCGCTGGTCCTGGCGGCCGACGACGGCACCGCGGCGTTCGACGCCGACGCCACGTTCCACCGGGTGCCCGGCTTCGCGGACTCGTCGTGGACCTCGTTCCGGTCGCACAACCTCCCGGACCGCTTCATCCGGCACAGCGGCTACGTGCTGCGCGTCGATCCGATCACCTCCGGCTCCACCACCACCGACAAGCAGGACGCCACGTTCCGCGTCGGGTACTGAGCCCGCGAGCAGCCGTCTCAGCGGCCGCCCGACACGTCGATGGTGGTGGCCGTGACGTAGGCGGCGGCCGGGGACAGCAGCCAGGCCACCGCGCGCGCCACGTCCTCCGGCGTGCCCGCGCGCCCGAGCGGCAGCGACGGGCCCACCCGCCGGGCCCGGTCCGGGTCGCCGCCCGAGGCGTGGATCTCCGTGTCGATGACGCCGGGCCGCACCCCGACCACCCGGATGCCGCGTGGCGCCACCTCCAGCCCGAGCCCGCGCGTGATCGTGTCGACCGCCGCCTTCGCGGCCGCGTAGTCCACGTACTCCCCCGGCGCCCCGAGCACCGCGGCCCGCGACGACAGATTGACGATCACACCGCCCTCCCCCATCCGGGCGATCGCGGCCCGGCAGCACTCCGCCAGCCCGATCACGTCGACGCCGAGGATCCGCGCCCACCGCTCCGGCGTGATCTCACCGAACCCGGCCTGCCGCTCCAGCACGGCCGCGTTGTTCACCAGCCCGGTCAGCCCGCCCAGCTCGTCCGCGACGCCGAACAGCGCCCGTACCTGGTTCGGATCCGCGACGTCGCAGCTCACCGCGCGTACCGGGCTGTCCGGCCGGTGCAGCTCCGCCTCGATCGCGCGGGCCCGCCCGTGATCGCGCCGATAGCCGAGCACCAGCGCCCGCCCCGGCACACCGGCCAGCTCACGCGCGATCGCGGCGCCGATTCCGCGCGTCCCGCCGGTGACGACACACACCTCCATGACCACCCCCATCACGATCAAACACCTGCGACGGTACGGCCGCCGGCCGCCGAGCCTCGACCCGAAGCTCACTGAGTGAGTCGTCAGGTGACGGCGGTGCTCACCATCGCCCCTCTCCCGGCCCGGATGCGGCGGGACACGCGTCGCCGCCGCAGCGCGGAGACCTCTTTCTGGGACGTAGACCGCCCACGCCGATGCCGACCAGAGTGAGTGGTATGCCGGGTAGAGACTCATCGTTAGCCGCACGCAGCTCGTTCGCTGCGGTACTGACCGCCATCGCGGTACTCCTACTGGCGGTCAGCACACTGATCGGCGGGTCCGGCGACGGGCAGGCCGGTGAATCCAAGGCGCAGACCAGTGCGAATCACACGGTCACCTTCGTCAATGACAGCGGCGAGAAGGTCTGGGTCGGCAGCACGGTCAACGCGGACGGGTCACAGAACTTCGGCAGCCTGCCGATCCTGGAGCCGGGGCAGCGGGCGACCATCGAGATCCCGGAGAGCTCCGGACCGGGCCACTGGCGGGGCAAGTTCTTCCCCCGGCAGCAGTGCACAGGCGAATCGGGCAGCACATTCCACTGCGCGGTCGGCGACTGCGGCAACGCCGCCGACCACTGCGCGATCAACTCCGAGCAGCCGGTAAGCCTCGCCGAGTTCAACTTCGATCCGTCCGACGCGCTCACCGCGGTCTGGTACAACATCAGCTACGTCAACGCGGTGTCGCTGCCGATCACGATCACGCCGACCGGCGGACCGGCGCCGCAGGAGGGCTCGCAGCACTGCGGCGTGGCCGGCTGCGCGAAGCCGTTCCTGCCGAGCTGCCCCGCTGCCAACCTGGTCCGCGACGACCGGGGGACACCGCTGAACTGCATCAACCCGAACCGGGACGTGGAGACCGACTACAGCCGTGCGGTCGCCGGCGTGTGCCCCAAGGCGTACAGCTGGTCCAAGATGGACGCGATGGCGGGCAACCAGACGATGTTCGAGTGCAAGGAGTGCACGGGTTTCACAGTCACCTTCCACGGAAACGGCACCGGCCAGGCGCCGGTCGCTCCGGCCGAGGACCTGCGCACCGGAGCCCTCGCCGACCCGGACCCGTCCACCACCGGCAGGCTCGTCAACTACTGGATGGGCAAGTGCCTCGACGCGCCGAACGCCAACTTCGCGGACGGCGTACACCTGCAGGTCTGGGACTGTGCGAGCACCGAGGCGCAGAGGTGGGCGTTCGTCGACGGACGGCTGATGGGCAAGGGCAACCTGTGCATGGACATCGCCTGGGGTTCCGGAGACAATGGCGCTGCCGTCCAACTCGCCTATTGCAACGGCGGCCCGGCACAGCAGTGGGTGCTCACCGACGCCGGTGACGTGGTCAACCCGCAGGCCGACAAGTGCCTCGACATCAAGGACTGGAACCCGGAGAACGGCGCGCAACTGCAGATCTGGGAGTGCGCGGGTAGCGTCAACCAGAAGTGGTACCGCGCCTGACGTGATGCATGCACCGCCGCCCCCGGTCCGGCCGGGAGCGGCGGATCGCCCGGATCCTCCCGGCGGGCCTGGCGGGGCCGGTGCCGCTGTCGGGCAAACAGCTCGTCGGCCGCCCAGGTCTGGACGGTCGAGAACGGCGGCGTGCTCCGGCAGACCGCCTCCTCTTTGCCTGGCCGCGCCCCGCGCCGACGGCCTGTCCGGCCTGGTCCTGGGCTCCTCCTGCACCCGGTCGCCCTGCCGGTCTGACCCGGTGCACGGCGGCGGCCGCCCCGGCCCCCGGGTGGCCCCGGGGTGGCCGCCGCCGTGCGAGTGGCGGCGGATCGCAGAGGTGCCCGGCACCCGCCGTGACGGGCACTCGGTACCCGCGGTGACGGGCACTCGGCACCCGCCGTGACGGGCGCTCGGTACCTGCGGTGACGGGCACACGGCACCCGCCGTGACGGGCACTCGGCACCCGCCGTGACGGGCGCTCGGTACCCGCCGTGACGGGCACACGGCACCCGCCGTGACGGGCACACGGCCGCCGAGACCGGCCGGCCTCTCCACCGCGCCACGTGGTCCGATGCCAGAATCGGCCGGTGGACCAGTCGATGATCGGCCGGGTGACCGCGCTCCTCGACGCCGTCGCCGCCCACCCGCACAGCACCCGCCGCGACCTGGCCCGGGTCACCGGCCTGCCGCAGGCCACCTGCAACCGCATCGTCTCCCGCCTGCTCGCCCAGCGCCTGCTCGCCGACGGCGGCCCGGACGGCCTGCGTCTCGGTCTCCGCCTCTTCGAGCTGGGCACCCAGGCGGCCCAGGCCGGCATGACGCTCCTCGACGTGGCCGCCCCCTACCTGCGCGACCTGCACGCCGCCTTCGGCTGGACCGCCCAGCTGGCCACCCTGGACGGCGACGACGTCATCTACCTCCTCAAGGTCGACGGCCACGGCCACCCGAGACTCGCCACCCGCGTCGCCGGCCGTTTCCCCCCGCACTGCACCGGCGCGGGCAAGGCGCTGCTCGCCTTCACCCCGGCCGAGCGCCTCGACCCCCTGCTCGCCCGCCTCCGGCTGACCGCCCGCACCCCGGCCACCGTCACCGGCCTGATGGCATTGCGGGCCGACCTGCACGCCACCCGCCGCCGCGGCTACGCCCTCGACCGGGAGGAGTTCCAGCCCGGCATGACCGGCGTCGCCGTCCCTGTCCGCCCAGCCGGCCGCCTCACCGCCGCCCTCACGATGGCCGCCCCCACCCCGTCCTTCTCCGTCCCCCGCGCCGCCCGGGCGCTGCGCGCCGTAGCCGGCCTCCTGGAACCCCGCCTGCGCCCCCGCCCCTCCACGTCCGAGACCAACCAAGATCATCGTTAGGGCACGGACGGCCGCCCCCTTCCATCGAGATCACGCCCCGCCCCCTCAGCCGCTCCGCCCCCGCCCCCGTCTCCGTCTCCGTCTCCGCACCCAGCATCACGCCCGGCCCCGCGACCGGCTCCTCACTCGGCACCGGTACCAGCTCCGCGGCCGTTTCCGCGACCAGCGCCGCAGCCGTTTCCGCGACCAACACCGCCACCAGCACCGCAACCGTTTCCGCGACCAGCCCCGCACCCGGCCCTCAGACCAACACCGCGGCCGTTTCCGCGACCAGCGCCGCAGCCGTTTCCGCGACCAACGCCGCCACCAGCACCCGCAGCCGTTTCCGCGACCAGCGCCGCACCCGGCGCCCAGACCAGCACCGCGGCCGTTTCCGCGACCAGCTCCCGTCGCCCGCAACCGCGCGGGATCGCGTAATCGCGCCCGGCACCGGTACCGCGGCCTGACTTCGACGCCCTGCGCCACCCCAGGTTTACTACTGACCTTTCGCGGTCAGGGTGAGGGCGCGCCAGGGCTTCTATATACCAAATTCCGGGCGCGGAGTGCCCGACTCGCACCTCGACCGCGAAACCTCAGTAAATGCCTTCAAGCTGCGCCCTAGATGGCACGGCGGTGCGCGGGTCTGGCTATTTACCAGGGTTCGACATCGGTCCTGCATTGCCGACGCGTGCCGCACGTACCGATTCAACGAAGGATTTTTCTCCGTAAGTCGAATGAGGGCGCCTCGGATGGTCGCGGCAAGCTCCGACTGCCGCATGACGGTACATTTATGCGGCGCGGCTTTGTGCTCCTCGACGACGGGTTCTTCGGTGGTCGCCGTCCGGCGCGAGGAATGCTTGCGACCGCCAAGGGATGCGGCCGGCAAGCTGCCGTGGTGATGACCGGACTTGTCGGGCTCGTTGTGGGCTGCCGTTGGTGGCGTGGTTCGAGGAGGCAGGTGCGTGCCGGCTCGACCTGCCCCGACCTGGGCCTCGTCCCCATCCGCGGTGGGAGGTGTGCGATGGTCGGGTGGGCAGGTCGCGGGAGTGCCGGTCGTGGCGTGGTCGCGGTCGACACGGATACCGTCCACCACGGCAGTTGCGTCGGCATAGGAACAGCCGCGCAACCGACGCAGGCGTTCGATATGACCGTGGCGCTTTCCCCAGTCGCGGTGCCGCTGGTGAATTCGCCGGAATTCGTCACGCGCAGGTGAGTAATTCCGGGATGCGCTGCGGTCCCGCATCCCGGCCAGGGTCGCCGTGGTAAATAACTGTAACTGCCCCACGAGAGAAGCATTTCACGCACCGACGCCCACCACCGCCCCGAAACAGCATCTAATCCACGCCAGACCTTTCATCATTCGCGATTCCAGACCATCCACCCTCAACGAAAACCCCGCCAACGACCACACCCCAAGGCGTCGTCATAACGCGATATCGAATCCGAATGAGTGAGCCTTTCCCAACCTGACGGTGCTGGTCACGGCAGACGTGGGTGGCCCGGATATCGATGAAGGCGAGGCTCCAGGTAAGACAGCAGTCGACCAAGATCCGATGCCCCGACCGGGAGCCTCGCTGCGCTGTCTTACCCCGGCACGATTCCGCTGTCCAATCAGAGCCTGAGCCACCTCGCCGACCACATCCGCGCCCACCGCCGCCAACGCGGCTCCCGACGGCAGCGCCTCAACCCTGGTGAACAGGTGTTACTCACTCTGGCGCCCCTGCGCAACGGTGACACCTACACGCGCCTGGCCGCCGGGTTGGGTATCGGCGTGGCCACCGCCTGGCGCTATGTCCGTGAAGCCGTCGACCTGCTCTCGGCTGCCGCAGACGACCTGGCCACCGCCATGGACCGCATCCGCAGGCTGACCTTCGCCATCCTCGACGGCACCCTGATCCCGATCGACCGGGTCGCCGACCAGCGGCCCTACTACTCCGGCTGTGAGGATCATGGATGTCCGTGATGAGCCCGGCCTGACCCGTACTCTGGCTGGCCTTCGGTGCCTTGTGTTTGATCTGTCGGCCTGGCTCATCACGGCATGTGCTGCCGGCCGCCTCGGAGTCAGCGTGTCCCTATAGGGGCCTTGCCGCTGCTCAGGCGTCGTCACAGTCCTGACCGCTGGGCCGGGCGGACACGGCGGCTCAGAACGGTGCAGGCAACAGGAGAGGATGTCATGACGCCCGTGTCGCAGGGGAATAACGCCGCAGGCACGTCGCGGACGAACGACGAGGTCGTGCTGGGCGTCGATACCCACAAGGACATGCACGTTGCCGTTGTTCTCAGTAGCACCGGCGCGCTGCTGGGAACCCGCTCATTCCGGCGACCGCGGTCGGATACCAGCAGATGATCGCCTGGGCCTGCTCCTTCGCGCCGCTCAACGTCGCAGGAGTCGAAGGAACCGGTTCGTATGGTGCGGGACTGACGCGGGCTCTGCGGGCCGCAGACGTGAAGGTCATCGAGGTCAACCGCCCTGACCGCGCCACGCGCCGCCGGCGTGGCAAGACCGATGCCGTTGATGCCGAGTCTGCCGCGAGAGCGGTGCTCAGTGGCGAGGCGACAGCGCTGGCCAAGTCCGCCGATGGACCAGTCGAGGACATCCGCGTGCTCAAAGTAGCGAAGGACTCGGCCGTCAAGCCCGTGTGCAGGCAATCAACCAGCTCAAGGCGATTCTCGTCAGCAGTGATCCAGTCTTGCGTGAGCAACTGTCAGCCCTCAACACGCGACAACTGATCCATCGCTGCGCCGAACTCAACGACGGCAACGACGCTGGTTCCGCGGCGGTCGTCTACGTACTACGACTGCTGGCGCGACGCATTCAGCTGCTGGCCGCTGAAATCACCGCACTGCAGCAGCGGATCACCATGGCGATCACCGCGACGGCGCCCGAGCTCATGGAGGTGACGGGCATCGGCCCGGACGCCGCGGCCACCCTACTCGTGACAGCCGGCGACAATCCGCAACGCTTGACCACTGAGGCCGCATTCGCCGCCTTGTGCGGCGTCAGCCCGGTGGAGGCATCGTCCGGCAAGACACACCGGTTACGCCTCAACCGAGGAGGAGACCGTCAGGCCAACGCCGCGCTCTACCGCGCGGTGCTGATCCGCCTGCGATGGCACCTCCCGACCAAGAACTACCTACAACGACGCACCGCCGAGGGCCGCACCAAGCGGGAAGTGATCCGCTGCTTGAAGCGCTACCTCGCCCGCACGATCTACAAAATCATCACCGCTTCGCAGCCACCCTCACCAGCCTTACCTGGTTGACATTCATAGGGGCATCACACATAAGCGGCACGGCGTGAACGTGCAGGTCATAGCCGACCCGGCCGGCAGACTGATCCGGGCCTCGGCCGCGTTGCCCGGCCGCACCCACGACCTGAACGCCGCCCGCCAACTCGGCATCATCGACGCCCTGACCAGTGCAGACGTCATGACCCTCGCCGACAAGGGCTATCAAGGCGCCGGCGGCACCATCCGCGTCTCGTACAAACGCCACCGGTCCCGACCGAAACTCCAACGCTGGCAGAAGCGCTACAACCGACAGCACGCCCAGATCCGCGCCCGCGGCGAACGAGCCATCGCCACCCTGAAGACCTGGAAACTACTGACCAAGCTGCGCTGCTGCGCCCGCCGAGCCACCGTGATTGTGCAGGCCATCCTGGTTCTGCACCACGTCGAAGCTGACCGCCACGCATGATGAAAAGGGCTCAATGACGGCAGAGCGGCTCGACGGTTGCGGCACGCCCCCAAGTCGGCAAGAGCGGAAGCCGGGCGGCGCGGTAGGGCATGGCGTCTGGCCAGCGGCAAGGTCGGATGTGGCTCGGCTTCGTCGACGGGCAAGCAGGACGGCTTGCGGAGTCTTCTCGGTCCCTTCAGCGCCACGGTGCAGGTGGGTACGGACGTCAAAGCCCGTCTCGGTGAGCACCGCGATCAGGTGCTGGGGGCGTGACGGTAGTTGGTCAGGGCTACCGGATGCCCGTAGGCGCTGGTGCGCTCCACTGGTCGGCAATCACCGGACTGGAAGGCCGTCAGCAGCCAGGCACCCGGCATGAGCACCCGGGCGAACTCGCTGACGCAGGTCAAGAGACCGTCTGGCGCGGTCGGCAATAGCTACGAACGAACACAGTGCGGAAGCCAAGGCTTGTGATCCGTAGCAGACGCGAAAGCACACGTCCGCCGCCGCTGACCGGCCATAACGCTTCGGGCGCGCGACTCGCGGCAGATCCGGACAGATGTCGGGGTGACAGACATGCGGCTGTCTGCTTGGCGGCGGGCTGTGGACCGGCTTAGTCACAGTGGAGGTATGGACGATTTCCCGGCACTCGCACCCACGGAGTCGATCACGACTGGCACAGGGTTGGCGCTATCAGGCAGTGAATCACACTCCCTGCATGCGGGGCGCACCCATAGGCGCGTGACGCGATGATCAGCATTATTGGCCTTGCCCTGTCGGTGGTCGCGATCATCGTGTCGAGCTGGACGGCAGTTCGTCAGATGATCATTACTCGCAAGTCGAGCAACCTGCAGGCGACCACCGACGTCTTGATCGCGCAGTTCGGCGATCGGACCTTCCAGGCCGACCAGCGATATGTGGTCACCCGCCTGCGCGAGGAACACGATCCTCAACTCGGCATCGACGCTCTGCCCGAGCCAGCCACCGCAAAGGCATGGAATGTCGGTTTCATGTATGAGAACCTCGGCATCATGCTGGCGTTCGGCCTCGTGGATCGACGGATCATCCTGAGTATCGGAAACTATCGCCTTCGGCAGGTATGGGAGGCACTGGCACCCTATATCGAGACGGAACGTCGCATGCGCGGCGCCCCGTTCCTCAACTTCTTCGAGAACGCCTATGTCCAGGCACGAGAGACCGAGCCAACCGACATCTACCACCGGCTGAGCCTACGAACCGTTGAATCCCTCGGCACCGCACCAACCACAACCGTCGATCACTAGACCGCACGGGGGTACGGCACGGGACGTTTGCCTGGGGCACGCACAATGCGAATATGGACGGTCAGGTGCTCGGCGTTGCTGCCCTTCTAGTTTCCCTCTTGGCGCTCCTCGTCTCTGCAATATTCGCGGCCAGGCAAGTCACCCATATGCGAAATGCCAATTATGTCCCGGTGATGATCGACCTCCTGGCACAGTTTCGCTCCGTCGAATTCAACGACAATTACCGATTCGTCTGTACGCGACTTCCGGTCGAACATGAGCCGACCGCAGGGATCTCCGGACTACCCGACGACGTGCGCGCCAAGATCTACGATGTTGCCTACTACTACCAGTTGTTCGCGGCACTCACGGCGCTCGGAGTTCTCCAGGATCGGCAGATAATCGCGGTGCTCCGCGACCGCATTGTCCATGTCTGGTATTCAATAGAACCTTTTGTGATCGTTGAACGAGAGGCCGCGCAGCATACCGGCCCCTTCCTCTTCCGAAACCTCGAGGAATTCGCCAAAAAGGCCGAAAAAATGCCCTCCGCAACCGTGGACCGTTTCGTGCGCGGCCTTCCATTGCATAGCCGCAACCCTCTTGGTGGGCTGCAGATCCGACGCAATTGACTTGAGGATCGAGGCCGCCTCGATCCGATGAACCCAGACCGGCAGTGCTCCACTGGCAGGACAAGGCGTTCAGCGTGATCGGCGCCAGGAGCACCGGCCTTCGCCCAGGTCGCCAGGGGGCGGCGGATGGTGCGGCCCGAGGCAGCCGGGTGAAGCGCTGTGCCCGGACCCAGAGCAATGCACGACTCGATTCATGACCTCCCGCTGATGGCGTTCGCGGGAGGGTTACGCCTCACGCGCCCGCCGCCGGCCTGTCCTCGCGGGCCGGCGGCGGGGGTGCGTGATCAGCAGTTGCGGACCGACCAGACCGGGCTCCAGTTCTGCGATCCGTCGCGCGGCATCGGATCGGTCGAGGAGAACGTCGCCAGCACAGTGCCGTTCTGGTCGTAGAAGTACGACCGGACGTTGCCGGTCTGACGGTTCGACCAGAAGCCGTTGTCGTAGAAGTTGTGCAGGTCGTACCGATTGCAGTCGTAAAGCTCGAAGATCTTGAACTTGCCGACCGTCGGGTCCAGGACACTCAGGCAGAGGTTCCCCGCCGGGCACGAGTGCGACTCACCGAAGTCGACGATGTAGGTGCGCCGGGCCGCAGGCGTAATTGTCGGACTGACCGCCTCCGCCACCGCGGCGGTCTTTCCGGCGACCGCCGGTCCGAACGCGGCGGGTTTTCCGGCGATCGCCGGTCCGCCCGCGGCGAGCGCACCGGCCATTGCGACGACCGCCACCGCGACGCGCGCCAGGATTCGAAAGTCCAGAGTGGACATAAATGCTCCCTACCCCCGTGGTCGACCGGATCTGTCATCCGGTCGAGGAAGACGTTAGGCGCTGCGGTGGACACGTGCCGGAGGCAAAGTGCCGCGATGTGAAATCGAATGCTGCAACCGTTCGGGCCGATGCGAGTACCAGCGCGAAGGCCAATGACCGGCGGTCTCGCCACGCTGGAAAAGTGGCGTCGCCCGCGCCCGAGATGCCGACCGTGAACAGAACTAGGGAGAAACCCTGCATTGAAACCCGGTGCCCGAAGGTGTCGCGAAGCGGCAGAATCCTGGCATGCGCGCGGCTCGAAGCACCGCCGGTCCCACCGAATCCGATCGACCGGCCCGATCGCGAGGACGCCGGTGGGTCGTCGACACCGTCATGCGTGGCCTCACAGGCCTTCCGCTCGTCGTCATCGCTGTACCCATGTCGTTGGCCGGACGTGCCGGCACCGCGGCACGGCTTCAATTGCGTATGGTGGCCCGCTTCCCCCGCACCGCCGAAGGGTTCACCGGAGTCAGCCGACGGGACACGACCAGCCTGTGTGGCCTTCGGCATGCAGGTGATTCTCGCGGCGATACTTGCCGGCCTGTGCAGACTGCAGAACTCACTTGCGATGGTGTTGGCCGCACCGCGACCGGATACCCGACATGATCGATGACGCCGCCGGCGCGGAGCGGGAAACACCGGGCATGCGTGCGAGGGCTATAGGTGCAGGTCGGGAAGCGTGTCGTGGGGTTGGGGCGGGCGGCGGTTGTCGAGCCAGAAACCGTATGCGCGGAGCTGCCCTTCGAGACCGCCGGCCACATAGTCGGCGAAGTCCTTCAGACCTGCGGCGTTCTCCCGCTCGTCGGCCCGGGCGCTGACGGACCACTGGCGCTGCACGGCGTCGATCCAGGCGGTCAGCCGGGCGCGGCCGGCCCACCACTCGGACACCAGCGGGAGCGTCCAGTGCGTGTCTCCGTCGGCGGCGTAGGCGCGGAACGGATCGTTCCAGGCTGCGGTCAGCAGCCGGTGCACCTCGCCGGCGTTCCCGGGTTGCCGGTAGACGATCTCGCTGCCGAACTCGTCCTCGTAGACGACATGGCGTGGGGCGACCTCGCGGCCCACCCAGCACGAGTCGGTCCGCGCGCCGTAGAACGGGCCCGGCACGTTACGCCAGTCGCGCTCCTCCCAGCGGCCGCGGAGATATTCCTCCGGTGGCCCCAGCGGCCGTCCTGCCTCGGGGTGATCGACGATCGGCAGGCCCGCGGACGCGGCGACCGCCGGCATCGGATCCCAGTACATGATCAACGACCCTAGCCGCACACACCGAGCAAAGGGCACCGCCGGGGGTACGGGCGGGCAGGCCGTTAGGTTTCGAGCGAGACGAGCGCGGGCCGCCTCGATTCATGGCACAACGCGCTCAGGCGCGGGGAAGCACGCCCAGCAGGGTGGCCGTCACGGACAGCCTTAGGAAGTCCGGCAGGTCGAGGTGGAAGCGACCCAGCTCGGGCTCGGCCTGGTACGCCGCGAGCAGGGCGGGCGGGGGTGTGCTGTACGCGGACAGGGCGCCGGCCGTGATCATGGTCTGCAGGCTGAACAGTGCCGCGTTCTCCCCCAGCTCCGGCAGGTACTTCGTGAGCAGCGCGGCCATGGTGGCCAGGCGGTCCAGGGAGGCGCGCTTGTAGCGTGCGACCACCTCGACTGAGACGTTGTGCTCCAGGACGCCGCCCTGTGCGCCGAAGAGGTCGCACAGCACCACCCGGCCGGCGAGCGTGCGGCTGACGACCTCGGCCACCGCCGTCGCCCGCTCCGCCATGGGCAGGCCTTCGTCGACGCCGGCGGCCAGCTCACCCGCCAGGTCGGTCAGCCACTCCCCCAGGGAGTGGTCAAGCAGCTCAAGCAGCACTGCCTCGCGGGACTCGAAGTACCGCAACACGTTCGGCTTCGCCAGGCCGACCCGGCGACTGAGCTCGTTGAGGGTGACCGCGGCCACGGGCATCTCGTCGAGCATCGCGGACGCCACGTCGAGGATCGCCCGCCGGCGTACCTCCCGCTGCTCTTCGGTTCGTGCCCGCTGGAACGTCACGATCACCACTTTAGCTTAAGTACCCCCGGTACGTTGACAACATACCGGGGGTACTTTAAAGTCATCGATACAAGATACCGAAGGTACGTTAAAACGATGGGGGCACGACATGAGTGCGACGTGGACGACCGCGAACATTCCGGACCAGCACGGACGGGTGGCAGTGATAACCGGGGCCAACACCGGGCTCGGGTACGAGACCGCCAAGGCGCTTGCCGAGCGCGGCGCGGCAGTTGTGCTCGCCGTGCGCGACGCCGAGAAGGGAGAGCAGGCAGCGGCCCGCCTGGCCGGCAACGTGACAGTGCAGGAACTCGACCTGACCTCGCTCGACTCCGTCCGGGCCGCGGCGGCGGCGCTACGGTCCCGGCTCGGCCGGATCGACCTGCTGATCAACAACGCCGGCGTGATGCACACCCCGAAGCAGACCACCAGGGACGGCTTCGAGCTGCAGTTCGGCACCAACCACCTCGGCCACTTCGCGTTCACCGGGCTGCTTCTTGACCTGATGCTTCCGGTGCCCGGCTCGCGCGTGGTGACTGTCAGCAGCACCGGCCACCGCATCCGGGCCGCGATCCACTTCGACGACCTGCAGTCCGAGCGGTCGTACAGCCGGGTCGCCGCCTACGGTCAGTCCAAGCTGGCCAACCTGATGTTCACGTACGAGTTGCAGCGCCGGCTCGCCACGCACGGCACCACGGTCGCGATGGCAGCACACCCCGGCCTGTCCGGCACCGACCTGGCCCGCAACACCCCTGCGGCCCTCCGGCTTCCGCTCACCTGGCTCGCGCCGCTGATCACCCAGAAGCCGGCGATGGGCGCGCTGCCCACCCTGCGCGCCGCCACCGACCCCGCCGCGCTCGGTGGGCAGTACTACGGTCCCGGCGGGCGCAACGAGATCATGGGCTACCCGCGGCCTGTCGCCTCCAGCCCGGAGTCGTACGAGGTGGCCGTCCAGCAACGACTGTGGGCCGTCTCCGAGACCCTCACCGGGGTGACGTTCCCCGCCGTCGCACCCGCACCGAACGCGTTCCCCGCCGGCTCGGCCGCCAGGTAGGGATCCGGCACCGGCAGAGCGGGAAGAGGGTTGTCGCTGGTCAGGGGGTTAGCGTGTGCTGCATGAAGAGGGTGCTGAGCCAGCGGTCGTGCTTGAAGCCGACATCGGCGAGGCGGCCGGCGTCGGTGAACGCGTGGCGGCGGTGGAGGGCGACGGAGGCGTCGCCGCCGGGGTCGGAGATGACCGCGATGACCTGGTGGAGGCCGGCGGTGCGGCAGGCGTCGAGGAGGTCGCCGAGGAGCAGGGACCCGAGCCCACGGCCGGTGGCGGCCGGGTCCAGGTAGATGGTGTCCTCGACGGTGTGGCGGTAGGCGGACTTGGTGCGCCACGGGGCGACGTAGGCGTAGCCGGCGATCCGGTCCTCGTCCACCGCCACCAGGAACGGCAGGCCGCGTCCGGTGAGGTCGGCGTGCTTGCCCGCCCAGTAGTCCGCGGACGGCACGGTCTCCTCGAAGGTGGCGACGCTGTCGGTGACGTAGTGCGCGTAGATCGCGGCGACCGCGTCCAGGTCGGCGGGGACGGCGGGGCGGACGATCGGCATGCCGGCACTATACGGCTGCCCCGATCTTGAGGGATCGGGGCAGCGCGCGTCAGTGGTAGAGCTTCGGGACCGGCGGCAGTTCGACGCGCTGCGGCGTGCCGGTCTCCAGCGCGCGCACGCACGTCTGGGCGGCGAATGTCGCGGCGAAGCCGTCCCACGCGCTCGCGGCGTTGCCGGCGCCGTCCACCCAGTCCTGGAGCTCCAGCCGGTACGCCTCCGCGAAGCGCGGACGCCAGTCGGCCGGAAGCGCCCGCCCGTCGATGCCGGCGCGGCGCAGAACTGTGGGTGGCGGGCCGTCGAGCGTGACAGTGCCGAGCTCGCCGACGAGTTCCGCGCGCACGTCGTAGCCGTAGCGGGCGTTGACGAACACTTCCACGTCCGCGACCATGCCGGACTCGGTGCGCAGCAGCAGGATCTGCGGGTCGGGGGTGCCGCCGCCGAGGCTCGTGGCCCGGGGCGCGTGCACGGAGACCTCGACGATCTCCTCGTCGAAGAGCCAGCGGGTGATGTCCAGCTCGTGCACTGCCGAGCCGGTGATCACTGCGGGCCCGGGCAGGCCTGGCACCGCGGCCGGGTTGCGGTGGACACAGTGGAGGATCAGCGGCGCGCCGATCTCGCCGAGCTGGAGCACCCGCTTCATCTGCGCGTAGCCGGGGTCGAAGCGGCGCATGAACCCGACCGAGACCAGCCGGGTGCCGGCCTTGACCTCCGCGTCGACGATACGCGTGCACGCCTCGACGGTCGGGGCGAGCGGCTTCTCGCAGAGCACGGGCTTGCCGGCGGTGATGCAGGCCTGTACGTACTCCTCGTGCGTGTCGTCCGAGGAGGCGACGAGCACGGCGTCGATGTCGTCGTCGACGATCAGCTCGTACGGGTTGCCGAACACGCGCGCGCCGCCGCTCGACTGCGCGACCTCGGCGGCCCGGACCGGGTCCAGGTCGTAGACGCCGGCCACGACCGCGCCGGAGACTGACGTGTGCAGCAGCCGGGCGTGGTCGGTGCCCATGATGCCGGTGCCGATGATTCCGATGCGCTTCACAGCGACACCCACTTTCCGGTACGGACGGACTCCGACATCGCGTCCAGTGCGAGTGAGGCGGCCACCGCGTCGTCGAGCGTGGGCCCGTGCGGTGTGCCGGTCGCGATCGAGGTGAGGAAGCCGGCAGCCTCGATCACCTTCAGGTCGTCGTAGCCCATCGGGATGCCGGCGCCGGGCTGGAACGCCCGCAGGTCGCCGTGGCCACCTGTGGCGTACACCGTGCGGTAGCTCTGGTCCTGGTAGTCGGTGCCGGTGCTGACCCGCAGCTCGCCCATCCGCCGGAAGTCCCAGGAGAGCGCGCCGGTGGTGCCGTGGACCTCGAAGCCGTAGGTGTTCTGTTCGCCGACCGCGACGCGGCTGGCCTCAAGCACCGCGCGGGCGCCGGAGGAGAAGCGCAGCAGCGCGGAGACGTAGTCCTCGTTCTCCACCTCGCCGGGCGGGCCGTCCGCGCGGGAGAAGTGGCTGCCGGCGCCGGAGACCGTCGGCCGGGACGGGATGACCACCGAGGTGTCCGCGACCAGGGCGGACAGCGGACCAAGCAGATACCGGCCCAGGTCGACCGCGTGCGAGGCCAGGTCGCCGAGCACGCCGTTGCCGCCGTCCGCGCGGGTGAAGCGCCACGACAGGCCGCCGGCCGGGTGGGCCGCGTAGTCGCTGAAGAACCGGATGCGCGCGTTGGTGACGGTGCCGATCTCGCCGGCCGCGATCAGCTCCCGCGCGTGCGCCACCGCGGGTGCGGCCCGGTAGTTGAAGCCCACGGTGCTCTGCACGCCCGCTTCGGACGCGGCGAGAGCGACCGCGCGGGTGTCGGCCGAGTCCACCCCGACCGGCTTCTCGATCCACAGGTGCTTGCCCGCGGCGACCACTGCGGTGCCGATCTCCCGGTGCAGGAAGTTCGGCGCGGTGACGCTTATCGCGCCGATCCGGTCGTCGCTCAGCAGCGTGCGCCAGTCCTCCGACGCCTCCAGGAACCCGTACTGCGCGGCGGCGGAGGCGGCCCGGCCGGGCGCCGGATCGGCCACCGCGATCAGGGAGGGGATCAGCGGCAGGTGCGGATAGTGGTGGCGGACCCGCTGGTAGGAGCGGGTGTGTACCTCGCCCATCCAGCCGAAGCCCACCACGCCGACACCGATCCGGTCGGACCCGGTCACACGTTCTCCTTCAGATAGTTCACGCTGCGCCGCACGTCGTCGGCCGGGCCCTCGCCCGCGGGTGGCACCTCGGCGAGCGCGCAGTCCTGTTCCAGCACGTACCAGCCCCGGTAGCCCGCGGCCTCCAGGCTCCGGATTATGCCGGGTATGTCGAGGTCACCCGCGCCGAGCGGCCGGTAGAGCCCGGCCCGCACCGCGTCGAGGTAGGCCAGGCCGCGGCCGGCGACCGCGGTGTCCACGTCCTTGAGGTGGACGTGCGCTATCCGGTCCGCGGCAAGCGCGATCAGCTCCTCCGGCCGCATGCCGCCGAGCAGCAGGTGGCCGGTGTCCAGGCAGATCGGCACGTCGCTGCCGGCCAGCAGGCGCAGCACCGCGTCCCGGCTCTCGATCGCGGTGCCGACGTGCGGGTGCAGCGTGGGCAGCAGGCCACGCTCGCGGGCCAGATCCTGAAGCGTCGCGAGCGTGGCGAACAGCCGCGTCCATTCGGCGTCGTCGAGCGGCACGGCGTTGTCGTAGCTGCCGTCGGCGGAGCGGGCGGCGAGGACGACAACTGTGGCGCCGGCCGAGGCGAGCGTGTCCATCGCGGCCGCGGCCTCCTCCAGGTCCGCGGGGGTGGCGATGTGCATCGGCACGGGCAGGAAGCCGCCGATCAGGCGCAGGCCGCTGTCATCGAGCAGTTTCCGCACCTCGGCCGGGGTCTTCCCGAGGTAGCCGGTCGGGCCCAGCTCGGTCGCCGCCAGACCCAGGCCGCTCATCTCCTGCAACACCCGGCCGGCGGGCAGTTCCAGCCCCCAGCCGGGCGCCTCACAGACACCCCAGGAAATGGGCGCGCCACCGATTCGCTCCGCCGTCGCGGTCATCCCGTCGCCTCCTATTTCGCCGTTTCGCCTGCGCCCGGCTCGCGGGCCAGCTCGTGCGCGAGGTCGTCCAGCTCGGCGCCGCCGGCCATCAGCCGGGTCAGCTCCGCAAGCGAGATCTCGGACTTCGCCCGGTCGCCAAGGCTCTTACCACGGTTCAAGATCAAGAACCTGTCGCCGATGGGGTACGCGTGGTGCGGGTTGTGGGTGATGAAGATGACCCCCAGCCCCTTATCCCGTGCGGCAGCTATGTACCGCAGCACCACACCTGCCTGCTTCACGCCGAGCGCCGAGGTGGGCTCGTCGAGGATGAGCAGGCGCGCGCCGAAGTGCACCGCGCGCGCGATCGCCACCGACTGCCGCTCGCCGCCGGAGAGCGTGCCGACCGGCTGGTCCGGGTCGCGGATGTCGATGCCCATCTCGCCGAGCTCGCGCCGGGTGGTCTCGAGCGCCCGGCGGCGGTCGAACCGCCGGAACGGCCCCCACCCCTTCGTCGGCTCGGAGCCGAGGAAGAAGTTCCGCCAGATCGCCATCAGCGGGACCATCGCCAGGTCCTGGTAGACGGTGGCGATCCCGGCGTCGAGCGCGGCGCGCGGGTTGCCGAGCCGCACCGGCGCACCGTCCATCAGCAGCTCGCCGCCGTCCGGCCGGTACACGCCCGACAGGATCTTGATGAGCGTGGACTTGCCGGCGCCGTTGTCGCCGAGCACGCAGGTGACCTGGCCGGCCCGGACCGTGGTGGAGACGCCGGACAGCGAGATGACGCTTCCGAACGTCTTGGTCAGCTCCCTGATCTCCAGGAGAGGGGCGCCGTTCTCCGGCAGCGGGGCGCCGTTCTCCGGCAGAGCGGAGCTGTCGACTGTCGCACCTGAGCTGCCTGATTCGCTCGCGAGTTCGCTCACGGCTACCTCCTCGACTGTTCGGCGAAGCGGCGGATGTACTGGTTGGTCAGCACCGCGAGCAGCAGCATCGCGCCGAGGAAGAACTTGAACCAGTCCGCGTCCCAGCCGGCGTAGATGATGCCCTGCGCGGTCATCCCGAAGATCAACGCGCCGACCGACGCCCCGACCACCGAGCCGAAGCCGCCGGTCAGCAGGCAGCCGCCGATCACCGCCGCCACGATGAAGATCAGCTCCTGCCCGAAGCCGGCCTGCGCCTGGATCGAGGTGAGCCGCACGATCTGCGTGGTGCCGGCGAACCAGGCCGCGAACGACGTGGTCATGAACAGCACGATCGTGGTGCGCTGGACCGGCACGCCGACGTTGCGCGCGGCGGTGAGGTCGCCGCCCACAGCGAAGATCCAGTTCCCGAAGCGGGTACGCAGCAGCACCCAGGAACCGACCGCCGTGGCCACGATCCACCAGAGGATGGCGATCTGGAACCGCGCCCCGGCGATCGTGAACTCACTCGCGAAGATCTTCTGCAGCACGTCGTACCCGACGATGCGGTTGAAGTTGTTGACCTGCACGGTGTTGGTGACAAGCTTCGTCACGCCCAGGTTGAGCCCCTGGAGCATCAGGAACGTGCCGAGCGTGATGATGAAGCTCGGCAGCCCGGTGCGGACCACCAGATAGCCGTTGATGAAGCCGATCGCCAGGCAGACAAGCAGCGACAGCAGCAGCGCGACCCAGGTGTTGAGGCCGTAGTAGGTGGTCAGGATGCCGCTGGTGATCGCGGCCGTGCCCATCTGCACGCCCGCGGACAGGTCGAAGTGCCCGCCGATCATCAGCAGCGCGACCGCCACGGCCATGATCCCGTAGGTCGACGCGACGTCGAGCCAGTTGGCCACGCCGTCCGGCGACCGGAACACGCTCGAGAGCGACGCGAAGAAGACGAAGACCAGCACGGCGCCGATCAGCCCGCCCAGCTCCGGCTTGAGCAGCAGCCGCTTGACCAGCCCGACGCGGGCGACGCGCTCGTCGCCCGCGCCGGTCAGTGCAGCGCTGGTCATCAGCGGTTTCCGGCGGCCGCGAGCTCGGCGACCTGTGCCGCGTTCTCCTTGGTCACCAGCGCGGGGCCGGTGAGCACCTGCTGGCCGCCGCCGAGCACGTTCAGGTTCGACTTGTACTGGGTGAGCATGGTGACGGCCAGGTAGCCCTGCAGGTACGGCTGCTGGTCCACCGCGAACAGGATCTTGCCGTCCTGCACCGCCTTCGCGACCTCGGCGTTCAGGTCGAAGGTGGCGAGCTTCGCGGGCGAGGCGGCCTCGGCGATGCCTGCGGCGGCCACGTTCGCGACCGGGCCGCCGAGCGTGACGACGCCGTCGATCGCGCTGTCCGCCTGCAGCTTCGCCTTGATCGTCGCCTGCGAGGCCTGCAGGTTGTTGATGTCCACCTGGAGGTTCTGCAGCTGGCCGCCGAGCGTGGAGGCGACCGCGGCGCAGCGCTCCTCAAGGCCCACGTTGCCGGCCTCGTGGATCACGCAGACCACGTTCTTGACGCCCTGCTTCTTCAGCTCCGCGCCGACCGCCTCGCCCGCGACCTTCTCGTCCTGGCCGATGTGGGTGAGCGCGCCGAACTCCTTCGAGCGGGCCGCGCCGGAGTTGATGGTGATGACCGGGATGCCGGCCGCGACCGCCTTCTCCACCGACGCCTTGAGCGCGTCCGGGTTCGCCATCGAGACGACCAGGCCGTCGACCTTCTGGTTCACCGCCGCGTCGATCAGCTGCGCCTGCTTCTGCGGGTCGCCGTCGCTGCTGTACTGGATGGTGTCGCCGAGGTCGCCGCCGGCCTTCTCGACGCCGTTCTTGACGATGCTCCAGAACGCGTCGCCGGCCGCGCCGTGCGTGACGACCGCGATCTTCAGCCCGTAGGTGCCACCGCCCTTGCCGGAGGTGTCATCGTCATCACGGTTTACCGCGTTCTCGTTCGAACAGGCGGCGGCCGTCACAAGGAGGGCCAGGGCAGCCACGGAAGCCCCGACCCGGTAAAGAGCCTTCATTACTCATGGTCCTCTCAGGAATACAGCGCGCAACACGCGGTGTGCCCTCCGCGTACGCACGGTTACATGTAGTGACGTTGGGCGCGTTTGCCCTCCCGGTACCGTGCGTGCGCGTCGCGCACGGTGTTCAAGGTAGATGAGGCCGCTACCGGCACATCCCACCACGATCCACTTCCCGGCGAATCCTGGTACGGATCTGCGTCGACATGCACCACGATGACGCCTTCGGCCTTGCGTGCCTCGGCCAGCGCGCCGGTCAGCTCGTCGATCGACGTGGCGCGTATCACCTCGCACCCGAGGCTTCGCGCGTTCGCGGCCAGATCGACAGGAAGCGTGTTCCCGGCCAACCGGCCGTCGCCGTCCCGGAACCGGTAGGCGGTGCCGAACCGCTGCGCGCCCACCGACTCGGACAGCCGGCCGATCGAGGCGTACCCGTGGTTCTGCACCAGCACCACGATCAGCTTCACCCGCTCCTGCACGGCGGTGACCAGCTCCTGCGCCATCATCAGGTACGAGCCGTCGCCGACCAGCACGAACACCTCGCGGTCCGGGGCGGCGAGCTTCACGCCGAGCCCACCGGCGATCTCGTAGCCCATGCAGGAGAAGCCGTACTCCACGTGGTAGCCCTTGGGGTCCCGAGTACGCCACAGTTTGTGCAGGTCACCGGGCATCGAGCCGGCGGCGCAGACCACCACGTCCCGGGGCTCGGCCGCGTCGTTCACCGCGCCGATCACCTCGGTCTGCGCGGGCAGCGGCGTGTGGCCCAGGTGGTAGGCGCGTTCCACTGTCGCGTCCCACTCGGCCGCCAGCCGGCCCGCCCTCTCCCGGTACGCGTCTTCCGTCCGGTAGTCGGCCAGAGCCTCGGTCAGCTGGATAAGCGTTTCCCGTGCGTCGCCCACAACTGACGCACCCGAGTGCTTCGCCGCGTCGAACGCCGCGACGTTGATGTTCACGAACCGCACGCCCTCCGCCGCGAACGCGGTCCGGGACGCGGTGGTGAAGTCGCTGTACCTGGTGCCGATGCCGATCACCACGTCGGCCTCGCGGGCCAGCTCGTTCGCGGCCGGGGTGCCTGTAGCGCCGACCGCGCCCACGCTGAGCGGGTGGTCGTAGGCGAGCGCGCCCTTGCCTGCCTGCGTCTCCGCCACCGGGATGCCCGTCGCCTCGGCGAACAGTCTCAGTGCCTCGGTCGCCTCGGAGTAGATCACGCCGCCGCCGGCCACGATAAGCGGCTTTATCGCATTTTTCAGGACTTCGACGGCACGGGCCAGCGCAGCCGGCTCCGGCACCTGGCGCGCCACGTGCCAGACCCGGTGCGCGAACAGCTCGTCAGGCCAGTCCCACGCCTCCGCCTGCACGTCCTGCGGCAGCGCGATCGTCACCGCGCCGGTCTCCACCGGGTCGGTAAGCACCCGCGCCGCGTTCAGCAGCGCGGACGGCAGCTGCTCCGGCCGCCACACCCGGTCGAAGTACCTGCTCACCGGCCGGAACGTGTCGTTCACCGAGATGTCGCCGGTGCGCGGGTCCTCAAGCTGCTGCAACACCGGATCCGCGACCCGGGTGGCGAACACGTCACCGGGGAACAGCAGCACCGGCAGCCGGTTCACGGTCGCCAGCGCCGCGCCGGTCACCATGTTCGTCGCGCCCGGCCCGATCGACGACGTGCAGGCGAGCGTGGACATCCGGTTCCGCATGCGGGCAAAGCCGGCCGCCGCGTGCACCATGCCCTGCTCGTTGCGGGCCTGCCGGTACGGCGCCGCGCCCGGGTCGGTCAGCTCCGCCTCAAGCAGCGCCTGCCCGAGCCCGGCCACGTTCCCGTGCCCGAAGATGCCGAACCAGCCGTCGATCAGTCGGTGCTCGACGCCGTCCCGCTCGGTGCGCTGCGCGGCCAGGAACCGGACCACTGCCTGCCCCACTGTCAGTCTCATGCCACGCCCCCGCTTGTGAACGGCAGTCTGGGATCGATCGGCTGATCAGCCCAGGTGTCCCGGACCCAGGCGTGCTCCGGGTCGTCGCGGATCAGCCAGGCGCGGGCGCCCGGCCCGGCCATCACGTTCAGGTAGTACAGGTGGTAGCCGGGCGCGGCCATCGACGGGCCGTGCCAGCCGTGCGGGACCAGCACGATCTCGCCACTGCGCACCTCGGTCAGCACGTCGATCGGGCGCTCCGGCGTGCCGTACACGCGCTGGTAGCCGGGCCCGCCGTTCGCCACCTCGAAGTAGTAGACCTCTTCGAGCACCGACTCGCCGTCACGGTCCTCGTCGTGCTTGTGCGGCGGATAGGACGACCAGTTCCCGCCGGGCGTCAGCACCTCGCACGCGATGATCCGGTCCGCATCGAGCACACCTGGCACGCCGAAGTTGTGCACCTGCCGGGAACAATTCCCGGCGCCACGCAACTCGACCGGGACGTCGGCCACCGGGACGTACCGGAAAGGCATTTTTGTCGTTGCTCTTGCGCTCGCCAGAGCGATTCTTGCCTTTCCCACCGCGGTGACTGTGAGCCGCGTGCCGATCGGCACATAGGCGACATCTGTCGGCCCGTCGAAGACATCGGCGCGCCCCGCCAGTTCAGCCCTGTCCCCATCCGCCGTCGACACAGAACAAGAGCCTTTCAGCGGTACGGTAATCAGCTCCGTATCGGCCGTGTCCATCGCATAGGTGTCACCGTCGTCCAGCTCCACGATCCGCAGACCGGAATAGGCCCAGCCGGCGGACTCCGGCGTCAGATCGGTGACCACACGCGCGCTCATGCCGCCACCTCCGCGCCGCGCACGAGCGCCACCGCCGAGTCGACCGCGGACGCGACATCCCCGTCCGGCGGGTAGAGCAGCGCGCGCCCGACCATCAGGCCGCGCACGCCCGGCACGGACAGCGCCCGGCCCCAGCGCGCGTAGGTCTCCTCCGGGTGGCCGGACGGATCGCCGCCGAGCAGCAGCGCGGGCAGCGTGGTCGCGGCCATCACTGTCTCCATGTCGTCCACCACCGGCAGCTTCAGCCAGGTGTACGCGCTGGTCCCGCCGAGCCCGGCCGCGATCGCCACGGACCTGGCGACGGCCGCGGCGCTCAGATCGTTTCCCACCTTCCCGTCGACGCGGCGGGACAGGAACGGCTCGACCATCGCCAGCTTGCGGTGCGCGGCCAGGTCGTCCACGGCCCTCGCGGCAGACTCGAGCGTGCGTACCGTGGCCGGGTCGTCGGGGTCGATCCTGACAAGCATCTTGCCGCCGTCGAAGCCCATCCGCGCCACGGCCGCGGCGTCGTAGCCGGTGAAGCGGTCGTCCAGCTCGAAGACGGAGCCGTGCAGGCCGCCGCGGTTCATCGAGCCGATCGCGACCTTGCCGTCAAGCGCACCGAGCAGCAGCAGGTCCTCGAGCACGTCCGCGGTGCCGAGCACGCCGTCCACGCCAGGCCGGGCCAGCGCGGTGACCAGGCGGGAGAGCAGCTGGTAGCGGTCGGCCATCGCGGTGGCGTCGCCGCGCACGCCGAGCGCGCCACGGGCCGGGTGATCGGCCGCGACAAGCATCAGGCGGCCGTCGGTCATGGTCCTGTCGCGTCTCACCCGCTTCGCCGCCGCCTCCGCGATCGCGTCCGGGCGGGTGGCGCGCAGCTCACGCAGCATCTCGAAGTCAGGCATGGTTCCGCTCCAGCGCGCTCTCTACCTCGTCGGTGGTGGGCATGGCGGTGGAGCACTCCAGACGGCCGGCGACGATCGCACCCGCCGCGTTCGCGAAGCGGATCAGCCGCTCCAGGGGCCAGCCGTTAAGCAGGCCGTGGCAGAGCGCGCCGCCGAAGCCGTCACCGGCGCCGAGGCCGTTGACCACGTCGACAGGGGTGGGCGGGACGCGTACCGCCGCGTCAGTCGTCTTGGCGAGCACGCCCTCGGGGCCGAGCTTGACGATGGCAAGCTCGACGCCCGCGCGCAGCAGCGCGTCGGCGGCCTTGTCCGGATCCGGCTCACCGGTGGCCACCGCACACTCGGTGAGATTGCCGACCGCGACCGTGACCTGCGGCAACGCTGTCCGGATCTGGGTGCCGGCCTCGTCTGGCGAGTCCCAGAACATCGGCCGGTAGTCGAGGTCCAGGACGGTGAGCGGCCGCCTGCCCCTGGCCGCCCAGGCCACGTGGTGCGCCTCGCGGCTGGGCTCCCGGGACAGGCCGGTCACCGTACACCAGAAGAGATCTGCCGCTTGTACGGTGTCAAGATCTAGTTCTTCGGGGCGGATGACCAGGTCCGGCGCGGTCGGCTGCCGGTAGAAGTAGAGCGGGAAGTCGTCCGGCGGGAAGATCTCGCAGAACGTGACGGGCGTGGCAAGCCCTTCGACGTCGGTCACGAACCGGTTGTCGACGCCCAGCTCGGTAAGCGTGCGCCGGACATACCTCCCGAACGGGTCAGGTCCGACGCGGGTGATCACCGCGGTGCGCCGTCCGTGCCGCGCGGCCGCCACCGCCACGTTCGTCGCGCTGCCGCCAAGGAACTTGCCGAACGTCTCCACGTCCTCGAGCCCGACGCCGGTCTGCAGCGGGTAGAGATCGACGCCGACGCGCCCCATCGTGACGACTTCGAACCCGGTCATACGGTGGGGCCCTCCCCGGTTTCCGGCGTGTTTCCGTCCCGCGAGCTTCCGCTCACCCGGCGTCGAGGTCAATACTTTGTCCTGACAAACAGGCCCGCTTGTCAGGTGACCACATGCCACTGCCCCTGATCGTCGTCGACCGCAGCCTCCCAGACCCGCTATATCTGCAGGTCAGCAGCCGTCTGGAGCAGGCCGTCGAGTCCGGCCTGCTGGCCCCCGGCGAACGCCTCCCCGACGAGATCTCGTTCGCCGCCACCCTCGGCGTTTCCCGCCCCACCATGCGCCGCGCCATCGAGGAGCTGGTCGCCGACGGCCTCCTCACCCGCAAACGCGGCGCCGGCACCCGCGTCAACGACATCCAGGTCCGCCGCCGCGTAGCCCTCACCAGCCTCCACGACGACCTCACCGCCGCCGGCCGCCACCCGTCCACCCGCGTCCTGTCCTTCGAACCCGCCGCCACCGACCGCCAGGCGAGCCGCATGCTCGGCCTCCCCGACGGCGAACACCTGGTCCACTGCGAACGCCTCCGCCTCGCCGACGGCACCCCACTCGCGATCCTCCGCAACTGGCTCCCACCCCGCTTCGCCGCCCTGACCGCCGCCGACCTGACCACCCACGGCCTCTACCACCTCCTCGGCACACGCGGCGGCCGTCCCGCCGTGGCCACGCAGCGCATCACGGCCCGCGCGGCGACCACCGCACAGGCACGCCTGCTGGAGATCGGCCCGGGAGCGCCGCTGATCTGCATGCAGCGGACCGCGTTCGACGCCGCCGGCTCCCCGGTCGAATTCGCCGACAACCTCTACCGCGCCGACCACTACGCCATCGACGTCACGGTCTACCACCGCTGATCAGGCCAGCAGCGCCTCGCGAAGCGGCTCGCTGCACAGCAGCGCGATCAGATCCGGACTGTCCGAGAAGATCACATCCGCCCCCGGTGCGGTCGCCTGGCGCAGCATCGCCTGGCAGACGTCGGCAAACGGCTGCTCCCGGATGGTCAGCACCTTCTCGGCCATCCCCGCCGCGTCACCGGCGTCACGGTCGTCACGCCAGCCGCGCAGCGCCATCGCCACCACCCGGCGGGCCTGCATCCGGCCGCGCGCGAGCAGAGCACGGTTCAGGTCGCAGACCTCGATCGTCCGCGCCCCCTTGTCGCTCAACGCCTTGTACTCGCCGACCGACAGCGACAGGAACAGATGATCGGCCGGGTCCTCCGCCGTCGGATCGATCAGCAGCGGCCGGCCATCAGCGTCGCACGGAAATCGGTCACGCTTCTGATGGCTGTTGCAGTTCGAACAGGCAAGCAGATGATTGAGCCAGTCGAAGGTCCGCAGCGGATTACGGGCGACCGGCTCGAAATGGTCAACGTCGGTCCCGTGGTTGTCGCCGCAGTACATGCAGCGCTCCCGGCCCGGCGCCATGCTGCAGAGCGCTTCCTTCACCGGCGTATAGACCGCGTTCCTCACCGATCGGCCGGACCAGAGCCTGGTCGCCAGTGAGTAGCGATCCGGACCCGGCGCCGCCCGGATCTGCCGGCTGAGCTCAGTCAGGCGCACCACAGGCCCATCCGGAAGGGCGATCCTGGACAGCCTGATCATTGCTCGGCTGACCGGTCAGTCAGCCGAGCTGCCACCTCGGCGACACGGGTCGCGGGTGAACTGGTGAGCAGGCGGGACAGGTACCCATACCGCTCGCGCTGCTCCGGCGCCGCGGTGCCGACGACAACGGCATGCTCCAGCTCGACCAGTTCACGGCGGAGGTGCTGCGCCGCGTCGGAGTACGGGGTATCCAAGCCGAACAGCTCGGAGAGAACCGCATCGTCACCGCTGCCGTAGACCACGCGCTCGTACAGATCCTCATCGACCACCGTAGGCGGTTCGTTCTCGTCGGGACCGGGAAGACGGATGAGTCCCCCGCGATCGGCGGATTGGCAGACATACGGGCTGTGCGTGGTGACGATGAACTGAATTCTCGGAAAATGCTGTTTCAGCCAGGTGCCGATGCGCTTCTGCCAGGAGACGTGCAAATGGGCATCGACCTCGTCGATGATCACCACGCCGGGCGCCATCACCCTCGGGAAGCCCGCGCTCTCGTCGATCTCGAGTTCCCCGTAGGTCTCGTGCAGTTGTTTCAGCAGATCGACCACCAGGGCGGCGACGGACCGATATCCATCGCTCATCTCCCTGAGCGGGAAGAGCCGGCCGCCGTTCTCTACCCACAGACCCTCGGAATCGAGGCTGCGTACAGCGAAACCGTCGGGGAGGAGACCGTCGCCCAGCACCGCAAGCGCGGCTTTCTTCAACTCGGCGGCACCGGGCCGTTGCTCGAGCGACCGGAGATGCCAGCCGATGAGCCAGGAAACCCCCTCCGCGAGCGAGGCGTCCTCGTGGAAGAGACTGGCCATCCGGGAAATGGGCCCGGGCGCCTGCATCAACCCCTGAACGTCCCCGGAGCCGCCCGTGAGACGACGGAATGGTCCGTATGCCGCGCAGAACCAGCCCCCGGAGCGATCGTCCCAGGGACCCAGTCGCTCGCCTTGGACCTCGTTGTCGACAGATGCCTGCAACTCAAATCCGGCGCCCGCCCTGAGGGACGACAACGCTGACATCGATGCCGACGCGTTCGGCCGCAGTGTTCCCCATCGGACCGAGAACGAGGCGAAAGAGAAGGGCAGCTCCTGACGAGCACGATCGACATCGTGATCGACGGCCACGGCAACCGTCGTACTGCCCGCGGGGCGATCGGCCGAGATCCAGCTCGGCAGGCTCGGTGCGAGCCCTCGCATGAATGGACCGCTGATGGTCAGGGCGAGTGCCCTCAGCAACGATGTCTTTCCGGAACCGTTCCGGCCGGCGATCACGGTCCAGCCGGCGTAGGTGCCGTCGGGACGGGTCAGGTCGAGATCCACCGCGCGCCGGTCGTAGAACCCGCGAACGTTCTCCACCTGGATCCGTGCGATGTACATGGTCCGACCCTAGTCGCCGGCGTGGCCCGGGCGGGGTGCCCGGGCCACGCGCCCAGGGGCTAAGTCGGCCGCCCGTCGCCGGTCTGCCTCGGCCTCGCCGACCGGGGTGGGGTCGGAGTCGCGGTGCGCGGTGGTGAGGTCGACGTCGGCGCCGACGATCTCCCCGTTGTCGGTGGGCTGGTTCTCGCTCTGGCTCTGGCGGCGACGCGGGCCGCGGCCAGACCGGCGGCGGTGTACTGCGGTTCCATTGTCATGATCACCCGGGTCCGGGTGATCATGACAATGGACGGCAATCACCCGAAGGTGTGGTGAGTTCCGTATCTGCGGGGGTACAACCCGAAGATTCCGGAATGACAGGAGCAAAGACGATGGCGGATGTGATCAGGCGGCGTCAGAACGGGGTGTTCACGGTCTCGGGGCCGGCCGGCAGTGCGCGGTACGAGCCGTTGCTTGCCAAAGGGTCGGTGCAGGCCAACGACGGTAACCACCTGTGGGAATACCTTCCGGCGGCCCACGGGGAGCGCGCGGCGGCGGTTCTCGAGGACGGGGATGCGGGCCTTTGGCCGATCCTGGAATCGTGGTATCGGGATCGACTGGAACCACAATTGCTCTGATGCTAACTCTTTCGAGGCGGTCGTTTACGACGCCGAAGGATGTGGTACTTGCGCGCCATGCTTTCCAAAGATTTGATCAAAGCGACCCGGCCGATGGCGCAATTCGACGGACTGACACTCGATGTTCTCGATCTAGGCGGTCAGGCGGCGTTCTGGCGGACCGCGCTCGGCGGTGGCATGTTGCGGCAGGAGAATGCGCTACAGCTGCGGATCGACCGGATACCGGAACGGCCGGACGCGGAGATCCTGCGTCTGCACCAGGTGGAGTCGCTGCCGCCGGACGATGCGCGGGTGCACGTGGATCTGCGGCTGCCGGGGCAGCGGCCGACGGAGCTGATCGCGGCGGGCGTGGCCGTGATCCGGCGACCGGGGGCAGATCCCTGGTACGTGCTTGCCGATCCCGAGGGCAACGAGTTCTGCGCGTTCCCGGCGACTGACGACCGGCCGCCGGGGATCTTCGAGCTGGTCGTCAAGTGCGAGTCGGCGCGGGATCTGGCCCACTGGTGGAGCGTGGTGCTCGGCGGGCGGGTGGATTACGAGGGCGAGGCGGTGTCGGTGACCGGCTCGCCGGGGTTCCCCTGGGACTACATGGTCTTCGACCCGGTGCCGGATCCCCGGCCGTCCCGCAACCGCGTGCACTGGCACGTCCAGCTGCGTGACGAGTCCCCGGCGGATCTGCTGGCGCACGGCGCGCGGCTGCTCGCCGGGCCGGAGTCGGACGCGGACGGCTGGCTGCTTGCGGATCCGGAGGGGAACCGCTTCCACGCCCGCGCGACCGGGTGACACCCTCGCCTGTGGACGGCATCGGTGGCTGCCGCGCCCGCCGCAGCAGCCGCCGACACCCCGGCAGCCGCCGACACCCCGGCGGCCACCGAAACCCCGGTAGGCGGCCGGATCATCCGGTGCCGTCCGGGCTGGTCCTCCGGCGGCCGCGCGTTGCCCGCCCCGGCTAGCCTCACCGCTCATGGGCAGACTTCTGTCGGCCGCCGGCCGCCTCCTCTTGGGACTGATCTTCGTCGTGGTCGGCGCGTTCGCGTTCTCGCAGCTCGCCTGGCCGCACCTGATCGCGTTCACCTACCCGGAAACCACTGTGACCGTCGACGGACCGTGCCGGGACGGCCTGAACGAGAGCCACCAGGTCTGCGACGCCTCGTGGACCGTGGACGGCGCGGCCGTCTCCGGCGAGATCAGCGGTGAAGGGCTGCGGCAGAGCACGCAGGTGAGTGCGCGCGTGAACGGCGACTCGGCGATCGTGATTCCGGAGCCGCTCACGCTCGCGCTCTACTGCACGCCGCTGCTGTTCATCCTGGCCGGCCTGTGGCTCCCGTTCTCCCGTCGCCGGGGCCGCTGGAGCAGCGGCGACGGGGACGGCGGCGACTGGGGCGACTCAGGCGGGGACGGCGGAGGCGACGGCGGCGGGGGTGGCGATTAGCCGTCCCAGCCAGCCGGACCGGGCCGCGGCCGCCTGCCGGGCCATCGGGGCGTCCGGGACGAGCGCGTCCCACGCGTGCGTGCCGCCGGGCCAGACGTGCAGCTCGCAGTCGCCGCCGTCGGCCCAGATCCGGCTCGCGTAGGTGACGCTCTCGTCGCGGAACACCTCCGCGGAGCCGACATCGAGGAACGCGGGCGGCAGCCCGGACAGGTCGGCGGCGCGGGCCGGTGCGGCGTAGGCGGACACGTCCGACGTTCCGGCCCGCGTGCCGAGCAGCGCGGACCAGCCCGCCCGGTTGTGCCCGCCGGTCCAGGTGCCGCTGCGGTCGAACTGGCGGGCCGACACGGTCCGGCCGCGGTCGTCGAGCATCGGGCAGATCAGCAGCTGGCCGAGCAGCGCGGGTCCGCCGCGGTCGCGGGCCAGCAGTGCGGTGCCGGCCGCGAGCCCGCCGCCGGAGCTGACGCCGGCCACGATCAGGCGGCCGGGATCGATGCCGAGGTCACCGGCGTTCCGCGCGGTCCAGACCAGGGCCGCGTAGGCGTCCTCGACCGGGTACGGGTCCGGGTGCTCCGGTGCGAGCCGGTAGTCCACTGTGACAAGCGAGACGTCGTGCGCGGCAAGCAGCGGCAGCAGCATCGACAGGCCGGTGAACCGGGTGCCGCCGACCATGCCGCCGCCGTGCAGCACGAACAGTCCCGGACCGGTTCCGGAATGGTCCGGGCGGCTGTACACGGACGCGGTGAGCGCCGCGCCACGGAACCCGTCGGCGGTGATGTCCCGCCGGACCACGTCGTACCCGCTGAGGTCTTCGGAGTTTCCCGCTCGCAGCCCGGCGATCAGGTCTTCGGCGGCCGGCGCGGGCACGTCCCGGTCCAGGCCCGCCGCGGCGAGCACGGCCCCGACGCCCGCGTCATAGGGAGGTCGAATCACAGCGCCATTCAACAGGGGGTACGTATACGCGCGGTTGACATGCGCCGCCAGGCCGGAGCGCGATGACTGGCGCGTGACGCGAGCGGGTACCGTGCCGGACGGCGTCATCGATCGAGGGGGAGACTATGGGCGGCAGCCCTGAGCTGGCGATTCCGGCGTACGTGGAGAGCCCTGCGCGGGAGCGTCCGCCGGGCACCCCGCTTGGGCGGTGGCTGCTGAAGGACCGGGTGCAGCCGGTCGGCCCGGAGAGCACCGACTCGCACGCCACGCCCCAGGCCTGGTGGAAGGTGATGTGCCTGACCGGCGTGGACTACTTCTCCACGCTCGCCTACCTGCCCGGCATCGCGGCGCTTGCCGCGGGCGTGCTGTCGCCGCTCGCCACGCTGCTGATCGTGGCGCTGACGCTGCTCGGCATGCTGCCGATGTACCACAGGGTGGCCCGGGAGAGCCCGCGCGGCCAGGGTTCGGTGGCGATGCTCGAGAACCTGCTGCCGTTCTGGTGGGGCAAGTTGTTCGTGCTGATCCTGCTGGGCTTCGTGGCCACGTCCTGGATCGTGACGATCACGCTCTCCGCAGCGGACGCGTCGGTGCACCTGCTGGAGAACCCGTACGTGCCGACCGCGTTCCACGGCCTCGCCGTACCGATCACGGTGGCCATGCTGCTTGTCCTTGGCGGCGTGTTCCTGCTCGGCTTCAGCGAGGCGGTCGGCGTCGCGATCCCGCTGGTGGCCGTGTTCCTGGCCCTGAACCTGGTGGTGGTCGGCGTCGGCCTGACGGACGTGTTCAGCACGCCCGGCGCGCTCGAGGGCTGGACGACGGCGCTGACCACCGGCCAGGACGGCTTCTTCGGCGTGCTGACCACCGCCGTGATCGCGTTTCCGCTGCTGGTGCTGGGGTTGTCCGGCTTCGAGACGGGTGTGAGCATGATGCCGCTGGTCGCGGCGAAGGGCGAGGACGCGGCGCAGCGGCTTGAGAACCGGGTGCGCAACACCCGCCGGCTGCTCACCGCGGCCGCCGTGATCATGAGCTTCTACCTGATCGCGACCAGCTTCGTGACCAGCGTGCTGATCCCGCAGTCAGCGTTCGAGGAGGGCGGTCCGGCGAACGGGCGCGCGCTCGCCTACCTGGCGCATGAGCGGCTCGGCGAGGCGTTCGGCACGGCGTACGACATCAGCACGATCTTGATCTTGTGGTTCGCCGGTGCGTCAGCGATGGCCGGTCTGATCAACATCGTGCCCCGCTACCTGCCGAGTTACGGCATGGCGCCGGAGTGGGCGCGCGCGGTCCGGCCGGTGGTGCTTGTCTACACGCTGATCAGCGTGGTGTTGACCATCGCGTTCGGCGCGGACGTCAACGCGCAGGCCGGCGCGTATGCCACGGGAATCCTCGCGATGATGGTCTCCGGCGCGGTCGCGGTGACCGTGTTCGCGATCCGGCACCGCAAGCGCCTGGCGAGCGTGGGATTCATCGCGCTGACGCTTGTGCTTGGCTACGCGATGGCGGAGAACATCATCGCCAAGCCGGACGGCATCGCGATCTCCGCACTGTTCATCGGCGGCATCATCGTGGTGTCGCTGATCTCCCGGGTCACCCGCACCACTGAGCTGCGCGCGGAGCGCATCGAGTTCGACGACGCGGCCCGCCGGTTCGTCACCGACTCGATCGCGCACGACGGCGCGCTCAACCTGATCGCGCACCGGCCGCGCACCTGCGAGGAGTCGGAGTACGCGGAGAAGGAGGGCGAGCAGCGCGGGATGAACCCGGTCCCGGGCCGCGCCGACGTGATGTTCCTTGAGGTCGAGGTGGCCGACCCGTCCGAGTTCAGCGGCGTGCTGCGGGTGACAGGCGCGGAGGTCGGGCCGTACCGGATCCTGCGCACGCAGAGCCCGGCCGCGCCGAACGCGATCGCGGCCGTGCTGCTTGCGCTGCGGGACGCGACAGGCGTGCGCCCGCACTGCTATTTCGAGTGGGCCGAGGGCAGCCCGGTCGTGCATCTGCTGCGCTACCTCCTGTTCGGCCGGGGCGACACCGCGCCAGTGGTCCGCGAGATCATCCGGCAGACCGAGAAGGACGCGGCGAACCGGCCCGGCATCCACGTGGGCTGAGCCTCAGGTCAGGGACACGTCTCCACGTAGAGCGCGATCTTCTCGAACAGCGCGGTGTTCTCGGGCTTCTCGCCGGCGAGATCGCGAAGCTGCCGGATCCAGTCCGTGCGGCCTCGTTCCGGCAGGTAGACGGAGTGCTGGTAGATCAGCTGCTTCAGCTCCTGGTCCGGGGCGCCGGCCAGTCCCCGCCGGATCCCGTCCAGGATCGCCCGGCTGGCGCCGTCGTCGAGCGGCCCCTTCGTCAGGTCGATCAGGTCGTCGAACGCGCCGCCACGTGTCTCAGAATCCTTTTCCAGAAGCGACGGTACGACCGAGAGCGACATCGTGTTCCGCGCGTCCCCGGCGCCGAGGTAGCCGAACGCGGCGCCGGAGAGCGCCGCATCACCGCGTTCTTCGATGCGAAGGATCGCCTCCCACGCCGCGAACAGGTCCTTCTGCACCACGCCGAGCGTGCCGATCTGCGGAAGCAGCGACTTCAGCGCGGAGCCCTGCTCGTCAAGCACCGACTTGATCGCCGCCACGTCGTCGACGGGCGTGGAGAGGAACGACAGCAGCCGCTCGTCGGCCGGCTCCCCGGCCGGAGTTGGTGCGGGCCGGGCCGTACCGGCCTTGCGAAGCAGGTCCGCGGTAATCGTCGGCGCCGGCGCGGAGACCGTGTTCCCGGCTGCGTCCCGGGCCGACCACAGGTTGTCCAGGTTCAGGTTCAGCCCGCCGCCGGAGGTACGCGGCTGGTGCACCATGGCGAAGTCGTAGCCGCCGAGCAGCTCGCGGAGGCCGGACGGCGCCTCGCCGTGGATCACCACGATCGGCGGGTCGCCGCCGGCCAGCTGATTCTGCCGGTGCTGGAAGAGCTGCCATTCGAGGTTGGCGAGCTGGCGCCGGGATGGTCCGCGCTGCTGGCGGTCCGTGGCGATCACCACCACCGGCGCGTCCACCCCCTCGGCCGCGGCCGTGATCTCGGAGTGGAACCGGGCGGTCAGCGCACCTGGCGACCCGATCACGTCGACGGTGCGGCCGGTGCCACCGACCGGCAGCGCGTGGATCGCAGACGAGCGGTTGACCGGACGGGCCGCGGCCGCGGGCCGGGCCGCGCGGATCTCGGCGAGCCAGTCGGCCAGGCTCAGGCCCGGCTCACCGGCGGCCGGGGTGAACGTGATCCGCTCCGGCGCGGCCGGCAGCAGCGCCGCGCCCCCGGTACCCGGGTCCAGGAAGGACACGCCGTGCGCGTCGTGCAACGCGAGCACTGTCGTCTCGGCGCCGGACGGGGCCAGGACTGTCACGAAAGCACGGGTGCCAGGCGTGGCCATCGCGGCGAGCAGGTCCCCGTAACCGGTGATCTCCGTCGGTGGCGCCCCCACCGCGTCCGCAGGCCGCAACGGGCGGGACAGCGTGCGAAGCGTGTCCGCGTAGGCGTGCCGGGCGAGCGGCGCGGGCAGGCCGAGCCGGACGCCGTCGTCGTCGAGGACCAGCCGGGCCCCGGGGTACGGCGTGCGCAGCGCCAGGTCGAGCATCTCGGCCGGGACCGCCGCGTAGGCGTCCGCCGCCCGGTGCCGGATCGGCATCACCCGCAGGAACTCCGCACCGTCGACCGGGGCCGGCCGCATGCCGCCGTCCACACCGATCAGCCGGTGCGGGTCGACCGGCGCGCCGGGGGCCAGACCGGCCCGGGGGACCTCGATCGGCAGGCCGATCAGGTCGGCGCGGGCGGCCACGTCGGACAGGGACAGGCCGTCCGGATCGAGCCGCACCACGTACCGGTCCGCGGACTCGATCGGGACGCCGCGCAGGAACTGGTACAGCACCGCCTGGGCACGGTCCCCGCCGAGCCGGGTGCCGCTGCCGAGCGCGTCCTGGATCTCCTTGCCGAACGTCAGGTACGCATAGCGTTCCATGGCCGGCAGCCCGGTCGTCCGGCGCAGGCGCGGGTCCCGGTTACGGGTCGAGATCGACTCGGTGTGGACGTGGGCACCGGTCGAGGTGGGCAGCATGTGATCGATGCAGATGGCGTCCGAGTGCCGGATCGCGATGGGCAGGTCCATGACGGTCCCCCGTTCAGCAGTTCGACAGTGTGTAGGTGATGACGTCGAGGATCTGGGCGCGCAGCCGGGAGATCTCGTCGCCGTGAGCGGCCATCCGGTCGCGCAGCGCGTCGAGCCGGCCCACCCAGGCGGTCCGGTCGACCGGGTCGAGGCAGTCCTCGGGCAGCGAGCCCGGCTGCCGGCTGGAGACCGAGCCGACCATCGCCACGAAGCTCGCGGTGACCGCGGCCGAGTCGGTGCGCAGCTGCTCCGGCGAGACCTGGCCGAGCAGCTTCGTCACCACCTCGAACACCTTCGTGTTCGCCTGGTCGAGCCGGTTGGCGGTGGCGGACCGCAGCAGCGTCAGCGTCTCGTCGTGGCTGAGCTGCCCGGCAAGCATCAGCTGGAAGAGGAGCCCGTCCATCGCGAACCGGTCCCGGCGCGTACCCCCGGCGCCCTTGAGGTAGTCGTAGACGAAGGTGGGTGGCACCGGGCCCTGTGTTCCGGCGTCGTAGACCGGCTCCACCCGCAGGAACGAGGTCGCGGACGGTGCGAGCCGGCCGGCCGGGACGCCGCCCGCGCGACGCGCGACCTCAAGCGCCAGCAGCAGCCCGGGGAGGCGCTGGTCGTCCGGATTCTCCGCGATCACCTGGCGCAGCTCGCCCGCGACGGCCGGATCGCCCAGCCCGGCGTCGTGCGCGCGCTGGTAATCCTCGGCATGCGCCCAGTCCGGAGAGGCGATCCACTCGGCCAGCACCGGCGTCAGCGTGTGGCGGATCGGCGGCGGCAGCATTTCCGCCTCCCGCAGCGCGGTCACCGCGTCCTCCGGCAGGTTGACCGGGTTCGGCGCTCCTGGCTCGAAGAGCTGCCAGAACACGTCGAACTTGAGCATCCGTTCCTGCACGGTGATCGGCCGGTGAGCGCGGCGGACCAACGCGAACGCGTCCTCGGCCGGCTTTGCCCCCGAGGTCGCGGCCACGATCGGCATCACGCCCCGCCAGGCGTCGTTGCGCAGCATCTCGTCGAGCTGCTTGACCGCCTCCAGCCCTGTCCCGGGCGGGCCGCCCAGGTTGATCACCACCACCGGCGGCCCGTCCGCACCGCGCGCCGCCGCGGTGAGCTCCCGCAGCACCCCCGCGGCGCGCGGGGAGCTGAAGTCGCCGAGCATGCGGATCTCACGGGTCGAGGACTCCTGCACCGGCGCCAGCGACGTCACCGGCGCCAGCGACGTCACCGGCGTCGGCGACGTCACCGGCGTCGGCGACGTCACCGGCGTCACCGGCGTCAGCGATTTTATCGGCGTCAGCGACGGGAGATCCATCAGCGGTACGGCAGACGGCGCCGCGAGCTGGCCGGACGCGCGACGGCCCACCCGGTCGCCCGCGGCGCGGCTGGTCAGCGCGCCGGGCAGCGCCTCGCGCAGGTTCACCGACCGGCCGCGCTCGTCGAGCATCAGCACCTCGGTGCCGCTCTTGCGGAACATCTGCGCGTGCTGGTCGGTGATCCGCCCGCGCAGGTTGTCCATCGACGTGCCGATCGTCGCCGGCGCGGCCGACGCGGCGTGCCGCTGGCCGTCCACCCACATCATCCGGCCGCCGCCGACGGACATCACCCAGAACAGGTGCGACATGCCACCGGACGGCGGCGGCACCCGGACCGCGATCATGCTGCCCGGCCGGCCGGCCGCGTACTGCCAGAGCAGGTCCGGGTCGTAGAGCCGGGCGAAGTCGCCCCGCAGCGACGTGGCCAGGTCCTCCGCCGCTCCGTGCCCGACGCGGTCGGTGTCTGTGGTGCCGTTGGCGGTGCGGCGGTGAACCGCGATGAACGCGCCGAACGCCCGGATCACGCAGTCCTCCGGCGGGTTCACCGGCGGCACCGCACCGGCGGGGAGTGCCGGGGTCTCGGTCGCGGCGGTCCAGTCGCGGAGCCGCTGCACCGCCGCGTCCAGCTCTGCCTGCCGCAGCAGGTTAGGCGTGGCCGGGCGGGCGGCGGCGAGCCGTTCGACCATGAACCGGCGGTCTGCGACGAAGGCCGGCGGCACGTCGTCCGCGATCGCCTGGACCAGCGCCTGGTCGATGATCCCGAGCGTGGGGCGCGGGCCGAAGACCTGGGCGGCTATCTCTGACGGGATGCGCGCGATCAGCCCGTGCGGGACGTCGCTGCGCACCCAGGCCCGGCCGTTTGCGGACGTGCCGATCAGCGTCAGATCGAACCAGAAGTAGTCGTAGTCGCCGGCCTTCTTCTCGTAGACGATCTCCACGTTGGCGGCGCCGCCCGCGGCCCCGCCGGTACGGGACCCGCTGCCGGCGATACCTGTGGACCCGATCGCCTTCTCGTCCCCCTCGCGCGGGCCCGCCTCCACCTCGAGCGGCCGGATGCTGAGGCCGGACCGCTGGTCCCGCTGCTGGTTCAGGGCCGACACGGTGATCGGCATGTTCGTCGCCCGGTAGTCGCCGCGGGACAGCCAGCGGGCGGCGCGCAACACCGCCCGTACCGTGAATTCGTCCGAGCCCTCGCCCTTGACCGTGTAGCTGCCGTTGAGCAACCGCCCGATGTTCGGGGTGACGTTTGTGCTGGTGAGTGCCGCCTTCACCGAGGTGAGCGCGGTGGACAAGGCGGCGTACCCGGGCAGGCGCGGTACCGGCTTGGCGGTGTTGTAGCGCTCCGCGCCGGGCATCCGGGTGGTCGGCAGCCAGCTGGTGAACCTGTCGAACCCGAAGATCTCCAGCCCCTGCACGTGCGGTGCCAGCTGCGCGGTCATGGCCAGGTCCGCCTGGAGGTCGGCAGGCCCGCCCGGTGGCGGATTGCGGTTGAAGACCTGCACGGAGGCGGGCACGATGTCACCGGCCGACTCCGGCAGGTCGCTGCGCAGGTGCGGCACGCTCTCGAAGTGCGGCTTGTCCTGGGTCAGGTGGCTCGGCGTGATCACCCGCAGCCGGCCGGGAACCGTATCGACGTGCTTCGGCTTCCGCGTCCCGGTCACCGCGTCCTGGAGCAGCGTGCGCAGCCAGCCGTCGGAGATCGTGTCGACCATCTTGACCGTCGCCGACCCGGCCGAGACGACCGACTCGATCGCCTGCGGCAGGTCAGAAGCCTCAAAGAACTCCAGCTTGAGTACGGTGTGCGCGCTGAATTCCTGGCTGTCCGGGTTGGTCGGGGACACACGCAGGTACGGCTGGTCCGACCGGGAACGGCTGTCGACGGCGGTCCGGCCCCACTCCGCCTCCGCGCCGGCGCCGATCGCCATCCGGGCGTCTCCGGGTCCGAACCGGGCATCACCGGCCGGCCCGATCTTGACGGACTGGTCCAACACCTCGGTCAGGCTCTTCCGGTCGAGACCACCCTTGCTGATCGTGCCCTTGACGTCCGGGCGCGGCCGCTCGTAGCTGAGCGGCCCGTCGTCGGCGGTGAGCCGGATGCCGATCCGCTTGACGCCGCCGATCCCCCGGTTCAGCGTGATCAGCGCCTCCAGGCCGTCCCGGCGGATGGTCCGGTAGTGCGTCTTGATCGCGCTGGTACGGAAGAGGTTCTCCACCGCAAGCGAGATCGACGGGTCGTCCACCGCGACGTCCATGCCGCGCAGCCGCTCCTTGACCACGCCGAGGACGTCCTGCCGCACTGTGCGGGTGACGCCGCCCCGGGTCACCGTCCGGTTCCGGGCGGCGGTCAGCTTCTCCACCGGAGAGGCGGCAAACGCGAGCTCCTTGTGGATCGGAGACAGCTCCACGGTCTTCGCCGGCATCACCCGCTCGTCCGCGGCCGGGATCGGCAGCCCGAGCTCCTTCGCCGTCACGTGCGGCGTGGACGTGTCCAGCCCGTGCGCGATCTTCAGGTCGTGCTCGTGCTTGCTCAGCACCCCGCCGCGCGAGTACCGCTCGTAGGTGACCAGGTAGACCGCGTCCGCCGAGTGGTTGTAGGAGCGGCCCTCGTACCCGGCGCGGGTGGTGGAGGTGCCGCCGTTGAGCGCGGACGTGGTCTCGCCCAGGCGGGCGGAGATCGCGGCGTCCAGCCCGAGGTTGACATGGTCGGCGCCCCGGCTGGCCGCCGGCACCTGCTGGCCGGGCGATGGATCCTGGCCGGGCAGGTAGCTGCTGCCCTGGGCGCCGTCGCCGTCGTCCGGCAGCGCCGCGGCACCGGGCCCCCACTGGAAGATGCCGCCGACGCCGAGGGTGGCCTGGGCGCTGACCGCGTCGCCCTCACTGCCGCCGCTCTGCAGGTTCGAGTCCTGGTAGTCGCGGTTGGTGGCGCCGTCGGTGGGCCGGGTGAACCGCGCGTTCGCCGGTAGCAGGCGGACCCGGAGCTGGCGGACCGCGCCGTCCTTCCCCCGGCTCAGCGGGACCACGATGCCGAGGCGGGTCATCAGGTCGCTGGCCCGGGGCTCCAGGTAGTCGGGCTTGAGGCCGTCCGCGACGCCGGACTCCATCGTCAGCCGGCCGCCGTCCGGGGCGAGGTCACGCAGCAGGGCCGCGGTGGCGGAGGCGGTCCGGGGAGTGCCGTCCACGCCGTCGATGAAGGCCTGCACCGACTCGGCGAGCGTCCCGACCTGGTTCAGCCAGACGTACATGCCCTCGGTGTTGCCGTCCACCCTGGACAGGTAGCCGGCCGGCTCGCCACCGTCGAGCCAGGAGCGGGCGGCGCGCGACTCGTCAGGGCTGAGCCGGGTGACCGGGGAACTGTCGCCGGGCAGTGGCTCCTGGCTGTGCGTGCCGCCGGGCGCCGGTGCGAGATCCTCCTCCGCCACCCGCACCGGGGCGTGGAACGCCTCGCCGCCGTACGTGCGGGTGCTGATGTCGCTGACCACCTTGCCGTTCTTGTCGATCGCCGACACGGTGAGCTGGTACCGGACGTCGTAGTCGAACTCGGTGAGCGTGCCGCGGACCTTGCGCCGCCGCGCGCCGGCCTGGGACAGCCCGACCTGGTTCGCGTACTCCCGGTCGAACATCGCCTGGAGGTCGACGAGCCTGACCCGCAGGCCGAAGAAGTCCTTGATGCTCACCCGGCCGGAGCCGTCCACGCGCGCGCCGATCTGGTACGCCATCAGCTCGCGGACGCTGAGCCCGGAACGGCCGGTCCGCTTGGTGTCGAGCAGGTAGTCGGGCACGGTGCGCACCTCGCGGAGGTCGCCGAGCGTGCCGGTCAGGTTCACCCGGAACGTGAGGTCGCCGACCGTGTACGTGTCGGTGATCCCGCCGTCGAAGATCGACCGCTGGAACCCGCGCATGCCCGGCACGCCGAGCTTCGCGGCCAGCTCGGCGAACCGCTTGGTCCGGCGTCCCCGCTTCAGCGTCCGGCCGGCCTTCTTCATCTGGTGCTCGAGCAGCCGCAGCGCATCCCCGAAGATCATCTCTGCGCCGGGCATCTCCTTCATCACCCCGGGACCGAGGCCGGTACGGGCGGCCATCGCCCACGGCTCCCGGGTCGGTGCGGCAAGTGGTGCGAGATCGCCGTTCACCCAGCCGTCAGTGGTGACGACGTGCCGCCGGATCCCGGCCGGGTTCGTGTCGTTCCTGATCGCGTCCGGAAGCGTCTGCCCGGCCAGCCGGACGCCTGTGTGGTCCACCACCTCCACCCGCGGATGCGCGGACAGCGCGGTGACGATCGCGGCCGGCACCCCGTCGGCGACCTGCACCTGTGCATAGTCGGGAACGTCGAGCCCGTCCAGGAACCGATTGACCGACGCCAGAGCCTCATCCGCCGGTACGGTGGTGTGCCCCTGCGCCGGCAGGTAGAGCGCCGGGTTCGGCACCGGCGTACCGGGCTGCACCGCCCCGCCGGAGGTGCGCAGCGGCACGGCGCGCAGTACCAGGCCCCGGTCGTCGACCACGTACCGGAACGCCGCGGCCTCCTGCCCTGCCGGGGTCGGCTGGTGGTCGCCGTCGCCGTGCAGCCGTACCTGGCCGGTCAGCACGGACAGGCTCTGCAGAGCGGCGGGCAGGTCGGTGAACGCGGGCGCGGCGGCCCGGCCCGCGATCGCCAGCTCGATCGGGGCCTTCTTGGCAAGTGCGAACAGGTCCACCGCGTCCCGGACGCCGTGCGCGCCCCACGGGTCGGCGGCCGTCTCCCGCCGCCCGGCCGGGCCGCTGACCGGATGAGCCGGATTGGGCACGTACACGGCGGAGACCGGTTCCGGGTGCGTGGGATCGGCGGACCTGGTGAACACTGTCGCGCCCAGGATCCGGTCCGCATTCTCCGGGTCGACCTGATAGCGGATGTCCGGCACGTCCGCGACTGTCGCGTAGGTGTCGTCCGGCCGGGAGATCCGCACGGAGGCATGCCCGGCCGCCCACTGCCAGGCCCCGTCCGGGTTCCGGTCCTCCGGAAGCATGACCTCGATCCGGTGCGTCGCCGCGATCTTCCGCAGCTGGTCCGGCGAGGTGACGCCGCCGCGCGGGAACGGCTTGACCTGCTTGGCGCCCTTCGCCGCGAGCGTCAGCGTGCCCTTCGGCAGCTCGACCGCGTCGCGCAGCGCCGGCGACTCCAGCAACTGCTCCTCGAACGCGGCCGCGTAGCGCGCGGGTACGGCCAGCTCGACGACGGTGGGGTGGCGCACGGTGAGCTGACCGCGGTTCGTGTCGAGCGTCAGCTCGGTGGAGATCGTGGCCGCGTACCGGATGAGCTTGTCCCCACGAACCAGCAGGTACTGCGCGGAGGACTCGATCGAGGCGGAGCGGTCCACGTCCCGGTTCAACTTGAGCGTGAGGACGTCCAGGCGGGGCAGGACCAGGTGATCGCTGATGCTCAGTGGAAACTCGGCGCCGAGCCGGCCACCCGCGGCCGAGCTGCCGCCGCGCCCGGCCGTCCGGGAGGTGGCCCCGCCCAGGTCGTTACGGATCATCGCGGGCGGCGTCTCGGTGATCCGGCGCAGGTCGAGCAGCTTGCCGCCGGTCCGCAGGTGGCCGTCGAGGTTCCTGCCCCGGCCGAGCCCCATGGTGATGTGCGGCGACACCCCGGCGTCCGCTGTCCACCACTGGTTCTGTTCCTTGACCATCCGGGGGTTGAGGAACTGCTGGCGGAGCCGGTCCACCACGCGCGCGGCCTGGGTGTCGTTGAGCAGGAAGGCGGGGTCGGCGCGCAACTGCCTCCCGAGCTCGCTGAGCGGGTCCTCGAAGTCGGCCGCGCTGAAGACGTAGTCCTGGCCGAGCAGCGCGCCCGGGTTCCGGACCTTCGTCGCCTCGCCGACGGTCATCGGGTCTTCCGCATCCCGGTGGGTGGAGACCAGCTGCGGCGAGTGGATCAGCAGGTGGTTGCCGAGGTTGTGGGTGACGATCTCCCGGCCGTCGACCTCCACGACCACCTGGGCGTCCGTGTCGTACTCGTTAAGCGCCCAGTCCCCGGTGAACGCGAAATTCTCCGAGTTGACCCTGCCCCCGGCCGCCTCGGCCCAGCGCCGCGAACCGCCGGTGAACAGCCGCAGGGTCGGGCCGACCACGGCCTGGAGCACGTCGCTGGCGACGGCCAGCACGGTGATCACGCCGAGCGGCAGGTTCCAGGCGCGCGAGCCGCCGCGCGACTGGCTGAAGGACTTCTCGCCGAAGCGGAGCTGCAGTTGCACGTCCTGGCCGGTTCGGCCCGGGCGGATCGGGCGGACCCGGCGGAACTGCGGGTTCGACGGGCGGACGAAGACGCGGACGTACTTGCCGTTGAACTCCTCGGCCACGCCGGTGTCGATCAGCCGCTCCCAGTCGTCGGCCCTCTGCGAGCCGAGCGTCGCGGTCAGCCACGGCGCGATGTCCGCGCCGTCGGCCCGCCACGGCCGGGCGGAGTCGCCCACGCTCGGCCGGACCTGCGTGGTGATCGCCTGCACGTCGGCCGCGCCGAGCGGCTGGACGTCCTTGACGTAGCTGTCGCCGAGCACGTGCCGCTCGCGCAGGAACCACGGCGCGGACGGCGCGGTGGCCGCCTCGATCCTGGCGCGAAGCGTCGCCACCTCACCGGCGGTCTCGGCTAGCGCCCGCCGCAGCGACGCGGCCGTCCCGGACGCACCGTGCCAGGGCTCGCCCCGGAGCCGGCCGTCCGGGTCCATCAGGCGGGTGACCAGACCGGGCAGGTTCGCCTGACGCCCGGCGGACTGCGCGGCCTCGATCTCCTCCCGGGCGCGGCGCATCGCCGCTGCGCGCGCCGCCTCGGCCGGGGACTGCGCGGCATCGAACTGGTCCGCGAGTGCGCTCCAGAACGTCAGTGTGGACTGCCGCCCGGCCAGCCGCGCGGCCTCGCCGTCCACCGCCGCCGTGCCGGTGTACCCGGTCAGCCGGCCCAGGTGCGCGACGTGCGCCGCCTCCAGGGCGGGCGCGGTATCGCCGTGATCGGCCCTCGCGGACGCCCGGACGCCGGCCAGATGGTGCAGGTAGACCAGGCGCCCGACGTCCTCGACGGTGATCGCCGCACCGCGCGCCGCGATGGTGGCCACCTCGCCGGCCGCGGCGCCGAAGTCCCGGCGCAGCGGGGAGCCGTCCGCCTCGGCCGCCTGCATCCTGGCGTCCAGCCGCCGGGCGTCGCCGAGCTCCATCCGGGCCCAGTCGGCGGCCGTGTTCCGCAGGTACGCGAGGTGCTCGTCGAGCAGGTCCCGGTCCACGGCCGCGGTGTCCCGGGCCGCGATCGCGTCGGTCCGGCGCTGCTCCTCGACGCTGCGCAGGCCGGGGATGCGGCCGTGCTCGGCGCGGAGCGCGGCGATCTCGCTCCGCAGGCCGTCGGCGTACTCCTGGGCGTCCTCCTCAAGGCCGGTCAGCCGGACGATCTCCTGGTCGTCGGCGAGGCCCTGCCGGGTGAGCTGGTCGACGAGCCGGCTCGCCTCGACGGAGGCCTGGCTGAGCCGGGCGTGGTCGGCGGGCACCGCGCGGGCCGCCGCGTCGAAGGCCTTGCCACGCGCGACCCTCGCCGCGTCGATCCGGGCCGCCAGCGCCACCCGGGCCTGCTTCGCGGCGATGAGCGTGTCCCGGGCCGTGGTGTACGCGGCGTCCGCGGCGACGGCACGCGCCTCCTCGGCCGGGATCAGGGCGTCCAGCGCGGCGATCCGGGCGTCGTGCCCGGCGATCGCGGTGGTGGCCGACCGTACCGTGGCGTCGTGCCCTGCCCTGGCCGTTTCGAACCCGGCCCGGATCGGCGGCAGCCGGCGGGTCAGCAGATCGTCGAGCGCGGTGAACTGCTGCTCCGGCGTGCCGTCCCGGAGCGCGTTCCCGACCGCATCGACCTGTACCTGGACCAGCTCCGCCGGGCCCTGCGCGCCGGTCGTGACACCGGCGGCCGGGTCCGCGCGCGGCGTGGGCCGGGTGGGCGGCAGGCCACCGGCCGCGGCGCGGCCCACCGGCGCGTCAAGCAGCGCGTCCACCAGGCTCGTGGGCGTGTCAAGCACCGAGGCGCGCGCACCGGGTCCGTTCGATGCGGCGGAGGACTGCCGGAGCGTGCGCACCGTGGCGCCGGCCGGGAGGTCCGCGGGGTCGAACCGGCGCAGCGCGTCGGCCGGGTCGGCCGAAAGGTCCACCCGCCACAGCGCGCCCTCCCGCGGCACCAGCCACAGCACCCGGCCCGGCGCACCGTCCACCCCCGGGACGTGCACAAGCGTGGGCTCGCCGAGCGGCGGGGTTCCGCGTACCGTCGTGCCGCCGAACAGGTCAAGCAGCGCGGCCTCGGAGACCGGCTGCACCGACCGGGTCAGCGCCGCGGCCTCCGGACCGGCCGGCGCGCCGAGCACCAGCCCGGCCGCGAGCTGGTAGCCGGCCTGCCACAGCACGGTGCCGGAGACCGAGCCGGAGCGCGGCACCCGGTGCTCCTCGCGCGCCTCCGCGACCCGGTCGGCCAGCTGTTCCAGCCGGGCCCAGACCGGGGTGTCCCGGGCCTCGGCCAGCTCCGCGGCGGTGGCCAGCACGGCGCGCATCGCGGCCAGGCCCTTCGGCAGCACGTGAAGCGCGTCGCCGTCCCGGACCAGACGGGCGGACGGCTCCGTCGCCGGGGCGCCCACCACTGTGATCGGTACGCCGACCATGTCCGCGGCGGTGAGCCAGGACTTCTCCGCGCGCCCGGTGGCGACCGTGGTGATCCGTGCGCCGGCGCCCAGATCGCCGAGCAGGTCACGGGTCACCCGCTGGACCGTCTCGAGCGCGGCCACGTCGCCGAGCCCCTGCCCGTCCATGAAGAACGCCGGGCCGCCCGCCCGCGCGCCGACGTTCATGGCGCGCTGGAGTTCGAGCAGGTTGACCGGGGTCTTCATCGGATAGGGGTGGAAGAAGACGCCGTTGTCGATCGGGATCAGCCGGCCGTCCGGGCACAACGACATGAACGAGTCACGTGTGCTGCTACCGGACATGCCGTCCCCCAACCGTGCTGCGAGGCGTACGAATCCTGCTCAACGTCTCGCCGACGCGGTTGGTTCACGCAGCTTTTACAAAGTCTTCATAACCTTGCAGTTTGTACCAACTGTCCAGAATGATCATGGCCACACCTCTACGGCCGCTGCGAACAGGACATCGTGCTCCGGGAGAGCCCGCTTTCCATGGGATTGAGCCTGCGCACCCGATTTCCGGAAGGTAAAGGAAACCTCACAGCATCCGGAACGGTCAGCAGTTCGAGAGCGTGTAGGTGACGGCCTCGAGCACCTCGGCGCGCAGCAGGCCGGCCCGGTCCCCCGCGGCCCGCCACCTGTCACGCAGCGCGTCCAGGCGGCCCACCCAGGCGGCGCGGTCCACCGGGTCGAGGCAGTCCTCCGGCAGCGCACCGGGCCGGACCCTCGACACCGCACCGACCAGGGCCGTGAACCGCGCGGTCTGCCCGGCCGGGTCCGCGAGCAGCGCCGATCCGTCAAGCGCCCGCAGCTCCGCGACCACCTCGAAAATCTTCGTGTTGGCACGGTCCACCCTGGTCACGGACGCGGTGCGGGCAAGCGTCAGGGCCTGCTCCGGCCTGAGCTGATCCGCGAGCATCAACTGGAGGAGCAGGCCGTCCAGCGGGAACCGCTCCCGCCGGCTCCGCCCCGCGGACCGCAGATAGTCGTAGATGAACGTGGGCGGCACCGGGCCGCTCCGGGCCGCGTCGTAGGGCGGCTCCACGTCAAGCATCGACACGGCCACCGGGGTGAGCCGGGACTCCGGGACACCACCGGCCCGCGCTCCGGTCTCCCGCGCGAGCTGCAGACCGGGCAGGCGGCGGTCGGCCGGGTTCTCCGCGATCACCCGGGCCAGCTCGGCGGCGAGGCCGGAGGCGTGCAGCTCCGCCGGGTGCTCCCGGTGATACGCCTCGGCGCCCGCCCAGTCCGGCGTGGCGATCCACCCGGCCAGCACCGGCGTCAGCGTGCGGACCGGCGCCGGCGGGATCGCGTCCGCGCGCGCGAACAGTGCCACCGTCGGCTCGGCCTGCAGCGTGACGGCCTGCTCCGCGCCCGGCTCCAGCAACTGCCACACCCGATCGAAACCCACAGCCGTCTCGTGTACGGTGACCGGCCGCCGAACCCGCCGGACCTGCGCGAACGCGTCCTCGGACCGTTTGGTGCCGCTTGTCGCGGCGACCACCGGCAACCGGCCCCGCCAGGCGTCGTTGCGAAGCATCTCGTCGAGCTGCCGGACTGCCGCGAGCGCGGTCTCCGGGTCGCCGCCGAGGCTGATCGCGACGACCGGCGGGCCGTCCGAGCCGCGGGCCGCCTCGGTGATCCGCCGCAGCGTCTCCCGGCCATGCGCACCGCTGAAGTCACCGAGCGCCCGCACCTCCCGATCCGGCGCCTCCCGCACCGTCCGATCTGGCGCCTCCCGCACCTCCCGATCCGGCGCAGCGCGCACCTCCCGCACCTCGCGGACCGGGGTGAGCGCCGGCGCCGGCTTCCCCGCCTGCGCCGGCAGGTCGAACGACGGCGCGAACGGCGCGGTACGCATCATCTGGCCGGAGGAGCGGCGGCCGAGCCGGTCGCCCGGTTCGCGGTTGCCGAGCACGCCGGGCAGCGCGCCGCGCAGGTTCACCGGCTTGCCGTGCTCGTCAAGCAGCAGGACCTCGGTCCCGGCGGCACGGAACGCCCGCGCGTGATAGCCGGTGTCCTCGCCGAGCAGGTGCTGGCGCAGGGTGCCGATCGTGGCCGGCGCGTCCGAGACGCCGTGCAGCTGGCCGTCCAGCCAGCGGATCTCCCCGTTGCCGACCGACATCGCCCAGAACAGGTGGGACATGCCGCCGGGCGGCGGTGGGACGCGGACCGCGAGCATGGTGCCGGGACGCTGCGACACGTACCGCCACAGCATGTCCGCGTCGCGCAGCCGGAAGAACTCGCCGCGCAGCGAGGTGGCCAGGTCGTCGGCGCCACGATGCCCGATGCCCTCGGTGTCGGTGGTGGCGTTCGCGGTCCGGCGGTGCACAGCGACGAACGCGCCGAACGCGCGGATCACGCAGTCCTCCGCCGGTACGGCCGGTGCCGGGGCGCCGGCCGGCCGGGGTGCTGCCTGGGTCGCGGACGTCCACGCGCTCACCCGCTGGACGGCCGCTGCCAGCTCGTCCGCGTGCAGCAGGTTCGGCGCGGTGGTGGCGGGCCGGGCGGCCAGCCGGTCGACCAGGAAGCGCCGGTCGCCGATCGGGGCGGCGATGTCACCGAGCGCCACCGACAGCGCGTGGTCGACGATGCCGAGGTCCCGGGGCCGGAGCGCGAAGATCTCGGTGGCCTTCTCGGCGGGGAGGCGGGCAAGCACGCCGTACGGGATGTCGCTGCGCACCCAGGACCGGCCGTTCGCCGAGGTGCCGATGAGCGTCACGTCGAACCAGAAGTAGTCGTAGTCGTACCAGCGCTTGTCCACGTCGATGGAGAGGCCTGTGGTGACGGTGCCGGACCCGTCGACGCCGGACAGGCCGAGCGCCGGGTTGGTGCCGCCGACGAGTTTCGCGTCGCCCGCCTTGGGGCCCATGTCCACCTCGATCGGCCGGACACTGGCGCCGTATTTCTGCTCGCGCTGGCGCATCATGTCAAGCACCTTCAGCGGCACGTTGGTCTTGACGTACCCGCCGCGGGTAAGCCATCGCCCGGTGCGGAGCACGGCGCGGACGGTGAACTCGTCCCGGCCGAAGCCCTTGACGACATAGTCGCCGGCAAGCAGCCGGTGCAGGCTCGGCGTGACGTTCTCGCTGTTCAGCGCCGTGCGTACGGTGGTGGCCGCGTTGGACATCGGCCCGTAGCCGGGGATCCGCGGCGGCGTCGCGGTGGTGTCGTACCGTTCCGCGCCGGGTTGCCTGGTGCTCGGCAGCCAGTCGACGAACGTGTCGAAGTTGAAGATCTCAAGCGCCTGCAGGTCCGGTGCGAGCAGCGCGGTGACGGCCAGGTCGTCCGCCAGGTCCGCGGGCCCGGCCGCCGGCGGATTGCCGTTGAAGACCCAAAGCGTGGGCGCGGGAAGCGACGCGGCGTCCGCGGGCAGCGGCGTGGTACGGGTCTGCGGCGCCGCCTCGACGTGCGCGGTGTCGACGGTCAGGTGGCTCGGCGTGAGCAGCCGCGTCTCCCCGTGCAGCCGGCTGGTCCGCTCCGGCCGCGCGGCGCCGGTGAAGGTGCTCTGGAAGAACGCGCGGAGCCGGCCGTCGGTGAGCGTGTCCACCACCTTCCCGGTCCACGAGGCGCCGTCGGCGAGCGAGGAGAACGCCTGCGGCAGGTCGTAGTCCTCGTAGAACTCCAGGTCGAACTCGGTGTCCGCGCGGAACTCCTGGCTGCCCAGGTCTGCCGGGGACACGCGCTGGACGAACAGGTCGGTGTTCCCGGTCGTGTCCGCGTGCTTCCGGCCCCACTCCGCCTCCGCGCCGGTGCCGACGCCCATCCGCAGCGGGCCGGCGCCGAACTTGGCGTCGCCTGTCACCCCGGCCTTGACCGTGTGGGACAGCGCCTCGGTCCGGCTCTCCGTACCAATCGAGATGCCCATGACCGTGCCCTTCGCGTCCGGCCGGGGGCGGTGGTACCGGAGCGGGCCGTGGCGGGCGGTGAGCCGGATGCCGATCCGCCGGACGCCGCCGAGCGCCCTGTTCAGCGTGATCAGCTGGAAGATGCCGTCCCGGCGCAGGGCCCGGCTGTGGGACTTGAGGGAGCTGGTGCGGAACAGGTTCTCGACCGCGTTGGCGATGGCCGGGTCGTCCATGTTGACCTTCATCGCGCGCAGCTGCTCGGTGACCACCGAAAGCGTGTCGAGCGTGACGGTCCGGGTCACGCCGCGGGAGGTCACCTGGCGCTCGGCGGACGCGGTCACGTTCTCCACCGTGGAGGCGGCGAATGCCAGCTCGCGGTGCAGCGGCGTGAGCGTGCCGGTCCGGGCCGGGGTGGGCGCCGCGTCGGCCGCCGGGATCGGCAGGCCCAACTCCTTCGCAAGCACGTCGGGCGTGGACATCTCCATGCCGTGCTTGATCTTGAGGTCGAAGCGCTCCTTCTTCAGCGTCCCGCGGGAGAACTGCTCGTAGCTGACGACGAAGATCGCGTCCGCGGAGTGGCTGTAACTGCGGCCCTTGTAGAGCGACCGACTCGTCTCCCTGCCTCCCACCTGCGCGGATTCGGCCGCGGTACGCTGCCGGGCCGCGGCCAGGTCGATGTTGATATTGACGTGGTCGGCGCCACGGCTGGCCGCGGGCAACGACTCTCCCGGCGCCGGGCCGGACTGGGTGGCGTAGTTCGAGCCCTGCGCGGACTCGGCTCCCGGCGGCGCGGCGGCCCCGGACCCGAACTGGAAGATGCCGCCCGGCCCGAACGTGGCCTGCAACGTGTTGCCGCGCATGACGCTCGCGCCGGCCTGGCCGCCCGCCTCCTGGTAGTCACGCTGGCTTGCGGTGTCCGTGGGCCTGGTGAAGCGCGGATTCGCGGGTACCAGGTGCAGTCTCAGCTGCCGGGTCACCCCGCCGGTCCGGGCGAGCGGCACGACGAAGCCGGTCCGGGTCATCAGCTTGTCCGCGTGCGCCTCAAGGAAGTCGGGCGTGATGCCGGAGGAGACCCCCTCCTCGAGCGCGGTCCGCCCGCCGCCCGGCGCGAGGTCGGCAAGCAGCGTGCTCAGGCCGGTGGCGGCAGCGGTGCGCCTGCGGTCGACGCCGTCGATGAACCGCTGCAGCGTCTCGGCCAGCGCACCGACCCGGTTCAGCCAGACGTACTGGCCCTCGGTGCCGGCGTCCACTGCGGACACCAGGCCGGGCGGATCACCGCCGTCCAGGTACTGCTGCACGGCTCGGGCCTCGGCGGCGGTCAGCCGGGAGATCGCCTCGGTCGCCGGGAGCGGTGGCGCCAGGCTGTGCGTCCCGCCGGGGGCCGGTGCGAGATCCTCCTCGCCGACCCGGACCGGGGCCCAGAAGTCCGCACCGGCGTACGCGCGGGAGCTGGTCTTGAGCAGTTTGCCCTTCTTGTTCGTCACGGCGACGGTGAGCTGGTAGTTGACGTCGTAATTGAACTCGGTGGCGGTGCCGGTGATCTTGCGTCGACGCCCGGCCGACTGCGCCAGGCCGGACAGGACCGCGCGCTCCCGCTCGAGCATCAGCTGCAGGTCGGCCAGCTTGATCCGGATGCCGAAGAAGTCCTTGACGCTCACCCGGCCTGCGATGTCCACCCGCGCGCCGAACCGGCGGGCCAGCGCCTGACGGATGTTGTAGCTGGACCGGCCGACGTTACGGGTGTCGATCAGGAAGTCCGGGACCGTGGTGACGTCGCGCAGCGCCCCGAACGCGCCGGTCAGGTTCACGTGGAACGTGTAGCCGCCGACCGTGTACGTATCGGTGATGCCGCCGTCGAAGAGCGACCGCTGCTGCCCCCGCATGCCCGGCACGCCGTACTTCAGCGCCAGCTCGAAGAACCGCGACTGCCGCGCGCCCTTCTTCAGCTTCCGGCCGACCGACTTCATCTGCTGCTGGACCAGCAGCAACACGTCCGCGAAGATCAACTCGGCGCCGGGCATCTCCATCATCACGCCGGGTCCGAGACCGCTGCGGGTGGCAAGCGCCCACGGCTCTCGGGCCGGGCCGGACAGCGGCGCGAGATCGCCGTTCACCCAGCCGTCCGCGGAGACCACGTGCCGCCGGACACCTGACGGGATCGGCGGGATCGTGCCGTCCGCGGCCGCCACCGGCGCGGTGGCCGGCAGCGTCTGGCGCGGCAGTCGCTCGCCGGTGGCCAGGACCACCTCGATCCGCGGGTCCGCGGCCAGCACGTCGACGATCGCCGGCGGCACCCTCTCGGTCAGCTGGGCCTGCGCGTACCCGGGGACGTTCAGCCCGTCCAGGAAGGCGCGGACCGAGGCCAGCGCACGGTCGGGCGGCACCGGGCCCGCCACCGGCCGGGGCAGGTACAGCGCCGGGTTCGGCACCAGTTCGCCCGGCGTCACAGTCCCGTCCTCGGCGGCGCGCAGCGGAATCGCGCCGATCACCAGGCCCCGCTCGTCGAAGAGGTAGCGGAACGCGGCCGGCTCCTCCGTGGCCGGGTAGACGCCGTCCGCGCGCAGCAGGATGTTGTCCCGCACCGGGAACAGACCGGCAAGCGAGCGCGGCAGGTCCGACAGCGAGGTCGGCGCGGTGGCACGCCCGCGCACGGCCACCTCGATCGGCCCCTTCTTGGCAAGCAGGAACAGGTCGACCGGATCCTTGACGCCACGCGCTCCCCACGGCTCGGTGGCAGGTGCGGGCGCCCGGCCGTTAGGCGCCGCCGTAGCCGTCCGCCGGTGCGCCGGGTTGACCACGTACTCGGCCGACACCACCTCGGGCCGCCCGTGCACAGTCCCCTTGGTGAACACAGTCGCGCCGAGCACCGGGATCAGCGCCGCCGGATCGACCTGGTACCGGAAGTCAGGTACGTCCTCGACCGCCGGGTAGGCCGCCGCGTCGTCGGGCGTGCTGAACCGCACGTTCCGGTGGTCCTCCGCCCACGCCCAGCGCCCGTCCCGCACATGCCCGGCCGGCAGCACGATCTCGATCAGGTGTTTCTCCGCCACCACCCGAAGATCTCCGGGGGTACGGGCACCCCGGCGCGAAAACGCCCTCGGGCCCGGTGTGGACGGCGTGACGACAGTGTCCTTCGGGCTGTGGAACGCCTCCCGCAGCCCGGGCGTCGCCATGATCTGCTGCTCGAACACGGCCGCGTACTCCTCCGGCACCGCGAACTCGATCGTGGTGTTGCGGCGAACGCTGAGCTGGCCGAGGTTGGCGTCGAGCGTCAGATCCGTGGCGAGCGTCGCGACGTACCGGGTGAGCTTGCCCTTGCGGGTCATCGTGTTCCGGGCCAGCGACTCGGTGGTGGTGTTGCGGTCCACGGCGCGCTCGGTGGTCAGGAAGCCGACGTCCACCCGCGGCAGCACCAGGTGGTCGTCCACGCTCAGCGGGAACTCGAAGCCGACCCGGCGGCCGGCCTGCGAGCTGGCGCCCCGCCCGGCCAGCCGGATCGTCTGGGTGACCATGTCGTTGCGGATCATCGCGTCCGGCGTGGTGATCATCCGGCGCAGGTCGATCAGTGTGCCGCCGGCCCGCAGGTGACCGTCGAGGTTCCGGCCCCGGCCCGCGCTCATCATGATGTGCGGCGACACCCAGCTGTTCGACGACCACCACTGGTTGTGCTCCTTGGCCCGGCGCTGGTTCATCATCTGCTGCCGGAGCCGGTCGATCACCCGGGCCGCGTGCGTCGCGCTCAACCCGAACGCGGGGTCGGTGCGCAGCGCCTCCTGCAGGCCGGCCAGCGGGTCCTCGAAGTCGACCGCGTTGACCACGTGGTCGCCGGCCTGCAGCGCACCCGGGTTCCGCACCGGCATCGGCTCGCCGACAGTGCTCGGGTCGACCGCGTCACGATCTGTGGAGAGCATCTTCGGCACCCGGAGCACCAGGTGGTCAGCCAGGTCCCGGGTCGCCACCTCGGTGCCGTCGACCTCCACCACCACCTGGGCGTCCACGCCGTACTCGTGCATGCCCCAGTCGCCGGCGAAGCCGAAGTTGTCGGCCGAGATCCGGGTGCCGGTCGCCTCGGCCCAGCGCCGCGAGCCGCCCATGAAAAACCGCCCGATCGGGCCGATCAGCGCCTGCATCACCTCGTTTGCCACGCCCATCACGAAGGTCAGGCCGAGCGGCATGTTCCAGGAGTGCGCGCCGCCGGCCGACCTGGTGAAACCCCGCTCGGTCAGCCGGAGCTGCAACTCGAGCACGCCCTCGGCCGGCTGCTGCGTCGCCGGCCGGTACTCCGGGTTGCGGGGGCGGACGAAGACGCGCACGTACCTGCCGTTGAACTCGTGCGCGGTGCCGGACTCGATCAGCCGCTCCCAGTCGGTCACCTCCGCCGAGCCGAGCTGCGCGGTCAGCCACTGGGTGAGGCCCTTATCCGGCGACCGCCAGGGCAGCGACGTGGTACCGAGGTGCGGCCGGATCAGCCCGGTCAGCGCCTGGACCTCCGCGTCCGGCGCGCCCTTGGCCCGGCGGACGTAGCTGTCGCCGAGCAGGTGCCGCTCGCGCAGGAACCAGGGGGCGGACGGCGCCGTGGCCAACTCGATCCGGACGCCGAGCGTCTCGATCTGGCCGGCCGTGTGCGCCAGGCCGGTGCGCAACGCCTGCGCGCCGGCCGACTCACCGCGCCAGTCCCGGCCGGCCGGCACGCCCATCGCGCGTGCGGCGACGGTGGCCAGGTCCGGCCGCCGGTCCGCCTGCCCGGCACGGGCCAGCTCGTCGTTCGCCGCCCGGATCGCGTCCGCGCGCGCCTGCTCGGCACCGGCCTGGACGGCGTCGAACCTGGCCGCGAGCGTGTTCCACAGATCCAGATCCACGCTGCGGTACGCCAGCCGGGCGGCCTCGCCGTCGGCCGCCTCGGTGCCGGTGTACCCGGCGAGCCGGTCCACGTGCGCGGAGACCCGCCCCCGGGCCGTGTCCGCGGTGGACGCGTGCGCCTGTTCGGCATCCCGGCGGACGCCGTCGAGGTACGCCAGGTAGGCGAGCCGCCCGACGTCCTCGGCCGTGAGCGCGGCGTCCCGGGTGAAGAGGTCGCCGACCGCGGTGGCGGCCCGGCCGGCGGCCTGCCGCAGCGCTGCACCGGGCGCCTCGGTCGCGTCCATCCTCTCCGCAAGCCGGCGGAGGTCACCCAGCTCAAGCGCCGCCCAGTCGGCGGCCAGGCCGCGGAGGAAGGTGAGGTGCGCGTCGAGCAGGGCGCGGTCGGCCTCGGCGGTGGCGCGGTCCGCCACCGCCCGGTCCCGCCGGGTGGTCTCCACGTCCCGCAGGCCGGGAGTGCGGGCCTGCTCCGCGGTCAGCGTGGCGATCTCGCTGCGCAGGCCGGCGGCGTGGTCGATCGCCTCCTGCTCGGCGGTGCGGAGGCCGGGCAGCCGCTTCTCAAGCGCGGCGATCCGATCGGTCAGCATAGTTACGGCCCGGTCGGCGTCCGCGACGGCCCGGTTGGCGGCCTCGATAGCGGCCTGATGAGCGGCGTGATTAGCGGCCTGATTAGCGGCCAGATCGGCAGCCTGGTCAGCGGGCTGGGCCGGGGGCCGGTTCGCGGCCTGGTGGGCGGCCCGCCGGGCGGCGTCGCGGGCCTCGGTGGCCTCGCCCAGCCGGACGCGGAGGTCGTCGCGCTCCTCCAGGGCAGCGGAGTGGGCGGTCGTCGCGGTCGTGGCCTGGAGGTCCGCCTGGCCGCTGCGGGTCGCCAGCGCATCGAGCAGCCGGGTGAGTTCCGCGAGCCGGGCGTCGTGCACGGCGATCGCGGCGGTGGCAGTCCGTACCGTGCCGTCGTGGGTGGTCCAGGCCTGGTGGAAGCGGCCGCGGATCGGTGGGAGCCGGTTGCCCAGCAGGTCGTCGAGGGCGTTGAACTGCTGCTCCGGCGTGCCGTCGCGCAGGCCGGCGGCGACCGCGTCGATCTCGGTCCGGACCAGGTCCTCCGGGCCGCCCGTGCCGGTGGTGACGCCGCCGCCGGGCGCCGGGCGGGGGCGGGTCTCGAGTCGGCCGGGCGTGGTGGCCGGCGTGGAGCCGGTCTGCAGCGTGCCTGCGGCACGGCGGCCGAGCGGCAGATCGGTGAGCGCGTCCACCAGGCTGGTGGACGCGTCACGCAACGACTCGGAGCGCGGCGAGCCGGACCGTGTCGCCCCGGCCCGCGGCTGCTCCAGCGGCGTCTGATCCGCCCGCGATCCGGAACGCGGCCCCGCCTGTTCCGGCTGCCCGGCCGGGGTGATCACCCGCACGGTGGTCCCGGCGCCGGCGAGCATCTCGGTGTGCGCCGGATCAGCCGGATCGTAGGCCGACAGCGCGTCATCCGGGTCCGCCGCCAGGTCGACCCACCACAGTGCACCGTCGTGGGCGGCAAGCCACCGCACCCGCGCGGGCCGCCCGTCCCGGTCCGGCGTGTGGACCAGCGCGCGCCCGCCAGGCGTGCCGAGCAGGGTCCGGGCCAGTTCCGCCGGGTCGGTCACCGCCTCGCCGTCCTGCCGGGTGAACGCTCCGATGAGCGTCTCGACAGTGATCGGCTGACCGGACCCGGCGAGCGCGGCGGCGTCCGTCCCGGGCGGCGGGCCCAGCACCAGCCCGGCCGCGAGCTGATAGCCGGCCCGCCAGAACTCCGCTCCGGAGACCGAGCCGGAGCGCGGCACGCGATGGACGTCGCGCGCCTCGGCGACCTGCGTGATCAGGCGCTCCAGCCGGGTCCAGGCGGGCATCTCCCGGTCCGCGGCCAGCTCGGCCGCGGCGGTAAGCACGGCCCGCATCGCGATCTGGCCCCTCGGCAGTACGTTCACCGTGTCGCCGGTCCGCACCACGCGCGCGGAGGTCTCCAGCCGGGGTGCGCCGATGACTGTGATCGGCACGCCGACCATGTCCGCGGCCTTCTGCCAGACCTCGACCGTCCGGTCCGGCCGATCAGGTGCCACTGTGGTGATGCGCGCACCGGCGCCGAGCCCGTCGAGCAGGTCCCGGACCACACGCTGAACGGTCTCCAGCGCGGCCGCGTCGCGAAGTGCCTCGGCGTCCAGGAAGAAAGCCGGGCCGAACGCCTGCCGGCCCGCGTTCATGGCGTGCTGCAGCGCGAGGCCGTTGACGGGCGTCGCCATCGGATAGGGGTGGAAGTAGACGCCGTTGTCGATCGGGATCAGCCGGCCGTCCGGGCACAACGCCATGAACGGGTCACGTGTGCTGGTACCGGACATGCCGTCCCCCAACCATGCTGCGAGGCGTACGAATCCTGCTCAACGTCTCGCCGACGCGGTTGGTTCACACAGCTTTTACATAGTCTTCATAAATTCGCCAGGCGCGCCCATCGCCCACGGTCGATCACGGACATGTCTCCACAAAGACCGCTACCTGCTCGAACAGGGCATTGTGCTCCGGCATCCGCCGGCTGAAGTCCTGCAGCTCGCGGATCCAGCCGGTACGCCCGGTCTCCGGCAGGTAGACGGAGTGCCGGAAGATCTCGGCCTTGATCTCCTCGATCGGCGCACCCGCGATGCCCTTCCGGAGCGCGCCGAGGATCGCCCGGCTGGCACCGTCGTCGAGCGGCCCCTTCGTCAGGTCGATCAGGTCGGAGAGCGCCTCCGGGCCCTTCTCCAGCACCGACGGCACGAACGACAGCGTCGGGCTCTCGGTGCCGAGGTACCCGTAGGCGGCCTCGGTGAGCACCGGGTCGGCGCGCTCCTCGATGCGCAGGATCGCCTCCCACCCGGCGAACAGGTCCTGGTTCACCAGGCCCAAACGGCTGATCTCCGGCACAAGCGTCTTCAGCGCGGAGCCGTGCTCGGCCACCGCCGACCTGATCGACGCCACGTCCTCGAGCGGCGTGAACAGGAACGACATCAGCCGCTCATCGGCCTGGCGGCCGGTCTTCGCCGATGCCGGGCGGGTCGCGCCGACAGTGCGCAGGAAGTCCGCCGTGAGCGTCCGGACCGGCGCGGCGGCCGGGTTGCCCGCCACGTCCCGGCCGGACCACAGGTTGTCCAGGTTCAGGCTCAGCCCGCTGCCGGACGTGCGTGACTGCTGCACCACAGCGAAGTCGTACCCGCCAAGCAACGCCGTGACCTCGGGCGGAGCGTCACCGCGGATCACCACGATCGGCGCCGCACCACCGGCGAGCTGGTTCCGCCGGTGCTGGAGGAGCACCCACTCCAGGCCGCGCAGCTGGCGTACCGTCGGCGCGGTGGACTGTCTGCCGGTGGCCACCACCACGACCGGCGCGTCCACGCCCTCGGCCGCGGCCGTCAGCTCGGCCACGAACAGGTCGGGCAGCACGCCGGGCGAGCCGACCACGTCGATCGCCCGGCCGTTGCCGAGCGGGATCGCCCGCACGGTGGAGGAGTGACTGATCGGCCGGGGCTCCGCCGCCACCGGACGGATCTCGGTCAGCCAGGAGGCCAGGTCCGCCTCGCCCGGCACCGGGTGCAGGCCGATCGAGGACGGCGACTCCGGGAACACCGCCGCACCGCCGGTCGCCGGGTCCAGGAAGGACAGTCCGTGCCTGTCGTGCAGGGCCAGCACGGTGAGGCTCGCGCCGGACGGCGAGCGCACCGACACGAACGCGCGGGTGCCGGGCACGGCCATCGCGGCGAGCAGGTCACCGTACCCACTGAGGTCCTGTCGTGGGGTGTCCGGCAGATCCCGGGGGCCGAGCGGGCGGCGCAACCGGGCCAGGCCGGCGCCGTGTGCGTGGGCCACGAGCGCGCCCGGCAGGCCCAGGTGCACGCCGCCCGCACCATCGAAGACCATCCGGGCCAGGGGGTACGCCGTGTGCAGCGCGGCCTCCAGCGCCGCCGGATCCGCGTCCGCGTAGGCCGCGGGCGACCAGTGCCGCGCCGGCGCGACCCACAGCGTCTCCGCGTCCGCGACGGGCGTGAGCCGCATGCCGTCACCGAACCCGAGCAGCCGTCCCGGGTCGACGACCGGCCCACCCGGACGATCAGGTGCCAGGGCGGCGCGGCTGACCTCGATCGGCAGCCCGGCCAGGTCCGCGCGGGCCGCGATGTCGGCGAGCGTGAGCCCGGCCGGATCAAGCACGCGCACGACCGCCCGGTCCGTCACCTCGGCCGGCAGACCCCGCAGGAACTGGTAGAGCACGGCCCGCCCGCGACCGCTCCCGGTCTCGGCCTCGGTCAGCGCGGCGTCGATCTCCGCGCCGAACGACAGGTAGACGTGCCCGTCGCGGCCGGGCAACGTGGTCAGCTGCCGCACCCGCGGGTCCCGGTCGCGCGACGAGATCGGCTCGGTGTGGATGTGCGCGCCGGCCGTGGTCGGGAGCACATGGTCGATGCAGATCGAGTTCGCGTTCTGGTTGATCAGCGGCAGGCTCATGTCTTCCCCGTCAGCAGTTCGACAGCGTGTAGGTCATCGCCTCGAGAATCTCGGCGCGCAGTCCCTCGGCCGCGCCGCCGTGCGCGCGCAGCCGGTCCCGGTACGCGTCGAGCCGCCCCACCCAGGCGGTCCGGTCGACCGGATCGAGACAGTTCTCCGGAACGGCGCCGAACTGCCGGACCGCAAGCGGGCGCACAAGCGCGACGAAACGCCCGGTGATCGCGGCCGAGTCGGCGAGCAGCTCCGCATCAGGCGTCCGGAGCAGGTCGGCGAGCAGCTCGAAGAGGCGTGCGTTCGCGCCGTCAAGCCGGTTCGTGGACGCGGCCCGCGCCAGCGAGGTCGTCTCCTCGCGCGTCAGCTGCCCGGCCGTCATCAGCTGGAACAGCAGGCCGTCCAGCCGGTACCGGTCCCGGCGGGCGGCGCCGGCGGACCGCAGGTAGTCGTAGACGAAGGTGGCGGGCATCGGGCCCCGCGCGGCCGCGTCGTAGGCCGGCTCCACCGACAGGAACGACGCGGCGACCGGGGTGAGCCGGGGAGCGTCGTCAGCGGGGAAGCCGCCGGCCCGGACAGCTGCCGTCAGCGCGGTCTGGAAGGCACGCAGCCGCAGGTCGCCGGGGTGGCTCGCGACCACCCCGCGCAGCTCCTCGACGACAGTGCCGGACCGCAGCTCCGGGTCGTGCGCCCGCTGGAACGCCTCCGCCGCCGCCCAGTCCGGATGCGCGATCCAGTCGGCGAGCACCCGGGTCAGGGTGGCGACCGGCTCGGCCGGGATCTCCGCCGCCTGCCGGAACGGCACGTCCGGAGACTCCGCGAGCCGCTGCGCGTTGTCGGCACCCGGCGGCAGCAGCTTCCAGACCGCCTCGAAGCCCGCCATGTCCTGCTGCACGGTCACCACCCGGCGCGCGAGCCGTACCTCACGGAACGCCTTCGTGGCCGGGCCGGTGCCGAGCGTCGCCGCCACCACCGGCAGCTCTCCGCGCCACCCGTCGTGCCGGAGCATCTCGTCAAGCCGGTGGATCGCGTCCGTCGCCGCCGTCCCGTAGAGGCTGACCGCCACCACCGGGCCACCTGCCGACGCGCGCGCCGCCGCGTTGATGCGGGCGAGCGCGCTCCTGGCCGCCGGCGACGAGAAGTCACCGAGCGTCCGGATCGGACGATCGCGGCCGGGCTCCTCCACCGGGGCGACAGGCGGCGGGGGCTGCTTGGCCCGCGCCAGGTCACCGGCGTCAAGCACCGCGCGCAGCTCCGCCACGGGCGCGGTGGACAGCGACCTGGACGGCAGGTTGCCGGATTCCCGGCGGCCGATCCGGTCGCCGGACTGCCGCGTGGTCACCGCGCCCGGCACCGCCGTTCGCAGGTCCACCGACCTGCCGCGTTCGTCGAGCAGCATCGCCTCCGCGCCGGCGTGGAAGAACAGCCGCTGGTGCGCGGTGGTGAGCCCGTCCGTCAGCGCCTGCCGCCGGGTGCCGAGGTGCGCATCCGTACGCGAGACGCCGTTCTCCTGGCCGTCGAAGATCCGCAGGCGGCGGTCGCCTACCGACATCACCCAGAACAGGTGGGACATGCCGCCGGAGGGAGCCGGCGTGCGGACCGCCACCATCGCGCCGGGCCGGTTGCGCAGGTACTCCTGGAGCGTGTCCGGGTCGCGCAGCCTGACGAACTCGCCGCCGAGCGTCCGCGCCAGGTCGTCCGCGGTCCGCTGCTCGGCCACCCTGGTGTCGGTGGTGACGTTCGTGGTGCGCCTGTGCACGGCCACGAACAGGCCGAACGCCCGCTCCACGCAGTCCTCGGGCGTCGGCGCCGGCGTGCCCGCCACCCGCGGCGGAAGCTCGACCGCGGCGGTCCAGTCGAGCGCGCGGCGGGTGGCCGTGTGCAGGTCAAGCGGCTTGAGCAGGTTCGGCGGGGGCGTGTTCCGCTGCTTGGCGAGCTGCTCGACGAGGAACCGCCGGTCCGGGTACGCCACCACCACGTCATCGCTGAGGCTTGTCAGCAGCGCCTGGTCCACCACGCCGAGCGTGCCCGGCCGCGGTGCGAAGACCTCCGCGGCCCGCGCCGACGGGATCCGGGCGAGCAGACCGTACGGCACCTCGCTCCGGATCCACGACCTGCCGTTGCGCGACGTGCCGATCAGCGTGACGTCGAACCAGATGTAGTCCTGGTCGCCCTTGCGCCGCTCGATGTCGATGGCGAATCCGCCGACCGCGCTGGTGCCACCGGCTCCGCCTTCCTTCGCCACGCCCAGACCGGTGCCGGAGAACATCCGGTCGCTTCCGGACGCCGGGCCCGCGCCGAAGTCGAACGGCGTGAGCGCGAAGCCGGACGCCTTGCCCTGCTCGTTCTCCTGCTCCTCCGCGTGCAGCCATGCGTTCGACGCGTCGTAGCCGCCACGGGTCAGCCACCGCCCCTTGCCGAGCACGGCCCGCACCGTGAACTCGTCGCTGCCGTCGCCCTTCACGACGTACCGGCCGCGCAGCAGCTCCTCGATGTGGGTGGCCGCGTTCGCGCCGCCCAGGGCCGCGGACATCTCGGCGGCGACAGTGGACATCGGCCCGTAGTCGGCGATCCGGGGCGGCGGGGCCTCGGTGTCAAGCCGTTCCGCGCCGGCCAGCCGGGTCGCCGGCAGCCAGTTGATGAACGAGTCGAAGCTGTAGGTCTCCAGACCGTGCAGGTGCGGCGCGATCGCCTCGGTCTTCGTCACCGACTCGGCCAGGTCCGCGGGCACGCCACCGCGGCCGTCGAAGAGCTTCACCGTGGCCGGCGGCAGGTCGGAGAGCCGCTCCGGCAGCGGGTCCGCCCCGTCCAGCGGGCGCGGCGGGCCGATCCGGGTCAGGTGCGACGGGGCGACCAGGCTGAGCCGGGCGTTCACGGCGGCGTTCCGGACAGGTGTCTTCAGGCTCGGGAACAGGCTCGGCAGGTGCTTGCGGAGCTTGCCGTCGGTGACCGTGTCGATCACGTTGACGGTCAGGTGCGCGGCGTCCAGCGCGGGCTTCCGGAGCCGGCCGTCGGCGAGGGTGTCGGCCACCTTGCCGGCCCAGCTGGCGGCGTCCACAACTGACCTGAGGAACTGCGGCGCGGCAGACGACTCGAAGAACTCGAGCGTGAACCGGGTGTCCGCGCCGAACTGCTGGCTGCCGAGCTCCAGCGGGCCGCCCCGGCGTTTGCGTGCCGACGCCAGCGACTGCGTGACCGCCTGCTCGGAGTCGCGTTCGTAGCCGGCCGAGGCCCCGAACGCCAGGCGGGCGGTCTCGCCGAGGAAGCGGCCGTCCACGCCGCTCCCGGCCACCATCGCCGTGTCGACGCTGTCGGTCCTGCTGTCCACAGTCGTACCGGCGCCGAAGATCGTGGTCTTGACGTCCGGGCGGGGGCGTTCGTACGTCAGGTCGTCATCGGCCGCGACGATCCGGACACCGACCCGCCGGACCGCGCCTGACGAGTGGTTCAGCGTGATCACCTGCGTCACGCCCTCCTTGCGGATGGTCCGGTAGTTCCGTTTGAGCGCGCTGTCCCGGAACAGCGTGGCCACCGCGCCGGAGATGGTGGGATCGCGGACGTCCACCTCCAACTCCGTCAGGTTGTCGAGCACCACCTGGAGCACGTCCTTGTGGACCGGGACGTCCTTCGTCACCCGGATCGGCTCGTCGTCCCGCAGGGCGGTGCCGGTACGCCGCTCCCGCGTCGTCACCGACGCGGTGAGCTTCTCCACGTGTGAGGTGGCGTAGGCGATCTCCGAGTGGATCGGCTGCACGTCGCGCGTCTCCGGCGGGACGACAGGCACGTCCGCGGCCGGCACCGGCAGGCCGAGGTCGGCGGCGAGCACGTACGGCGTGGACGTCTCTACACCGCTCCTGATCTTCATGTCCACGTCGGAGGCCCACAGCACACCGTCGACGTACCGCTCGTAGGTGATCAGGAAGAGCGCGTCCGACGAGTGGATGAAGCTGCGGCCCTCGTACGACGCCCGGGTCCCCTCCCGGCCGCCGAGGATGATCGCCTCGGACGCGCCCTTCCGCCTGCTCATCGCGGCGCTGAGCAGGTTCACGTTGACGTGGTCGGCGAGCCGGGTGGAGGTGGGTACGTCCCGGTCCGCGAAGTCGAGCCCGGCCGCGCCCTTACCCGTCTGGACGAACAGCGACGGGCCGACCCGCCCGCGCACCCGCTGCCCCTTGGTCGTGGACGCACCCGCGCTGACCGCGCCGGCCGCGTACTCCTTGGTCTGCGGCTCGTCCGTCGGGTGGCTGTACCTGGCGTGCGCCGGCACCAGGTGGATGCGCAGCTGGCGGATCTCGTTGCCCCGCCGGTCCAGCGGCACGACCGCGCCGGTGCGGCTCATCAACTCGGCGGCCAGCGGCTCAAGGAAGTCCGCGGTGACGCCTGTGGCGACGCCGGCCTCGAAGGTGACCCGGTTGCCACCCGGCGCGATATCCTGCAGCAGCTCGCCGAGGCTGCCCTTGTCCGGCGAGGTGAGCCGGCCGTCGACGACGTCGATGAACCGCTGCGCCCGCTCGGCCAGCTTCCCGACCCGGTTCAGCCAGACGTACATGCCGTCGATGCCGTCGCGCACGCCTGATACCAGCTGCCCGTCGCCGCCTGTCACGTCCTCGCCGGCCAGCCAGCGCCGCAGGTCGTCCGCCTCGGCCACGCTCAGCCGGTCCACCGCCTCGTCGTCGGTGAGCAGCGGCGGCGGTCCGGTGGGCAGGGGCGGAGTAACAGGCGTGATGCCATGGCCCGCAGGTTGCGGCGTGGGGACCGGCGCGAGGTCCTCGGCGGCCACGTGCACCGGTGCCTCGAAGCCCTCGCCGCCGTACGCGCGGGAGCTGGCCGGCCGGACCAGCTTCCCGTCCTCGTCGGTCACTGACACGTTCAGCTGGTACGAGGCGCCGTACAGGAACTCGGTGACGATGCCGCCGACCTTCCGCCGCCGCCCACCGGCCGTGCTCTGCCCGGTGTTGCGCGCCTGGGACCGGTCCCAGGCGTACTGCAGGTCGGCGAACCGCACCTGCATGCCGAAGAAGTCCTGGATGGCGAGCCGGGCGGAGATGTCCAGCCGGGTCCCCCACCGCCGGGTCAGCCGCTCGCTCATCGCGGCGCCGGACTTGCCGATCACCCGGTTGTCGATCCAGTAGTCCGGCACGGTGTCGATGTCGAGCAGGTCGCCGAGCGCGCCGGTCAGGTTGACGTGGAACGTGTACTTACCGATCGTGAACGAGTCCGAGACGCCGCCGTCGAAGAGCGGGCGCTGGCTGCCGCGCATGCCCGGCACGCCGAACTTCGCGGCCAGCTCGTAGAACCGTTCCTGCCGCTCCTCGCCCTTGAGCTTCCGGCCGACCGCGCGCATCTGCTGCTCGACAAGAAGCAGCAGGTCCGCGAAGATCAGCTCCGCGCCCGGCATCTCCTTCATCGTGCCGGGGCCGAGACCTGCCCGGCTGGCCAGCGCCCACGGCTCGCGGCTCGGCCCGGTCAGCGGCGGCAGGCCCACGCTCAGCGCGCCGTCCGGCCGTACCGTGCTGCGGGTGGCGGCCGGCGCGGCGGTGGCCGGCGGGGTCTGCCCGGGGACCCGCGCACCGGTCCGGTCCAGCAGCTCCACGAGCGGTTCCGCACGCAGCGCGGCCTCCACCTCGGCTGGCACCCCCGCGGTGAGCTGCACCTGGGTGTACGAGGTCAAACCGTCCAGGTAGGACCGCACCGCGGCGAGCGCCTGCTCCGGTGTGACAGGCCCGGCCGGTCGTGCGGGCCGGTAGAGCGCCGGGTTCGGCTGCGGGTCGCCGGCCGTGCGGGTGCGCTGCGCGCCGGTGCCGGCCGGGTCGCCGAGCGGGATCGCGGCGGTGACCGTGCCCCGGTCGTCGATCAGGTACCGGTACCGCGCCTCCATCGGCGCGGTGGCCGGGTACGTGTAGTCGCCGTCGCCGCGCAGCAGGATCCGGTTGCGCACCGGCCACAGCGCATGAAGCGACGCCGGCAGGTCCTCGATCCGGGCCGGGGTGTCCTCGCCGGACCTCCCGGTCACGGCCAGTTCGATCGGGTGGATCCGGGCGTTGAGCATCAGGTCTGTCACGTTCCGCACGCCGGAGCTGCGGAACGGCGGCGGTGTCGCGACGGCCGGGGACGCGGGTGTGGCGGCAGTGGCCCGGCTGGTCACCGGCCGCGCGGGATTGCGGACGAACTCGGCCGAGACGATCCCGGGCCGCGGCGTCTCCCCCGGTACGTGCACGGTGCCCCGGGTGAAGACCGTGGCGCCGTCGATCAGCTCCGGATTCGTGGCGTCGACCAGGTACCGGAATACCGGCACCGAGTCCACGTCGGCGTACTCGTGGTCGGTCGCGTCGAGGTCCCGGATCGTCACGTTCGGGTGGGCGTCGGCCCAGGCCCACCGGCCGCCGGGGTTGACCGCGCCGGCGAAGGACACCTCGATCCGGTGCCGGTCGGCGATCGTCCGCAGGTCACCGGGCGAGGCGGCACCCTTCCGCGGGAACGGCCTAGCGCTCCGGCCGGCCTTGGGCATGGTGACCACCGGGTCGTCCGGCCGCGCGAACACCTCGCGCAGCGCGGGCGTGGCCATCACCTGCTCCTCGAACGCGTCCGCGTACGCCGCCGGCACCGCGATCTCGACTGTCGTGTTCCGCCGCACGTCGAGCTGCCCGCGGCTGGAGTCGAAGGTCAGCCCGGCCGAGACCGTGGCCAGGTAGCGGATCAGCTCCGTCTTGCGGGTCGGCATAGTCCGGGCCGACGCCTCGACGTTTATCGACCGGTTCACCCGCCGGCTGGTGTTCAGGAACGCGACGTCCCAGCGCGGAAGCACCAGGTGCTCACCCACGAGGACCGGCGGCTCGGCGCCCAGCCGCCGTCCGGCCACGGAGCCGCCGCCCCGGCCCGCGCCCCGGGTGGCGACCGACGCCATGTCGTTGCGCACGAGCCCCTTGGTGTCGGTGATCCGGCGCAGGTCGACGAGCTGACCGCCGCTGCGCAGGTGTCCCTCCAACCGCCGCCACTTGCCGACCTTCATCGACACGTTCGGCGACAGCCAGCTGTTCGTGGTCCACCACGCGCCGGCGTCCTTCGCGCCCTGCGGGTTCATCATCTCGCGGCGCAGCTTGTCGACCACCCGGGCCGCGTGCTTCGCGGAGAGCCGGAAATCCGGGTGCTGCCGAAGCTGTTCCTGCAGCTCCTGGAGCGGGTCCTCGAACGCGGCCGCGCTGAGTGCGAAGTCCTGCTTGTTCAGCGCCGCCGGGTTGGTCACCCGGGTCGGCACGCCGACCGAGGCCGGGTCGACCTCGTCGCGCGCGCTTGACAGGATCTGCGGCATGGCCAGCACCAGGTGGTCGTTGAGCGGCCGGCTCGCCGCCTCCTGACCGTCGATCTCCAGCACCACCTCGGCGTCCGCGCCGAACTGGTACGTGGCGAAGTCACCTGTGAAGATCATGTTCTCCGCCTGGACCCCGCCGCCTGCCGACTCCGACCAGCGCCGCGAGCCACCGGCGAAGAACCGCGCGATCGGGCCGATGGCGAACCGGACCACCTCGTTCGCGGTCCCGACGAAGACGGCGGCGAAGAACGGGAGTCCCCAGCCGGTCCCACCACCGACGGCCCGGGAGTACGAGACGTCGCCGCCCTTGATGTGCATGTTCGAGTCGCCGGCCTTGAGACCCGGCTGCGGCAGGTTCTGGTAGACCGGGTTGGCCGGGCGGACGTGCAGGCGCACGAACCGGCCGTTGAAGTCCCGGCCGACGCCGGACTCGATGAGCTTCTCCCAGTGCCGGACGTCCTGGCTGACCAGCTGCTTGGTCAGCCACGTCTCGACCTTGCCGCGCACCGATCTCCCGGGCATCTTCGAGGTGCCGAGCACTGTCGCCGCGTCGCCGGTGAGCGCGGCACTGAACGTGGCGATGCCGTTCACCTGCGCCGGGTCGTTGACCTTCCGGACGTACCCGTCGCCGAGCACGTGCTTCTCCCGCAGGAACCACGGCGCGGACGGCGCGCGGACCAGCTCGATCCGGGGGCCGAGGCCTGCGACGTGGCCACCGGTCTGCGGCAGCCGGGCCTGCCGGGTGGCCGGGTCGGAGAAGCTGTCGACGAGCGCGCCCAGGTCCGGGTTCGGGCGGTCAAGCCGCACCCTGGCACTGTCGGCCGCGTCCGTGCGCGCCTGCTCGGCGGCGCCCCGGGCCCCGTCGAACGCGTCGGAGAGCGCGGTCCAGAGGTGCAGCGTGACGGCGCCGTCGACCAGGCGGGTCAGCTCCGGCGCCGCGATCGGGCTTCCCGTGTAACCGGCCATTCGCGTGAGGTGCTGCTGCAGGCGGGCCCGCAGCGCCGGCAGACCGGCCTGGTGCGCGGTCTCGGCCGCGGCGCGGACCCCGTCGAGGTGCGCCAGGTAGGCGAGGCGGCCCACCTCGTCGGGCGTCAGCTCGGACACGGGCCGGGCGAGGAGCGCGGCGACCTCGGCGGCCGCAGCGTCGAAGGACGGCCGGGCCTGGTCCGCCTCGACCCGGGCCGCGGTCCGGCGCGCGTCGCCGAGCTCCAGACCGGCCCAGTCGGCGGCAAGCGACCTCAGGTAGTCCAGGTTCACGGCGGCGAGCGTCCGGTTCGCGCCCGCCGTACCCCGGTTCTCGATCGCCCGGTCCCGGTCCTGGACGCGCAGTTCCCGGGCCCCCCGCTCGTGCACCTGGGCAGCGGTGTCCCTGGCGATCACCAGCTGCTGCTCCGCGACCTCGTCCTCAAGGAAGCCCTCCTCGCGGCGGAGTCGCTGAAGTCGGCGCTCGGCCGCGGCGGCCTGCTCGCCGGCCCGGACCGCGTCCTGCAGCGCGGTCTGCGCGGCCTGCGCCAGGCGCTGACGCTCGGCTGCCGGCCCGGCCGCGAACGCCCGCTGTGCCCGCTCCCGCCCGGCCACCGCGTCCCGGTGCGCGGACCGGGCCACCTCCAGCACGGCCTCGGCCTCCTCCCGGCTCCGGGTACCCGCGGCGGCGGCCTCCTGCCGGGTCGTCAGCTCGGCCTGGGCGGCGGTCAGGTCCTTCGTCAGCTGGGCGATCCGCGTGTCGTGGCCGGTGATCGCGCTCTCCGCGGCCACCCGGGCCTGCTCGTGCGCGTCGCGGTCCCGGGCGAACCTGTCCCGTATCGGCGGGATGCGGTTGGTCAGCAGATCGTCGACCGCGTCGAACTGGCGCGCCACGTCGTTGCCGCGCAGATCGGCCGCGACCGCGTCGAACGCGGCCCGGATCAGCGCCTCCGGCCCGGACGCCCCCTCGGTGACCCCACTGCCGTCGGCGGGCCGGGGACGGGGACGGGTGGCCTGCAGCGCTCCGGCGGACCGGCGGCCCACCTCCGGGTCGAGCAGCGCGTCCACAAGCCCGGACCGCGGCGCGAAGGACGGCTCGCCGGACCGGGGCGCGGCAGCCGGCGCGACGGGCGGGCGCACGCTGCGCACGGTCGTGCCGAGCGCTGTCAGCGCGCCGGCGTGCGCCGGGTTCTCCGGGTCGAAGCGGGTCACGGCCCGGTCCGCCGGCGCCGCCAGGTCCACCCACCACAGTGCACCGTCGTGCGACACCAGCAGCCGTACCTCGCCGTCGCCGACCCGCGGCTCGTGATGCACCACGAGCACAGTGCCCGGTGCCGCCGTCAGCGCCTCGGTCCCCGGCAGCAGCTCCGGATCGCCCCAGAGCCGGGCCAGCTCCGCGACCGAGACCGGGGTCACCGCGGTCAGATCGCCGTCCGGGCCGGGCAGACCCAGCGCCATCCCGGCCGCCAGCTGAAACCCGGCCTGCCACAGCGACGCGCCGGGCAGCCGCGCCGAGCTGGGCATGCGCAGCTCGCTCCGGTGCGCGTCGATGCCGCTCACCAGCGCCTGCAGCCGGTCCCATGGCGCCGTCCCGGTGTCCGCGGCCAGGGTGCGCGCGGTGTCAAGCGCCGCGCGCATCGCCGCCAGGCCCTTCGGCAGCACCCGGGCGAACTCGCCCGCCGGGTCGGGCCGGCCCTCGGTACCCACCCGGACGACCCGGGCCGAGGGCTCCATCCAGGGCCGATAGGCCACGCCGACCGGTACGCCGACCATGTCGGCCGCCTTCTGCCAGTCGCTTACCGCGGTCCGCTCGGTGCCGTCGACCGGGATCGTGGTGATCCGCGCGCCGGCGCCGAGCCTGCCGATCAGGTCGTGGACGACCCGCTGGGCGGTCTCCAGCGCGCCCACGTCGCGCAGCCCTTCATGGCTCATGTGGAACGCCGGACCGGCCTCGCGCGGCGCGTTCATCGCGTGCACCAGGCCGACCAGGTCGACGGGGGTGCTCATCGGGTGCGGGTGGAAGAACACGCCTCCGTTGCCGGTGGGAATGAGCCGCCCGTCCGGGCACAGCATGGAAAAGGGATCAAGCCCGGCCATGGTCGCCTTCCCTTCACCGGATCGCCGCCCGGGCGCGTGAGCCCGCCTCAACGCCGGTTAACGACGGCCTGTCAGGGTTGGTTCACCAAGAGTTGTTAAATGATTAAGTCCGCACCTGTTTCAAATGTTTACGGACACGTCTCCACGAACACCGCCACCTGCTCGAACAGTGTGCTGTGTTCGGGCCTGCGCTGCATCAGACCGCGCAGTTCACGGATCCAGTCGGTACGGCCGGTCTCCGGAAGATACCTGGAGTGCTGGTAGATCTCATGCTTGATCTGCTCCATCGACCCGCCCTCGATGCCGAGCTGGATCGCGCTCAACAGCGCCCGGCTGGCACCGTCGTCGAGCGGCCCCTTGGTCAGGTCGATCAGGTCGGCGAAGCCCTCGCCACGCGCCTCAGGAGCCTTTCCGATCAGCGAGGGTACGAACGAGAGCGCCTTCTGCTTCCGCTCCGGTTCCGCCCCGGCGCCGAGGTAGCCGAACGCGGCCCCGGCGAGCTCGGTGTCGCGCCGCCCGTCGATGCGGAGAATGGCCTCCCACGCCGCGAACATGTCCTTCTGCACGCCGAGCGTGCCGATCTGCGACGCCAGCGCCTTCAACGACGAGCCGTGCTCGGCAAGCATCGACTTGACCGCGGGCACGTCCTCGAGCGGCGTGGACAGGAAGTCCGCCACCGTCTCGTCGACGGACACCTGCTTGGCCTGCGCGGGCCGGTTGCCCGCCACCGACCTGAGGAAGTCGCCGGTGATCGCCCGGACCGGTGCGGAGAGCTGGGCGCCGTCCGCGCTTCGGCCCACCCACGGGTTCTCCAGGTTCAGCCGGAGCCCGCCGCCGGGCCGGCCCTGCGCGCCGCTCGGCTGCTGGACCACCGCGAAGTCGTACCTGTCAAGCAGGTGCGAGATGACCTGCGGCGAGTCACCGCGGATCACCACGATCGGTGCGGCGCCGCCTGCCTGCACGTTGCGCTGGTGCTGGAGGAGGGTCCACTCCAGATCGTAGAGCTGCCGCTGGGTCGGTGCGGCGCCCGGCCGGTCGGTGGCGATCAGCACCACCGGCGCCTCCACCTCCGCGGCCGCCGTGGTGATCTCGGCAAGCAGCGGGCCCTTCAGCGCGCCCGGGCCGCCGATCACGTCCAACGCGCGGGTGCCGTCACCGATCGGGACCGCGTGCATGCGGGACGAGCGGTTGATCGTGCGCGTTGCCACAGGTGCCACCGGAGCCACCTGCCGGCCGCCGATCTCCGACAGCCAGCCGGCCAGGTCTCCCGCGCCCTCGACCTGGTGCAGCCCGATCCGGACCGGCACGGGTGGGAAGCTCGCCGCACTGCCGGTGGCCGGGTCCAGGAACGCCAGGCCGCTTTCGCCGTGCATGGCCAGGAACACTGAACTGATCCCGGCGGCCGTCTCCACCTGGACGAACCCGCGGGAGCCCGGCTGCGCCAGCGCGGCCAGCAGGTCGCCGTACCCGCCGATCCGCTGCGCCGGCGTGTCCGGCAGATCTGCCGCGCCGAGCTGACGCCCAAGCGCGGCCAGCGGGGCGCCGTACAGGTGCTGCACGAGCGCGGGCGGAAGGCCGAGCTGCACGCCGTTGTCGCCGTCGAAGACCATCCGCGCGACGGGGTACGGCACGGACAGCACCGTGTCGAGCACCTCCGGATCCGCGCCCGTGTACGCCCCCGGCGCCCAGTGCCGCAGCGGCGCGACCCACAGCACGTCAGCGTCCGCGATCGTGGTCAGCTCCATCGTCGCGGTGAAGCCGAGCAGGCGGGCCGCGGCGACAGGCGTCTCACCGGGTCTCGGCTCCGCCAGGTCCGACCTGCGGATCTCGACAGGCAGCCCGGCCGCGTCGGCCCGCGCCGCGATCTCGCCAAGCGTCATTCCGGCCGGGGACAGCGGGCGCAGCACGGCCCGGTCCGTGACCTCCGGCGGTGTCTGGCGCAGGAACTGGTACAGCACGGCCTTGCCCCGGCCCGCGCCCGGCGATTCCGCAGGCATCGTCATCGCGACGTCGATCTCCGAGCCGAACGACAGGTAGACGTGCCCGTCCCGGCCCGGCAGCGAGGCCAGCTGCCTGACGCGCGGGTCGCCGTTGCGCGTGGAGATCGGCTCGGTGTGCACGAACGCGCCGGTGTGGGTGGGGAGCACGTGGTCGATGCAGATCGAGCTGAGATGGTTCGCGGCCAGCGACAGGTCCATGATTGCCCCCGGTTCAGCAGTTCGACAGCGTGTAGGTGATCGAGTCGAGAATCTGGGCGCGCAGCCGGCCGAGCTGGTCGCCGTGGTCCCGCCACCTGTCGCGCAGGAAGTCAAGCCGCGCCACCCAGGCGGTCCGGTCGATCGGATCGAGGCAGTCCTCCGGCAGGACGCCGGTAAGCGTGCTCGCCACCCGCCCCGCGCGCGCCAGGAACTCGTTGAGCACCGCGTCGGAGTCCGTCAGCAGCCGCTCGGCGGAGACTTCGGTCAGGTCCATGACCATCTCGAAGACCTTCGCGTTCGCCCGGTCGAGCTTGTCCGCGGCGGTGGCCCGGACAAGTGCGGCCGTCTCCGCATGGGTGAGCTGGCCGGCCACCATCAACTGGAAGAGCACGCCGTCGAGTGCGAACCGCTGGCGCCGCGTACCACCGGAGGAGCGCAGGTAGTCGTAGACGAACGTGGCCGGCATCGGGCCCCTGGCCGGGTCGTACGCCGGCTCCGCGTCAAGGAACGAGGTCGCCGCCGGCACCAGCCGGGGCGCCGCCTCCGCGGGAAATCCGCCCGCCCGGTCCGCCACCGACAGTGCGGTCAGGAAGCCCTGCAGGCGCAGATCACCGGTCTCGCCGGCGACGACGTCACGCAGTTCACTAAGAACCTCGGGGGTACGCAGCGGCAGGTCGTTCGCCCGCTGGTACGCCTCCGCCGCCGCCCAGTCCGTGTGCCGGAGCCATTCGGCCAGCGGGCGCGCGAGCGTGTGCCCGACGACGGGCGTGAGCTCCCCGGCCCGGCGGAACAGGTTCGCGTCCGGCGCCTCGTAGAGCCGCCACGGGTTCGCACCGCCCGGCTCGTAGACCTGCCACACCTGGTCGAACTTGGCCATGCCCTGCAGCACTGTCACCACGTTCCGGGCCAGCCGGACCTCGGCGAACGCGTCGAGCACCCCGTTCGTGCCCATTGTCGCGGCCAGGATCGGCGACTCGCCAAGCCAGGCATCGTGCCGGAGCATCTCGTCGAGCTGGCGGACCACCTTCAGCCCGGCCTCAGTCGTGCCGCCGAGGTCGATCGCCACCACCGGGCCGCCCGCGGAACCCCGTACCCCCGCGGTGATCTGGGCCAGCGCCTTCACCGCCGCCGGGGTCGAGAAGTCGCCGAGCATGCGGATCTCACGGTCGCGACCCGGCAGCGTAAGCGGGTCCGGGGCCGGTGCCGCCGGGCGCGCGACAGGCGTGGTGACGGGCGGCTGCTTCTCCGCGAGCCAGTCCGTGAGCGTGTCGGTGAGCGCGTCCGGCGACGGCTTCCGGCCGCCGATCAGGTCCACCGGCCGCGACTGGCCGAAGAGCTTCCACGCTTCGGGATGGGATCCGGCCACGTCGGCAGTCGCGGGCGGGCCGGCCTTGACGCCCTCCGCATGCGCCACCGCGTTGGCGAGGGACGGTGCCCGGAACCCGTCCTGGTAGGTGCCGTTGTGGTAGAGCACCCAGCCCGACGGTGCGGACACCGCGCGCTGGTACCGGTGCTGCTGAGCCTCGATCGGATCGGTGAAGCTGAGGGCCCGGCTCGGCTGCGTCGTCTGCGCGAGCACCCAGCCGCCGGTCTCCTTGGACAGCCGCAGACCGGCCTCCCCGTGGTCGCCACCGATCAGCGTCACGTTGGCCGGGCCGGCCGGGACGGCCGGGACGCCGGTGCCCGCCGGCGGGCGGATGGCGTCCAGCTCCCGCACGATCAAATCCGTGGTCCGGCCGCCGACGAGCGGTCCCCCGGAGATGGTCCGGGCCTCACCGATCAGCATCGTCCAGCCGTTGTGCGCCGCGAGCGTACCGGCGACGGTGTTGTCATTGGCGTTGGTACGGTCGCTGCCCAGGTGCTCACCGGCCTGGATGTCCCGGCCGGGCTGCAACTCCGCAAGCGGGATCCGCACCTGGACGGTCGTCGCCACGTACCTGGTCCGGACGACCTTGTTGTCACTGCTGCCACCGAGGAGCTTGGCCGCCGCGGTGAACTTCTCGTTGATCTTCTCGCCGGCCCTCGTCGCGAGGTTCGCGGACGGCGAGAGCTTGGAGATGAGCCCTTCGCTTGTGGACTCGCCCACCCACCGGCCGGCCAGGGCCAGCGTGTCGGCCAGCTCGGAGAAGGCACGCGGGGTCTTCCCGGTGACCTCGAAGAGCACGTCCCGCTCACGCAGCACGTACGGCAGGGTCGCCTGATCGGTGCCGGCGCCGGCGTCGGCGGCCAGCCGCTGACCGCGCCTGTCGACGTGGGCCACCCCGGAGGCGGAGCTGACCTTCTGCCCGCCCTGCAACCTGATGCCGGGCAGGGTGGTGTTCATGAACTGCTGGTTGCCGGGCGCGGCGCCGTACTCCGGGCGGATGTTGTAGTAGCCGCCGCCGCTCGGGTTACTCGGCGGGGCCGCGACCTGCCTGCGGACCATCGACTCTTCGTCGATCTTCTGGGTCGGCTCGCCCAGGTTCCACGACAGCACAGGTGCGACCGAGAGGCCGTAGATCTGACCCGTGCTCGCCGTCACGGTGGTGCTGGTGCCGACGATCGGGAAGTACTCGAAGACCGCCGACCCGAGAGCCTTGGCCGACGCGATCTCACCCGGGGTGAACTGATGCTCGGTCCCGGCGCTGTCCACGTACGTGTCCACCGGCTTGCGCCACGCGCTCGCCCTGACCGGCTTGATCTCGAGGTCGAGGTCGTGCGCCAGGCCGGCGGTGTAGTTCAGCAGCGTGTGGTCGACGCCGCCGTCACTCATCAGCTCGTACGTGTTGCCGCCGCCGACCTCGTTGTCCACGAAGTCCTGCACCTCAGCGGGGTGGGCGCTCGGCAGCACCAGGCTCACCGCGTCGGCCATCAGGTGCGCCGCACCGAACCGGCTGACCCGGAACCGCTCCTTCAGCCCGCCGAACGGCTCCCAGGACCGGACCTCCGCGTTGGTGAAGTGCCGTTGCCGGGTCGTCTCCCGCGCCAGCTGGTCGGCATCGGGCAGGCGGGTGACCTGGCCCGGAGCGGCGGCGTCCGCCTGGAAGATCGTCACCGGCCGGTTCTGCCCGGGGGGCGCGTCCCTGGTCAGCGGGTCACGACTGGCGTCCTTCTTCATGAACTCAAGCGCCACGTGCCCCTTGTGCCACGTCACGTCCTGTGGCGGTGGGTCGGCGAAGCCCAGCCAACGGCTTCCGGCCGTGTACGAGTCGCTCACGGTGGAGGACAGCGTCGAGGTGAGCCGCGTGGGCACCCACTCGCTGTAGGGTGTCATGCTCACTCGCACGCCGATCTCAATCGGCATGTGTGCGCGGGCCATGTTGCCCGACGACTTGGTGATGAACCTGTGGGTCTGCTGCTCCTTGAACTGGTCACCCTGGTTGTGCTGCCGGAGGATGTCGATTTCGACTGCCGCACCCGCCAGCCGGAGCCTGTCGGTCTGGCTGGGCCGGTCATGGAGCACACCGGCGCCCTTGAAGGCCCAGTTGGACTTGCCCTTGTCCCGGCCGTACTGCTTGGCGCGGCCGGACATGCCGTGCATCTCCAGGTCGGCGCCCTCCGACGTGGTCCCGTAGAGCTCGGTCGGGTCGCCCGTTCCGGAGCGGTACCGTTCCGCGGGCCGGGCGATCGTCTCCACCTCGATCACCCACTGGCCTACCGGGCCCGCGACGACCTGGGAGACCCGGCCGAGCCGTACCGGCTGGTTGGTGTTCCCGGCGCTGAAGTACCGGCGCACCGCTGTCCGGAGACCGAGCGATGACGCGAGCTTGCCGACGTCGCTGTACAGACCGGCCTTGTACACAGTGGAGCCCGGGTCCATCACGCCCGGCATTTTCCGGTTCACCGCGGCGATCGCGTCGTCGAACAACCCCCGGGTGCGGGTCCGGATCGGCGCCGGCGCGGCCGCGGCGGTCCCCGTGCCCGTAGCGGTGGCGGTGGCCGGGGTGCCCGTAGTAGGCGCCGGGGTGGCCGAGGGCGTCAACCAGTCCAGGTGTACGTCGAGGATCGACGCGTCGCCGAGGCCCTGACGCCCGGAGATGCGACGCGGCGGATAGTAGATGTCCTCACCTGCCGGCGGTGCCGCGTCCGGCGCGTGGAAGAGGATCCGCTTCGCGTTCATCACGTCGTTGAGCAGCGCGTCCGGCAACCCGGTGATGAACTCCGGCCCCACCGCGTTGCCGTTGCCGTCCAGCCTGCCGGTGTCGATCGGCCGGGTCGTGTCGTGCGGCCAGGTCATCTCCAGGCTCTGCCAGATCGTCGCCAGGTCGTTGACGCTTGCCATCGACTCGATCGCGTCCGGCACGTCGAGCGCGAACGCCTCGGTCTTCGACGCGGAGGTGAACGCAGCCTGTACGCCGCTCATGATGTTCCGCGCGGCGAACACGGACGTGCCGACGAACGTGACCGGCACCGCGATCGTGTGCACAGGCAGTTCATAGTTGTTGATCCGGTAGTCGATGCCGGTGAGCGTGTCCGACTCCTGCTCCCGGTGCCCGCGGCCGAACCCGAACTGTCCGCCGATGTTGCCGTACGGCATCGTCAGGCCCGCGCCGAAGTTATGGGTGCGGTCGGTGGCGTGCTGTTCGCCGATCTCGGTGATGCCGAATGCCTGGCTGCCGTCCTCGACGTAGGTCTTGGTCTGCGCGCCCGGCCTGGGCGGGATCAGTCGCGGCGGCGAGGCCACGTAACCCTGCAGCTCGTGCCGGCCCTCGGGAACCGACAACGCGCCGTCCTCGAACGGCTGCTCGGTGGACTCCGAGCTGCGCATCACCGCGTCGATGGTCGCGATCATGCGTGCCTGGCTGAGGAAGACCCGCCTGGCCTGCGCGGAGACCGTCGCGTCGCTGGCCGGGTTCTTCCCGAGCAGTGAGTCAGCCCGGAGATTCTCGAGGCGCGTGTCCTTGAAGAAGTCCTTCTGGAAGATGCTCTTGAAGATCTTGTTGGTCCAGCCGCGGAACGCCGCCTTGAGCTGGGTGCTGCCCCGCACACCGACGACGCCGGACAGGTTGGGCAGGGCCGGGCCGTACATCAGCCGCTCACGGTCCTGCGGGGTGGCGTCCCGCGGGGTCCCGATGGCCGCGCGTGTCTGCGCCGTGGCGGTCACCCGCATGTCGGACGCCCACACGTCCATCGTGGCCGGCTGCACCGCGCCGACGTCGTTCGAGTACGACGTCCGCGCCTTCATCGCGCCCTCGTCGTAGATCTCCGCGTCAAGTCGCTGATCCATCGTCCACTTGTGCACCGGCTGGCCGGAGCTGCTGGACAGGATCACCGAACGGGACACCACCTGCCCGTTCGTCGAGACCACCGAGTTCTCCGCCGCCTGCCCGATCGGCATCACGGTGATCGGCACGGTGTTGAACGAGTGGGTGGGCGCGTGCTCCTTGATGAAGTCGGCCACCTGTTCCGGCTTCAGCCCCTTCGGGATGTCCGGGATCGCACTCGCCTTCAGCGGGATGTTGCCGGTCACGTTGGCGCCGCCACGCTTGGTGGTGAAGTGTGACCGGACCATGTCGTTCCGGAAGAACGAGTCCACAGACGTGTTCAGCCGCAGCTCGTCGGTGCTGCCGTGGTACGTCGGCGCCGCACCGTCCACAGGCCGGGCGAAGTAGCGGACCCACACCCGCTCGATGCCGGTCTTGGCCTCGCGCTCGTACGGCACCCAGATGCCGTCGCCGCGCAGCTCGTCCGCCATCGCCTCGCGGTAGAAGTCGGAGGCGGTGTCCAGCAGCCGGCGCTGGTTGAGGCCCTGCTTGGTGTCACCGGCGCCCTTGGACGTCAGGAACCCGCCGGTACGCAGCTTCCGCTCGACCCAGGTGTCCATGTCCTCAGGTGCCGGGCGGGCCGCGACGGTCCCCGCGTCCTCGCCTGTCCTGGGAGCGGGTCCGGACTCCCCGGTCTCCAGGTCGCGGGGCAGCGGGGCGATGTCCTCGTTCGGATCGAACGCACCGGGCATGGTCCGCGACCCGCCCGTGGTCGTGGCCGTTGTCGTGTCCGTGGCCGCGGGCCTGGTCCAGGTCGGCGTGCCGAGCGTCAGGTTCTCGTAGATGACCAGGCCGGGTGCGTCGCCGTCGAGCAGGCCGGCGGTCATGTGGAGGTTCTTGTCGGCGTCCTTCAGCGTGTACGGCAGCCAGCGCGCCCGCGCGCCCTGCTGCTTGTCGGCCTCACCGGTCCACGAGTCGGTCCTGACGGTGCCGTCGGGCCGGATCAGGTCGACATGGAAGTCGGTGTCCATGTCGGCGACCATGGCCCGCGCGATGCCGCCCTTCCAGGTCGCGTCCGCGTCCTTGCCGGACCGCAGGCCACGGCCCATCTCCGAGTTCGCGCTGGTGTTCGTGCCGCTGCCGACGCCGTGGCCGACAGCGCCGGTCAGCGAGCCGCTCACCGACCCGTACGTACCCGCGACAGTGGTCTCCTCGATCGGGCTCATGATGCCGGTGAGACCGAGGTTCACCCCGAGTTCCGCCGCGTTGCGCACCCGCGCCGTGCCGCGCTCCTGGAGCCGGATCTGGTGGTAGAACTCGAGCGCGTTGAATGTGCTCTGCGTGACGATCTCGCCAGTTCCGCCCCCCTTCGGCTTCGCGCGGAGGCGCAGGGTACCGATCACGGTGCCGTCGGCGTCCTTGAGCGTGTTGGAGCGCAGGCCGTCCTTGCGGCGCAGGGGCGGCAGGGCGCTGTGCGTGTTGCCGAACCCGCTGAACTCCATCACCTCGCGCTGCGATTCCGCATCAAGCACCAGCCCGGGGATGCCGGCGAGTCTGGGCAGGACGCCGAGGATCCGCAGGCCGATCCCGGCCGGGTCGTGGAACGTGTCGAGCGACATCGGCAGCTCGTCGAGCCGCGCGTCGGTCGGCCACGTCTGGCTGGCCGGTGGCTGCGGGGCCGCCATGTGCTCCGGGAAGTTCACTGTCACCCGTGTGCTGACCGGCTGGTTCCCGCCGGCGTCCCGTTCTGCGTCCGCCGGCGGGACGGCCGCCGTCGGCGTGGCGGTGGGATCCGGCACCGGCGTGCTTGCCGACTCGTACCGGGCCGACCACCGCACCGTGTACGAGTGGCCGTGTCCGGGTCCGCGCAGCCGCTCGACGGTGCCCTGCCCGGCGCCGAGCTCGGTGTTCGTGGTCCGGGTGTACTTGTTGTGGGTGACCCGGGCCGTGCCGGCGAAGTTGAGGACCCGGAACGGTCCCCAGTCCAGCGGGATGAACGGCTGGGTGGAGAACCGCATGTCGCGGAGGTTCGCCGTCTGCTGGCCGGAGGTGTTCGACGAGGCGTGGTACTTGCGGTTCTCGCTCTGGTTCATCGCCGGCGTCGGATAGTCCGGCAGCACGTCGGGCTCGTCATGGCGGATCATCTCGGCCGTCAGGTACAGGCGTTTCGCGTGCTTGCCGGTGCCGACGACGTGGACGCTGCCCGACAGGCCGACCGCGGAGGGCAGGATCCCGACGAGCTTCATCGTCGTGGCGATCCGCGCCAGCTCATCCTTGATCCGGTCGCGCTGCACCCAGGTCAGATCGGACGGCAGCCGGTCGTACAGCATGTTCCGCACCTTGACGGCGTCCGCGGCGGACATTGACACCTCGGAGCCGACCGCGAGGTAGCTGTGCGCGCTCTTGCCGCCGTCCCCCCTCCGGTTGCCGAAGTGGGTCAGGTCGGGCAGGTTCCTGATCGCCGTCTCCAGCGCGGTCTGCTGCGACCTGGCGTCGCCGAACTGCCGCTGTGCGACGTGCTCCTGCGCACGCGCGTCCGACAGCGACCGGCCGGTCGCGTGCAGCCTCTGCTCCAGCACGCCTGTCGGCTGGTGGGTCCGCAGCGCGGTCAGGGCCGCGGCGAGCGCGGTCTCGGCCTCCTTCACGGCCTCCTCCGCGGTCTCGGCCGCCGCCTCGAGGGCCTGTCCGGCCACATCCGCAGCTCTCGCGACGTTTTTCGCATTGGTGGCGGCTTCCATCGCCGTCGCCAATGCCCGCTCCGCGGACGTCACCGCCAGCTGGAGCCGAGGCCTGTCGGCGGCATACGCCTGAATCCTCTTCTCCAGCGCGGTGACGCCGGCGTTGCTCGGCGCCGAGACAGTTTCCGGCCGGGCCCGGTGTGCCTGGAGGGCGTCGGCAAGCGCCGCCTTGGCCGTGACGAGTTGCTCGCCCGCCAGCTTGTCCGCGGCGTCCGCGGCATCCAACGCGGCCTTCGCCCGTCCCAGCGCGGTCTTCGCGTCGTCCCTCGCCTTATCGGCCGACATCGACTGCGACACCTTGTCAAAGAAGTCAGGCATCGCCGTCTGCACTCGGCCGACCGCGTCGGCGTGCGCGCGCTGCCGGGTGGCGACAGTCGCCTCCGCCGCACTGACGGCGGCACCGGCCTGCGCGGCGGCGGTAGCCAGTGCCTGCACCGCGGTGACCTGGGCCCGTCGGCCCAGAGCCCGGTTCGTGGCAGCGGTGCGGTGCGCGGCGATCTCGGACAGGATCTGGCGCCCCTCGGTCCCGGCCGAGACCGCCCGTGCGGTAGTCGTCCCGCTGGCGACGGCCGGCCACTCCTGCGCGCCGTCGATCAGCACCCGCAGGTCCGCAAGCGCGTCCCGGCTGTCGGCCAGGTCGGCGGTCGCCTTCCGGAAGGCGCTGTCTGCCTGCACGGCCTGGGTGATCGCGGCCGCATGGACGTTCTGGGCCGCCGTCAGCGCGGTGCCCGCCGCCGTCTGGCGCACGATCACGTCCGCCTTTTCCTGCCTGGCCTCTCGCAGCTCCCCGGCCACCTCGGCCTGCTTCGCCACGCCCTCCGGGGAAGCATCAAGCTGAGCCAGTTGAAGCAGGCCTTGTTGACGTAGCTCCTCAATGTCGGCGTCCGCAAGCTCCCGGGCGATGGTGCGCACAGCAGCCTGGGCATCGGTGACCGTCACGTCGGCGGCGTCGACCGCGGCCCAGGCAGTGTTCAACGCCGTGCCGGCGTCCCGCGCGGCCCGCTCCAGCACGTCCTTCTTGCCGTTCTCCACGGTGAAGGACCGGAGCAGGCTCGTCAGGTCCGAGGTGGTGGAGCTACCGGCGAGCGGCGCGGTCCCGGCCGGGAGCGCGGTCACCGCGGGCCGGGTCAGCAGATCCGTCGCATCGGCCGCGAGCCTGGCGAACCGGTCGGCGCGGTCACCTGTCGGCGCCGAATGCGTGACCCCGGCGACGTCCCTGACGGACTGGCCGTCGAAGAACAGGCCACGCCGTACCGCCGCGGGGGTCCGCGTCGGCGCCTTGTCCATCTGCGCGGTGTCCACGCCGGTGCCGGTGATCCCGACGAAGCGCAGGCGTACCGGGTCGACCGGGGCCTTGGCCTGCGCGTGCATCTGCGCGTCGTAGAACGCGATGCCGTCGAACACATCAGGCACACCCGCCAACGCCGGCGCCACCCTCCGCGCCACGAGGATGTGACTGGGCCGGCCCGGCTCCGCACCGACGATGACGAAACCTGTCGCGCCGACCACCGGGAGTGACCGTGCGATCGTCTCCATCCGGTCGGTGTCCCGCGTCTCGCCGTTGTCCACGACGGACGCCAGCAGGTCGACGTCGGTGAGCGGCATCGGCATCGACCGGTGCTGCGTGCCCGGGTTCAACATCTGGGTGACCGCGGCGACCGACGCGATCACGCAGTTGGTGAGCCAGTCCATGTCGAAGTCCGGGGTGCGATCCTGGTTCAGGCCGGCGAGCTGCGGGAACTGCTCACGCAGCAGGTCAGTCGCGGTCGGCGAACCCACCGGCTGCCAGTCCGACATGTCCGGCTGGTCCACAGGCTTCGGCCGGGCGACGGAAGCCGGGTCGAGCAGGTGCACCGACGTGCCGGTCGCGGCAAGCGCGGCCGCGTCCAGCGGGTTCGACGGGTCGAACTCGCGGATGGCGGCGCCGTCCGCGGCGGACAGGTCGACCCACCGCAGCCCGCCGTCGTGCGCCACCAGCCAGAGCACCGACTCCGGCCCGGTCGCGGCCGAGGCGCGCCGGTGCACGAGCGCCACCTGGCCCGGCCGGGCGAGAAGCCGTGCGACAAGCGACTCCGGGTCGACGGTGGCGGCCGGCGCCGGGTCGCCCCAGAGCCGGAGCAGCTCCGGCACGGTAAGCGGGTCCCGCGCGATCACGCCCGGGAGACCGAGCGCGATGCCGGCCGCCAACTGGAACCCGGCCTGCCAGCGTTTCGCACCGGCGAGCGTGCCGGCGCGGGGCACCTGAAGGCTCTCCCGCTGCACGGCGATGCTCGCCACCAGCTCCTGCAACCGCTGCCAGGGGGTACGCCCGGTGTCAGTGGCCAACCCGGCCGCGGTGCCGAGCGCGGCCCGCATCAGGGTCAGGCCCTTCGGCAGCACCCGGACGAACTCGCCGCTCGCCGTGGGGCGGCCGGTGGCGTCCACCCGGATCACCCGCGGCGACAGATCCATCCAGGACTGGTACGGCACGCTGATCGGCACGCCCACCGCGTCGGCGGCCGTGAGCCAGGTGCCGATCGCGGTGCCTTCCGTTCCCTTGCCCGCGGCCGTGGCGATGCGCGCCTGCTGGCCGGTCAGCAGGTCGCTCACCACACGTTCGGTGGTGCCGAGCGCACTCGGGTCGGCCAGCGCCTCGTGGGTCAGGAAGAACACCGGGCCCTTTTCCCGCGGCGCCTGCATGGCCCGGACCAGGGCCAGCTGGTCGACCGGGACCTCCATCGAGTACGGGTGGAACAGCACGCCGTTCCCCGTCGGGATGAGCCGACCGTCCGGACAGAGGCTCGCCAGCGGGTTGGCCATGTCCATATCCCCTCGTCGGCGTACCAGCGGGCGTGCGCCCGTGCGAGCCGGATTACGACGTGGAGTCAGGGGCAGTTCACCCTGCGTCTGTTAAAGGTTCACTCTTGAAACATTTCCGACGTGTTGCGCTGAACACGGGCCGACCGGCCGGATGGCTGACCTGCACCCCCTGACGCGAAACAGCAGGTAGATTGCGGTGAGGTTTCGTAAAGCTCACCGCTGATCGCATCACATCTCGCCGGATGGCACCGCGACAAGCCGCCAAATCCACCGCAGCGGGCGGTACGCCGGGTCAGGCAGCAGCGAGCTGATTGCGGCCGCCGCGCTTGGCCAGATAGAGCCGGGCGTCCGCACGGTCGTACAGCTCCCGGGCGGTCTCCCCGGCCACGCACTGCGCCAGGCCCATGCTCAGCGTGACGCGCATGCCGGGCGCGATCTGATGCCAGTCACGGTTGAGGATCACCTGGCGGATCCGTTCCGCGACCACCCGGGCCTCGCGCTCGCCGACCGCCAGGAACATGGCGAACTCGTCGCCGCCGAACCGGATCGCCACCTCGTCGTGCCGGCAGTGCGCCCGGAGCACGGCCGCGATCTCGCCGAGCACGCGGTCGCCCACGCCGTGCGAGTAGCGGTCGTTGATGCCCTTGAACTCGTCCACGTCGATGAGCAGCAGCGAGCCGACGTCCTGCAGCGACTCCATCCGCCTGTCGAACATCCGGCGGTTGCCGAGGCCGGTGAGCGCGTCCGAGCTGGCCGCGTGGTCCGAACGCGCGCGGGCCGCCTCCAGCTCGACCCGGCGGTGGGCCTGCCGGAGCATGGTGCGCCGGTCCATCCGCAGCCGCCACAGCGACTCGACGTGACCGCGAAGCGCCGCGAACACGGTCTGGGTGGCCTCGCCCGGCGACTCGGACAGCGCGAGGCGGGCCAGCTCGTACCGGTAGAGCAGCCGCTGAGAGGCGAGCACTGCCAGCTCGAGGCCGGCCTGGAACTCACGGCGGGCACCCCGAAGGTCGCCACGGTCGCGCAGCACGATGCCGTGTGCGAGGTGAAGCAGGCGCGCCTCGTGGTTCTGCCCGGTGTCGCGCATGCTGACCAGGAAGCGGTGGACCGGGCCCATCGCCTCGTCGTGCCGCCCCTGCTTGGCCGCACCCAGCGCGAGCAGCGCGAACGCCAGCGGCGAGTCGACATCCAGGTCCGTCCATGCACGGACCAGCGCGAGGCTGCGGCCGACCGCGACCGCGGCCTCCTCGCCACGGTCGACCTGCTCCAGGCGGACCGCCCACTCCAGCAGCAGCTCGGCATGTTGCAGCTCGGCGGAGGTACGCCACAGCTCAGGTGCCTCGTAGGCCGCAAGCGCCCGGCGCATGATGCTGTCCGCGAGCTCGAACAGCTCGGCGTACTTCGCGGCCTCGCAGAGCGACGCCATCGCGGAGAAGTAGCGGGGGCCACCGGTCGGTGTGGTGTCGAGGACCGACATCGCGCGGGCGATGTAGTGCAGGCCCTCGTCCACCCGGGAGACGCTCAGGTGCGCCCGCGCGGTGTCCGCCATGATCTTGGCATCGGTGGCCCGCGGGCCACCGTAGTAGGTGTCCGCGATCAGCGCCTCGCCGATCGTCACTGCCTCGTCGTGCCGGCCGAGCGCGGCGAGCGCGTACATCCGGCCGAGCCGGGCGACGCGCCAGGTGCGCTGGTCGCCGAGGAGCAGCAGCACGCCCTCGCCCTGGTCCGCGGCGGCGAGGCCCTCGGTGTGGTGGCCGCGGATGGTCAGGTCGTGCACGCGCAGCGCGAGATCGGGGTATGGACCGTAGGGCGACACGGGCACCGGCAGGCGGTCACTGGTCACCAGCGTGTCCTCCCGATCCCTTGGTGAAGCTCTACTTCCGGTCGCCCCCTACGGTCGGCGGAAAAACCGCGAAGGTAAGAGGTCCCAGCCCAGGATCCAAAAACCCCGAGCTGGTACGTTTCGGCTGAAATCCGGCGGTCCGACCTCACGAAACGGGCGATCGATCCGCAGACGCGGATTGTACGCAAGATCTCCCCGTGATCTCTCCGATAGACCCGTGTGCCTCCCTGCCCCGATTGACCGCAAAATGGCCGCTAACGACAGAAAACTCTAGCGCGTCACCGCAGGGGATATACGCACAGTGAAGGTAGCGCCCTGACCGGGCGGGCTGTCGACGGACACCGATCCGCCGTGCGCCTCCGCGGACGATCGACGGGCCGAGCCCGCTCCCGCCCGTCGCTGCCGCGTGACCTGTCCGCCCGCGGGCGGTCCGGGGAAAGATATATATTCCCGCTCATCACTGCGAAACCAAACGTTCATAGCGTGTGCTCCACGGGCCGCGAGGACCCGATGACCAGGCATATGACCTGAGGAGCGCACCCATGGCCGATACGTTGCACCCACCGCAGGATCTCGTCGAGGCGGCCGGCCTGCCGGTCGGCAGCGGCCTTGTGAAGCCCGGCTACGACCCGGCCCTGACGAACGAGGACCTGGCCCCGCTGCGGGAGCAGAAGTGGGGCTCGTACAACATCTTCGCGTTCTGGATGTCCGATGTGCACAGCGTCGGCGGGTACGTCACCGCAGGCAGCCTGTTCGCGCTCGGGCTGTCCAGCTGGCAGGTGCTGGTATCGCTGCTGGCCGGCATCACGATCGTTTACTTCTTCTGCAACCTGGTGGCCAAACCGTCGCAGGTCACCGGCGTGCCGTACCCCGTCATCTGCCGTTCGGTCTTCGGCGTGCTCGGCGCGAACGTGCCGGCGATCATCCGCGGCCTGATCGCGGTCGCCTGGTACGGCATCCAGACCTACCTGGCCAGCGCCGCGCTCGACGTGGTCGTCCTCAAGCTGTGGCCGAGCCTGGCCCCCTACGCGGACGTGAACCAGTACGGCTTCCTGGGCCTGCCACTGCTCGGCTGGTGCTCCTACGCGCTGCTCTGGGTGCTGCAGGCCGCGGTGTTCTGGACCGGCATGGAGACGATCCGGCGGTTCATCGACTTCTGCGGCCCGGCCGTCTACGTCGTCATGTTCGCGCTCACCGGCTACCTGATCTCCGAGGCCGGCTGGGGCGCGATCAACCTGACGCTCGGCGACGTGAAATACCACGGCTGGGACGCGCTGCCGATCATGCTCGGCGCGATCGCGCTCGTCGTCTCCTACTTCTCCGGCCCGATGCTCAACTTCGGCGACTTCTCCCGGTACGGAAAGTCGTTCCGCGCGGTCAAGACCGGCAACCTGCTCGGCCTGCCCGTCAACTTCCTGGTCTTCTCGATCCTCACCGTGGTCACGGCGTCGCTGACCATCCCGGTCTTCGGTGAGCTGATCACCGACCCGGTCGCGACAGTGGCCCGGATCGACAACACGTTCGCGATCGTGCTCGGCGCGCTCACCTTCACCATCGCCACCATCGGCATCAACATCGTCGCGAACTTCATCTCCCCCGCGTTCGACTTCTCCAACGTCAGCCCGCAGCGCATCTCCTGGCGGGCCGGCGGCATGATCGCCGCGGTCGGCTCGGTGCTGATCACGCCGTGGAACCTCTACAACAACCCGGACGTCATCCACTACACCCTCGAGGTGCTGGGCGCGTTCATCGGCCCGCTGTTCGGCGTGCTGATCGCCGACTACTACCTGATCCGCCGCCAGCAGGTCGACGTGGACGACATGTTCACGCTCTCACCGGAGGGCCGCTACCACTACACAGGCGGCTACAACCCGGCGGCGATCATCGCCACCGCTGTGGGCGCGGTCGTCGCGGTGATCCCGGTGCTGCTCACCATGACCGAGGTTGCCCAGTACTCCTGGTTCATCGGGATGGGGCTCGGCTTCCTCTCGTACCTGCTGCTGGCCTCGGTCTTCGACGTCGCCTCGTCAAACCGGCCGACGGTGAAGGCCTGACCATGCTGATCAAGGTCATCAACCCCAACACCACGGACGCGATGACCGCCACGATCGAGAGCAGTGCCCGGGCCGCCGCCGGCCCGGGCACGCTCATCGAGGCGATCACGCCGGTCATGGGCCCGGCCTCGATCGAGAGCCACTACGACGAGGCGCTGTCCGTACCCGGCCTGCTGCACACGATCACGTCCACCGAGCCCGCCGACGCCTACGTCATCGCCTGCTTCGGCGACCCCGGCCTGGACGCCGCCCGCGAGATCGCCCCCGGCCCGGTGATCGGCATCGCAGAAGCCGCCATGCACCTGGCCATGATGCTCGGTCGCGGATTCAGCGTGATCACGACACTCTCCCGGACCCGCGGCCGCGCCTGGGACCTCGCCGCCCGCTACTGCCCACCCCGGGCCTGCCTCGGCGTGCACGCCACCGACATCCCGGTCCTCGACCTGTCCCCGTCATCGTTGAAGAGTGTGGTCGCGCTCGCCCGGCACGCCCTCGACCACGACGGCTCCGACGCGATCGTGCTCGGCTGCGCCGGCATGGCCGACCTCTGCGCCGCCGCCACCGCCGAACTCGGGGTACCGGTCATCGACGGGGTCGCCGCCGCCGTGGGCCTCGCCGAAACACTCGTCCGCCTCGGCCTGAGCACGTCCACCCGCGACGAATACGCATTCCCGCCGCCGAAAACCTATAGAGGACCATTAGCGGGCTTCGCCCGATGACATTCCTACCACCGCGGGGGTACGTGGCCGCATGCTTCTTTTCGGTTGGTGGCGTGAGGCGGGTTGGGTGCGGTGCTTTCGCCTTCGGCGGCCCTCCGGCTCCGGGGCGACCGCAAGTCCATGTCAGCTTTCGGTGGTAGAGCCTTGTCGGTAGTCGGGTTTCGTGTGGCCTGAGTGTTAGGTCCGCCGGTCGCGCTCTCCTCGCGGAGGCATAGGTCGAGACTGCCGGTATTTCGCGGTCTGGCGGCTTGGGCTGGGTGGTGTTGGCGGCGGTTCTTTGCCTCCGGCGGCCCTCCGGGGGAGCGCTCCGGCTCCGGGGCAACCGCAAGCGCAGGTCAGCTTCGCTGCAAGAGCTTTGTCTGTGGCTGGGTTTCGTGCGGCCTGGCTGCCCCGTCTGCCATCGACCCGGGCAGAGCCGAGCAGATCATCGGCAGGGCTGCCAGCCTGGGTGGTGTTGGCGGCGGCTTGATCGGTTCTCGCGAGTCTGCTGGTCGCGCTGGGTGCGCCGGGCTGCGGTCTCGTGGGGGCGCGTGCCTCGGGTCGCGCCGGGTGGTCTTGGTGCGGTTCGTTGGTGGCGGCCCTGCCGATGATCTGCTCCCCGAAGGGCGGGTCGATGGCAGACGGGGCAGCCAGGCGGTCACCTTTGTGTACTGCGCACACGACACAAGATCAAAGGCCGAGCAGCGCGACTGAGCTGAGCAGCGCGGCGGGGATATGGGTGAAATGCGGAAAATGGCGAGGGTCGAAGGCGTCAGGTGAGGCGTGAGCACGCTATTCGCGGCGAATGACGTGTACACGCCTCACCTGACCGTTAATCTATCGACCGTTGGTTATCGATGGCAGCGGCGGCGTACCAGCGAAAAAGGATCATCTCCGCATTTCCGGTGAAGGCTGTTTCTGATAAAGCGGTAGCCAAGCCGCCCCACCCCGAGGCTGGCAATAGAGTCGCTCCCGGCTCTATTACTCATTCGCGTCCGGCCGTCCGGGGAACCACAATCGAAAAAGCTGGGGCGCAGTGATTGGATTCCGCTGGTCGTTGCGGTTGCGGAGGGCGGGTGCAGGCCGGCCGGCGTCTCAGCGGCCGCGGGTCGAGGCGGGTGCGGCCCGGGCGGGCAGCAAGGACCTGCACCGGGACGCAGGTGCGCGGGGCGGGCGCGGCACTTCGGCAGGCGACAGGGCCGGACACCAGCGCGGAGCCACACCGCACCCGATACGTCAGAACACGGGTCACTCACGACGTGCCTCATGGAGGCCCGCAGCGGGTGTCCAGATTCGAGTGCTGCGCACCCGACATTTCGTTATATAGACGGCGCCCAGCGCGGTCACCCTGACGCCGAAAGATCAGTAAGGCCCACTTCAAGATCCTTGCGGCTCTGGTGGCGGCCCCTATCGGCGCGCGATAGGGGCCACCAGAGCCGCAAGGATCTTGCATCCCGTCAGATGGACGCGGGATCCCGAATAGCGAACCAATCTCGACGCGGAGCGCCCGAGCTGCCGCGGCCCTGGCGCGGCGACACACGAGAGCCAAGATCGACTGACCTTCGGCAAGCTCCCGGCTTCGGTGCGAGCCTTGCAACCACCCAAGCCGAAACCAACCAGCCTCCCGCCACACCCACCGCCTCGGCGCCGGCCCTTGCGACCACCCAGACCGCAGCCGCCCTGACCAACCGCCGCGTAGACAATGGCCGCGCCGCCCCCGCCAGCCGCGAGGCCGCCGACCAGCCGGAACGACCCGCCGATTTCTGGCCTCGATGCCAGCCCTTCGATCGTCGGGCTGCGGGCCCCTACCGCCGAACGCGAATAGGCAAGAGAGTCGCTCCCGCAGACAAACCTCGCCGTCCGCCTAAGGACTCCGCTTACCACTCGCGGCGGAGCAGGTGCCGCGGGCGACTGATTCACACGACTTGCCGCATCGCTCACGCACAAATCCAGACATTGGCAGCCGACAATACGTGGCTCATCGACGCCACCATCCTGCAAGGTGCCGGCGGGCCGTACCCCCGCGACCGTAATCTGTGGCCTTGACATCGCCGGCGGTGCCGCGTTCGAGCGGAACCGCCCCCCTCTCCGGCAACCGCCCGGCTGACCGGCGCCGACGGCGGATCCATGTGCCGCACCCGCTCACCGGCGCTGACCAGGCTTTCTTGCGCGACACATACTCGGTATGCATACTCCGTAGGTATGTCCATTCGCCATGGCCTGCTCGCGCTCCTGGAGCGCGGTCCGATGTACGGCTATCAGCTGCGTGCCGCGTTCGAGGAGAGCGTCGGCGGCACCTGGTCGCTTAACATCGGGCAGGTCTACACCACGCTGTCGCGGCTCGAACGCGACGAGTTCGTGCTTCCGCTCCCGGAGAATGACGGGGGGCAGCGGCCGTATGACATCACCGAGAACGGCCGCCGGGAACTGGCCCGATGGTTCGCCACACCTATCGAGCGCACCGACCGGCCCCGCGACGAGCTTGCCATCAAGCTCGCGCTCGCGATGACCACGCCGGGCGTGGACGTGACAGCGGTCGTGCAGAGCCAGCGGACCGCCGGGATCAGGGCGCTGCAGGAGTACACCCGGTTGAAGTCGCGCCAGGACCGGCAGGACGCGGGCGATCTGTCGTGGCTGCTGGTCCTGGACGCGATGATCTTCCAGTGCGAGGCGGAGATCCGCTGGCTGGACCACTGCGAGGCGACGATCCTGCGCCGCAAGCCGCCCGCCGCGACGCCGCCAGCCGCGAAGCCGCCAGCCGTCAAGCCGCCAGCCGTCAAGCAGCCCGCCGCGACACCGGTAGCGGCGACGCGGGACACCGACCACCGCGAAGGGGCGGGCAGATGACCGGCATACTTGAGCTCCGCGACGTCCACCGCACCCACGGCGACGGCCCGAACGCGGTGCAGGCGCTGCGCGGCGTCACGCTTACCGTCCGGGCCGGTGAGCTCGTCGCGATCATGGGGCCGTCCGGCTCCGGCAAGTCCACGCTGCTCAACCTGGCCGGCGGCCTGGACCGTCCCGACACCGGTGAGGTGCTGGTCGAGGGCGCGTCGCTTGGCACGCTGAGCAACCGCCACCTCTCCGCGGTACGCCGCCGCACCATCGGCTACGTCTTCCAGGACTTCAACCTGCTTCCCAGCCTCACCGCCGCGGAGAACGTGGCGCTGCCGCTGGAGCTGGACGGCAAGGGCCTCCGCGCCGCCCGCAGCGCCGCGCTCACCGCGCTCGGTGAGGTCGGCCTGACCGAGCTGGCAGCCAGGTTCCCGGACGAGATGTCCGGCGGCCAGCAGCAGCGCGTCGCGATTGCCCGCGCCCTGGTCGGCGACCGGCGGCTGGTGCTTGCGGACGAGCCGACCGGCGCGCTCGACTCGCAGACCGGCGAGGCGGTGCTGCGGGTGCTGCGCGAGCGGGTCGACGCGGGCGCGGCCGGCCTGCTCGTCACGCATGAGGCCCGGCACGCGGGCTGGGCCGACCGGGTGATCTTCCTGCGCGACGGCGTCATCATCGACTCGTCGGGCCCGCTCGACTCCGCGGACGATCTGCTGGAGCGCACCTCATGAGGTCCTGGCTGACCGCGCTGCGCATCTCCCGCCGCGAGATCCGCCGCGCGAAGGGCCGCTCCGCGCTGGTGATCGCGATGATCGCGCTGCCGGTGTGCGCGCTCGGCTACGCGGCCGCCTCGTACGACATGTTCACCCTCACCCCGGCCGAGACGCTCGACCGGGAGCTGGGCGCGGCCGACGCGTCCGTCCGGCGGGGCGCGGACGAGCCGATCATGCAGCACGCGGACGGCTCCAGATGGCGCACGGTCGCGCCGGAGCACGAGCAGATCGCGGACGTGGGGCCGCTGACCGAGGCCGAGGTGCTGGCCGTGCTGCCGCCGGGCAGCCGGGTGGTCCCGGTGTTCTCCGGTGGCCTGGAGTTCCGGACCGCGGCCGGTGGCCTGGCCCGGATCCCGACGACCGAGATGGACCTGACCGACCCGATCTACCGCGGCATCGCGGAGCTGCTCGACGGCCGTACCCCCGCCGCCGGCGAGGTGGTCATGACCGAGGCCGCCCGCGAACGGCTTGGCGACACCATCCGGTCCCGGGACGGCAGCACGTCGTGGACGTCGGTCGGCACCGTCGAGTTCCCGGCCGAGCTGGGCGAGGTGCTTGTCTTCGCGCCCGGCACGCTGCCCCGCCAGCCGGAGGCCGCCCCGGCCGGCACGGCCTGGGAGTGGCTGGCCGACACGCCCGCGCCGGTCAGCTGGGCGCAGGTACAGGAGATCAACGCGTCCGGCATGGTGGTGACGTCCCGGGCCGTGGGCCTCGACCCGCCGGACCCGTCCGAAACGCCGATCACCAGCGACGACCCGCAGCCCGATGGCGGCCGGCTGACTCTGATGCCGTTGGTGCTCGGGCTCGCCATGCTGGAGATCGTGCTGCTGGCCGGCCCGGCGTTCGCGGTCGGCGCCCGGCGTCGGCAGCGCTCGCTCGCGCTGATCGCCGCGAACGGCGGCACCCGCGCCCAGCTGCGCCGCATCGTGCTCGCGGACGGTCTGGTGCTCGGCCTGATCGGCGCCACCCTCGGGCTCGTGCTGGCCGTGCCGCTGATCCTGATCGGCCGCCCGCTGGCCGAGGAGCTGCTGGTCGGCTACCGGGCGGGCGGCTACCGGTTCAACCCGCCGATGCTGGCCGGCATCGTGGTGCTGGCCGTGCTGACCGGGCTGCTTGCCGCGGCCGTGCCCGCGTTCACCGCGGCCCGGCTGAACGTGGTGGCCGCGCTGACCGGGCGTCGCGGCGTGGTCCGCTCCAAGCGCCGCTGGCTGATCCTCGGCCTGGTGCTCACCGCGGCCGGTGCCGGCATCGCCACCGCGGGCACCATCCTGATCGGGCCGGACATGATCGTGATCGGCCTGGTGATCGCGCAGATCGGCCTGGTGCTGTGCACGCCGTCGCTCGTCGGACTGATCGCCCGGGCCGGCGGCGTGCTGCCGCTGACGCCGCGGATCGCGCTGCGCGACACCGCCCGCAACCGGGCCTCCTCCGCACCTGCCATCTCCGCCGTGATGGCCGCGGTGGCCGGCAGCGTCGCGATCGGCGTCTACCTGTCCAGCCTCACCACCCAGCAGACCCAGAGCTACACCCCCACACTTCCCGACGGGTACGTGAGCGTCGACTACGAACTCGGCCGGAACTCCTACCGGTCGGATACGCCGAGCCGGGCTCGAGCCGCGCTCGCCGCCGCGTTCCCGGGCACCGCGCTTGTCGAGATCTCCGAGACGGTCTGCCCGGACTACCCGGGGTCGGGGCAGTGCGGCATCTACCCGAAGCGCGCGGCCGCCCAGACCTGCCCGGGCACTGACGATCCGCCGACCTCCCGGGCCGAGATCGACGCGCTCGCCGCGGACCCCCGATGCGCACGGGAGCACATCACGGAGGGGTACGCGTTCACACCGTTCGTGTCCGTGGTCGGGAACCGGGACACGCTTGTCGCACTGACCGGCGCGTCCGGCGACGACCTGGCTCAGGCCGTGGCCGTGCTTGACCGGGGCGGCGCGGTCGTCACCGATCCGTTCCTGATCGACAACGGCACCGTCCTGCTCGACGCCGTCACCGCACCACCACCGGCCCCGGACGGCCAGGTCACCGGCGAGGTGACGGAGAGTCCGATGACCGTGCCCGGCTACCTGCTGCGGACCGGCCGGCATGCCACGCTCGGCGTCGTGTCCCCCGCTGTCGCGAAGCAGGCGGGCATGGACGTCGCCGCAACAGGCCTGGTCGCGCTGACAAGCGGCGAGCCGGAGATCACCACGATCGACCGGCTCACCGCGGACCTGGCCGAGGCCGGGCTCGGCGACCCGTTCGTGGAGAGAGGGCCGGTGAACAACACGGACGTGTTCCTCTACATCCTGGCGGCCGCGTCCGCGCTGATCACGCTTGGCGCGGCCGCCATCGCCACCGGTCTGGCCGCGGCGGACGGGCGGGCCGACCTGTCCACGCTTGCCGTGATCGGTGCGGCTCCGGGCGTGCGGCGGCGGCTGTCGCTGAGCCAGTCCGGGGTGATCGCCGGGCTCGGATCACTGCTCGGCATCGCGGCCGGCATCGGGTCGGCGTTCGCGGCGCTGGCCGCCACGAACGAGAGCCGGATGGACCGGTGGCCGATCCCGACGCCGTACCCGCTCGCCGTACCGTGGCTGAGTTTGATGTTGATCTTGATTGTGCCGTTGGTGGCGATGCTCGGTGCGGGTCTGCTGACCCGGTCGCGGCTGCCGATCGAACGCCGCCGGCCTACGTGACCGATCGCGCCGCCGCCCACCCCGGGCGGCGGCGCGATGGGCGAAGATGGACCGCATGACCGTTCCGAGAATGCGCCAGGTGGTGCTGGACACCACCGATCCGCGCGGGCTCGCCGAGTTCTACCGCGAGCTGCTCGCGCTGGAGTACCGTCCGGGCGACGCGCCGCCCCCACCCGGCGCCGACGACCCGCTCGGGCGCGACTGGCTTGTGCTGTGCGAGCCCGGCGGCCCGCCGAGGATCGCGTTCCAGCACGTGCCCGAGCTGACCCGCCCCACCTGGCCGGCCGGCCACGACGTCCCGCAGCAGCTGCACCTGGACCTCACCGTGGACAGCGTCGCCGAGCTGGACGCTCAGCATCCACGCGTGCTCGGCCTCGGCGCCACGCTGCTGCTGGAGCGCCTCGACGACCCCGACGAGCCCTTGCGGGTCTATGCGGACCCGTCCGGGCATCCGTTCTGCATCTTCGTGAGCTGAGCCATATCCGCCGAACCCCGCGATCGCCCGCACGTCTTGGAGAAGCCAGCACGGCGACGGCTCCGGAGGACACTGTGACATCAGTTGGTTTCATCGGCCTGGGCACGATCGGCCAGCCCATGGCACTCAATCTCGCGCGTTCCGGCGCCGACCTCGTCGTGTGGAACCGCACCGTCTCCCGCACCGAGCCGGTGCGAGCGGCCGGCGCATGCGTCGCGTCGACCGCCGCCGACGTCTTCGCGCAGGCCGAGGTCGTCATCCTGATGCTTGCCGACGCCGCCGCCGCGGACACGGTCCTCGACGGCATCGACCTGACCGGCCGCATCGTGGTCCACATGGGCACCATCGCGCCGGAGGACTCGTCCCGGCTGGAGTCGGCCGTCCGGGCCGCCGGCGGCACCTACGTCGAGGCGCCGGTCTCCGGCTCCCGCATCCCCGCCGAGAAGGGCGAGCTGGTCGCGATGCTGGCCGGCGACCCGGCCGCGGTGGAGACGGTCCGCCCGCTGCTGGCGCCGATGTGCCGCGAAACGGTCCTGTGCGGCCCGGTGCCGGACGCGCTCACCATGAAGCTGGCCACAAACATCTTCATGCTGTCAAGCGTCGTCGGCCTTGTCGAGTCGTTCCACTTCGCCGCCCGCCACGGGCTCGACCTGGGCACGCTTCGTTCCGTCGTCGACAACAGCCAGATGGCCAGCGGCATCTCCCGCGTCAAGTCCGCCAAGCTCGCCACCCGCGACTTCTCCCGCCAGGCCGGCACCGCCGACGTTCTGAAGAACCTCCAGCTGGTGGCCGGCGCCGCACGTGCCGCCGGCGCCTCCACCCCGCTCACCGAAACCCTGACCCGCCTGATCGAGGAGACCGTCGTCCAGGGCCACGGCCTCGACGACTTCATCGCCCTCCTCCAGGTCCTGGAAGCCCGCGACAGCTAGGGCCGCCTCGCCCGACCGCCCCGGAGGCTCACTCGACCCCGAAAATCTCGTCCAGGACGAGCTGAGCCCGCCGGGGCATACACGGCAGACCGGTGTCTGGACGCAAGAAGGCCCGGAGAGCGCCGAGACGCTTTCCGGGCCTTCTGAGAGTGGGATCAGGCGCCCGCGGCCGACTTCAGGTCGGCGGCGCGGTCGGTGGACTCCCAGCGCAGGTCGGGCAGCTCGCGGCCGAAGTGGCCGTAGGCGGCGGTCTGCTGGTAGATCGGGCGCTTCAGGTCCAGGTCGCGGACGATGGCGGCGGGGCGGAGGTCGAAGACCTCGTTGATCGCCTTCTCGATGCGCTCGACCGGCACGTTCTCGGTGCCGAAGGTCTCGACGAAGAGGCTGACCGGGTGCGCCTTGCCGATGGCGTAGGCGACCTGGGTCTCGCAGCGCTCCGCGAGGCCGGCGGCGACGACGTTCTTCGCGACCCAGCGCATGGCGTAGGCGGCGGAGCGGTCGACCTTCGACGGGTCCTTGCCGGAGAACGCGCCGCCGCCGTGCCGGGCGTAGCCGCCGTACGTGTCGACGATGATCTTGCGACCGGTGAGGCCGGCGTCGCCCATCGGGCCGCCGATCTCGAAGCGGCCGGTCGGGTTCACAAGCAGGCGGTAGCCGTCGGTCTCGATGCCGAGGCCCTCCAGCTCCGGCGCGATCACGTGCTCGCGGATGTCCGGCGTGAGCAGCGACTCGAGCGAGATGTCCGCGGCGTGCTGGGTGGAGACCACGACGGTGTCCAGGCGGACCGGGCGCAGGCCGTCGTACTCGATGGTGACCTGGGTCTTGCCGTCCGGGCGCAGGTACGGCACGGTGCCGTCCTTGCGGACCTGGGACAGGCGGCGGGCCAGGCGGTGCGCGAGCGCGATCGGCAGCGGCATCAGCTCGGGCGTCTCCGAGCAGGCGAAGCCGAACATCATGCCCTGGTCGCCGGCGCCCTGCGAGTCGAGCAGGTGGTCGGACTCGCCCTCGCGGGCCTCGAGCGCGGTGTCGACGCCCTGCGCGATGTCCGGGGACTGCGCGCCGATCGAGATGCTGACGCCGCAGGACGCGCCGTCGAAGCCCTTCTTCGAGGAGTCGTAGCCGATGGCCAGGATCGTGTCGCGGACGATCGTGGGGATGTCGGCGTACGCCTTCGTGGTCACCTCGCCGGCGACGTGGACCTGGCCGGTGGTGATGAGCGTCTCCACGGCGACCCGGCTGGCCGGGTCCTGCGCGAGGAGCGCGTCCAGAATGCCGTCGCTGATCTGGTCAGCGATCTTGTCTGGGTGGCCCTCCGTGACCGATTCGGAGGTGAACAGACGGCGTGCCACGGTGCTCCTCTAGGTAAGTCGAATGAGAACTGCAGTGCAGCCTAGTTGTCTACCAAATCCATGGGGTAGGAAGGGAAGCCCTAGGCGGTGGTCGAGCTTAGCTGTCTGACTACCAGATCGAGCACGGCGTCCGCCAGATCTTCCTTGGGGCGCTCGCCGAACTCTGTCGCGGAGCCGTCAGCTGCTAAAACCGTAGCTGCGTTCGAGTCGGAGCCGAAGACCTTGTCCACGCCGACCTCGTTGACGACGATCAGGTCGGCGCGTTTGCGGACAAGCTTGCCGCGCGCGTTCTCGATCGCGTCGTGCGTCTCGGCGGCGAACGCGACAAGCACCTGCCCGGGCCGCTTGCGCGCGCCGAGTTCGGCAGCGATGTCCGGATTGGTGACCAGCTCGATGACCGGCGCGGCCCCGTCGTCCGATTTCTTGATCTTCTGACCGGCGACCGCGGCGGGCCGGAAGTCGGCCGGGGCGGCGGCCATCACCACCACGTCCGCGCCGTCCGCGGCCTCGACCACGGCCTTGCGCAGCTCCTCGGTGGTGCCGACGCGGATCACGTCGGCGCCGGGCGGGTCACCGAGCGACACGTTCGCTGAGACGAGCGTCACCCGGGCGCCACGTGCGGCGGCAGCGGTCGCGAACGCGTACCCCTGCTTGCCGGACGACCGGTTCCCGAGGAACCGGACCGGGTCGAGCGGCTCGCGCGTGCCGCCGGCGGTGACGACGACGTGCTTCCCAGCAAGATCAGGTGCCTGCGGGGGTACGCCTCGCGCCAGCACCCGCCGCGCGAACGCGAAGATCGCCGCCGGGTCGGGAAGCCGGCCCTTGCCGGTGTCAGCGCCGGTCAGACGGCCGGAGGCGGGCTCGATCACCAGGTTGCCCCGCTCACGCAGCAGCGCCACGTTGGCGACCGTGGCCGGGTGCTCCCACATCTCGGTGTGCATGGCCGGGGCGAAGATCACCGGACAGCGCGCGGTGAGCAGCGTGTTCGTCAACAGATCATCGGCCAGGCCGTGCGCGGCCCGGGCCATCAGATCCGCGGTGGCGGGCGCGACCAGGACGAGGTCGGCGCTCTTGCCGATCCGCACGTGCGGGACCTCGTGCACGCCGTCCCAGACCTCGTCGGAGACGGGCTGGCCGGAGAGCGCGGCCCAGGTCGGGGCGCCCACGAACCGCAACGCGGCGGCGGTGGGCACCACCCGGACCCGGTGACCGGACTCGGTGAGCAACCGCAGAAGCTCACACGCCTTGTAGGCGGCGATTCCGCCCCCGACTCCGAGGACGACCTGCGGGCTCATCGTGGCATTACGGCGCGTCGGTCGGCTCTGCCGTGAGCAGGCCGGAGTTGATCTCGCGCATGGCGATGGAGAGCGGCTTCTCCTGCGGCGTGGTCTCGACAAGCGGGCCGACGTACTCCAGCAGGCCCTCGCCGAGCTGGCTGTAGTACGCGTTGACCTGGCGGGCACGCTTGGCGGCGAAGATCACGAGCGCGTACTTGGAGGTGGTCTTCTCCAGCAGCTCGTCGATGGGCGGGCTGGTGATGCCTTGCGGGTCAGCGATGATTCCCACGGTGTGTCAAACCCCTACATCGGTCGACGGCGGAAGTGGTGCGGCTGCACCGGAGTACAGCACTGCCGCACCGGAGTGCAACCAAATGATCAAGTCTGAGGCTGCGGTTGCGCCGGTGTCAATAATGGCGAACTGAGCAACCCTACCAGCTCGTCAGCGGCCCGCTCGACGTAGTCGTTGACGATCGTCTGGTCGAAGAGCGACTGCGCGGCCAGCTCCTCGTCCGCGTGCGCCAGGCGCCGGCGGATGGTCTCCTCGTCGTCGGTGCCACGGCCGATCAGGCGGCGGCGCAGCTCCTCGACCGAGGGCGGGGCCAGGAACACCAGCTGGGCCTCGGGCATGGCGGCCTTGACCTGCCGGGCGCCCTGGAGGTCGATCTTCAGAAGCACCGGCGCACCCTCGCGCAGCCGGGCCTCGACCGGGCCACGGGGCGTGCCGTAGAGGTTGCCTGCGAACTCGGCCCACTCAAGCAGCTGGTCACCGGCGCGCAGGCGCTCGAACTCGGCGCGGTCGACGAAGAAGTAGTGCTCGCCCTCGACCTCGTAGTCACGCATTCGCCGGGTGGTGGCCGAAACTGACAGCCAGATCCACGGCGAACGCAGGCGGATCAGCTCGATCACGCTGTCCTTGCCGACCCCTGAGGGGCCGGAGAGGACGGTGAGCCGGGCTGGCGGGCGGGCGTCGTCACTCATGCTCACAAGCTAATTCCTACACGGTGCCCCGCACGGGCCTGCAGCGAACCCCGGATTCCCGGTGTTCGCCACAGACCCGCACGGAGCGTGTCCGACCGTGGACAGAGCCTTGAAAGGGCTCAGTTGGTCGCGAACTCCGCGAGCAGAGCCTTGCGCTGCTGCTCGCCGAGGCCACGAAGGCGACGGCTCTCGGCGATCTTGAGCTTCTCCATGATCTGGGTGGCCCGGATCTTGCCGATGCCCGGCAGCGCCTGGAGGACGGCCGAAACCTTCAGCTTGCCGACGACGTCGTCGCCCTCAGCGCGGTCGAGCACGGAGGCGAGGGTCGTCTTACCCTGCTTGAGCTCCTCCTTGAGCTGAGCACGAGCCTTACGGATCTCAGCAGCCTTCTCCAGCGCGGCTGCACGCTGTTCGGGGCTCAGTGACGGGAGCGGCACCAGTTCTCCTCAGGTCCCTTACGCGCCGGCGTTCACTGCCGGCGCTCTGTGAAACGTGGTGTGACCAGGAACCAAAGGGGCATGTGGTTCCCAGCGCCGGGAAAACTAGCGGTCAGCGCGGCTTTCGGCAACGTGGCCACACCATGATCGACTAAGCGTGACTAGGCAATTACTCAGCTCACGGCGGACAATGCCGCCCTGACGTCGTCCAGCGCACGGTCCGCGGCGGCCCTCAGCCCGGCAATTTCCGGACCCTTTCCGAGAACTTCGCGGGAGTACGTCGGAAGCACCGAGCCGATCGCGGAGCCGAACACGGTGCGTAGGTCCCGAGCGGTACCACCCTGGGCCCCAAGACCCGGCGCGAGCAGCGGACCGTTGACCTTAGAAAGATCATGTCCGGTGTCACCCACCGTGGCGCCCACGACGAGACCCATGCTTCCGATCGGCGTCACACCCGCGTTGACCTGGGAAATCTCGTCAATCACCGTTTGCGCGACAGTTCGGCCGTCCGCGGCGACCGCGTGCTGAACGGAACGCCCTTCCGGATTTGACGTGAGCGCGAGAACGAAAACGCCGCCGCCATTCTTCGTCGCCAGGTCGAACATCGGAGCCAGCGATCCGACCCCGAGGAACGGGCTGGCGGTGATCGCGTCGACATACAGCGGGCTGGATGGATCAAGGTACGCGGTCGCGTACGCGGCCACAGTCGAGCCGATGTCGCCCCGCTTCACGTCCAGCAGGACAAGCGCTCCGGCCTCCCGTAACTGTCGGATAATTGACTCAAGGACCGCCAGTCCCTTAGATCCGAATTGTTCGTAAAAGGCCGATTGTGGCTTGAACACCGCGACCCTGTCCGCGAGGGCCTCCACGACCGTCTCGCTGAACCGCGTGAGGCCCTCGATGTCGTTGCTCAGACCCCATCGCTCCAGCAGACCCGCGTGCGGGTCGATTCCGACGCACAGTGGGCCGCGCGCGGCCGTCATCCGGTTCAGCCGGACCCCGAAGCTCTCCATCGGACACGCCCTTTCCTCGGGCCACCCGGGGGCGGCCACGTCGTGTTCCTACCGCTAAATCGTGTTTTAGTCCGGTACCCGACAGACAACTCTGCCGTCGTACCCCCGATCAGGGGTCTTGACTTTCTGCGGAGCAGAACAGGTATCACTGCCTGCGGAACAGAACAGGCGGCGCTGCCTGCGGAGCAGAGGGGATCTAGCCGGCGGCGGCCGCGGCGGCGATGCCGCGTCCGATGCGGACGATCTGCTCGTCGGTCGTGATGTACGGCGGCATCGTGTAGATCAGGTCCCGGAACGGCCGCAGCCAGACGCCCTCGCCGGCCGCCGCCTCCGTCGCCGCCCGCATGTCGACCGGGTGGTCAAGCTGCACCACGCCGATCCCGCCAAGCACGCGCACGTCACGAACGCCCGCAAACCCGCTGAGAGGCTCCAGAACCACTCGAAGTCCCTTTTCCAGCCCGCGAACCCGCCCGGACCAGTCCTGACCCCGCAGGAGCGCGATGGAGGCGTTCGCGACCGCGCAGGCCAGCGGGTTGCCCATGAACGTCGGCCCGTGCGCCAGCCCGCCGCCCTCCCCGTCCGAGACGGCCCGCGCCACCTCGCTCGTGCACAGTGCGGCAGCCAGCGTCAGGTAACCGCCGGTCAGCGCCTTGCCCACGCACATCACGTCCGGCACGACGCCGGCGTGATCGGCCGCGAAGAACTCGCCGGTCCGCCCGAACCCGGTCGCGATCTCGTCAAAAATCAGCAGAATCCCGTGCTGTGCGGTGATATCCCGCAAAATCCGGAGATAGCCGGGGTTGTGGAAGCGCATGCCGCCCGCCCCCTGCACCACCGGCTCCACGATCACCGCGGCAAGCGTGTCCGCGTTCTCCGCCACGGTCCGCACCAGCGTGTCCACGTAGGACCCGTCGAGCGGCGAGTCGAAGTCCCCGGGCGGGGGCGGCGCGAAGACCTGCCGGGGCAGCACGCCGGTCCAGAGCGCGTGCATCCCGCCGTCCGGATCGGTCACGCTCATCGGGTTCCAGGTGTCGCCGTGGTAGCCGCCGCGCCAGGTGGCGAGCCGCTGCCGCTCCGGACGCCCGACAGCGCGCTGGTACTGCAACGCCATCTTGAACGCGACCTCGACACTCACCGAGCCGGAGTCGCAGAGGAACACGTGCTCCAGGCCGTCCGGCGTCAGCTCGACGAGCGTCCGGGCCAGCGTGACGGCCGGCTCGTGGGTGAGCCCGCCGAACATCACGTGGCTCATCCGGCCGAGCTGGTCGCGGACCGCCTCGTCCAGCACCGGGTGCCGGTAGCCGTGGATCGCCGCCCACCAGCTGGACATGCCGTCGATCAGCTCGCGGCCGTCCGCGAGCGTGAGCACCGCGCCGGCCGCTTCCGAGACCACGAAGGGCTCGGAGCGGCCGGGCATCGGGCCGTAGGGGTGCCAGACGTGCGCCCGGTCCAGCCGCAGCAGCTCGTCCGGCGCGGTCATCGCCGGACCGAGGCCGCGGCCCGCACCAGCGCGGGCCCGCCGTAGATGAATCCGGTGTAGAGCTGGATCAGCGCGGCGCCCGCGTCGAACATCCGGGCCGCGTCGTCCGGCGTCATGATCCCGCCGACGCCGATGATCGGCAGGTTCCCGTCGGTCTCCCGGTGCACGAACGAGACCACCTCGCGCGCCCGCCGGGTGAGCGGGCGCCCGGACAGGCCGCCTACCTGCTCCGATGTGGAGAGATCCGCGGGCGCGAGACCGTCACGGGCCAGCGTGGTGTTGGTCGCGATGATCCCGGCCACACCGGTGTCCGCGCAGACCTCAAGCGCCTCGCCGATCGCGGCGTCAGTCAGGTCCGGCGCGATCTTCACAAGCACCGGCAGCCCGTCCGCCTCCTTGACCAGCGCGCCGAGCAGCTCACTCAGGTGCTCACGCCCCTGCAACTGCCGCAGCCCCGGCGTGTTCGGCGAGGAGACATTCACCGCGATGTAGTCCGCGTGCGCCTTGAGCAGCCGCAGCGAGGTCAGATAATCCTCGACCGCGTCCTCCAGCGGCGTGACCTTGGACTTCCCGAGGCTGATGCCGAGCGGAACCGGGAGCTTCTGCCCCAGCCGCTCCGCCAGCGCGGCCGCGCCCTCGTTGTTGAACCCCATCCGGTTGATCACGGCGGCGGACTGCCGCAGCCGGAACACGCGCGGCTTCTCGTTGCCCGGTTGCGCGAGCGCGGTGACAGTGCCCGCCTCCACGAACCCGAAGCCGAGCGCCGGCCACGCGGCAAGCGCGACCCCGTTCTTGTCCATGCCGGCCGCGAGCCCCACCGGGTTCGGGAACCGCACGCCGAACACGTCGACCGGGTTATCGGTCCCGTACTTTCCAGACAAGATCGACAGCGCCGAGGGTACGCCCGAGAGCTGCGCCAGCCGCTGCAGTGTCCACTCGTGCGCCCGCTCCGCATCCCCGCCCCCGACCCGGAACAGCGCCGGGCGGGCGAACTGCTCCCAGATCACTTGACGCCCTTCATCGCGGTCCCGGCCCTGATCACGCGGAACGCGTGGACATCGGCCTCGCCTGAGCGGCCCGTGCCGCGAGGAAGGGGGTTCACTGAGCCGCCTTCATCGCCGCGTGCAGATCCTGCAGCGGCCGGACCTGCATCTGCCCGTTGATCGTGGCCTCGATGCCCATCACCGCGGCGGACGCGCCCGGCACCGTGGTGATGCACGGGATGTCAGCGGTCACTGCCGCACTGCGGATCTCGTAGCCGTCCGAGCGCGCGTGTGCCCCGGAGCCCTGCGGCGTGTTGATCACCAGGCTGATCTCGCCCCGCACGATCAGCTCGACCGCGTTGGTGCCAGGCCCCTCGTAGTGCTTCGGCACGATCTCGCACGGGATGCCGTACCGCCGCAGCACCTCGCCGGTCCCGGCGGTGGTGACGATCTCGAAGCCGAGGTCGGCCAGCCGCTTGATCGGGAAGATCATGCCGCGCTTGTCCCGGTTGGCGACGGAGACGAACACCCTGCCGGAGGTGGGCAGCGAACCGTACGCGGCGGCCTGCGACTTCGCGAACGCCTGGCCGAATCCGGTGTCGATGCCCATCACCTCGCCTGTGGACTTCATCTCCGGCCCGAGCAGGCTGTCGACGCCCTTGCCGGCCGGCGTGCGGAACCGCTTGAACGGCAGTACCGCCTCCTTGACCGCGATCGGCGCGTTGTCCGGCAGGTGCCCGCCGTCGCCCTCGGCCGGCAGGATGCCCTCGGTGCGCAGCTCGGCGATTGTGGCGCCGAGCATGATCCGGGCAGCGGCCTTGGCAAGCGGGACCGCTGTCGCCTTGGACACGAACGGCACGGTCCGGGACGCGCGCGGGTTCGCCTCGAGCACGTAGAGGATGTCGTCCTTGAGTGCGTACTGCACGTTGAGCAGCCCGCGGACGCCGACGCCGCGCGCGATCTCCACCGTGTACCGGCGGACCTGCTCCAGGTGCGGGCCGGCCAGCGTCATCGGCGGCAGCACGCAGGAGGAGTCGCCGGAGTGGATGCCGGCCTCCTCGATGTGCTCCATGACGCCGCCGAGGTAGACCTCGCCGTCCGCGTCGCAGAGCGCGTCCACGTCGATCTCGATCGCGTCGTCAAGGAACCTGTCGACGAGCACCGGGTGGCTCTCGGAGATCTCCGTCGCGCGTCCGATGTAGTCGGCGAGCGTGGGCTCGTCATAGACGATCTCCATACCGCGGCCGCCGAGCACGTACGACGGCCGGACCAGCACCGGGTAGCCGATCTCGTCCGCGATCGCCTTGGCGTCCTCGAAGCTGACAGCGGTGCCGTGGTCCGGCGCGCGCAGCCCCGCCTTGGCCAGCACCGCGCCGAACGCGCCCCGGTGCTCGGCCAGGTGGATCGACTCCGGGCTGGTGCCGACGATCGGCACGCCCGCGTCCTTGAGGCGCTGGGCCAGGCCGAGCGGCGTCTGGCCGCCGAGCTGCACGACCACGCCGATCACGCCGGGCCCGCCCGCGGCCTTGCCTGAGGTGTCCTCGGAGTGGAAGACCTCAAGCACGTCCTCGAACGTGAGCGGCTCGAAGTAGAGCCGGTCCGCGGTGTCGTAGTCGGTGGAGACCGTCTCCGGGTTGCAGTTGACCATGACGGTCTCATAGCTGACACCCCCGAGGGGACCCCCCCCGCGCAGCGCCATCACCGCGTGCACGCACGAGTAGTCGAACTCGATGCCCTGGCCGATCCGGTTCGGGCCGGAGCCGAGGATCAGCACCTTCGGCCGGTCCGACGGCTCGACCTCGGTCTCCTCGTCGTAGGTCGAGTAGTGGTACGGCGTCTTCGCGTCGAACTCGGCCGCGCAGGTGTCCACGGTCTTGTAGACCGGCCGCAGCGCGAGGCGGTGGCGAAGCACGCGCACGCCGTCCTCGCCCGCGAGCTCGGGCCGGATCGCGGCGATCTGCCGGTCGGAGAGACCGGCCCGCTTGGCGGCCCTGAGCAGGTCGAGATCGAGCACCGGCGCGGCCTCGATCTCCGCGCGCAGTTCCAGAAGCGAGACGATCTGGTCAAGGAACCAGGGGTCGATGCCGCCGCTGGCCAGGTGCACCTGCTCGATCGTCGCGCCGAGCCGCAGCGCCCGCTCGACCGTGTAGAGACGGCCGTCGTGCGGGATCTTCAGCGCCTCGAGCGTGTTCTCCACAGTGGCATCGGCGGGGTCCGGCGTGGTCCAGAAGCCGCCGGCCTTCGTCTCCATCGAGCGCATCGCCTTGTTCAGCGCCTCGGTGAAGTTGCGGCCCAGGCTCATCGCCTCGCCCACCGACTTCATCGTGGTGGTCAGCTCCGCGTCCGCGCCGGGGAACTTCTCGAACGCGAAGCGCGGGATCTTGACGACCACGTAGTCGAGCGCGGGCTCGAACGCGGCCGGCGTCTCCTTGGTGATGTCGTTCGGGATCTCGTCGAGCGTGTAGCCGATCGCCAGCTTGGCGGCGATCTTCGCGATCGGGAAGCCTGTCGCCTTGGAGGCGAGCGCGGACGACCGGGACACGCGCGGGTTCATCTCGATGACGACCAGGCGGCCGTCCTTCGGGTTGATCGCGAACTGGATGTTGCAGCCGCCGGTGTCCACGCCGACCTCGCGCAGCACCGCGATGCCGACGTCGCGAAGCGTCTGGTACTCGCGGTCGGTGAGCGTCATGGCCGGAGCCACCGTGACCGAGTCGCCGGTGTGCACGCCCATCGGGTCGATGTTCTCGATCGAGCAGACCACCACCACGTTGTCGTGGCGGTCGCGCATCAGCTCGAGCTCGTACTCCTTCCAGCCGAGCACGCTCTCCTCGATCAGCACCTCGTGCACCGGGGAGTACGAGAGGCCGGCGCCGGCGATGCGCTCCAGGTCCTCCATGGTGTGCGGCATGCCGGAGCCGAGGCCGCCCATGGTGAACGACGGGCGCACGACGACCGGCAGGCCCAGCTCGGCGACAGTGGCGCGGACCTCGTCCATCGACTTGCAGACGCGCGAGCGCGGGGTGTCGGCGCCGGCCTTGGCGACGATCTCCTTGAACAGCTGCCGGTCCTCGCCGCGCTGGATGGCGTCGATGTTCGCGCCGATCAGCTCCACGCCGTACTTCTCCAGCACGCCGTTCTCGTGCAGCGCGACGGCGGTGTTCAGCGCGGTCTGGCCGCCGAGCGTGGCCAGGATCGCGTCCGGCCGCTCCTTCGCGATGACCAGCTCGACGAACTCCGGCGTGATCGGCTCGACGTAGGTGGCGTCGGCGAACTCCGGGTCCGTCATGATCGTCGCCGGGTTCGAGTTGACCAGGCTGACCCGGATGCCCTCGCTGCGCAGCACGCGGCAGGCCTGGGTGCCGGAGTAGTCGAACTCGCAGGCCTGGCCGATGACGATCGGGCCGGAGCCGATGACCAGGATGTGCTTGAGATCGTCCCTTTTAGGCATTGGCCTTACGCCCTTCGACAAGCTCGACGAAGCGGTCGAACAGGTAGTCGGCATCGTGCGTGCCGGCCGCCGCCTCGGGGTGGTACTGGACAGTGAAAGCGGGCACCTCAAGCGCCCGCAGCCCCTCGACCACGTCGTCGTTCAGGCAGACATGCGAGACCTCGACGCCGCCGAAGTCGGTGTCGATCACGGTGTTGAGCGGCGCCTTCACCGCGAACCCGTGGTTGTGCGAGGTCACCTCGACCTTGCCGGTGGTCTTGTCGAGCACCGGCTGGTTGATGCCGCGGTGGCCGTACCCCAGCTTGTAGGTCTCGAAGCCGAGCGCGCGCCCGAGGATCTGGCTGCCGAAGCAGATGCCGAAGAGCGGCACCTTCTTCGCCATCACCGCGCGGGCAAGCGCGACCGGGTGGTCCGCGGTGGCCGGGTCGCCGGGGCCGGGCGAGAAGAAGACCGCGTCCGGCGAGACCGCAAGCAGCTCCTCAAGCGACGAGGTGGCCGGCAGGATGTGCGTGGTGACGCCGCGGGCCGCGAGCCGGCGGGCGACGTTCGCCTTGATGCCCAGGTCCAGCGCGGCGACCGTGTACCGGTGCTCGCCCTCCGCCTCGACCGTGTAGGCGGCGGAGGTGGACACCTGCGCCGAGAGGTCGGCGCCGAGCATCTCCGGCTGGGCCTGCACCCGCGCCTGCAACGACGCCGGGTCGAGGTCGACCGTGGAGATGCCGACCCGCATCGCGCCGCGGTCGCGCAGGTGCCGGGTGAGCGCGCGGGTGTCGATGCCGCTGATCCCGACCACGCCCTCCTCGGTCAGCCGCTCGCCCAGACCGCCGGTCGCGCGCCAGTTGGAGCCGATCCGGGCGGGGTCGCGGACCACGTACCCGGCGACCCAGATCTTCGACGACTCGTCGTCCTCGCCGTTCACGCCTGTGTTGCCGATGTGCGGCGCGGTCTGCACCACGACCTGGCGGTGGAAGGACGGGTCGGTAAGCGTCTCCTGGTAGCCGGTCATGCTCGTGGTGAAGACGGCCTCGCCGAACGTCTCCCCCTCCGCGCCGTAGGACTCACCGCGGAACGCACGGCCGTCCTCCAGGACCAATATGGCGGGCTTCCTCACTTCACTGCCTTTCCGTCCAGAACCGTCGGCTCGCCGCGCAGGAACGTCGCGACGATCCGCCCGGGCAGGCTCATACCGGCGTAGGGGTTGTTCTTGCTGCGGCTGGCCGTCTCCATCGGGTCGACGGTCCGGGTCGCGGCCGGGTCCACGAGGGTGAACGTGGCCGGCGCGCCGGGCAGCGGGTCATGTCCGTGGTCGGTGAGACCGGCGATCCGGGCCGGCGTGCGCGACATCCGCTCCGCGACCAGGTCCCAGTCGATCTCGCCGTCCTTTTCGAGCGAGCCGGTGCTGAGCACCACCGAGAGCGCGGTCTCCAGGCCGACCATGCCGGGGCGGGCATACGCCCACTCGCACTCCTTGTCCTCCACGGCGTGCGGCGCGTGATCGGTGGCCACGATGTCGATGATGCCTTCCGCAAGCGCGGCGCGAAGAGCCTTCACGTCATCGGGGGTACGCAGCGGCGGGTTGACCTTGAAGACCGGGTCGTAGCTCTCCGCCCGCTCGTGGGTCAGCACCAGGTGATGCGGCGTGACCTCGGCCGTCACCCGTACGCCGCGCGCCTTCGCCTGCCGGACCACCTCGACGCTGCCGGCCGTGGAGAGGTGGCAGACGTGCAGGCGGGAGCCGACGTGCTCGGCAAGCAGCACGTCCCGCGCGATGATCGCCTCCTCGGCGACCGCGGGCCAGCCGGTCAGGCCGAGCCGGGTGGCCACCTCGCCCTCGTGCATCTGCGCGCCCTCGGTGAGCCGCGGCTCCTCCGCGTGCTGGGCGACCACGCCGTCGAACGCCTTGACGTATTCGAGCGCGCGGCGCATCAGGCGCGGGTCCGCGACGCAGTGGCCGTCGTCGGAGAAGATCCGCACGGTGGCGGCGGAGTCGGCCATCGCGCCGAGCTCGGCCAGGCGCTCGCCGGCCAGGCCCACGGTGACCGCGCCGATCGGCTGCACGTCGACCAGGCCCGCCTCCCGGCCGAGCCGCCAGACCTGCTCGACCACGCCTGCCGTGTCCGCGACCGGCGAGGTGTTCGCCATCGCGCAGACGGCGGTGTAGCCACCGAGCGCGGCGGCCCGGGAGCCGGTCTCCACCGTCTCCGCGTCCTCACGGCCGGGCTCGCGCAGGTGCGTGTGCAGGTCCACGAGGCCGGGAAGCGCGACCAGACCCGTACCGTCGAGGATGTTGTCTGGTTTGTCCGATCCTGGCTCTTTGACGACGCCGTCTTCGATCAGAAGATCACGCGGCGCGCCGCCCAGGACGCTGACGTTGGTGATCAGGTACGCCACTGTTACTTGCCTCCGAGCAGGAGATAGAGGACGGCCATCCGGACGCTCACGCCGTTGGCGACCTGTTCGACGATCGTGGAGCGGGGCGAGTCGGCCACCTCGGGCGAGATCTCCATGCCCCGGTTCATCGGGCCGGGGTGCATGACGATCGCGTGCTCCGGCAGCCGGGCCATGCGCGCGCCGTCCATCCCGTAGCGGCGGCTGTACTCGCGGGCCGACGGGAAGTAGGACGCGTTCATCCGCTCGTGCTGCACACGCAACATCATCACCACGTCGCTGTCCGGCAAAACGGAGTCCAGGTCGTAGGAGACCTGCGCCGTCGCGCTGATGTCGACAGGGATCAGCGTCGGCGGGCCCACGAGCGTCACCTTCGCGCCGAGCGTGGCGAGCAGCACCACGTTCGACCTGGCGACGCGGCTGTGCAGCACGTCGCCGACGATCGTCACGTTCAGCCCGGCCAGCCGGCCCAGCCGCTCGCGCATGGTGAACGCGTCGAGAAGCGCCTGGGTCGGGTGCTCGTGGGTGCCGTCGCCGGCGTTGACCACCGAGCCGTCCACCCAGTTCGCCAGCCGGTGGGGGGCGCCGGACGCGCCGTGCCGGATCACCACCGCGTCCGCGCCCATCGCCTGAAGCGTCAGCGCGGTGTCCTTCAGGCTCTCGCCCTTGGAGACGCTTGAGCCCTTGGCGGAAAAGTTGATCACGTCGGCGGAGAGCCGCTTCGCGGCCGCTTCGAAACTGATCCGGGTACGCGTGGAGTCCTCGTAGAACAGGTTCACCACGGTCCGGCCGCGCAGCGTGGGCAGCTTCTTCACCTCGCGGCCGCCGGTCAGCCGGGCCAGTTCGCGCGCGGTGTCCAGGATCAGCGTGGCGTTGGCCGCGTCCAGGTCGCTGGCGTCGCGCAGGTGCTTGATCATGCGTCGCTCCCGTACAGCTTGACCTCGTCCAGACCGTCGATCTCGGCGAGCGCGACCTTCACGCTCTCGCTCAGCGCGGTCGGGATGTTCTTGCCGACGTAATCGGCGCGGATCGGCAGCTCCCGGTGACCACGGTCGACAAGCACCGCGAGCTGCACCGAGGAGGGCCGGCCGAGGTCGGCGAGCGCGTCAAGCGCGGCCCGGACCGTGCGGCCGGAGAAGAGCACGTCGTCCACCAGGATCACCCGGAGGCCGTCGACGCCGCCCGGGGGCACGTCAGTGGGCCCGAGCGCGCGGGCCGCCTTCAGCCGGAGATCGTCGCGGTAAAGCGTGACATCGAGCGTGCCGACCGGAACGGCGATACCCTCGAAAGCGTGAATTCGGGCGGAAAGCCGCTTCGCAAGCGGGGCGCCCCGGGTGGGGATGCCGAAGAGCACGGTGTCTCGCGCACCCTCGGTCTTCTCGAGGATCTGATGTGCGATCCGGTCCACGACCCGCTGGACGTCGGTCTCGGCAAGGATGACCTTGCCGTTTCCGGTCTGGGCCGGGACGGTCTCGGGCGATGTCTCCGGGGCAGCGTCGTGCAACGCCACTCGGACCTCCTTCCCCGCCTCACTGGACGGGTCGTTAAAGGATGTCTGCGCCGGTCAGCCGACCGGTGGCTGCACGCTACGTTACCAGCGTCCCCACCAGCCACTCCGCTGACATGCGGGTGACGTGGCTGACTACCGACTCAGGAAAGCGAAAAACCGGTCAAGTCCTATGATCTCGCCAACTGGACCGTAATCGCCACTTGACCGCGTGTCGTTCGCGACGTACCGTCACGCAGCGTAGCGATCGCGCGGTGGGTCCAAGCCCACGCCAGCACTGGAGTGTCCTGATGCCCTCTGAGTACGCCAAGTCTTTGGGCGCCCGACTGCGCTCTATCCGCCAGCAGCAGGGCCTTTCCCTGCAGGGTGTGGAGGAGAAGTCGAACGGGCGCTGGAAGGCCGTCGTCGTCGGCTCCTACGAGCGCGGTGACCGCGCGGTGACCGTCTCCCGTCTGGCCGAGCTGGCCGACTTCTACCGGGTGCCGGTCTCCGAGCTGCTGCCCGACGGCAGCGGCATCCGGCACGAGCCGACCAACAAGATCGTCCTCGACCTCGAGAAGCTCTACGACGAGGCCGGCGAGGACCTCGCGTACGTCGCCCGTTACGCCCGCGCCATCCAGCAGCAGCGCGGCGACTACAACGGCCGGGTCCTCTCCATAAGGGCCGACGACCTGCGCGCGCTCGCCATCGTCTACGACATCTCCCCCTCCGGCCTGATCGAGCGCCTCACCGAAGCGAACGTGCTGGTCGCCGACCCGCGCGCGTTCTTCGCGTCCTAAGGCGTCCCAGGGCCGTCCCCGGCCCTGACCGGGCGGTCCGTGCCCCCGACCCAGCACGGCCCGCCCGCGGTTGACCCGCCACAACCGGCCGGCCCCCTCTGCCGGCCGCATACTCCATCCCCTCACGCTTGGCCCGCCGCGCCGCGCATCGCTACGCAGAGCGCCTCGGCCTCGCGCACCGGACCGCGCAGCTCCCGCTGCGCGGTTTTCGCGTTTCCGGGCTCGCCGGCGGTGCGTCGATTCCGACATGTCCGGCCTATCGGCAACCCGCCGGTCCCGTTGCCGCACCAAGACGGTGATCAGCACGAATGGACGGCCACGCAGCGCAGTCAAGGTCGGCTTGTCGAAGCGCGCAAAACCCCACAAAAACCCCTCCGCGGGTACGCGAAAAGCCCGCCGGGCCGGGGCCGGGCGGGCTCTCGGAGCTGACTGCGTGCCGGGTCAGCGGGTGGCGAACTCGGCGATGCGGCCGAGGATGCCGTTGAGGAACCGGGGTGAGTCGTCGGTCGACATCTGCCGGGCCAGCTCCACGGCCTCGGAGATAGCGACCGCGTCGTCGATGTCGTCCGCGTAGAGCAGCTCGTAGACCGCGATGCGGGCCAGGTTCCGGTCGACGACCGGCATGCGGTCTATCGTCCAGCCCTCGGCGTAGCTGGCCAGCAGCTCGTCGATCCGGTCGAGGTGCGCGGCCGCGCCCTCGACGATCCGGATCGTGTAGCCGATGTGCTCGGGCCGGGGCTGCTCGATGCGCTGAAGATAGTTCGCAAGCACCTCGACCGGGGGCAGATTACGAAGGTCGGCCTCGTAGAGGACGTCGAGCGCCCGCTTGCGCGACTTGCGGCGCGCGGGCATCGATTGTTTCGGGCCCTCCGCCATTAGCTGCGGCCGAGGTAACGGCCGTCGCGGGTGTCGACCTTGATCTTCTCACCGGTGGTGATGAACAGCGGCACCTGCACCGTCGCGCCGGTCTCCACGGTGGCGGGCTTGGTGCCGCCGGTGGAGCGGTCGCCCTGCAGGCCCGGCTCGGTGTACGTCACCTCGAGCATGACCGAGGTGGCCATCTCGACGTAGAGCGGCACACCCTCGTGCGTCGCGACCGTGGCCTCAGCCTCCGGAAGCAGGTAGTTGGCGTTGTCGCCGACCGTCGCACCGGAGACGTTGATCTGCTCGTAGGTGTCGAGGTCCATGAAGACGAAGTCTTCGCCGTCCTTGTACAGGAACTGCATCGTCCGCTTGTCGACGGTGGCCGTCTCCACCTTGGTGCCGGCGTTGAACGTCTTGTCGACCACCTTGCCGGAGAGCACGCTCTTCAGCTTGGTGCGCACGAAAGCCGGGCCCTTGCCGGGCTTCACGTGCTGGAACTCGACGACGGACCACAGCTCCTTGTCGAGGTTGAGGACCAGGCCGTTCTTGAGATCGTTGGTGGAGGCCATACCCTGCCTTTGTGAAGCCGGGCCAGGTTCACACAAGGCGCTGAATTCGTAGAGACGCTGAATTCATCGAGACGCTGTGAAACCGGCACTACGTTGCGGACGATAGCCCAGTCTACCGGCGCACCCCGGGCTTGCGCCTGCCGGGCTGGTCATCGCCCTGCGACCCGCACCGCCGACGCGTGACGATCAATCATTCGTTACCTTCTCGTCGCCGAATCGACACCCGTTGCTGGCAGCGTGCGACCGTGCCGACTGCCTACAGCCTGCCGAATGTCCGATTTTCCTCTCGCCAGGCCCTGGGGCGATCGCCCATGGTGCGCCTGGCCAGATTCAGCGGGACGCCGCGGTGGCTGGGGGTCGCCGGGTCGGTGATGCTCGCGGCCGGCGGAACCACGTCCGGAGCGCTGCCCTATCAACAGACGGCGCTGCGCGACCTCGCCGGGCTGGGCATGGCGGTCGCGTACGCCGGCCTGACGTTGCTCGTGGTCGCCTGGTGGCGGCTGGGCGCCGCCGGACCCGCCACCAGGTCCCTGCAGATCACGCTCGGGCTCTGGGCCGCGCCGCTGCTGATCTGCCCGCCGCTGTTCAGCCGGGACGTCTACAGCTACCTGGCGCAAGGCACGATGTTCGCCACGGGGATGGACGTCTACCTCTACGGGCCGTCAAGCCTCGGCGGCCCGCTCGCGGCCGAGGTGCCGGAGATCTGGCAGCACACGCCCGCGCCGTACGGCCCGCTGTTCCTGGCCGTGGCCGCGCTCGTCACCACTGTCACCGGCACGCACATCGTCGCCGGCGTGCTCGGCATGCGCCTGGTCGCGGTCGCCGGCGTGGCACTGATGGCGTTCGCGGTGCCGGTGCTGGCCCGCCGCCTGGGCGTCTCCCCCGGCTCCGCGCTCTGGCTCGGCGTGCTCAACCCGCTGGTCCTCACGCACCTGGTCGCGGGCGCGCACAACGACGCGCTGATGCTCGGGCTGCTTGTGGCAGGCCTGGCCGTGGTGGTGTCCCGGCGGCTCGGGCCGTACGCGCCGGTGCTGGGCGTGACGCTTGTGACGATGGCCGCGCTGGTCAAGGCGCCGGCCGCGCTGGCGCTGCCGTTCTGCGCACTGCTCTGGGCGCTGCGGGTGCGGCGCTCCCGGCGGGCGGTCGACGACAGGTGGCCGCTGCTCACGTTCTGCTGGACCGCGTCGTTGACGCTGCTTGCCGCGGCCGCGGTCGCGATCGTGGTGCACGCGCTGGCCGGCACCGGGTACGGCTGGGTCGGCGCGCTCGACACGCCCGCGGTGGTGCACAACTGGATGTCGGTGAGCACCGACGCCGGCGTGACCACCGAGTTCCTGATGGACGCGATCGGCACCGGCCTGGCCCACCACGCGGTCCCGTTCTGGCGCGGCGTGGGCGTGGCGGCCGCGGTCGGCTGCGGCCTGCTCGTCTGGGTGCGCGCCCGGGTGCTCGGCCCGGTCTACGCGCTCGGCCTGGGACTGCTCGCGCTCGTGCTGCTCGGCCCGATCGTGCACCCCTGGTACGTGCTGTGGGGCGTGGTCCTGGTCGCGGCCGGCGCGCCCGGTGAGGCGGACAGCCCGGTGCGCGGCTGGGTGGCGATGGGCTGCGCCGCGCTCTCCGTGCTTGTGCTGCCGACCGGCTCCCCGGTCTCACCGGCGCAGGTGCTGCAGGCGGTGCTGGGCGGTGTGCTGACGCTTGCCGTGACGGCCGCGGTGACGTTGTGGTGGCTGCCCCGGCGTGGCGCGGCCGAGGAGCGTCTGGAGCTCGGCGCGGACGACCGGGCGTTCCGGGAGCGCGCGCTCCCGGCCGAGTCGGTGGTCTGACCCGGCCGGGCGTGGGCGCCCGCGCCTGACGGCCGGCCGCGTGGGCATGCGCGCGGGCCGTCAGGCGCTCCGGGTCGTACCCCCGGATGATCTTTTTAGGAGGTGGCCGCGGCCAGGTAGCGGAGCGCGAGCCGGTAACCCTCGATGCCGAGGCCGGCGATGACGCCGGTGGCGACCGCGGAGAGCACCGAGTGGTGGCGGAACTCCTCGCGCTTGTGGACGTTGGAGATGTGCACCTCGACCAGGGGCGCGGTGAGCAGCGCGCAGGCGTCCCGCACAGCGATGTTGTAGTGCGTCCAGGCGCCCGCGTTGAGCACCACGGGAATACCGCCGTCCGCCGCCTCGTAGAGCCAGGCCAGCATCTCGTGCTCCGCGTCCGTCTGCCGGACCGTCACGTCCAGCCCGAGCTCGCGGCCGGCGTCCTCGCAGAAGCGCACCAGGTCCGCGTGCGTGGTCTTCCCGTAGATCTCCGGCTGCCGGGTGCCGAGCCGGCCGAGGTTCGGCCCGTTCAACACGAAGATCACGACAGCACCTCGCGGTACGCCGCCGCAAGCAGTTCCTCGGACGGACCGGCCAGGATCGACGGCGTGCCGAGCCCGTCGAGCACCACGAACCGCAGCTGGCTGCCGCGCGCCTTCTTGTCCACCCGCATCGCGGCGAGCAACGCCGGCCAGGCGTCGGCCTCGTAGGTGACCGGCAGGCCGAGCGAGGTCAGCACGGCCCGGTGGCGGGCCGCGACGTCCGGCGCCAGGCGGCCGGCGCCCACCGAGAGCGCGGCCGCGTAGATCAGCCCGACCGAGACCGCGTGCCCGTGCCGCCAGCGGTAGTGCTCGTGCTTCTCGATCGCATGCGCGAGCGTGTGCCCGTAGTTCAGGATCTCGCGCAGCCCGGACTCGCGCAGGTCGCCGGAGACCACGTGCGCCTTGACCCGGATCGCGCGCTCGACCAGCTCGCGGACCGCCGGGTCCGCCGGGTCCTGGGCCGCGCGCGGATCCGCCTCGATCAGGTCGAGGATGGCCGGGTCCGCGATGAAGCCGCACTTGACCACCTCGGCCAGGCCTGCGACCAGGTCCGCGTGCGGGAGCGTGTCGAGCATCGCCAGGTCGCAGAGCACGCCGGCCGGCGGATGGAACGCACCGACCAGGTTCTTGCCCGCGGACGTGTTGACGCCGGTCTTGCCGCCGACCGCGGCGTCGACCATGCCGAGCAGCGAGGTGGAGACCGGCACCCAGCGCACGCCGCGCAGCCAGGCCGCGGCCACGAAGCCGGCGAGGTCGGTGACCGCGCCGCCGCCTAGCCCGACCACCACGTCGCTGCGGGTGAAGCCGTTCGCGCCGAGCGCGTCCCAGCAGCCGGCCGCGACGCCGATGCTCTTGCCGTCCTCCGCGTCCGGGACCTCGATCGGGAGCGTCCGGATGCCTGCCCGGCCGAGCAGATCCGCCAGCTGCTCCGCGTGGGACGCGAGCGGCCCGGCATAGAGCAACGCGGCCTGCTCGGCGCCGGTGAGCAGGCCGGGCAGCTCGTCGAGCAGCCCGCGGCCGACCAGCACCTGATAGGGGGTGTCGCCGCTCACGTCGATGCGCGTCGGCCCGGTCATCATCAGCTCAGTCATCGGCGCTGAGCCTAGTACGCGCGCCGGGTCCGGAGGTCCGTGGTTCCGGCACGGCGCGCCGGGTGCCCACCGGCCCGGCGGGCACCCCCGGCGACTACTTGGACCAGAAGACGTAGACGGCCTTGTACGGAACAGCCTTGGTGGCGCCGTCGGTGCACGCCTCGGCCGGTGCGACGCCGCCGGAGGTGGCCAGCCGGCTGATGTACGCGGCCTTGCTCAGCACACCCGTGCCGGAGGTGCTGTTCACAGTCAGCAGCAGCTCGGCGATGGTGCCGGCCTTCGGGCTCTCCGCGGTCTTGGTCGCGGTGACGAGCGAGCCGTCCCGCTCCGACTGCCAGCTGGGGCCCTTGAAGTGGTGCACCTTGCCGCCGGTGCCGATCAGCGTGGCCTCCGGGACGGACGCGGCGGGGTAGACGCCGCCCGCGCACGTGTACGTCTGGGTGCCGGTGGTGACCACGTACGCACCGATCGGCTTGGCGCCCTTCGGCGGCTTGATCGCGGCGGGAATGCGCGGGATGCCCACCGACTGGGCGCCCGGCCCGACGGCGGCGGGAGCGACCGGGACCTCGGCCGCGTTCGCCTGGAAGGCGACGGTCCCGAGGGTGGCAACGACGCCGGCCATACCGACGACCGCCAGCGTGCGGATCTTCGAACGGGTCATGCGCATTGAACTCTTCTTCCGTCTCCTACGACGTGTCGGTCACGCCGTTCGTGGAGTAGTACGGGAGTCCCGCGCGAAGAGATCGATGAAAAAGAAGGATCTTTACGGATTGTCGGTTTCTCAGCGCTTGCGCGATCTCGGTTTCTCAGCGTTTGAGCAGCGTGAGGATCTCGTCGGTGACCTCGTCCGGCTCCCGGCCGTCAGTGACCACCACGTGCGAGGCGACCTCCCGGTAGAGCGGCGCCCGCTGCTGCATCAGGTGCCGCAACGTCGCCCGCGGGTTGAGCGCCAGCAGCGGCCGCCCCGCGCCGAGCCCGACGCGCTTGACCGCGTCCCCCAGCTCCACCGAGAGGAAGACCACCGTGTGCCCGGCCAGTACCGCGCGCGTCTCCTCGGCCAGGACCGCGCCGCCGCCGAGTGCCAGCACGCCGTCGAAGCTGTCAAGCGCGGCCGCGACCGCCTGCCGCTCAAGCGCGCGGAAGTGGTCCTCACCGTCGTCGATGAAGATGTCCGACACCGGTTTGCCGGCGATGGCCTCGACGTCGTGGTCGGTGTCGCGGAACCCGACGCCGAGCCGCTCGGCAAGCGCGGTGCCGACAGTGGTCTTCCCCGCGCCCATCAGGCCGACGAGCACGCAGGCGGGCCTCACTTGATGATCAGGTTCTCGAGGTACCCGGCCAGGTTCCGGCGGATCTCGTCCGCGGAGTCGCCGCCGAACTTCTCCGTCGCGGCCTCGGCCAGCACAAGCGCGACCATCGCCTCCGCCACGACCGCGGCGGCCGGGACCGCGCACACGTCCGAACGCTGGTTGATCGCGGTGGCGACCTCGCCGGTGAGCACGTCGACAGTGGAGAGCGCGCGGTTGAGCGACGAGATCGGCTTCATCGCCGCCCGGACGCGCAGCGGCTCGCCGGTGGTCATGCCGCCCTCCAGGCCGCCGGCCCGGTCGGTGAGCCGCTTCACGCCGGTCGCGGTGGGCGCGATCTCGTCGTGCGCGACCGAGCCGCGGGACCGGGCCTGCAGCCAGGCGTCACCGATCTCCACACCCTTGATCGCCTGGATCGACATCAGCGCGGTGGCCAGCCGGGCGTCCAGCTTGCGGTCCCACTGCACGTGCGAGCCGAGGCCCGGGGGCACCTCGTACGCCAGCACCTCGACGATGCCGCCGAGCGTGTCCGCGTCCTTCTTCGCGGCGTCGACCTCCGCCACCATCCGCGCGCTGGCCTCCGGGTCGAGGCAGCGCAGCGGGTCCGCGTCGATCCGGTCGAAGTCCTCCGGCCGGGGCTGCAGGCCGGGCTCGGCCGCGACCGAACCCAGCTCGACCACGTGCGACACGATCTGGACGCCGAGCGTCTGGTGCACGATCGCCTTCGCGACGGTGCCGACCGCGACGCGCGCGGCCGTCTCCCGCGCGGACGCGCGCTCCAGGATCGGCCGGGCGTCGGTGTGCCCGTACTTCTGCATGCCGGCCAGGTCGGCGTGACCCGGCCGAGGGCGGGTCAGCGGCGCATTACGGGCCTGCTTCGCCAGCTCCTCCGGATCGACCGGGTCGGCGGCCATCACGGTCTGCCACTTCGGCCACTCGGAGTTGCCGATCCGGATCGCGACCGGACTGCCCAGCGTGACGCCGTGCCGGACACCCCCGATGATCTCGATCTCGTCCTGCTCGAACGCCATGCGGGCGCCACGACCGTAGCCGAGGCGGCGGCGGGCCAGCTCCGCACCGATGTCGGAGCTCGTCACCCGCACGCCGGCGGGGACCCCCTCCAGCAGAGCGACGAGAGCGGGTCCATGGGATTCACCTGCGGTCAGCCAGCGCAACACGCCGCCCAGTCTGTCATGAGCCGTTTCCGGTCTCACGTGGTGGCCGCGGCGTCCCATGTTCCGGGCCGGCAGGCGTCTCTCCCTCCTCCCGACCGGCAGACGTCTCGCGCTCGGGACCGGCAGGCGTCTCGCGCTCGGGACCGGCAGGCGTCTCGCGCTCGGGGCCGGCAGGCGTCTCGCGCTCGGGGCCGGCAGGCGTCTCGCGCTCGGGACCGGCAGGCGTCTCGCGCTCGGGACCGGCGTCGATCAGCTCGGCGAGGCGGTGCAGGTCCGGCAGGGCCGCCGTGATCCGGTCGCGGGCCTCGGGGCCGAGTCGGTCGAGCGCGTCCGCGACCACCTCACGGCGCTGCGCGTGATAGGCGTCGATCCGGTCGCGGGCCTGGCCGGTGAGCGTGAGCCGGACCTGACGGCGGTTCTCCGGCGCGCGCTCGCGGGCCAGCAGTCCGGCGTTCGCAAGGTCCCCGACAAGCGTGCTCACCGTGTTCGGCGCCGCGCGCAACGCCTCCGCCACGTCCCGGACCCGGATGCCCGGCCGCCCCTCCACCAGGCGCAACACGGCGATCTGCGCGTCTGGCAGAAGGCCTGCGCCGTTGCGCCGGGCAGCGGCGCGGCGCAACACCTGATGCAGCCGGCCGAGCGTGTCGCTGATCTCCAACCGCGAATTCATTGCCTCTTTCTACTACGCCATGCAACTAGTCTGTGGTCAGAGCTATTGGTCCGGTGAAGGGAAAATACCGTGTCTGAGACCGCCGTGGATACGGTCGCGCCGCCACGCGGAAAGGCCGCCGTGGCCCTGGTCGCACTGCTCGGCACGCTTACCGCGATCGGCCCGCTCTCCATCGACATGTACCTGCCCGCGTTCCCCCAGATCGCGGACGACCTCGGCGCCGCACCGTCCGAGGTGCAGCTCTCCCTCACCACGCTGCTTGTCGGCATGGCCGTCGGCCAACTCGTCACCGGCCCGCTCAGCGACCGCCTCGGCCGCCGTACCCCGGTGATCGTCGGCATGGTCGCGTACGCGCTACTCTCCCTGCTCTGCGCGTTCGCCCCGTCCACCGGCACGCTTGCCGCGATCCGCTTCGCGCAGGGTTTCGCCGGCGGCATGGGCACTGTGGTCGCCCGCGCCGTCGTCGGTGACCTGTTCACCGGCAGGGCCGCCGCCAAGTACTTCTCCCGGCTCGCCCTGGTCTTCGGCGTCGCCCCGGTGCTCGCCCCCAGCCTGGGCAGCGCGGTCCTCACGGTCACCGACTGGCGCGGCATCTTCGTCGTCCTCGCCGCCGTCGCCACACTGATCGCCGTCGCGGTCATCAGGATCCTGCCGGAGACGCTGCCCCCGTCCCGCCGCAGCACCCGCGGCCTCGCCGACGTCGCCGACACCACCCGCGTCCTGGCCGCCGACCGGATCTTCATCGGCTACGCGGTCTCCGGCGGCCTCGCCATGGCCGGCCTCTTCGCGTACCTCTCCGGCTCCTCGTTCGTCCTGCAGGACGTCTTCGGCCTCTCCACAGCCGTCTACGGCATCCTGTTCGGCGTCAACGCCGTCGCCCTGGTCGCCGCCAGCCAACTCAACGGCCGCCTCCTCGACCGCTTCACCCCGCGCCACCTGCTGATCACATCACTGGCCGCCGGTGCCGTCGTCGGCGCCACCCTCCTCGGCATGGCCTTCCTCTCCAGCATGATCGGCGTAGTCGCCCTCCTCTTCTGGTACCTGGCCACCCTCGGCATGGTCAACCCCAACAGCGCCACCCTCTCCCTCCTCACCGTCCTCACCCTGGCCCGCCCCTGACCCACCCCCACAACCACGCTTTCCCACTCTGCGGCTGGTTGCGGCCCGCACGCTCCCGCGGGCACCGGTCGGCCCCCAGGGGGCCTCCCTTCCGGCCCCGCGCCGGCCGGCCCACCCCCAAACCCCACCGCAAACGACACCACCGGCCCACCACCCTCCGGCACCGCATCACGGACACCACCCACCGGCACCACACCGCGCGCACCACCCACCGGCACCACACCGCGGGCACCACCCACCGGCACCGCACCGCGGGCACCACCCACCGGCACCACACCGCGCGCACCACCCACCGGCACCACACCGCGGGGCACCGCACCCAATGCCACTTAGCTTAAGTTGATCATGGGCTCTGACCTGGGCTTAGCGCACATGTCAGGCGGAGTGCCCGACCGGTAGCCCGCGTCGGCGGGGTATCGCTGGGCTCGAAGTTGCAGGTAGGAGTCATTGCGGGCGATTGGGTGCAGGCTCACTGGGGTGTGGCAACGCGCCACGACTTGCGATGGACGCCGGGCGCTTGTGTCATGAGATATCGGTCCGATCCGCTCCGCGGTCGGTACGGGCGTCCCGACATGATCAGCGAACCGGACCACTGCCGGTCGCCCCGGGGAACGTCGGGTGGGCTGCCCGGCGCCGAGCGCTACTCCCATCAGGGCAAACAGGACAAACCACGCCGTCGTCTGCCTTAGGGATCATTCAGTGGTACGAAAAGCATGGTCATCGGCGAAGTGGACCTATCTTTCGTACCACTGAATGATCCTTAAGGCGACGGTGAGGTTGAGTGTGGTCCGAAATCCGCGGGAGCACGCGGATGGATCCAGCTCGCGCCGGTTGCGATCAAGCCGCTGCGGGGACCACGACCGGCGATAGGCGCTACTTGAGTCTGCGGGTGGTGGGTCGGGTGTCGCAGCGGTAGAGGGTTCTGGCGCGGCGGATGAGTTGACGGATGGTGACGATGGCGGCGTCGAGGTGGGCGTTGATCTGGGCCGGCCAGAAGTGGCCGATCTGGGCGTCGTAGGCGGCGAAGGTGTCGCGTAGTAGTGGTGAGTCGTGCCGGTTCGCGGCGGCGGAGACGATCCCGAGGGGGATCCCGGTGGCGTCGACGCCGGTGGAGCGTTTCAGGCCTTGCTTGCCGCGGTCGACCGGGGATCGGCCTGCTTTGTCGCCGCCGCAGGGTGCTTTGGTGATCGCGCCGTCGGCGCTGACATCGGCCAGGTCCAGGCCGATCATGTGGTCGTAGGCGTCGAGGGCGAGTTCGTGGACTTCCTCGCCGATACCGGCCTGCGCCCAGATCACCAGGCGACGGCGGATGGTGCGGTCCGAGCAGCCTGGCGAGGCGATGCGTTCGTAGCCGGAGCCGTGTACGAGGGCGGCGATGACGTGCTCGAACACGATCCGGTCCGGGACGTGCGGGCGGTGACAGCCCAGCGGATGTCCCGGATGGACCCGGGGCCGGTCAGGCAGCAACGCGGCGAACCGGACCCAGACAGGCTCGAACAACGATGATGGCAGCGCAGGCACGGGACTCCAGAGATCACGAAGCGTAGAGAACTCCGATGATCGACAGGCCCGTGCCCGCCCCCGCTACCGGGGTTGCCCAGACGACTGAGCGACCACCTACTGCCGGTCGCTCTTACTGCCGATGACTTACACCAACCGCAACCAAGGAACCACGGCGCAAGGAACCGGAGCGCGAGAAGTCACGACGCGAGAAGCCGTGCCACTGGGGCACAGCTCGGAAGAGGGCGCGTTGCGCCCGAGATTTCGGCTTATCGCGACACTCCCCGAGACGGCAGCCGCCAGCGCCAGGCGCGCTGGCCGCGGCATCGACCGCTCGGATTTCCGCGTGGTGGGCCGGTTTCCGCATGGTCGGCCAGGTCCCGCGTGATCGGCCAGGTCCCGCGTGATCGGCCAAGTCCCGCGTGATCGGCCAAGTCCCGCGTGATCGGCCGGTTCCGCGCAGTCGGCCAGGTTCCGCGCACTCGACCGCATCCCGCGCAGTCGACCAGATCCCACGCAGTCGGCCAGGTCCCACGCAGTCGACCGCATCCCGCGCAGTCGACCAGATCCCGCGTAGTCGACCGCCTCCCGCGTGGTCGGTGCGTCGGGCCGGAGGGTGCGGTGAAGGTGTGCGGCCTGGTAGGCGGGTCGCACAGAACGGCGCTCGGCGCCTCGAGCCTTGGGCGGCGGTGGGCGGATCAGCTCTCGGGGCGAGGTGGGAGGCCCTGGGTGATGCGGGCGAAGAGGTCGGAAAGCGGTTCTCCGACGTGGCGGCCGAAGTCGGTCAGGGCGTAGGTGACCTGGGGCGGGGTGGTGGGCTCGACCGTGCGGCTGACCAGGCCGTCCGCGACGAGGCCGCGAAGGGTCTGGGCGAGCATCTTCTCGCTGATGCCGCGGATGCTGTCGCGCAGCTCGAAGAAGCGCAGGTCGTGGCGGAGCAGGGCGATCAGTACCCAGATGCCCCAGCGGCTGGTCACGTGGTCGACCACGTCGCGGGCAGGGCAGTCGGTGTGAAAGACCTCATACCGCTTCGCGTTGCCGGGCGGGTCGAGCTGCAGGCCTTCCCTCATGTCCGGAGCTTACCTACAGGTATGTCCTTACCATAAGTAAGCCCGGCTCCTAGCGTCTGCACCAGAACCCACTGGCGAGGAGCCGAGAAATGATCGTAGTAACCGGAGCCACCGGCAACATCGGACGGCCGTTGACCCAGGCGCTGGCCGACGCGGGCGCGCAGGTGACGGCCGTGTCGCGACGTCCTGGGCCGGTACCGGACGGCGTGCGGCACGTGGCGGCCGACCTGACCGACCCGGCGAGTCTGGAGCCCGCGCTGGCCGGCGCGAAGGCGCTGTTCCTGCTGCTCTCCGGCGACCTGCACGCGGCGGATGCCGATTCGGCCGCCGTCATCGAGCGCGCCGCGGCGAGCGGGGTCCGGCGGGTCGTCCTGCTCTCCACGCTTGGCGTGGTGACGCGGCCGTTCGGCCGGACCCGGATCGCAATGCGCGAGCTGGAGGACACGCTTCAGGCGTCCGGCCTGGACTGGGTGATCCTGCGCCCGGGCGGCTTCGCATCCAACGCGCAGTGGTGGGCCGAGTCCGTGCGCACGCAACGGGTCGTAGCGGCGCCGTTCGGGGACGTCGCGGTGCCGATCCTGGACCCGGCCGACATCGCCGAGGTCGCCGCGGCCGCACTGCTTGAGGACCGGCACATCGGCGGCGTGTACGCCCTTACCGGCCCGGACCCGATCTCCCCACGACGGCAGGTGGAGGTCATCGCGTCCGCGCTCGGCGAGCCGGTGCGGTTCCACGAGCTCACCCGCGAGGAGGCCAAGGCCGCCATGACGCAGGCCATGCCCCCCGAACTGGCCGACGACACCCTTGACATCCTCGGTTCGCCGAACGCTTCCGAACTGGAGATCAGCCCGGATGTCGAGCGGGTTCTCGGCCGCCCCCCGCGCACGTTCGCCGACTGGGTCTCCCGAAATATCGCCATGTTTCGCTAGAAAACCGGCCAGGCCAGCGGCTGCCGTACGTCACAAACCGTGAAACCAGCCGAATGCCACCGGCCCGCTGGGTACGCGGCACGGACGCCCTACGGCGTGCGGCCAGGCTACGTCTGAGCCCGTCATCCCCCGTCGAGACAGCGTCTGGGCCCTGGTCAGGCTGTGGCTTTGTCCAGGGCCTCGCGCATCGCGTCGGCGGGGGCCGGCACGCCGGTGAACTGGGCGAACTGGCCAAGGGCCTGGGCGTGGAGGAGGTCAAGGCCGGAGAGGACCGGGCAGCCGCCGGCGGCGGCCCAGGCGGCGAGCGGGGTGGGCCACGGGTCGTAGACCACGTCGAAGTAGACGGTGGTCGCGGGCCAGGGCGGGCCGGCGGCGAGGTGGTCCGCGGCGCCCTTCGGGACGGTGGAGACGACCAGGTCGTAGCCGCCGAGCGTGGTCGCCTCGGACCAGGGTGCGACGCGGAACGGAACGCCGAGTGCGGCGGCGACCGGGGCCAGCTCCGCACCGGCCTCGGGGCGCCGGACGAAGACGGTGACCGGGGCGTGGCCGAGGCGGGCCGCGGCACCGATCGCGGCGCGGGCCGTGCCGCCGCCGCCGAGCAGCGCGATCGCCGGGCCGTCCGCGAGGCCGGCGCCGCGGAGCACCGAGACCATGCCGGTGACGTCGGTGTTGTCCGCGAACCAGGAGCCGTCAGTGCGGCGGACCAGCGTGTTCGCCACGCCGAGCGCGGTGGCGGCAGGTGATGCCTGGGCGGCGACGGTGAGCGCGACCTCTTTGAGCGGCATGGTCACGGACAGGCCGCGCCACTCCGGGCCGAGGGTGTCCACCAGGCCGGGCAGCTCGGACTCGGCGCATTCGATCGCTGAGTACGCCCACCCGGTGAGGCCCGCGGCCGTGTAACCGGCGTTGTGCAGCACGGGCGAGAGCGAGTGCGCGATCGGCTTGCCGAGAACGGCTGCCCGGTAGGCGGACGTCACAGAACCCCGGCCTCCCTGGCCTTCTGCTCGTTGCGCTGCTGCTCGGCGTAGGTCTCCGCGAAGGCCGAGTTGCCCTGCTTGTCGATGGCGACGAAGAAGTACCAGTTACCGTCGGCCGGGGACTCCGCGCCCTCGAGCGCGGCCTTGCCCGGGTTGTTGATCGGGGACGGCGGCAAGCCCTCGTTGAGGTGCGAGTTCCACGGGTTGGACGCGTCGGCGAGCTCGGCGGCCGTGATGTTCTTCGACTCCTTGGCGTCGCGCCCCTCGACCTGGTGACCGTAGTTGATTGTCACGTCCAGCCGCAGGACCGCCTTGCTGCCGATCTCGGTGCTCGGCTTGAAGAGCGTGTTGTAGACGACCCGGGAGACCTTGGGCAGGTCGGTGGCGATGCCGGCCTCGGCCTGGGAGAGCGAGGCGACCATCAGCGCGTCGTACGGCGTGATGTCGAGCTTGCTCTCGACCTTGTTGACGAAGTCGACCTCTTCGGCGACCGTCAGGAAACGCTTGACCATGACCTGCAGCGTCTGCTTGGCGTTCAGGCCCGGGTCGAAGTTGTACGTGTCCGGGAAGAGGAAGCCCTCGATCGACCTGTCGGTCTTCTTGCCGTCGCTGCGGTTGAACCAGAAGTCCGGCACGCCGAGCGCGATCGGGTCCTTCGCCGCTTCCTTGAAGTCGTCGACGGGTATGTTCGTCACCTTCGACAACTCGTCGTAGATCTGGAACGACGTCAGGCCCTCGTTGATGGTGACCTTGGTCGAGACCCTGTTTTCCAAGTTGAGAAGCGCGAGAAGCGCGTCGGACGCCTTCATCTGCTTCTTCAGCTTGTAGAATCCAGTTTGGATGTTCTTACTGTCCGGATTCTCGTTCGCGGCGTTGATGAAGGCCTTGGCCGACTTGACCACGTCCACCTTGTAGAGCGTGTTGCCGATCGAGGTGGCGGAGTCGCCGTTCTTCACCTCTATCAGCGCCTCGCCCGCACCCGGCCCGTCGTAATCGGGGGTGGTGAAGTAGTTACGTGCACGGTCGAAGCCGTAGTAGCCCGCCCCGGCGAGTCCGCCGAAGATGAGCAGCACCATGACCAGCGCGATGACTGATTTGCCACCGCCGCCGCGCTTCTTCTTGCGTCGGTGGAGCGGCCGCCCCTTCTGGGGTTGCTCCTCGTCGAACACAGCTTCCAAGTCGTCGAGCATCAGTTCCGCCTCCGCTGCGCGTCCAGCCAGCCTTGCAGGATTTCCACGGCGGCCGCCTGATCGACGACCGCTCGCTGACGCCGCCCACGAACGCCCCGCTCGGACAGCCTACGGGTAGCCACCACCGTCGACATACGCTCGTCCGCCAGAACGACCGGCACGGGGGAGATCACCCGCTCCAGCCGCTCCGCGTACGCGCGGACCGAGATGGCGGCAGGTCCCTCGCGCCCGTTGAGAGCGACGGGCAGACCCACGACGATAGTCACCGCTTCGTACTCCGTAGCAAGCCGCGAAACTTCCGCCATATCGCCCGGAACGGCATCATCAGCGGCATTTTGGTCACGGGGGACGGTGGCGACCGGGCTGGCGAGGATGCCGTCGGGATCGCACACCGCGACCCCGACGCGCACCGATCCCACGTCCACACCCAGACGAACACCGCGAGTGAGCGTCATGCGATCACCCTGCCAAGCTTGAACACGCGCCTCCTGCCGTCGATCGGGCCACGCTGCGAAGAGTAATGGCCGATCGGGCGTTGACGCCATCAGCCGACGTCGGAAATTGCCTTCTCCACAGCGGTCAGAAGCTTAACGGTCTCCCCTGCGGGCACGCCGCCGCCCTGCGCAAGCTCAGCATTACCGCCACCGCGACCGCCGAGCGCGCCCTTCACCAGGTCCGACGCGGACACGCCACGATCGCGGGCTGCCGCATTGGTCGCTACGATGAGTGACGCTTTGCCGTTGGACTTCGCGGCCACCGCGACCACTGCGGGACGGCTCTGGCCGATCTTCCCGCGGATCTCCATCGCCAGCGTCCGTACGTCGTTGCCGGCCGCGCCCTCCGGCGCCTCCGCCCCGACGTACGCGATGCCGTTCAGGTCCCGGGCCGCGTCCGCGATCGCACCGGCGCCGCCGAGCACCGCCTGGGCACGCAGCTTCTCCAGCTCCTTCTCCGCGTCGCGCAGCGCGGCGACGGTCTGCTCGACCCGGTCCCCGACCTGGTCCGCCGGAATCCGGAAGATGTCGGCCAGGCGGGACACCAGCAGATGCTCCTTGGCCAGGAAGCCGAACGCGTCGATGCCGACCAGCGCCTCGACCCGGCGGACGCCGGAGCCGATCGACGACTCGGACAGGATCTTCACCAGGCCAAGCTGGCCGGAGCGCGCCACGTGCGTGCCACCGCACAGCTCACGGGCGTAGTCGCCGACCTCGACGACCCGGACCTCGTCGCCGTACTTCTCGCCGAACAGCGCCATCGCGCCGAGACGCCGCGCCTCCTCCTGCGAGGTGACGAACGCGTGCACCTCGTGGTCGGCCAGCAGCACCTCGTTGACCTGCTGCTCCACGTCCTGAAGCACGGCTGGCGGCACCGCCCCCGGCGTGTTGAAGTCGAACCGCAGCCGGCCCGGCGCGTTCATCGAACCGGCCTGGGTCGCGGACTCGCCGAGGAAGTTGCGGATCGTCTGGTGCACCAGGTGCGTGGCGGTGTGCGAGCGGGAGATCGCCCGGCGCCGGTTCGTGTCGATCTCGGCGAATCCGGACTCGCCGGGGCGCACCTCGCCACGGACCACCCGCGCCTTGTGCACGATCAGGCCCGGCACCGGCTGCTGTACGTCGAAGACCTCGACCTGGCCGCCGCCGACCGTGATCAGGCCGTTGTCCGGCTGCTGGCCACCGCCCTCGGCGTAGAACGGGGTGGTGTCGAGCACCAGCTCGATCGTGTCGCCCTCGCCTGCGGACTGCAGTCGCTCACCCTTGCTGAGCAGCGCCCGTACACGGGATTCCCGTGAGGTCTCGGCGTAGCCGGTGAACTCCACCGCGCCGCCGTCCTCGAGCACGCTGCGGTAGGCCGACACGTCGGTGTGGCCGGTCTTGCGCGCCCGCGCGTCCTCCTTGGCCCGCGTCCGCTGCTCGGTCATCAGGCGGCGGAAGCCCTCGTCGTCGACGGCCAGGCCCTGCTCGGCCGCGATCTCCAGGGTCAGGTCGATCGGGAAGCCGTACGTGTCGTGCAGCTGGAACGCCTTGTCACCGGTGAGCTTGGCTCCCCCGGCCTTCTTCGTCTCGGCGATCGCGGTGTCCAGAATCGTCGTGCCGGACCGCAGCGTGGCGAGGAACGCGTCCTCCTCCGCGTACGCGTACGTGGAGATGCGGTCGAACTCCTCCGCCAGCTCCGGGTAGGACGGCGCCATGCAGTCCCGGGCCACCGGCAGCAGCTCCGGCAGCGCCTTGTCCTGCCAGCCGAGCAGCCGAACCGACCGGATCGCGCGGCGCATGATGCGGCGCAGCACGTAGCCGCGGCCCTCGTTCGACGGCGTGACACCGTCACCGATCAACATCAGGGAGGTACGGACGTGGTCCGCGATCACCCGCAGGCGCACGTCGTCCGGGTGCGACTCGGAGGCGGCATGCCCGGAGTTCACCCCGTAGGTCTTGCCGGTGAGCGCGGCGGCCTTGTCGAGCACCGGCCGGATCTCGTCGATCTCGTACATGTTGTCGACGCCCTGCAGGATGGAGGCCATCCGCTCCAGGCCCATGCCGGTGTCGATGTTCTTGGCCGGCAGCTCGCCGACGATGTCGAACTCTTCCTTGCTGCGTACGTTCGTGATCTCGTACTGCATGAAGACGAGGTTCCAGAACTCGAGGTAGCGGTCCTCGTCCACCTCGGGGCCGCCGTCCGGGCCGTACGCCGGGCCGCGGTCGTAGTACAGCTCGGAGCACGGACCGGCGGGGCCCGGGATTCCCATCGACCAGTAGTTGTCCTTCTTGCCCCGGCGCACGATCCGCTCGGACGGCATTCCGGTCTTCTTCCAGATCTCGATGGCCTCGTCGTCGTCGAGGTAGACGGTCGCCCAGATCCGCTCCGGGTCCAGGCCGAAACCGCCGTCGTCGACCGACTTCGTGATCAGGTCCCAGGCCAGCGGGATAGCGCCGTCCTTGAAGTAGTCCCCGAACGAGAAGTTGCCGTTCATCTGGAAGAACGTGCCGTGCCGCGAGGTCTTGCCGACCTCGTCGATGTCCGGCGTCCGGATGCACTTCTGCACCGAGACCGCGCGCGGCCACGGCTGCTTCCGCTGACCCAGGAAGTACGGCACGAACTGCACCATGCCGGCGTTGACGAACAACAGGTTCGGGTCGTCAATGGCCGGCAGCGGAGCGGACGGCACCACGGCGTGGCCGTTGGCCTCGAAGTGCGCCAGGTATCGTCGCTTGATCTCCGCGGTCTTCATCTGCGGCCTTCCTGAGTGTCGATGCCGTCCAGCGGGTAGCCCCGCTCCTCGGCGAACTGGTCGTCGTACAGCACGCCCTCGGCGAAGGCGGCGTGAATCTCCTGCTCACGCTCGGCCATCGCCTCCCGGACGTCGTCGACGAAGCTACGCACGGACTCCAGCAGACCGCCGGCCGATTCCTGGGCCGACGCGGCGAGACCCTGCGGCGTGTACGCGTGCGCCATCTTCGTCACCTGACGGACCACGAGAACACCGACACCGAGGCCGATCCCGAGCCAGAGCAGACGCTTCATGAGGACATCCTTCCGTGCGGGTTGCGCGGTGCAGTTCCGGGGTCAGCGACTGCCGGCGCGCCGGCGTGCCTTCAGCTCGGTCTTGATCTCGCGCTCCTGCTCGGCGCCACGGCGGGCCGAGGCCGCCTTGCGCACGCCGTACCCGAACGCGGCCACCTTCACCAGCGGGTTCGCGGCGGCTGCCGAGACCACGGTGGTCAGGTTCGCCACGTTGGCGCTCACGTTCTGCACATGCCCGGTGATCGTGTCCACCTTCGCCAGCTGGATGTTCACCCCGTCAAGCGAGGTGTGCACCTGGTCCAGCGTGGTGTTCACACCCTCGATGGTGAGGTTCACGTTCCGCAGCAACGGCTCCGTGCGGTCGTTCAGGTCGTTGATCGTGCGGGTCGCTGCATCGATCGTGTGCCGCAGCCTCAGAATCGGCACGGCCAGCACCAGCACCAGCATCGCGAACGCCCCGGCCCCGATCAGAGCTGCGATCTCTCCACCGTCCACGCGTGTTCCCCTCTATCTATCCCCTGCTCAATGTATGTGGGCAGGCGACACCGTCCACTCTGCGCCAACCTGCGCACCCTACCCTCAGTGACACGCCGCCGCGCGCCGGAGATCCCCGAGGTGTTACTGCGTCGGCTCCGGCAGCGGAAGGTCCGTCGGCAGATCGGTCGGGATGTCTGTCGAGTAGTCGAACGTCGCGTCCGGCGTCTCACCCAGGAACTCGGGCGGTACGCTCGGCTGCGGCTGCGTACGGCCGTCCCCGATCGCGTTGTTGACCTTGATCGAAACGGCCGCGCCCGGGCAGTCCGCCGCGGGTGCGGCGCCCTCCGGCGGCGCGACCTCCGACTCGCCCGCCGGACGCTGCGCCAGCGCGCCGTCCGCACAGGCCGGTGGCCTGATCCACAGGTCAAGCGTCAGCTCGTCCCGCCGCCAGCACGAGTAGTCGCCCTGGTCCACCGGCTGATCCGGGCACCCGTCGACCTGCCACCGCTGCCATCCGGCGTCGTCAAGCGCGGTCTGATAGACCCGGGTCGTCTCCTCCGGCGCCTTCTCCGACGTGGCCGTCCGCTCCCGCAGCCGGCACTCGATGAAGCACCACCGCGAGCCGGTGATCTGATCGTCCGGCTCCTGCGCGGCCCAGGTGGGCACGCCCAGCTCATCAAGCGTGTTGAACACCGGATCGCGCGTCGCGGCCCGGATGCCGAAATACAGCGGCAACGCGCCGAGTACCAGCAGCGTGACCAGGACAAGCGCACCCAGCCGCAGCTGACGCTGTTCCCGCTGCCGCTTCTCCAGAGCCTCATCTGGTACGCCGTCGAGGCCGGACGCCTGGCGCACGGCACCACTGTCGAGCGGGCCACCCTCGCCGTTGCCGGCCGGGAGCGCCGCAATGGCCGCCCTGCCCGGCAGCGCGTTCATCTCGGCCGGGATTGTGCGGGGGCCACGGGCCACCGCACGGGCGGCGGCGTCGAGGCTCCCCTCCTCGGGCAGCGGGCCACGACGGACCATCGCCTGGCCGGGAACCGGGGTCGGGCCCGGCTCTGCGGGGGCGTCGATGCCGGGTGGGCGCACGGCGGCACGGGCGGCGCCGATCTCCCGGAGGCCCCCGGGGGCGCCAGGGCTTCCGGCAGCACCGGGACCGCCGGGACTACCGGGACCGCCGGGACCGCCAGGACCACCGAGGCCACCGGGACTACCGGGACCGCCGGGACCGCCAGGACCGCCAGGACCACCGAGGACTCCGGGACCGCCGGGACTACCGAGGCCTCCGGGACTGCCGGCAGCACCAAGACCGCCAGGACCACCGAGGCCACCGGGACTGCCGGCAGCACCAAGACCGCCCGGACCACCGGGGGCGCCGGCAGCACCAAGACCTCCGGGGCCTCCGGGGGCGCCGGGACCTGCCGGGTCTGCAGGACTACCGAGGCCCCTGGGACCACTGGGGCCGAGTTCGCGAGGCCCGGGACCGCCCGGACCCAGTTCGCGAAGACCGGCACCGGCGGGGGCCGCGACGCTGCCGCGGCCGCCAGGGCCGTCGGAAACTACCGGACCGGGTGTGCGAAGAACGGGAGTGCCGGGAACGCTGGGGCCGCCGTCGCGGTCCGAACCGAGGTCACGGCCGCCAGGGCCGCTCGGGCCACCCTCGCGGCCTCGTCCAAAATCCCGGTCACCGGGTTCTCCCGAGCCGTATTCGCGATCATCCGGGCCGTTTGGGCCGCCGGGACCGTACCCGGGCTCCTGGAACCCGGCCGGGCCGCCGTCGCCGTGACCGGGCGCCGCGCCACGACCATGCCGGCCGCCTTCGCCGCGCTGGCCGACCTGACCGAATTCACCGCTGCCGGTACGGCCGCCGCCGCGACCACCGGGATCGCCACCACCACGCATACCGACCTGGCCGAACTCGCCACTGCCGGTACGGCCGCCACGACCAGGGCCGTCACCGCCACGCATGCCGACCTGACCGAACTCGCCGCTGCCGGTACGGCCAGGGCTGCCCGCATCCCGGCCACGTCGCCCTACCTGCCGAAACTCGCCACTGCCGGGCCCACGGCCATCGCCGCCACGACCGTCCGTGCCGCCACGACCGAACTCGCCGCCACGACCATCGCCGCCACGGCCGTCCGTGCCGCCACGGCCGAACTCGTCGCCACGACCGGGCGATCCGCCGCGCCCGTCCATGCCGCCACGACCGAACTCGTCGGCGCCGTAACGTCCGCCGTCACCGGGGCGTGCGAAATCCTCGCCAGGACGCGGGCCACGTGGGCCGCCGCGTCCGGGCTCGTCGTCACCGGGACGCCTCGGCGCGCCGGGCAGGCCGGAGAGGCCCGCGGCTCCGGCGGCACCCGCCATGCCTGCCGCACGGCCGGGGCCGGTGGGCTGGCCGGGCACCACACGGCCGGAGCCGGTCGGCGGGCCGTTGCCGTCCGCGGGCTGCTGCGGCGCACGGAAGCGGTCGCGGCCCGACACGGCACCCGTGGTCGTGCCCGGGCCCGGCACACGCGGTCCGGCGGGACTGCCCGGAGCGCCCGACACCGGCTCCACACCCGGCGGAAGGCTCGGCGCCGACGACGGCAGCGAGGGCGGCGGGGTCGCACCGGGACGTCCCGGCATGACCGGCGGCATGGGCGCGCTCGCCCGCCCGCCGCCCCGTCCATCCGGGGCACCGTCGAAGCCGGGCTGCCCACCCTGCGGACCGTCGAAGCCGGGACGACCGCCCTGCGGACCGTCGAACCCAGGCCGGCCACCCTGCGGACCATCAAAACCCTGCGGACCATCAAAACCCGGACGCCCACCCTGGGCACCGTCAAAACCTGGACGACCGCCCTGCGGACCATCGAACCCAGGCCGACCGCCCTGCGGACCATCAAAACCCTGCGGACCGTCGAAGCCCGGACGCCCACCCTGAGCACCGTCAAAACCCGGACGACCACCCTGCGGACCATCAAACCCAGGCCGGCCACCCCGGGAACCGTCGAACCCAGGACGATCGCCCTGCGGACCGTCGAAGCCCGGCCGACCACCCTGCGGACCGTCGAAACCAGGACGCCCGCTCTGGGGACCGTCGAAGCCGGGTCGTCCACCACGTCCGCCGTCCGGCCCGCCGTGGCGCCCGCCCGCCAGTCCGTCGATCCCGGTCACCCCGGTCTGCGGGCCGCCGTCCGGCCCGGGACGCCCCGGACCACCAGGGCCGCGGAAGCCGTCAGGACCGCCGGGCGCGCCGGGGCCGCCGAAGCGGTCGCGGACCGCGCCGGTGCCACCCGCACCGCCGCTGCTGTGGGCGCCGCCGCCGTGGTCGGGACGGCCGCCGACCGGGCCGGACCGTCCACCGGACACCGGTGCGACCGCGCCCGGCGGAAGGCTTGGGGCGTTGCCGGAGGCCGGTGGCTCGCCCGGCTGTCCGGGGACGCCGGTGAAGCGGGACCGCGAACCGGTCGCGCCGCCGCGATGGCTGATCTCGGGGTTCTGCCGGGACGGCGTGAACGCCCACGAGTTCGGGTTGCCGGCCCCCATCTCCTCGTTCGCGGAGGCGAGGGAGCGCGGCCCACCACCCGGGTTCTCGCCGGGACCCGAGTGGCGTGACGCGGGCGGGCCAGCCGCATGGCCGCCCGGGCTGGGACGCCGGTCGGCCGGTCCGGAACCGGGCTGCTCGTCTCCGCGCCGCGGCATCGGGTACCCGCCGCTGAGCTGCTCTGGAGCACCGGGCTCCGCCGCACGGCGCCGCCCGGTACGGATCTCTCCGCTGGTCGGCTCGCCACCGAACGGGCCGGCAGGCTCAGCCGCCGCACGACGACCGCCCGGCTCGGCACCGTAAGGACCGTCCGGCGCCGCGGCACGACGACCACGGATCTCACCGCTCGCCGGCTCACCACCGAACGGACCGGCAGGCTCAGCCGCCGCACGACGGCCGCCCGGCTCCACACCGTAAGCGCCATCGGGACCCGCCGCACGACGACCACCAGGCTCACCACCGAACGGGCCGCGCGGCTCCACGGCGGCACGGCGGCCACCGGGCTCGGCGCCGTAGGGACCGCTGGGCGCGCCATCGGGCCCGGCGGCACGACGGCCACCCGGCTCGGCGCCGTAAGGACCATCGGGACCCGCGGCACGACGACCACGAATCTCACCGCTCGCCGGCTCACCACCGAACGGACCGGCAGGCTCACCCGCGGCACGACGACCACCAGGTTCCACACCGTAAGCACCATCGGGCCCGGCGGCACGACGACCGCCCGGCTCCGCACCGTAAGCACCATCGGGCCCGGCGGCACGACGACCACGAATCTCACCGCTCGCCGGCTCACCACCGAACGGGCCGCGCGGCTCCGCGGCGGCACGACGGCCGCCGGGCTCAGCACCGTAAGGACCGTCCGGGCCCACGGCGGGACGACCGCCACCGGCCGGATCGCCGAACGGACCGGCCGCGCGGCGTCCGCCACCGGCCTCGTCGTAGGGGGCGTCCGGGCCACCACCGAAGGGCGCGGCCTGCGGTCCTGCCGCACGCCTGCCGCCGGGTTCGCCACCGAACTGACCGCCCTGAGCGCCCATCCCGGCCGCGGCACGCCCGCCCCGGATGTCACCACTGACCGGTTCGCCACCGAAGGGCACGCCACCGTCCGGGCCCGCCGCACGCCGGCCGCCGGGGACACCGGGTCCACCCGGGCCTCCGTCCGGGCCGCCGAACGGAACGCCACCAGGGCCTGCCGCGCCGTAGGGCGGGCCGCCGTCGGACCCGGCCGCACGCCGGCCACCGGGACCGGGCGGGCCGTCGGGGCCGCCGAAGGGACCGGTGGGCGCGCCCTCGCCGGGCCGCGGCCGCGGTGCTGGTGCGCCGGCACCGAAGCGCCCGGCCGGGTTCTCACCACGGCCCGCGTCCGGTCCGCCCTGCTCGGGCCACGGTCCGCCGGCGCCGGGCGCACCCGGACCGGAGACACCGGGACCGCCGGGGAAGCCAGGCCCGCCGTCCGGCACACCGCCGGCGTCCTCGTCCGGCGCCAGGTCGGGTGCCGTGGGGAAGCCGGTGCCGGCCGGGAGCGCGGGAGCCCCGTCGCTCAGGTCGACGTTCGCCTGCTTGGCCGTGCGGAGGTCGTCGAGCCAGCCGATCTCCTCACCGGGGACCACTTCCTCCGCCGGGGGCGGCGACTGCCCGTCGGGCGTGCCGGAGCGGCCCCGGCCCCACCTGCGGCCGCGCTTCTGGCCGCCGGCCTCCTGGCCGTCGTCCGCTCCGTCCGTACCCCGTGCCCTCACGCAACCACTCTCTCTGTCCTCACCGACACGCGGTCAGCTACCGAAGTTCTGCCGGCCACGGCGGTGCCGCCGTGCGCCTCGTCCCCCGCCAGGTCGTGCCCGGACCGGCGGGATCCCGTCCCGTACCCATGCGCGGCATGGCTCGCGCGCGTCCCGTACCGATCGGCCGGACAGCGCTCGGGCTGACCCTGCGCCGGCACGGGGGCGTGACCCCCCAAGCTACAAACCGCCCGCCCGCCGCCGGGAATGTCGCGTGGCGCGTGGTTGATGCCCTCGCAGGCCACGCGCTCGCCGCGATCTCCGGCGGTGAGCGAGGTCACGTTCGCGGGTGGCCACGCTCCCAAGCCCTGTAGCGAGGGTGCGCCACTTCGCCGGTTTTCGCCACCACCGTACGGAGGACGGCCCGTCACCGGGGCTGCTCCCCGGGTCGCCGCGCGGCTCACGTGCCCGCCTCCGCCTGTGGCTCCTGCGCACGTCGCGGCGCGCCGCTCTTCCGCCGCCCGCGAACCTTCCCGCCCTGCTCGCCACGGCCGGCCGCGTCGTCGGCGGCGCCATTCCCACCGCCGGCACCCTCCGGGCCCCCTGCCGATCCGCCCGGCACCTCGCCGCCGGCCGCCTCGCCCGCTAAGACGCCCGAAACACCCGCCTCACCCGCTACGACGCCCGAAACACCCGCCTCGACGGCGACACCAGGAATATCCGACATGTCGCCGCCGCCAGCCTTGCCTGCGATCTCCTCGGCGACGCCGGCCGAGTCGTCCCCCTCGGCCGCGACCGGCGCGACCGTGACCGCGGCCGGCGCGACCACGACCGCGGCCGGCGCGACCACGACCGCGGCCGGCGCGACCACGACCGGCGCAACTGCTCCCGCTTCACCGGCCGACGTGACCACACCAGCTCCCCCACCGGAGACCTGCCCGGCCTCCCCCGGCGCGACGCCGGACGCCCCGGAGGACGCGGCCTCAGCGGCCCCCGCCTCCCCCACCGCGGCGGAAGCCTCGGAGACAACGCCAGAAGACTCAGGGACAACGCCAGAAGACTCAGGGACAACGCCAGAAGACCCAGAGACAACGCCAAAAGACCCAGAGACAACGCCAAAAGACCCAGAGACAACAGCCGCCGGGGGTACGGCCGAGGGGTCCCGGCCCGCCGAAGCCACAGCCCCGGCCGGGCGTGTCTCCCGCCGTGGTGGCATCGGCGTCCCGCGCACCACGCGCCGCAGCTTGGGCAGCCGCTCGGCCACCTCACGTTCGTACCCTCGATCGGTCGGCTGGTAGTACTCGACTGTCGCGAGGTCGTCCGGCGCGTACTGCTGCCGGACCACGCCCCGCCCGTCGTCGTGCGGGTATTGATATCCCGCGCCGTGTCCGAGGCCCTTCGAGCCCTGGTAGTGGGCGTCTCGCAGGTGTTTCGGCACCGCACCGCCGCGTCCCGCACGTACGTCCGCCATCGCGGCGCCGAGTGCGATCGTGGCACTGTTGCTCTTCGGCGCGGTCGCGAGGTGGATCACGGCCTGGGACAGGTTGAGCCCGGCCTCCGGCAGCCCGATCAGCTGCACGGCCTGCGCCGCCGCGGTCGCGACCTGCAGTGCCGTCGGGTCGGCCATCCCCACGTCCTCGGACGCGAAGATCACCAGCCGCCGGGCGATGAACCGGGCGTCCTCTCCTGCGACAAGCATCCGGGCCAGCCAGTGCAGCGCCGCGTCCGGGTCGGAGCCGCGCATGCTCTTGATGAACGCGCTCGTCACGTCGTAGTGCGCGTCGCCGTCGCGGTCGTACCTGACGGCGGCCACGTCGACTGCCTGTTCCGCGGTGGCTAGGTCGATCTCGGCGGCGCCCTGGGCGAGCGCGGACGAGGCCGCCGCCTCGAGCGCGGTGAGCGCCTTGCGCACGTCGCCACTGGCCAGCCGGACCAGGTGTTCAAGCGCGTCGGCGGCGAGGGCCAGCGCACCGTTCAGGCCGCGGGGGTCGTCAAGCGCGCGGCGGACCAGGTCGCGGACGTCGTCGTCGGTGAGTGGGCGCAGCGTGAGCAGCACGCAGCGGGACAGCAGCGGCGAGATGACCGAGAAGTACGGGTTCTCCGTGGTGGCGGCCAGGAGCGTGACCGTGCGGTCCTCGACGGCCGCGAGCAGGGAGTCCTGCTGGGTCTTGCTGAACCTGTGCACCTCGTCGATGAAGAGCACTGTCGGTGGCCCGCCGTAGCGGCGTTCGCGGCGCGCGGTGTCGATCACGGCGCGCACGTCCTTGACGCCTGCGGAGAGCGCGGACATCGCGACGAAGCGGCGGTTGGTGGCGCCGGCGACGAGGTGGGCGATTGTGGTCTTGCCGCTGCCGGGCGGGCCCCAGAGGATCACTGACATCGGGGTGTCGCCGCCGACCAGCTGGCGGAGCGGCGCGCCCGGCGCGAGCAGGTGCTGCTGGCCGACGAGCTCGTCGATGCCGCGCGGTCGCATGCGCACCGCGAGCGGCGAATCCTCACCTGGCGCGACGAAGCTCGCACCCTGCGCATCGGAGGCGGGCCCGACTCCGGCCCGGTCCGGCGTCAGGTCGACACCTCCCGTTTCGGTGACGGCAAAAAGCCCTTCGACCTCCACGTGACGAACGATACCGCCCGGTGCTCCTCGCGCTCGCACGCCGGACCCCACCGCGCCTGAAGATCCAGATCAAGGGCCTGTCGCGGGGGTACGGGTGAGGGCCCGCCCCTCCGTGCCATCCGGCCGGGAACCCCGGTCGAGCGGAGGGGCGGGCCCTCGTCGTACCCGCTGATGCTTCTGATGTCTATGTGTCAGCCACGACCCGGGCGGCGGCCGAAGTAACGCCGCCCACCGCCGGTGCCCGTGCCGGAGCGCGGCCCGGAGCCCACGCCGCCCAGGTAGAGCGCCAGCAGGAACAGGCCGATCAGGACCAGCGTGTTCCAGTTGAACAGGTCGGGCGCGCCGAAGTCGGTGTTGAGCAGGTCGAGCAGAAGCGCGAAGCCGAAGACTCCGGCGGCGATGAGAGCCAGCATGTCGATCCTCCGGGAGGGGTGTCTAAGAGGTATTGACCTCCGTGTACCCACCTCCGCAAGATTCCACTCACGGGCAGTCGTGCGCTCCCGCACAGGTTCGGGCGCGGGCGAGCGCGGCCGCGAGCACGCCGGGGCGCGGTACGCCCGCGGGGCCCCGGACGGCGAAGAGATTGTTCAGCTGCCAGGGGTCGCGGCGCAGGTCGTAGAACTCGCGGTAGACCGAGTCGCCGACCTGGTTCTCGATGTACTGGTAGTCGCCGGGCGCATAGGTGGACGCCCAGGTCGGATAGCCGCCGTTGACCGCGTCGTGCCAGTACTCGAGCAGCACCCGGTCCCGGCGCGCGCCGGTGAGCAGGCTGCGGCCGTCCACCTGGTACCCGGGGGTGAGGCCGGCGAGTTCGAGCACTGTGGGCGCGAGGTCGATCAGCGGGGCGAGGCGGTCGTCGCGCCCGGCCGGCACCCTGCCCGGCCACCACAGCATCAGCGGCACCCGGATCGAGCCCTGGTATGGCACGAACTTGGTCGGCAGCCCGTGCTCGCCGAGCGATTTCCCGTTGTCGGAGACGAAGACGACGAGCGTGTTGTCGATCTCGCCGTTGGCAGTGAGCCGTCGCCGGATCAGCTCCATCTGATCGTCGACGGAGAGCAGCGTGCGCATCTGCGCGATCGAGGTCTGCGCCCCTTCTCGCCCATTAACACGAAATTTCCGTACATACGCTGGCTTGTCAGAGCGGTCCCGCTCGCGGGTTGCCGGGTTGGAGTGCCAGGTCAACGGCGTCTTCGCGTACTTCGCCTCCGCGGTGTACGGCGAGTGCGGCGCGACGAACCCGGCGTAGATGAACCACGGCCGCCCGTCGTCCTCCCGCTCGAACCTGTCGATGTAGTCGACCACCTTCGCCCCGGTGAACGTGGTCGAGTACGGCGGATACACGTCCGTCCCGTCCACGTTGAAGTGCGCCTTCACATATCCGCCGTGCTGAAGCGCCCAGTGGTCGACGTACGGCGGCTTCTCCGCGAGCTCCCACCCGTTGAACAGCTTCCCGGCCGCGGCCGTGGCGTACCCGGCCCGCTTCAGCTCGTGTTGAAGTGTCCGGTCGTGATCGAACACATCGATCTTGGACTGCTGGGTGACGCCTGTGTTGTGCACGTAGCGCCCCGAGAAGATCGACGAGCGGCTCGGGCAGCAGGACGGCGTGGTCGTGACCGCGTGCGTGTAGTCCCGCCCGCCGGCGCCCAGCCAGGCCCGGGTCCGCGTCATCACGTCCGTCTGACCGATCCCGGCATCGTCGAGCACGACGAGCAGCACGTTCGGCCGCCGCGGAGTCGGCGCGGCCTCGGCGGGTGCGGCCGGGGCCAGCATCAGGCCCGTGAGCAGGGCACCTACCAGCGCGCGGCAGTTCAGCGTCATGGCACCATAGTCAACCCGATATAGCAATAAATCGGGCAATGAAATGTTAAATCACCCCAGCGGGGAGCCGTGCCACCCGGCGGCGACCGGGTGGCACGGTGCGCTTACGACCTGCTCTCGACAGGCGCGCCCACACCCGCGGTCCCGGCGGCGGGCGCGGCCGGCTTCGCGTCGACGCCGGCCTCCTTGCGCTGCTGGGCCGTGATCGGGGTCGGGGCGCTGGTCAGCGGGTCGAAGCCGCCGCGGGTCTTCGGGAACGCGATGACCTCACGGATCGACTCCGCACCGGAGAGCAGCATGCAGACGCGGTCCCAGCCGAACGCGATGCCGGCGTGCGGCGGCGGGCCGTACTTGAACGCCTCCAGCAGGAAGCCGAACTTGTCCTGCGCCTCGTCCGGCGTGATGCCGAGCAAGTCGAAGACGCGCCGCTGCACGTCGCCGCGGTGGATACGGACGGAGCCGCCACCGATCTCGTTGCCGTTGCAGACGATGTCGTAGGCGTAGGCGAGCGCACGGTCCGGGGCGGACTCGAAGTTGTCAAGCCACTCCGCGTTCGGCGAGGTGAACGGGTGGTGCACAGCGGTCCAGCCGCCATCGTCCGTCTTCTCGAACATCGGCGCGTCGACCACCCAGCAGAACGCCCAGGCGGACTCGTCGATCAGGTTCGCCCGCTTGGCGATCTCGACGCGCGCGGCGCCGAGCAGCTCCTGCGCCTCGCGCTTCTCGGCCGCGGCGGCGAAGAAGATCGCGTCGCCCGGCTTCGCGCCGACCGCGTCGGCCAGGCCGGACAGGTGCGCCTCGTTCAGGTTCTTGGCGACCGGGCCGCGCGGCTCGCCGGTCTCCGCGTCGAGCACCACGTAGGCCAGGCCGCGGGCGCCGCGCGCCTTGGCCCAGTCCTGCCAGCCGTCCAGCTCCTTGCGGGTCTGCGACGCACCGCCCGGCATGACAACGGCGCCGACGTAGCCGCCGTCCGCGATCGCGCCGGCGAACACCCGGAACTCGGTGCCGCGCAGGTACTCGGTCAGCTCGGTCAGCTCGACGCCGTAGCGCAGGTCGGGCTTGTCGGAGCCGTACCGGGCCATCGCGTCCAGGTAGGTGATGTGCGGGATCGGCCCGGTGATCTCGTGCCCGGCCAGCTCTTTCCACAGGTTCTTGACGATCGCCTCACCGAGGTCGATCACGTCCTCCTGGGTCACGAAGGACATCTCGATGTCGAGCTGGGTGAACTCCGGCTGGCGGTCCGCGCGGAAGTCCTCGTCGCGGTAGCAGCGGGCGATCTGGTAGTACCGCTCCATGCCGCCCACCATCAGCAGCTGCTTGAACAGCTGCGGGGACTGCGGGAGCGCGTACCAGCTGCCGGGCTGCAGACGGACCGGGACCAGGAAGTCGCGCGCGCCCTCCGGCGTGGACCGGGTGAGCGTCGGCGTCTCGATCTCCAGGAAGTCGCGCTCGTGAAGCACGGTCCGGGCGATCTGGCTTGCCTTGGACCGCAGCCGCAGCGCCTTGGACGGCCCGCTGCGGCGCAGGTCCAGGTAGCGGTAGCGGAGGCGGATGTCGTCGCCCGCGTTCACGTCGTCGTCGACCGGGATCGGCAGCGGCGCGGCCTCGGAGAGCACCTCCAGTTCGGACACGATGACCTCGATCGCGCCGGTCGGCAGCTCTGGGTTCTCGTTACCGGCCGGGCGGGCGTTGACCTCGCCGACGACCTTCACGCAGTACTCGTTACGGAGCGCGTGGGCGGCGTCCATGTCCTCGCGGAAGACCACCTGGACCACGCCGGAGCCGTCGCGGAGATCCACGAAGATGACCCCGCCGTGGTCGCGGCGGCGGGCCACCCAGCCGGCCAGCGTCACGGTAGCGCCGGCGTCCGTCGCGCGCAGGCTGCCGGCGTCATGAGTACGGATCACGACAGTGAACTCCTCGTCGTTGCTGTCAGGTGTCGTCAGCCTCGCATTCTGTCAGGCGGGTCGGGCGGGCTTTCGCGCGGCGCGCTGGCACCCGTACCATCCAGAAGGTTGATTTAGGTTTCTGCCTTCAACACGTTAGGAAGCCTTTCGTGTCAAACAAGGCGAGCACAGACAAGGGCAAACTGCTCGACGTCCGGCGCCTCAGCCTGCTGCGCGACTTCGCCGCGTTCGGCACCATCGCCGCCACCGCCGAGTCCGCCCAGCTCTCCGGCCCCGCCGTGTCCCAGCAACTCGCCGCGCTCGAACGCGAGGCCGGCGTGCCACTGCTCGAGAAACACGGACGCGGCCTGCAACTCACCGAGGCCGGGCGCCGCCTCGTCGGCCACGCCGACGTCATCCTCGGTGGACTGCTCGCCGCCGAGGCCGACCTCGAGTCCCTGCGCGGCGGCACCACAGGCGTCATCCACATCGCCGCGTTCCCCTCCGCCGCGCGGGTGCTGCTCCCCTACGTCTGGCGGCACCTCACCGAGTCGTCCGCGCGCGACATCGCCCTCCGCATCGCCGACCACGAGCCGGACGCGGCAATCGAAGCGCTCCGCCAGCGGCAGGCCGACCTCGCGATCATCCACTCCTACAACCTGCTCCCCCGCGACCTGCCCACCGCCACCGAACAGATCCACCTCCTCGATGACCCGGTCGTTCTCGCCCTCCACCCCGACCTGGCCGCCGTCCACAAACTCACCCGCGGCAGCGCCGCCGACCTCGAACGCTTCGCCGACGAGAACTGGCTCCTCCCCACGCCCGGCACCACCGCCCACGAACTCACCCTCCGCGCGTGCGGCGCCGCCGGCTTCATCCCCGCCCCGGTCGCCACCGCCACCGACTTTTCCGTGCTCACCGCGCTCGCGGCGGCGGACGCGGGGGTCGCGCTCATCCCGCGGATGGCGCTCCCCGCCGACATCGAAGGCGTCAGCCTGCACCGCCTCAAGGTCCCGGTCACCCGTACCGTCTCCGCCCTGGTTCCGGCGGGCGCCAGCCTGCACCCGAGCACGCGACAGGTCCTTGAACTGCTCAAAGAGGCGGCCTTGCGGCCTTGGAGACCCTGAAACCACCTGTCCCGCTTCCGGCGTGGTCACTTCTCGCGCGCTCCCGCGGCCTGGGGATCCGCGGGTGGTCACCACGAGCACACGACGCCGCCCAGCTCAGAGGTCCGCCTCGGACGGCGAGCGGCGCCACGTCGTAGTCGGACGGCAGGTTGAGCTGGTACTGCAGGGCGATCATCGAACGTCCTCACGCAGAGAAGACAGAAGGGAGACGGCGCCCGCGACGGCGTCGTCGTACGGCTCGGTGGACTGCGCGGCCTTGGCGAGCACATATCCACCCTGGACGACGGCAACGACGGTCGCCGCGACTTCGCGAGGCACGAAGCCGGCCCGCAGCTCCCCACTCGCCTGCCCCTCGGCAAGCAGCGAGGTCAACCGCGCGCGGTACCAGCCGAGCGTCTCGTCAAGCGGCTTCCGCAGCACCGGGTCGGCGACGATGTCCGGGTCCTCGGACATCCGGCCGATCCGGCACCCCTTGAGCGCCTCGCGGGGCCGCATCAGGTAGGTGACCAGGCGGTCGTACACCCCGGTCTCGGCGTCGAAGACCTTTTCGCCGTTGGCGCGCATCTGGTCCGCGTTCCGCTGCAGCGCGGCAGCCGCGAGGTCGGCCTTGCCGCGGAAGTGGTGATACATGCTGCCCTGCCCGACACCGGCCCTGGCCAGGATGTCGCGCGGGCTTGTCCCCACGTATCCCCGGTCCCAGAGCAGCTCCCGCGTCGCCTCGATCAGTCGTTCCCGGGTGTCCATCAGGCGAGTGTACATACCAGTAGTTACAACGCTGCGTGGGTGGGTCGCACCCTGGCTCACCCCGCCCCGAGGGCCGAGATTCAAAAGCAACAACCACCGAGGGGGTCCGCCGTGAGCACGCAGCTGTTCGTCAACGCCACAGTCTTCCTGCCGGACCCGGTGCCCGGCCTGGACCTGCTGGTCGGCGACGGCCGGATCATCGAGGCCGGTCCGGGCCTGCGGGCCGCCGGAACGACGATCGTCGACTGCGGTGGCCGAATGATCGCGCCGCTCTTCGCCGGGCCGCTCACCGTGGGCGGACCCGCCACGTTCGCGCTGGTGCCGGACGGCGAGCTGGAGACGCTCGTGCTCTGGCCGTCACAGAACCTGACGCTCGTCACGGACGGGGTCGTGGTGCCCGCCGTCGAGACCGCACCCGGCCGGTCCTCGTCTCCGCACCTCGGGACGTGGATCGACTCGACCGGCTATATCACTCAGCACCTGACCGCGGACGGCCGCTACGACGAGACGCGCGGAGGCCGCCGGCATGCGTACCAGGGTGCGTTCCGGATCGACGGCGACCGCATCGTCTACCGCGACGACCTGGGCTTCTGGGCCTACGGCCGATTCGACGGCGGCGTGCTCCACCACGGCGGCTACACCTTCACCCGAAAGGACTCCTGACCATGTCAACGCTGTTCACAGGTGGCGCCGTCGTCACCATGGATCCCACGCTCGGCGACCTGCCGCGCGGCGACGTGCTGATTTCCGGCACCGAGATCGTCGCGGTCGGCCCGGACCTCCGCGACCACCCCGAAGCACGGGACGCGACCGTGATCGACACGACCGGGCGGATCGTCGCGCCCGGCTTCGTCGACACGCACCGGCACGCGTGGCAGGCGCAGCTGCGCCGCACCATCCCGGACGTCGGCGACCTGGGCGAATACCTGTCCACCACGCTCGCCGGCGTGGCTCCGGTCTACACCCCGGACGACATGTACGTCGGCACCCGCCTGGCCGCGCTCACCGCGCTCGACGCGGGCATCACCACGATGCTCGACTTCTCGCACAACTCCCGGACCGCCGCCCACTCGGACGCCGCGATCAACGGCCTCGCGTCCACCGGTATCCGCGGCGTACACGCGTCGATGGGCCCGCATTTCGGCACCTGGGACCGGCAGTGGCCGGCCGACCTGACCCGCCTGCGCGCCCAGCTGCCGCCCGGCGGCCTGATCACGTTGCGCCTGGCCGCGCTCGCCACCGACATCGTGGGGCCGGACCTGGTCTACGGCCCGTCACTCGCCGCGGTCGCCCGCGACCTGGACATCGCGGTAAGCATCGACGCGGTCTTCGGCACGGCCTCCTCCGAGGCGATCCTGGCCTGGGAGAAGCAGAACCTGCTCGGCCCGGACCTGGAGCTGATCCACGCGACCGGGCTGACGCCCGACGCGTGGCGCGCGATCGGCGACACCGGCACGACGATCTCGCTCGCCCCCAGCTCCGACACCCAGATCGGCCTGGAGACCGCGATCCCCGCGATCGACGAGGCACTCGCGGCCGGGGTGCGCCCCGGCCTGAGCATCGACGTGGAGGTGGCGCTGGCCAGCGACATGTTCACCCAGATGCGGGTGCTGCTCGCCGTACAGCGCATGCGGGCCGTCGACCGCCCGTCCTCCCGAATCACCACCCGCGACGTCCTCGGCTTCGCCACCACCGACGGCGCCCACACAATCGGCCTCGGCGCGGTAACCGGCACACTCACCCCCGGCCGTCAGGCCGACCTCATAGTCGTCGACGCCGAAGCCATCAACACGATGCCCCTCAACGACGCGATCGGCACACTGGTCCTCGGCGCCGACCCCCGCAACATCACCACAGTCCTCGTCGCAGGCCACACCCTCAAATCCAACGGCCACCTGCTCAACATCGACCTACCCGCCCTCAACCACCAGGTCACCACCTCCCGCAACGCCATCCAGGCCGCCACTTCCTAACCTCCCGGAAATTCCCTAAATCCGGACCCGAAAATTTGCCGACCACGACGCAACAGCACCGCCGGTGCGACGGAGCCAAAAACTCTTGATCTACACAAGCGCTCAAACCCCGCGACTGCGCTCCGTATAACTACTGCTCAGCGGCTACACCCATCCCACATTGGAAACTGCCGCCGACCCCCCCAAGGTGACCACCGGGGGGTTTCGGGGGGGGGGGGGGGGGGCGGCGAGCCGGATAGCGCCGGCACGGGAGGGGGGGGGGCGCGGGGCGCCCCGGGCCCCCGCGGGGCAGCCCCGGCCGGCCGCCGGCTCCCCCCCCGGCCGCCCCCGCCCCCCCCCCCGCCCCCCCCCCCCCCCCCCCCCCCGGGCCCCCCCCCGGGGCCCCCCCCCCCCCCCCCCCAACCCCCACCCCCGCGAAACCGCAGAGACCGAAACGCAACCACCCCCACCCCAGTAGCGTAGTGATCACCCGCAGCAAGGCCTTAACAGAGCCGAAACGTCCCGGTGCCAGCATCGGTAGCCCGGAGCAGACATGGAGGTCGACTCTTGTTCCTCAGCCGGCATGAGCAGGATCGTCTGCTTATCCACGTCGCCGCCGACGTGGCGGAGAAGCGCCGCGCGCGCGGTTTACGCCTGAATTATCCGGAGGCGACCGCGATCATCACCGCCTACATCCTGGAGGCGGCACGTGACGGCCGGACCGTGGCGGAGCTGATGGAGGCCGGGCGGACCGTGCTGAGCCGGGCGGACGTGCAGGACGGCGTGCCGGAGATGCTCGCCGAGGTGCAGGTGGAGGCCACGTTCCCGGACGGCACCAAGCTCGTCACAGTGCACGAGCCGATCCCGTAGGGGGCAGCATGATTCCCGGAGAGATCCTGCCCGGCGACGGGGAGATCGAGATCAACGCCGGTAAGCCGGTGCTGACGCTCCCGGTGGCGAATACCGGTGACCGGCCGATCCAGGTGGGCTCGCACTACCACTTCGCGGAGGCCAATCCGGCGCTTGAATTCGACAGGCGGGAGGCGTGGGGCCATCGGCTTGCGGTGCCGGCCGGGACGTCCGTGCGGTTCGAGCCGGGTGTGCCGCGTGAGGTGGACCTGGTGCCGCTCGGTGGGCGCCGCATCGTTCCCGGCCTCCGCGGTGAGGCGGCGGGCCCGCTCGACAAGGACGAGACCGCATGAGCTTCCTGGACCGGCGCCGGTACGCCGCGCTCTACGGCCCCACCACAGGTGACCGCATCCGGCTGGCCGACACGAACATCCTGATCGAGGTCGAGGAGGATCGGGCCGGCGGCGGCGACGAGGCGGTCTTCGGCGGCGGCAAGGTGATCCGCGAGTCGATGGGCCAGTCGCTTGCGACCCGCGCGGAGAACGCGCTGGACACCGTGATCACCGGCGCGGTCGTGCTCGACCACTGGGGGATCATCAAGGCGGACGTCGGCATCCTGGACGGCCGGATCGTCGCGCTCGGCAAGGCCGGCAACCCGGACACGATGGACGGCGTACACCCGGACCTGGTCATCGGCCCGGGCACCGAGGTGATCGCGGGCAACGGCAGGATCCTGACCGCGGGCGCGATCGACTCCCACGTGCACCTGATCGCGCCGGGCATCCTTGAGGAGGCGATCGCCTCCGGCATCACCACGATCATGGGTGGCGGCACCGGCCCGGCCGAGGGCACCAAGGCCACCACCGTCACGCCGAACGCCTGGTACCTCTCCCGGATGTTCGAGGCGCTCGACGTCTGGCCGGTGAACGTGCTGCTGCTCGGCAAGGGCAACACGGTCTCCGAGGAGTCCATGTGGGAGCAGCTGCGCGGCGGCGTGGGCGGCTTCAAACTGCACGAGGACTGGGGCACCACGCCCGCGGCGATCGACGCGTGCCTGCGGGTGTGCGACGCGTCAGGCGTGCAGGCGGCGATCCACACGGACACGCTCAACGAGGCCGGTTACGTGCAGAGCACGCTCGCGGCGATCGGCGGCCGGTCGATCCACGCGTACCACACCGAGGGCGCGGGCGGCGGGCACGCGCCGGACATCATCACCGTCGCCTCCGAGCCGAACGTGCTGCCCTCCTCGACGAACCCGACCCGGCCGTACACGCGAAACACGCTCTCCGAGCACATCGACATGCTGATGGTCTGCCACCACCTGAAGCCGTCCATCCCGGAGGATCTGGCGTTCGCGGAGTCGCGCATCCGCCCGACCACGATGGCCGCGGAGGACGTGCTGCACGACCTCGGCGCGATCTCGATGATCGGGTCCGACTCGCAGGCGATGGGCCGGGTCGGCGAGGTCATCCTGCGCACCTGGCAGACCGCGCACGTGATGAAGGAGCGCCGCGGCGCGCTGCCCGGCGACGGCGGAAAGGACAACCTCAGGGCGCGGCGGTACGTCGCGAAGTACACAATCGCCCCGGCCGTGGCACACGGCATCGACGGCGAGGTGGGCTCCGTCGAGCCGGGCAAGCTCGCCGACCTGGTGCTCTGGGACCCGGCGTTCTTCGGCGTCCGGCCGTCGCTGGTGATCAAGGGCGGCATGATCGCCTGGGCGCAGATGGGCGACGCCAACGCGTCAATCCCCACGCCGCAGCCGATGCTGCCCCGGCCGATGTTCGGCGCCTACGGCAACGCGCCGGCCGCGACCAGCCTGGCGTTCGTCTCCGGGACCGCGATCGAGGACGGGCTTGCCGGCCGGCTGGACGTGAAGCGCCGCCTCGCCCCGGTGGCGAGCACCCGGAACGTGGGCAAGGCCGACCTGCCACTGAACGACGCCACGCCGCGGATCGAGGTGGAACCGGACACGTTCACGGTCCGCATCGACGGCGAGGTGGTCGAGCCGCAGCCGGTCGACTCGCTTCCGATGACCCAGCGCTACTTCCTGTTCTGATGACCACCGATGACCACCGATGACCGTCCGGGGACCGCTTCCGAGGGCCGCCCGGTGATCGCCGCCGGGCTGGACGCCGCCGAGCCGGCCGCCAGAGGGTCGGTCGCCGCAGGGCCGGTCGCCGCCGAGCCGGCCGCCGCCGAGCCGGCCGCCGGAGGGCCGGTCGCTAGAGGGCCAGCCGCCGCAGCGTCAGTCGCCGCAGGGCCAGCCGCCGCCGGGTCGGTCGCCACGCTGCTCGTCCTCGCGGACGGGCGGCTGCCGGCGGGCGGGCACGCGCACTCGTCCGGGCTGGAGGCGCAGGTCAGCGTCGGCCGGATCCGCGGATTGCCGGACCTGGAGGCCTTCCTGCGCGGACGGCTGGCCACGGGCGGGCTGGTGGCCTCGGCGTTCGCGGCCTGTACCCGTACCCACGCGGTCGAAGATCTTGATCGTGCCTTTGAGGTCCGGACGCCGTCGCCCGCGCTGCGCCACGCCTCGCGCGCGCAGGGGAAAGCGCTGCTCCGGGCCGGTCGCGCGATGTGGCCGGTCCCCGCGCTCCACCGGGCGGACGTGCATCAGCCGGTCGCGCTCGGGGTGGTCGCGGCCGCCGCCGGGCTCGCGCCGGAGCAGGCCGCGGTCGCCGCCGCCTGGGGCACGATCAGCGGCCCGGCGAGCGCGGCCGTGCGGTTGCTCGGCCTGGACCCCTACGGCGTGCACGCGCTGCTGGCCCGCCTCGCGTCCGACTGCGACGCCATCGCCGCCCGCGCCATGACATATCTGGAAAAATCCCTCGATGACCTGCCGGCGGACGGTGCTCCGCTGCTTGACATCGGCGCCGAACACCACGCCACCTGGGAGGTGCGTCTCTTTGCCTCATAAGGACACGGACGGAACGGTCCCGCACGGCCACGGGCCGACGGATCCCGGACCCGACCCGCACGCGCCCCTGACCGAGAACCGCCGCGCGCTGCGGATCGGCATCGGCGGCCCGGTCGGCTCCGGCAAGACCGCGCTTGTCGCCGCACTGTGCCGGTCGCTTGCCGCGGAGCTGCGGCTGGCCGTCGTCACCAATGACATCTACACCACCGAGGACGCCGACTTCCTGCTGCGCAACGGCGTACTCCCGGCCTCGCACGTGCGGGCCGTGGAGACCGGCTGCTGCCCGCACACCGCGATCCGCGACGACATCTCCGCCAACCTGGACGCGGTCGAGGACCTAGAGGCCCAGCTCGGCCCGCTCGACCTGATCCTTGTCGAGAGCGGCGGCGACAACCTCACCGCCACGTTCAGCAAGGGCCTGATCGACGCGCAGATCTTCGTCGTCGATGTAGCCGGCGGCGACAAGGTCCCCCGCAAGGGCGGCCCCGGCGTCACCACCGCCGACCTGCTGGTCATCAACAAGACCGACCTGGCTCCCCTGGTCGGCGCCGACCTGTCCGTGATGGACCGCGACGCCCGCGCCAGACGCGGCGACCTCCCGACGATCTTCCAGTCGATCGCGGAGGACAAGGGGGCGTCGCAGGTGGCCGCGTGGGTCCGCGGCCTGGTCGCGGCACGCGCCGTGGTCGCTTGAGAAGCACCACGGGGGTACGAGGATGAGCGCGCGAGGGTCACGCTGATGCGGGCCGTCGCACGAATCGTCGCCACGCCTGACGGCCGGGGCGGCACCAGCCTTCCCACGCTGGCCGGTGAGCCGCCGCTGCTGGTCCGGCGCACCGGTACGCGGCAACCCGGCGTACCCGCGGACGTGCACCTGGTCGGCGGCGCGGCCGGCCCGCTCGGCGGCGACCGGCTGCGCATCGAGATCACTGTGGAGGCCGGCGCCGCGCTGGTGATGCGCACGGTCGCGGCGTCGATCGCGCTGCCCACCCCCCGCGCGCACGGCCGCCCGGACACCTCGCTGGTCGAGGTGCACGCCAGGGTCGCGCGCGGCGCCCTGCTGCACTGGCTGCCCGAACCGCTGATCGGCGCGGCCGGCTGCGACCACGAAGCGGTCACGCTTGTCGAGGTCGCGGACGGCGGCACGCTTGTCTGGCGCGACGAGCTGGTCTGCGGGCGGCACGGCGAGGAGTCCGGCGACGTGCGCCTGCACACCACCGTCCGGTACGCGGGCCACACGATCTACCGCCACGACCTGTCCGTGGGCCCGGCCGCGCCCGGCTGGTCCGGCCCCGCGGTGCTCGGTGGACGCGCAACCGGCTCACTGATCGTCATCGACCCGGCCTGGGCGGACGCCGGCACTCCCCCGGCCACCACGCTCGGCGACACGGCCGCCGCCATGCCGCTCCCCGGCCCGGCGATGCTGGCCACCGCGGTAGGCGAGGATCTCCGGGCGGTCCGGGGACCGCTGGACAAGGCCATGCAGCTCACGCCGGTGGGCGTGCGCTGAAGGCTTCCGCGCGCTCGTCCCGGTGAGCCGCTGCCGAACCGTCTCGTCGCTCATCCCGCGACCGGGTTCGCGACCGGCCGCAACCGCGTGCTGCCGACCCCGAGGTGACCGGCCGGACCCGCACGCTGCGGTCTTTATGACGAACGTCCGCTTGTAGGTGAATGTGCCTGAGGTGCACGGCCGCCCAAAACGATCACTACCCGGTGACAGACCGCGACTTCGGAGAGTGCAGATCCGTCGAAACGTCCCGGTACCCGCGTCCGGTGATCTCCCTGCTGGACGCGGGGGTGACACGCACTTGCATAATCCAGGCATGGCACGGGAATCGGAGAGCGGACCGCCGAGCGGCGAGTCCGGCGTGGTAACGGTCGAGCTGACCGCCACAGAGGCGGCCGCGGGCACGACGAAGACCATCGCGCTGCCGCCCGACGGGCGGCTCATAGCAATCAACCTGCCGGCGGGCATCGGCGACGGCGCGATCCTCCGGCTCCCCCGAAACGACAGCTCGTCCGCGGACGGGCCACCGGAGCTGACCATCCACGTCCGGGTCACCGCCGACGAGGATGCGACAGCGGCGATCCCACTCCCCCCGCCCCCGCCCGTCCCCGGCGACAACACGACGTCGATCATCCCGCTCCCGACCCCCTACGACGACACGACGCCGCTCAACGTCCCGTCCGGCACGTCACCGTCAGCCGACTCCGACGCGACCGCCGTCATCCCGACGCCGCCCGCCGACGACGACCACACCTCAGTCATCCCGGCACCCTCGGCCGCCGAGGACGACGACCGCACCTCGGTGATTCAGGCGGGCCCGTCCGCCGACGACGATGACCGGACCTCTGTCATCCCGTCAGGCTCGATCGCCGCCGACGATGACCGGACCTCGGTCATCCCGCCGGCCTCTTCCGCAGCGAACGAGTCGACCACGAGCAGCGTCACGGGCGACGACCAGACAACCGACACGGCCGAACCGGTCACCGGGGGCGACCGGGCGAGCGGCCTGACCGACGGCGACCGGACGACAGCGATCCCGGACGGGGACGTGACCGACGGGGACCGGGTCATCCCGGCCGCTACGGTCACCGATGGAGACCGTGACGACTCGGCCGGTGAGACGGATGTGGTCGCCGCGCCGGACAGCGCCGATGAGGCTGTCACGCCGAGCGGGGCGGACCAGGACCGCGCGGCGGTCATTCCGGCGCCGGACAGCGACGCCGACGAGCGGGCCACCGTATTCGCCACCGGCGACGCGACGGATGGTGCCACGCAGCCGGCTGCCGAGTCCGAGCCGGCCGCCGGCGCGGACACGGCGCCGGTGACGGCGGACGATGAGAAGACATCGATCTTCAGCGCGGTGGACACCGCGCCGGACGCGGAGACCACGCAGCGGGTCCCGGCAGACGACGAGCAGGACCGGACCTCGGTCATTTTCACCGCTCCTGCCGTGCCCGCCGCCGCCGACGAGACAGACGCCGACGCGAGCCCGGCCACGACCGACACGGTCGAGACCGCCGACGAGACCGCCGTCATAAGCGCCGCCGATGTCACCCCCGCTGCTTCCGACGCAGACGAGACCCCGGCGGCGCCTGCCGAAGACAGCGACAAGACCTCGGTCATCAGCACAGCTGGGTTCGGCTCGGATGCGTCCGGTGCGGATGAGACCTCTACGACGGTCGACGACGACAAGACCTCGGCCTTCAGCGCCACCGGATTCGGCCCAGCCGCATCAGGTACGGACGAGACCTTTGCCGCAGCCGACGACGACAGCGACAAGACGTCGGTCATCAGCACCGCGGACTTCACCCGGACCGCGTCCAATGCGGACGAGGGGCCGGCGGCCGCTGACGACGACAGCGACAAGACCTCGGTCTTCACCGCTGCGGATCTCACTCCGGCCGCGGCTGGTCAGACCCCCGGCGCGGGGCAGAGCCACGCTGAGGATGAGGGCGACAAGACGTCGATCATCGTGCCGGCGGTGGTCGCTGCCGGAGCTGCAGGGCTTGCCGCAGCTGCGGTGGCGGCGAAAACACGGTCCGGGGATGATTCGCCGGAGGCGGCTGACCGGCCGTTCCAGGCGGAGAGCACGCAGCACGTGCCCGCGGCCGACGCCACGCCCCCGCCCGGTTACACGATGCCGACGAGCACCGCGGACACGTCGGGTGAGGCGGCCACGCCCGGGATTCCGCCGACGTCGGCCGCGCCTTCGACCGCGTACCCGCCGGTGCCTGGTTCGAGCTACCAGCCTGACCCGGGTGCTCCGGCGCCGGCCTACCCGCCGATTCCCGGCGGTCCGGGCGGTTACCCGCCGCCGCCGGTCTCCGGTGTGCCTGCACCCGGCACGCCCGGCTATCCGCCGGTTTCCGGTGCCCCGGCCGGAGGCACATCCGGCTACCAGCCGCCGCCCGGCTACCCGCCGATCCCCGGCGCTCCGGGTGACAGCACACCCGGGTACCCGCCGATCCCCGGCGCTTCGGGCGACAGCACACCCGGGTACCCGCCGATCCCCGGCGCTTCGGGCGACAGCACACCCGGGTACCCGCCGATCCCCGGCGCTTCGGCACCGGGAACGCCCGGCTATCCGCCGGTCTCGGGCATCCCGGCCTCGGGCGCCCCTGGCTATCCGCAGGTGTCCGGTGCCGGAACGCCCGGAACGCCTGGCTACCCGCCGGTCTCCGGCGTCCCGGCCTCGGGCACGCCCGGATACCCGCCGCCCGGATACCCGCCGGTTTCCGGCGCTCCCGCCTCGGGCATGCCCGGATACCCGCCCGTCTCCGGCATCCCGGCCCCGGGCACACCTGGCTACCCGCCCGTCTCCGGCGTCCCGGCCCCGGGCACGCCCGGATACCCGCCGGTCTCCGGCGCTCCCGCGCCGGGCACACCTGGCTACCCGCCGGTCTCCGGTGCGGCCGGCTACCCGCCGCCGCCCGGTTACCCGGCGCCCGGGGCTCCCGGCTATCCGGCCGGTTATCCCACCTCCGCCGTGCCCTCGTCGGGCATGCCGGATCCGAACGCGCCCGCGCCGGGTGCGCAGGTCTGGGGTGCGCCGCCGCAGGGAGGGCAGCCGCAGTGGGGGCAGCAGGGGGCGGCTTATCCGCCGGGGGCGTACCCACTCGGTGCTCCTGGTGGTTTTGCCTCGCCGCCGAAGCCGAAGCGCAATACCGCGCTGATCGTGGTGGGTGCGGTGCTGGCCGTGCTGCTCTGCGCGGGGCTGTGTGCGGTGCCGGTGATGTTGTTCCAGGGGGACCGTGACCAGGCCGCGGTGGAGGAGAACGGCGGGCAGGCGGCGCCAACGGAGAGCGCGCCGCCGGAGCCGGTGACGATCACCGAGTACCAGGCGATGCTCAGCGCGCTGGACGGCGACATCAAGCCGAGCTTCGAGGCGTTGACCGGCACCACCAACCCGACCACGCTCACCGAGGCCGCTGACGATCTGGGCGAGAAGTTGAGCGCGCAGGCGTATTCGCTGGCCCGGGTGACGCCGCCGGCGCCGGTCGCGGCGGAGCATGCGGCGCTCGTCGAGGCGCTGACCTCGCTGAGCTCGGACGTGCTCGACGCGAGTCTGTCCGCGGAGGGTGCGGAGCTGTGCACCGGGTCCTCGGCGAACAGCGTGGTGTCCCGGTCGAACGGCGCGGGCAAGATGCGGACGGCGACCGCGGCGCTGTCGGCGAAGGACCCGAGCCTCGTGGTCGGTGCCTGGCTGTCGAAGCCGCTCGCGGAGGAGAACCGCAGGCCGGCGAACGGCAAGTTCATCAAGAGCGTGCGGGGCGGTCTCGGCGAACTCACAGTGGACAACGGCGGGGACCTGGACGCGCTTGTCACGATCGTGAAGAACGGCGAGGACACGCCGCAGATCTCGGTGTACATCCACGGCAAGAACAAGTTCACTGTCGACCAGATCTACGACGGTACGTACACGATCTTCGTGACCGGCGGCCGGGACTTCGACGGCAAGCGGTTCAACCGGGACTGCGACTTCAGCAAGTTCGATGACACGATCGAGTTCACCACGACGTCGTCGCAGTACACGACGTGGACGATCAGCCTGCAGGCGTCGGCCGGCGGCAACGCCAGCACGAGCGGCGTCGACCCGGAGGCGTTCCCGGAGTGATCTGACCCGCTGCGCGGAGAGGGCCGGGCCCTTTCCGCGCAGCGGTCAGCGGTCCTCTCCGCGCAGCGGTCAGCCGAAGATCGCGCGCGGAATGACCGCCGCGGGTACGCCGAACGTGCGCAGCAGCGCCTCGGTCAGGTGGTCGGCCGCGGTCTTCTCGCTCCAGCCGAGCGAGCCGGTGAGGTCGATCACCACGCGCTCGTCGAAGATCGTCACCCACATCAGCACCGCGAACCGGACGTCCTGCTGCGGCAGCCGCCCCCGGGTCATCGCGGTCTCGACAAGCCGGGCCAGCCGGTCGTAGAGCCCGCCGATGAACGGGTCTTCCACGTTGCGCCTGGCCAGCAGCCCGCGCGGCGATCGCATGTGTACGGCTGCCGCACCCCATCGGGTGGCCTGGGCGACCCATTCGTGGCAGAGCACGCGGATGTCGGAGATCGGGTCGTCGCCGACCGGCAGCCTGTCGAACGCGTCCAGCAGGTCACCCATCAGCTCGGCGAAGTACGCGTCGACAGCGCTGCCGGTGTCGGAGAAGTTGCGGTACGCGGTGGCGGTGGAGATCCCGGCCCGTTCCGCGGCCTCGGCGAGCGGGAACTCGGTCCCACGCTCGGCGATCAGCTCGCCCACGGCGGTGAGCAGCGCGGACCGGCGTTGCCGGGCGTCACTGCGGCGGGGCCGCTCGTCGTCGTCGGCCGTTCCCGGAGCCGAAGCTGACCGGACTCGTCCCGTTGGCAGCGACATGTCCGGGATTCTACGCGCGGGGTAGCCACGTCCCCGTAATCAGATCGCAAACAAGATCAGGCACACTCGCGTAAGTGAGAAAACCTTCTCACTTGTACGGGAGGCAGGTCCATGTCCACGAGACACACCCGCGTCGCGGTGATCGGCGCCGGCGCGGTCGGCCTGGTAGTCGCGGAGGCGGCGCACAACGCCGGCCACGACGTCGTGCTGTGCGCGCGCACCCGGCCCGAGCGGCTGGTCATAGAACGATCCGACAGCATCCGCGAGCTCGACGTGCCGGTACTTGTCGACCCGAGCGAGGCCCGCACCGCCGACTGGGTGCTGCTGGCCACGAAGGCGCAGGACGTCGCGGGCGCCGCCGCCTGGTTCGACGGGCTGATCGGCCCGGAGACCACGGTGGTCGTGCTGCAGAACGGCGTCGACCACGCGGAGCGCGTCGGCCCGCTGCTGCCGGCCGGCGTCACGCTGCTGCCCGCACTGGTCTACGTCGCCGCCGAACTGCTTGAGCGCGGCCACGTGCTGCACCGCAAGGGCGCGCGGCTGACGGTCCAGGGCTGCCCGGACACGTCAGGCCCGGCCTCGTTCGCCTCGTTCGACGCGAAGCCGGCCACGATCACGAAGCCGGCCACGAACACTGAGCAGGCCACGAACACCGAGCAGGCCACGGCCGTGCGAGCGCCCAGTGAGGTGCCCGGTGAGCGTTTCGCCGCACTGCTGGCCGGGTCCGGGCTGATTGTCGATCAGGTGGCGGACTTCCGCACCGCGGCCTGGCGCAAGCTGCTCACCAACGCGGGTGCGAACCCGGTCACCGCGCTCACCATGCGCCGGATGGCCGTGATCCAGCAGGAGGACGCGGTCCGCTCGCTCACCCGCGCGCTGCTGCACGAGGCCGTGGCGGTCGGCGTGGCCGCGGGTGCGGCACTGACCGACGACGACGTGGCGCGCACGTTCGAGATGTACGACGCGTTCGCGCCGGAGGACGGCACCTCGATGCTGTACGACCGCGCGGGCGGCCGGGCGACCGAGCACGAACTGATCACCGGCGCGGTGGTACGGCTCGGCGACCAGCACGGCGTGGATGTGCCGCTGAACCGGGCGATCCTCGCGCTGATGCGGGGCCTCAACCACAAGTAGCTTCCGGCCGCGTACCCAGCTGTGGGTGCGCGGCTTTTCTCTGCCCTCTTGAATGAGTGAGCACTCACTCATATGCTGTGCGGCATGACGCCATCAGGTGAACGGCGGCGTGCACCGGCGATGAGCCCGGAGCAACGCCGCGAAATGATCATCACAACGACCATGCCGCTGGTCGCGGAGTTCGGCGCGACGGTGACCACCGCACAGGTGGCCCGCGCTGCCGGGATCGCCGAGGGCACCATCTTCCGGGTCTTCGCCGACAAGGAGGACCTGCTCTGCGCCGTCATGGCGGAGGCGCTGCGGCCGGACTCCGTGCACGCGGACATCGCGGCCGTCGACCTGGAGCAGCCGCTCGCGGACCGCCTGGTCGAGGCGGCGGAGGCGCTCGGCGCCTACGTCCAGCGGATCGGCACGATCACCGGCGCACTGCAGGCGACCGGCTTCCGATCCGGACGCCGCGCGACGGCCCGCCCGGCCCCCGCCACCGACCGCAACGATGCCCAGAACCAAGCGGCCCAGAACCAAGCGGCCCATAAGCGAACCGCCGAGAGCAGCTCCGCTGCCGGTCCGGACGACGGAGGCGACGACGGCCGGCGCCTCATCGAGGGCGGCCGGGCGCGGGTGATGGCCGAAACCACAGCCGTGCTGGCCGACCTGTTCGCCCCGGAGGCGACGGCCGGCACCCTGCGACGCCCCGCGCCGGAGCTGGCCGCCGCGTTCTTCGGCATGCTCACCGTCGCCCAGCGCGGCGACCTCTCCGGTCTCGGCGACGGCCCCCCGTCCGCCGCGGACCTCGTCGACCTGTTCCTCTACGGCGCCCTGGAAAGGCACGAAAAATCATGAGAAAGCGTCTGACAGCGATCGCGGCCGCCGTGCTCGGCCCCGCACTGCTCTGCCTGATCGTGGCCGGCCTCGCCGATCACCCGCTCGCCGTCACCTCACCCCAGGGCGAGACCATCGAGCTGACCACAAGCTTCATCGCGCTCGTCGCACTGGTCTTCGCGCTGCTCGGCTGGGCGTTCCTCGCCGTCCTGGAGCGCCTGTTCCCCCGCCGTGCCGCGCTCGTCTGGACCATCGTGGCCGTGTCCCTGCTGCTGCTCTCGATCGTGCCGCTCGCCGGCGAGATGTCCACCGGCACCCGCCTCACGCTCGGCCTCGCACACCTGCTTGTCGCCGCCCCGCTCCTCGCCTGGCTCCCCCGCCGCACACCACCGGCACCAGCCCCGTAAAGCCCCGGGAGGCGCGCGCACGAGCGGGCCGGTCAGGCCTCCCAGACCCAGCCCGGCCGCTCGTACAGCACCTCGAATCCGCCCGCCCGCATGTTCTCGAACGACGGGTTCCGCCCGCCCTCCCCCGGCACCCACGTCTCGGCGAACACCGTCCCGCACCCGGCCCGTGCCGCCGCCGACACCCGCGCGGCGAGTAGCGCGGTCTGCCCGCCCCGCCCCCGGAAACCGGGCAGCGTGCCCGCGCCGTACATCGCACCGCCGTGCTCTGACACGACAAGCAGCGCGCTCGACACGATCGTGTCGCCGTCCCGGGCCACGTACCCGTCGGCGAGACCGGACGTGATCGCGCCGCCCATCAGCCCGGTCATGTCCGCCACGCTCCAGTCGAAGCCGGTGGCCAGCACCGCCATCGCCTCGGCCACCTCGTCCGGCTCCACCCGGGAGATCGACAGCGAGGTGGCCGGCGGCGGCGTCTCGGCCGCCGGACGCGCCATCTTGTACCAGGTCGCCCCCGGTGTCAGCCCGTGCTCGGCGCGGATCGCGTCCCAGTCCGGCGGTAGCAGCGAGGGCGCGATCTGGAACACGGTCCGCCCGGTGCCGTGCGCCAGGTAGTAGCGGATGATCTCGCCGATCAGCTCACCAGTGACCGGTTCGCTGATGCCGAGCCCGAGTACCCGGGTCCAGAACGTCTGCGCCGCGCCGGGGGCCGAGGTGACGGTCGCGCCGCCGATCCGGGTGCCGGTGAGTCGCAGCCGCGCCGTGGTCTCCGGGGAGGCGCCGTCGACGAGGGACATCAACGCGTGCGCCTCCGCGCTCTCCGCGGCCACTACAAGATCGTCAACCATGCGCACGGACGCTACCCGCACCCGGTTGACGGACGATTGCCATGATCCTCAGTCACCGCCGGTTACGCGGAGCGCGACCGCGCCGGCCCCGTTCGGATGAACGCCGGGCGGCCGACCGGGCGGCGCCGGATTCACGAACGATACTCATGGTTGAATCCGCCCATGGTCCAGCCTCGCGGTCTCCCACCGGCCGCGGTCCTGGCCACCACGGTGCTGCTCTGCGCCGGTGGCGGCCTCACCCTCGCGTTCGGCCTCTCCGGCGACGCGATGGGCAGCGTGCTCCCACCCTGGCTGCTCGTCCCCTACGGCGCGCTCTACCTGGTGCTGGCCTGGACCGTCCTCCGCGGGCACGGCTGGGGGCGGGTGGTGCTGCTCCTCCTCTGCGCGGCCGGCGCCGGCCTGGCCGTGGCACAGATGGTGCAGAACGGCGTGCTGGCCGGCATGCGCGGCCTCGGCTGGGCGATCATCTACGCCGCGCTGGTGAGCATGCCGAGCGTCAAGGCCTGGTTCCGCGGCGCACCGGAGTCGGCCGAGGACGTGTTCTTCGACCCGCTGCGCGGCCCTCGGGAAGAATCACGAACCCCCACAGACCAGGACGATTCATGGGTACGCCGTGAGCGCACCGACGACTCCGAAGAGTGACATCATCGGAGCATGACCGACATTGCGGTGACCGGCGCGACAGGTCACATCGGCGGCGGGGTGGCCCGGCGGCTGGCCGCGCACGGCGTACCCCTGCGCCTGATCGTCCGTGATCCTGGACGCGCCCCGGATCTGCCGCACGCCACTGTCGCCACCGCGGAGTACGGCGACCGGGACGCATCCGAGCGGGCGCTGCGCGGCGTGCGGACCGCGCTGATGGTCTCCGCCGCCGAGGCACCGGACCGGCTGGCCCGGCACCGCACGTTCATCGACGCGGCCGCGGCTGCCGGCGTACACCATCTGGTCTATGTCTCGTTCTTCGGCGCGGCCGCGGACGCGACGTTCACGCTGGCCCGGGACCACCACGCGACCGAGGAACACCTGCGCGCGTCCGGGATGGCCTTCACCGCTCTGCGGGACAACCTCTACGCGGACTTCCTCGCGGAGCTGGCCGGACCTGACGGCGTGATCCGCGGCCCGGCCGGCGACGGGCGGGTGGCGGCCGTGGCCCGGGACGACGTGGTCGCAAGCGCCGTGACCGTGCTTCGCGCGCCGGAGCAGCACGAGAACCGGGTCTACGGCCTGACGGGGCCGGAGGCGCTCACACTCGCCGAGGTGGCCGCGATCGTGTCGGAACGGTCCGGGCGCACTGTCACCTACCTGCCGGAGACGGTGGCGGAGGCCTACGCGTCGCGCGCCGGGTACGGCGCGCCGGACTGGCAGGTGGACGCGTGGGTGTCCACCTACACCGCGATCGCGGCCGGCGAACTGGCCGAGGTGACCGGCGACGTGCCGCTGCTGACCGGCCGTCCCGCGACGCCGCTGCGGGACCTGGTGAAGCGCGCCTGAGCAAGCCCCTGCCACACCGGGACGCCGCCGGGCCTGGGGCGGACAGGCCCGCTCTCGCCCGGCCGCCCGGCGACGCCGCCGCCGGGCCCACCACGCCTGAGCGGGGCCGGCCGGCCGCGGTGGGACCTGATGCGGCCGACCCGGACCGGCTGTTCACTCCGCGGCCTTGGCGCCTCCGTCCTCAGCCGGCGACGTGACCCGGCCGGCCCGCCGCTGCCGGATTCGGCTCGACGATCTCCGCCGGCACCGTGCCCTGGCCGGCGACCGGCTCACCGGGCGCGACAGTCTCCGGCACGACGGACTCCCGCGTAGCAGCCTCCGGCACGACGGACCCCGGCTCGGCAGGCTCCGGCGCGTCGGCCGGAGGCTGCGGCCGCGTGGCCGGCAGCAGGTGGCTGACCTCGGGTGGCCCGTCGGCAAGCGCCCGGGCCCGCTCCTCCGCCGCCTGGTCCGACCCGGTGAACCGGCCTTCGTGCTGGCGCAGGTGTTCCTCCCAGGACGCGACCAGGTAGACCGCGACGAACGTGCCGCCCTGCACGCCGTCCCGGAACAGCCCCCAGCGGTACGCGCCGGTGCGCTGCACGGACCTGCGCACGCCCTGCATCGCGTCGATGAACGCGGCCTCGTTCTCCGGCCGCACCCGGTACCGGGCCGTGACCAGGACCGGTCCGGTGCGCGGGTCCGGCTCAAGCGTCAGGTGCGGCTCCGGCCAGAAGACGACCGGCTGCCGGTCCATGTTCCCGGTGTCGATCAGCCCCCAGAAGCGAAGCGACAGCGTGCCGGCCAGCATCAGCGCGGCCGAGGCGGCGAGCGCGACCGGCAGCCCGGCCGCGTCCGCGAGCAGGCCCCAGGCGAGTGCGGGCAGTGCCTGTGCGCCGGAGATGACGATCTGGTAGATCGACAGGCCGCGGGCACGTACCCAGCCGGGCAGGAACAGCTGCATGGACGCGTTGATCGTGGACAGCACCGCGACCCAGGCGAGCCCGGCCGGGAGCAGCGCGATCATCACCAGCGCCGGGACCTGGACCAGGCCGAGCACGGCAAGCGCGGCCGCGTAGAGCACGCCGGCCACGAAGAGCATCCGGTTGTTGGAGACGCGGGCGCGGATCGGGCCGAGCAGGAACGCGCCGGCGACCGCGCCGGCGCCGAGCACCGTGAGCATCAGGCCGTACCCGCCGGATCCGAAGCCCAGCCGTTTGCTTGCGACAAGCGGTAGCAGCGCCCAGAGCGCGTTGCCGGGCGCGATGAACAGCACGGCGCGCAGCAGGATGCGGCGGACGACGGGCGAGTGGCGCACGTACCGGCTGCCGGCTCGGACCGCTGCGGTGAACGGCTCGGGCGTCCGGGGCGCGCTTGACGTGGCCGGGCGCCAGCGGGCCAGCACGGCCGCGAACAGCACGAACGTCAGCGCGTTGATGCCGAAGACGACTGCCGCACCGGCCTGGGCGATGAGCAGACCGGCGACGGCCGGGCCGACCGCGCGGGCCACATTGATGCTGATCGAGCCGAGCGCGGATGCGGAGACGAGCTGCGGGCGCGGCACCAGGTCCGGGATGAGTGCCTGCCAGGCCGGGAGCGTGAGCGCCTGCCCGGCGCCGAGCGCGAACGTGAACGTGAGCAGCAGCGCCGGGTGGAGGTCGCCGATCGCGGTGAACAGCGTGAGCAGCCCGCCGACCACCGCGAGCCCGGTCTGCACGGCGAGCAGCAGGCGCCGCCGGTCCAGACTGTCGGCGAGCGCGCCGGACGGCAGCGCGAGCAGGAAGACCGGCAGCAGGCTTGCGGTCTGCACGAGCGCGACGAGCGTCGACGCGTTCGGCTCGGAGACCAGCAGCCACTGGGCGCCGACGGTCTGCATCCACAGGCCGATGTTGCTGACCAGGACGGCGAGCCAGAGGTTGCGGTAGACCGCGATGCGCAGCGGCGCGGTGATCGACACGTCGAAGTGTATGCCCCGCCCGGCGGTGACATATCCGCCCAGCGGGTGCCAGGCTGGCGTTCATGGAAGAGATCTCACGCAGCCGTACGTACACCTGGTCGGATCCGGCCTCCGTCGCCGCCCACCTCGGCCGCCTCAGCGGTCTGGAGATGCTCCGGGCGATGTCCGCGGGTGAGCTGCCGGCCCCGCCGATCTTCTCGACCATCGGGTTCGGCGATCTGGAGGCGAAGGACGGCTGGGTCGGCCTCGATCTGGACCCGCGGGAGTTCCACTACAACCCGCTGGGCAGCGTGCACGGTGGCGTCATCTCGACGTTGCTCGACACGGCGGCCGCGTGCGCGGTGCACACCACGTTGCCGGCCGGCGTCGGGTACACGTCGCTGGATCTGAACGTGAAGTTCGTCCGTCCGGTCACGATCGCCACCGGCCGGGTCCGGTGCGAGGGCACGGTGCTCAACCGCGGGCGGCGTACCGCGCTTGCCGAATCCCGGCTCACCGACGGGGCCGGGAAGCTGCTGGCCCATGCCACCTCGAGCTGCCTGATCTTCGACATGCCGGGGTGAACACTCAACCGCGCCGGTTCCGGGCCGAATGATCTGTCGCTGACCCGCCGACCAGGAGCGACGACAGATGGCCCTTCATGCCGGTGTACGCGTCCGGCCTGCGCTGCTCCCGCTGATCGTCGTGGTCGGGGTGTGGGCGTCGCTTGTGGGCCGGCAGGCGTTCGGGCAGGTCGCGGACTCCGGGCTGCTGTTCCGGCAGGGCCTGCTGCTCGGCGCGGTGCTTGGCGCGTTCTGCAGTGCGCTCGCCGCCGCACGGGCGGCCGGCGGGGCACGCCGCGCCTGGTGGTGGATGGCGGCCGGTTGGACCGTGCTGGCCGGATCGATGGCCTGGTACGCGGTCGCCGAGGTGCTCGGTGTGGCGCCGTCCTGGGGCGGCACCGCAATCCAGATCTGCCGCCTGCTGTGGGTGCCGCTGATGCTTGCCGGTGTGCTGTCGCTGCCGATGCGCCCGCTCTCCGGGCGGGAGCGGCTGAAGTTCGCCGCCGACATGACCACCGTGGTGGGCGGCGGCTTCATGCTCATGTGGTACTTCCTGATCGGCCCGATGCTCGCCACCGGCGACATCGGGGTGGACGGGCTGATCGGCATCGGCCTGCCGCTCAGCGACCTGGCATTGCTGTTCGGCGTGTGCGCGCTGCTGCTGCGGAGCGGTGTCACGGTGGCCTGGCATCCGCTGACCGCGCTGCCGGCCGGGCTTGTCGTGTTCCTCGCCGGCGACCTGTACTGGAGCTACGACGCGGTAAACGCGACGATCGACGTGGTCGGCGGATGGCGCCTGTTCCCCACGCTGCTGCTTGTCACAGGCGTGTTCCTGATGGCGGGAGCGGCCGCGGCACAGGTCGCCCGCTCCGCCGAGGCCCGCCCGCCGGCCGGCGACCGGCTGATGCGCGCCGCCACGCAGCTTCCCTACCTCGCGCTCTCCATCGGGTACGCGCTGCTGCTGGCCGCCACGGCCGAGGAGGGCTGGCTCTACCCGTGGGGTGGGCTGGCGGCGGGCGTGATCGTGATGACCGCCGCGGTGGCGGCCCGGCAGATCATCGCCGTACGGGAGAACCATGAACTCTTGGTAAGCGACGCGCTCACCGGGCTGGCGAACCGGGTGCGGCTGCGCGGGAGCCTGGACACGGCCGTCCGCCGGTCGGCCACGCACGGCGAGGTCTCCGCCGTCCTGGTCATCGATCTGGACGGGTTCAAGCAGGTAAACGACGTGCGCGGACACGAGACCGGCGACGCGCTGCTCTGCGCGTTCTCGGACGTGCTGCGGCAGTGTGTGCGGCAGTCGGACACGGCCGGCCGGCTCGGCGGCGACGAGTTCGCGGTGGTGTTGCACAGGATCGGCGACGCGGACCAGGCGGCAGTGGTCGCGCGGCGCATCCTTGACGCGACCGCCCGGGAGCTCACGATCGACGGCGCGCCGGCCCGGGTCGGCGCCAGCATCGGCATCGCGCTGACCACCGCCACCGACCCGGCCACCGTGGTACTGCACCGCGCCGACATGGCGATGTACCAGGCGAAGCGCCGCGGCGGCCACCGCTTCGAGCTCTACACCGACGGCTTCGAGGACCTGGCCGCGGCCGAGAACGCGCTGGCCGAGGAGCTCGGCGGCGCGGTCGGCTCCGGCCAGCTGCGCGTCTTCTACCAGCCGATCGTGACGCTTGAGACAGGTGCGGTCACCGCGGTCGAGGCGCTGGTCCGCTGGCAGCACCCGGAGCGCGGCCTGGTCTCGCCGGACCTGTTCATCCCGCTGGCCGAGCAGACCGGAGCGATCGAGAAGATCGGCCTGTACGTGCTTGAGGAGGCGTGCCGGCAGGTGGCGGCGTGGCAGCGGCTCCCCGGCCGGCAGCACCTGCACGCCAATGTGAACGTCTCACCGCGCCAACTGGCCCAGCCGGACCTGGTGGAGCGGGTCGCCGCAGTGCTTGCGCGCACCGGCCTGAGCCCGCGCGACCTGGTGCTCGAGCTGACCGAGAGCGCGCTTGTCGACGACGGCTCGTACGTGGCGCGGCTGGAGGCGCTGCGCGGGCTCGGCATCCGGATCGCGCTCGACGACTTCGGCACCGGCTACTCGTCGCTGCGGTACCTGACCCGGCTGCCGGTGGACATCCTCAAGCTGGACCGCTGCTTCGTGTCCGAACTGAACGGCGAGGCGGCGGGCTCCGCCGTGGCCGAGGCGGTGATCCGGCTTGGCCAGATCCTGCACCTGGACACCGTGGCCGAGGGGATCGAGACGCCCGCGCAGGCCACCGAGCTGACGCTGCTCGGCTGCCGCACCGGCCAAGGTTTCCACTACGCCCGCCCGATGCCCGCGGAGGCGCTGGAAGAGCTGATCCACACCACCCCGGCGCCCGGGCCGCAGTAGCACCGCACCGAGAAAGCACCCGAAATGGTAAGACGGCGCCGTACCCGGTCGATTGCACGGTGTAGTCGGTTTCCGATGCGGGAGATGACAGATGAGCACTGAGGCCTCCTCGGCCGCGCGGCGCGGCGGCCCGGCACGCTGGTTCACCGATCGGGGCGTTAACTCGAAGATCCTCTCGGCCGTGGCAGTGGCCGCGATCGCCGCGGGGACGATCGGGGTGACCGGCTTCGTGCAGCTGGACTCCGTGTCGGACAAGGCCCAGACGCTCTACTCGGACAATGTCCAGCCGCTGACCACGCTCTCCACCCTGGTGCGCGACTTCCAGTCCTGGCGCGCCCGCGTCCTGGAGTACGGCGGAGCCAGTACGGAGACTCGCACCACGCTGCTCACCGAGATCGACGGGCGGGAGGCGAGCATCAAGGCCGGCCTGGAGGAGTACGAGCCGTTCGAGGTCGACCCGGAGGCCATGGCGGAGTTCCGCGCACGCTACGAGGAACTGGTCACGCTCGCCGAGGGTTCGCTGCTCCCGCTGGCCGACCGGGGCGAGAGCGTGCAGTTCTCCGCGGACTACCGCACGAAGCTGCTGCCGCCGATGACCGCGGCAAGCGACGCGATCGACACGGAGGCCGCCGCCGAGGCCGCGCAGGCGAAGTCGCGCGCTGACGACGGCGCCGCGACCGCGTCCTCAGGCAAGCGCACACTGCTGATCGTCGGCGGGCTCGGCATCCTGCTCGCGCTGGCGCTCGGCATCTGGGTGGCCCGGCAGATCGTCGGCCCGCTCGCCACGGTCCGGCGGTCGCTGCTGCACATGGCCGACGGCGACCTGACCCTCGAGCCGGACGTCGACGGCCGCGACGAGGTCGGCCAGATGGCCGAGGCGCTGACCCGCGCGCTACGGCAGACGCGCGAGGTCGTCTCGTCCGTCGGGTCCGCCTCGCACAGCCTGGCCGCGGCCGCGGAGGAGACCTCGGTCATCGCGAACCAGATCGCCAAGAACGCGGAGGAGGCGTCCACCCAGGCGAAGGTCGTCTCGGCCGCGTCCGAGGAGGTGTCCCAGGGCGTGACCACCGTCGCGGCCGGCTCCGAGGAGATGGGCGCCGCGATCGGTGAGATCGCGCAGAGCGCCAACAACGCTGCAGAGGTCGCCGGGCAGGCCGTCGCGGTCGCGGAGACCACGAACCAGACCATCGCCACGCTTGGCGAGTCGTCCCGCCAGATCGGCGACGTGGTCAAGGTGATCACCGCGATCGCCGAGCAGACCAACCTGCTCGCGCTGAACGCCACGATCGAGGCGGCCCGGGCCGGCGAGGCGGGCAAGGGCTTCGCGGTCGTCGCGACCGAGGTCAAGGACCTGGCGCAGGAGACCGCGCGGGCCACCGAGGACATCTCCCGCCGCGTCGAGGCGATCCAGGCCGACAGCAACCAGGCGGTCACCGCGATCCAGGAGATCGCCGAGGTCATCGGCCGGATCAACGACTACACCACCACAATCGCGTCCGCCGTCGAGGAGCAGTCCGCCACCACGGCCGAGATGAACCGCAACGTCGCCGAGGCGGCCAGCGCGACCGGCCAGATCAGCGCCAGCATCGACAACGTGGCGGAGAACGCCCGGATCACTGCCGAGTCAGTCGCCGACGCCCAGCGCTCCGCCTCCGAACTCTCCCGCATGTCAATCGAACTCCAGACCACCGTCTCCCGGTTCAGGTACTAGTTTGGTCGTCGCTCTGCTAGCTGGTCGTCGCTTCGCTCCTCCAGGCTCGACGCCACGGCCTGCGGACGGCGGTGTCAGGCAGACGAAAAGCGTGTCTGACTGACACCGACGTTCCTCGGTCGTCCGCGCCTCACGACGTGGTCAAGCAAGCGACGGGTCCGGAGAAACTGCAGACCAAGAACGTCGGGGGTGAGACGCGCTCACCGGCGCTACTTGGGCGTCCGCGCGTCACGATGTGGTCCGCAAGCGGCGGGGCGGGTGAGACTTCCGAGAGATTGGGAGGCTGAATTGTCAGACGGAGAGGAGGGCGCGGAGGGAGGCGTCGTGGAGGGCAGTGCGGGGGCCGGAGCGGACGACCTCGCCGGCGTCGAGGACGACGAACTCGTCGGCCAGGCGGAGGGCGGTGTCGAGGTACTGCTCGATGAGGAGGATGGTGAGTCCGGCCTCAGTGTGCAGGTGGGCGATGGCCTCCTCGATCTCGACGATGATCGACGGCTGGATGCCCTCGGTGGGCTCGTCGAGCAGCAGCAGGCGCGGGCGGGTGACAAGCGCGCGGGCCATCGCGAGCTGCTGTTGCTGGCCACCGGAGAGGAAACCGGCGCGGCGTTTGAGCAGGCCGCGCAGGGCGGGGAAGAGGTCGAGTGCCTCGTCGAGCGCGGTGCGGTCGGGCGCCGGCGCGGCCTCCAGCGTCACCTGCAGGTTCTCTGCCACGGTGAGCTGCGGGAACGTCTCGTGGCCCTGCGGGACGTAGCCGAGGCCGCGGCGTACCCTCTCGTGGGTCTTGAGTCGGGAGAGGTCCTCGCCCTCGAACGTGATCGTGCCGGCGCGCGTGGGCAGCACGCCCATGATGGCCTTGAGTAGCGTGGACTTTCCGACGCCGTTGCGGCCCATCACGCAGACCAGCTGGCCGGCCGGTGCGTGCAGATCAACCCCGAAGAGCACCTGCGCGCGGCCGTACGCCGCATCGAGCCCTTCCACCACGAGTGTCATGCGGCCGCCTCCCGGGTCGATGACCGTCCCAGATAGACCTCCTGGACGTGCGGGTCGGCCTGCACCTCCGCGACAGTGCCCTCGCAGAGCAGGCGGCCCTCGTGCAGCACCGTCACCTGGCTTGCGAACCGGCGCAGGAACTCCATGTCGTGCTCGATGACCACGACCGTGTGGTCCTTCGCGACCGCCCGCAGCAGTTCGCCGGTGCGTTCGCGTTCGCCACGGCTCATGCCGGCGACCGGCTCGTCGAGAAGCAGCAGGCTCGGGCGCTGGATGATCAGCATGCCGATCTCCAGCCATTGCCGCTGCCCGTGCGAGAGGACTCCGGCGGGCCGGTCGGCAAGCGGGGTCAGCGCGATGGTCTCCAGCACCTCGGCTACCTCGGCGGAGGTGCCGCGGCGGGCGCGCAGCAGGCTCGGCAGGCGGCGGCGGAAGGACGCGGCGAGATCCAGGTTCTCAAGCACTGTCAGCTCCTCGAAGACGACCGAGGTCTGGAAGGTCCGGCCGACGCCGAGCCGGACGATCGCGTGCTCGCGGCGTCCGCGGAGTTCCGTGCCGTTGAACCGGATCGAGCCGGAGGTGGGCCGGGTGCGGCCGGTGACCACGTCGATGAGCGTGGTTTTCCCGGCGCCGTTCGGCCCGATGAGAAAGCGCAGCTCACCGGGCTGCACAGTGAAGTCCAGGTCGGTGATGGCCCGGAACCCGTCGAAGACGACGTTGAGTCCCCGTACCTCGAGTTGTCCGGTCATGCGGGCACCTCCTCCCGCACCGGCTCCGGCGCCACCTGTCGCGCGGGTTCTCGGCGGCGTCTGAGCAGGGACATCCCGTCGGAGAACAGGCCGGCCAGGCCGCGCGGCGCCCACAGCATGACCGCGATGAACATGGCGCCCTGCAGGTACGTCCAGCCGGACGGGAACGTCTCGCTCAGCCCGGTGCTGGCGTAGTTGTAGAGCACCGCACCGCCGATCGCGCCGCCGAGTGAGAACCGCCCGCCGATCGCGACCGCCACGAGCATCTCCAGCGACGGCACCACGCCCAGGTCGGCCGGGCCGAGGATGCCGACGACCGGCACGAACAGCGCGCCCGCGATCCCGGCCATGGCCGCCGAGACCGCGTAGACCACTGTCTTGACGAGCGCGGGGTCGTAGCCGAGGAAGCGCACCCGGTCCTCGCCGTCCCGGATCGCGACGAGCAGCTTGCCGAGGCGACTGCGGGACAGCTGCCAGGCGGCCAGGAAGACCAGCAGCAGCGCGCCGAGCACCAGGTAGTAGACGATCCGCTTCTGGGCCGGCTCGTAGAGGTCGAGCCCGAAGAAGAACCGCACGTTCGTCAGCCCGTTCGTGCCGCCGGTCAGGCCCTGCCGGCCGACAAGCAGAATGACGAACGCGGCGGCAAGCGCCTGGGAGAGCACGGCGAAGTAGGCGCCGCGCACCCGCTGCCGGAAGATCAGCGTGCCGAGCAGCACTGCGGTGAGCGTGGGCAGCACGATCACCATGGCCAGCGCGAAGGCGGGGTTGCGGAACGGCGCCCAGAGCGCGGGCAGCGACTCGACGCCGCTCCACACCATGAAGTCGGGCAGCGCGCCGGGGCCGGCGTCGGTCAGCTTGAGGTGCATGCCCATCGCGTAGCCGCCGAGGCCGAAGAAGACGCCCTGGCCGAGCGTGAGCATGCCGCCGCGACCCCAGGCCAGGTGGATGCCGACCGCGACGATCGCGTAGCAGAGCCACTTGGCAAGCAGCTCCAGCCGGAAGGCGGGCAGCAGCGCCGGCGCGGCGAGCAGCAGCAATGCCACGACGAGGAGGCCGGCGCCCGTACCCACGAAGGATTTTGAATGTTTCATGTCAGTGCCCGGCTGCGGAGGACGAACAGGCCCTGCGGGCGGAACTGGAGGAACGCGACGATCACCGCGAAGACCACCACCTTGGCCAGGCTTGCATCGGTCCAGAACTCGACGAAGCTGTTCAGCACGCCGAGCACGAACGCGGCGATCACGGCGCCGCGCAGCTGGCCGAGGCCGCCGGCGACCACGATCAGGAACGCGTCCACGATGTAGTAGGTGCCGAGGGACGGGCCGACCGGGCCGATCAGCGTGAGCGCCACCCCGGCGACGCCGGCCAGCCCGGAGCCGATGAAGAAGGTGAGCTGGTCGACGCGCTCGGTGGCGACGCCGCTGATCGCCGCGAGCTGCCGGTTCTGCATGACCGCGCGCATGCGGCGGCCCTGCTTCATCCGGGTCAGGTAGAGCGAGATCGCGGCGACACAGGCCAGGGCCAGGACCAGGATGAAGATTCGGCTGTACGGGAGCCCGCCGATCCCGCCGGTGAGCCAGGACGGTGCGGTGACGCCGACGTTCGGCGCGCCGAAGACGTCCCGGGCCAGCTGCTGCAGGATCAGGCTGACGCCGAACGTGAGCAGCAGCGTGTCCAGCGGGCGGCCGTAGAAGCGGCGGATCAGCAGGCGTTCGAGGACCAGGCCGAGCGCGCCCGCGATGAGGAACGCGACCGGGAGCGCAAGCACCACGTTCTGCAGCACGAACGCGGTGTACGCGCCGACGAGCAGGAACTCGCCGTGGGCCATGTTGATCACGCCCATCTGGCCGAACGTGAACGTCAGGCCGAGCGCGATGAGCAGCAGCACCGCGCCCATGCTCGCGCCGATGAAGAGTTGCGTGAGCGCGGCCATCAGCTCAGCCCCGACGCCCAGGTGTAACCCTTGAGGTACGGGTCGGGCTTGATCGGCGCGCCCGAGTTCCACACTTCCTTGATCTGGCCGTCCGGCTGCACCAGGCCGATCCGCGCGGTCTTGAAGACGTGCTGGTTCTCGCCGTCGATCGTGACAGTGCCCTCGGGCAGGTCGAGCGCGATGCCCTTGGCCGCGGCCTTGACCGGCTCGACGTCGGTGCTGCCGGCCTTGGTGACCGCCGCGGCCCAGAGCTTGACCGCGTTGTAGCCGGCCTCCATCGGGTCTGAGGTCACCTTGTTCGCGCCGTACCTAGCCTTGAACGCCTTCACGAACGACTCGTTCGTCGCGCCCGCGGTGGTCTGGTAGTAGTTCCAGGCGACCAGGTGGCCGGCGATGTTGTCCGCGCCGATGCCGGCGACCTCCTCCTCGGCCACGCTCACGCTCACCGTCGGCATGGTCCCGGCCGTGATGCCCGCGCCGCGGAGCGACTTGAAGAACGCCACGTTGGAGTCGCCGTTGAGCGTGTTGAAGACCGCGTCCGGCTTGGCCTGCTGGAGCTTGTTGACCACGGTGCTGTACTCGGTGTGGCCGAGCGGCGTGTACTCCTCGCCGACGATCTCCATACCGTTCGCTGCCGCGTACGCCTTGATGATCTTGTTTGCGGTACGCGGGAACACGTAGTCGCTGCCGACCAGGAAGACCTTCTTCTTCCCCTGCTCCTTGAGATAGTCCAGGCCGGGGACGATCTGCTGGTTCGTGGTGGCGCCGGTGTAGAAGATGTAGGGCGAGCTCTCCAGGCCCTCGTACTGCACCGGGTACCAGAGCAGCGACTTGTTGCGCTCGAAGACCGGCAGCATGGCCTTGCGGCTGGCGGACGTCCACCCGCCGAAGACCGTGGCCACCCGGTCCTGGCTGATCAGCTTCTGCGCCTTCTCGGCGAAGGTGGGCCAGTCGGAGGCGCCGTCCTCGACGACCGGCTCAAGCTTCTTGCCGAGCACGCCGCCGGCCGCGTTGATCTCCTCGATCGCGAGCAGTTCCGCGTCCCGGACCGTGACCTCGCTGATCGCCATGGTGCCGCTGAGCGAGTGGAGCACACCAACCTTGATCGTGTCACCGGACGACGTGCCACCGGACGGCTCCTCGCCGACACAGGCGGACGTGACGGCGAGCGTGACGGCAAGACCCAGCGTGACGAATGAACCCCGCAGACCTCGTGGCATCCGACTCCCTCTCTGCTGGTACAGGTGCAGAGGAAGGTATGGCCGGGCGATTTCGTGGATCCATTGACCTGGATGTCCTCGCGATTAAGGACACCTCACACAGGACGGTCGCCACTTGTGAGGAGTTGGACACATAGCGTGGTGGCGCGGCAGATCTCCTCTGCCGCGCCATTTCGCCTGTGTATCAGACGGCGCCGGTGACGATCGGCCGCAGATCCTCCTGCGGCGGTGCCCACGTGGCGGCGTCCGCGTCGACCTGATCGCCGGAGCGGATGTCCTTCACCGAGTCCTGCTCGCCGGGGAACCAGACGTACGGGATGCCGCGGCGCTCGGCGTACCGGATCTGCTTGCCGAACTTCGCCGCGGTCGGCGCCACCTCGGCCGGGATGCCGTTACGGCGCAGCGCGGCAGCGGCCGAGACGCTTGCCGGGCGCTCCTCCTCGCTTGTCACCGCGACAAGCACGCAGGTCGGCACGGAGCGGGACGCGGTCAGCGCGTCCCGGCCGAACAGGATGGCGAGCAGCCGGGTGACACCGATCGAGATGCCGACGCCGGGGAAGACGTCCCGGCCGGAGGTGGCCAGGTTGTCGTAGCGGCCGCCGGAGCTGATCGAGCCGAACCGCTCGTAGCCCTCCAGCACCGTCTCGTAGACGGTGCCGGTGTAGTAGTCCAGGCCGCGGGCGATGCGCAGGTCCGCCACGACCAGGCCGGGCGCCTGCGCGACAGCGGTGTCGACCACCCGGACCAGTTCCTCAAGGCCCTCGTCGAGCAGCGGGTCGCTCACGCCGAGCTGCTTCACCCGGTCCGCGAAGCCGCTGTCGGCCGCCGTGATCTCGGCGAGTTCCAGGATCTTGGCGGCCTGCGCGCCGGAGAGGCCCTGCGTCGTCAGCAGCTCGGTCACCTTTGCCGGGCCGATCTTGTCGAGCTTGTCGACCTGGCGGAGCACGTCCTCCGTGTTCCCGATGCCGAGGCCGCGGTAGAAGCCCTCCAGGACCTTGCGGTTGTTGACCTGGATGGTGACCTTCGGGATTGGCAGGCCGCCGAGCGCGTCGCCGATCACCAGCGGGATCTCGGCCTCGTAGTGCGCCGGAAGCGTGTCCCGGTCCACGATGTCGATGTCCGCCTGGTAGAACTCGCGGTACCGGCCCTCCTGCGGCCGCTCGCCCCGCCACACCTTCTGGATCTGGTAGCGGCGGAACGGGAACTGCAGCTTGCCCGCATTCTCAAGGACAAACCGCGCAAAGGGTACGGTCAGGTCGAAGTGCAGGCCGAGCGCGTCGTCGGACGTGTCCTTCTCGTCCGCTTGCAGCCTCCGCAGGACATAGACCTCCTTGGAGGTCTCCCCCTTGCGCAGCAGCTGGTCCAGCGGCTCGACGGCCCGGGTCTCCAGCGGCGCGAAGCCGTAGAGCTCGAACGTGCGCTGAATGCGGCTCAGGATGTCCTGCTCGATGAGGCGCTGCGACGGCAGCCACTCGGGAAACCCGGACAGAGGCATGATCTTGCTACTCACGGCGATCCTTAACGAAAGTCTGTCTTACAGTCCGCGAGCGGGCGCCTGGCCGAACTCGCGAAGGTAAGGATTGGTGGCGCGCTCGCGCCCGATGGTCGTGGCGGGGCCATGGCCGGGCAGGACGATCGTCTCGTCGGCGAGCGGCAGGACCCGGGTCCGCAGGCTCGTCCGCATGGCATCCATGCTGCCGCCCGGCAGGTCGGTGCGCCCGATCGACCCCGCGAAGAGCACGTCGCCGGAGAAACAGATCTCCTCGTCCGCGGTCCCCGGGAGCCGGAACAGCACCGACCCGCCGGTATGGCCCGGCGCATGGTCGACCGCGATCTCCAGGCCGACCAGGTCCAGAACGGCGCCGTCAATCATCGCCACCACGTCGTCGGGCTCGGTGTACTCCAGGCGGCCGCCGAACAGCTGCCGGTAGTCCTGAGACAGGCCCTTGGACGGGTCGGCAAGCATCTCCCGGTCGGCCGGGTGCACGTAGGCCGGGATGCCGCGCGCGCCACAGACCGGCGTGACCGAGAACGTGTGGTCCAGGTGCCCGTGGGTGAGCAGCACGGCGGCGGGCTGCAGGCGGTGCTTGGCCAGCAGCTCCTCGAGCCGGTCGACGACGCCGATGCCCGGGTCCACGACCACGCACTGCTCACCGGGGCCGGTGGCCACCACGTAGCAGTTGGTGCCGAAGGCCTCGGCCGCAAAGCCGTCGACGAGCACGTGCCCTCCATGGTCCTCGGGATTCAGGGCCAGCCTATCGGCAGCCGCAAACGTAAACCCGCGGGACACGTGGCACGTCGATGATCTTTGATGGCGTGTCGCTGCGACCTGGGCGTCACTTTCCCAGCGGTGGGCCGTACACTACGCCCTCGTGTGGCGTGCCGCACTCACAGTGCGAACGCACCATAGAGCCGCGTTCACTCCAATCGGGGGTGAGCGGCAGCAGGGGTGACAGGGAGATAGGACTCGTGGCTTCCAGCAAGTCTCGGCAGCGCAAGCTCGCGCGCGCGAAGCTCGATCGGCAGATGGCACGTCGGGCGGCCAGGGAGCGCCGCAGACGCCAGGTCGGAGCGGCCACCGCCATCGGCCTCGTGCTCGTGCTCGGCGCGGGCCTGACGATGTGGGCGCTGGGCGTCTTCGACTCCAAGCCGGACACGACCGAGGCGAGCGGCGAGGCGTGCGCGTGGACCACGCAGTCGGCGGCCGACTCCAGCAAGGACGTCGGCCAGCCGTCGACGGAGAACATCCCGTCCGAGGGCACCCGGCCGGCGACGCTCACGTTCAACGCGCTCGCGCCGGTCACCGCCTCGCTGAACATCACTGACGCGCCCTGCTCGGTGGCCAGCTTCACCTACCTGGCGAGCCGCAACTACTTCGACAACACGAAGTGCACCGAGATCACCGAGGAGGGCGCGCTGCACTGCGGCGACATCTCCGGTGACGGGCTGGGCGGGCCGACCTACACGTACTTCGACGAGAACATCCCGGCCGCGACGAACCCGTCAGCCCCGCCGTCAGGTGACGTCCCGCCGGCGTACCCGGCCGGCACGATCGCGCTGACCTCCCCGACCCCGGGCAGCAACGGCAGCCAGTTCCTGATCTTCTTCAAGGACTTCAACCCGGAAAAGCCGCAGTACCCGATCATCGGGTCGGTGGCCACCGGACTGGAGACGGTGCAGGAGATCGGCGCGATGGAGAAGGTCGCGAACGACGCCGGCAAGACCGTGGTGCCGAAGTCCGACGTGCTGATCACCTCGCTGACGGTCGGCGAGGTGGGCGCCACCGCGGCACCGGCCGCGCCCAACGCGTCCGCATCCACAGCTTCCTGACCTACTCTGACCTTCACACCAGCTGCCAGCACATTCACCCAGGAGGAAGACCGTGTCGTCCATCAAGGAGCGGCAGCAGCGAGCCGCAGCACGGGCCCGCCTCGAGCGGGACATGGCCGCCCGCAGGGAAGCCGCCGCGCGCAAGCGCAAGAACCTCTGGATCGTGGCGTCCGCGAGCGCGGCGGTCCTCATCGTCGCGGCCGGCGTGCTGATCGCGGTCACGGTGCTGCGCGACGACGACTCGGAGACCACCGCGGCCCCGGCCGCGGACACCACGGTCTGCAGCTGGACCGCGGCGCCGGACCAGGGGCAGGGCACCACCGTCGACGTCGGCATGCCGCCGGCCAGCGCGTCCAACGTGGGCAAGTCGGTCATGACCGTCACCACGAACTTCGGCGCGGTCGACGTGTCGATGGACAAGACGAAGTCGCCCTGCGCGATCGAGTCGTTCACGTTCCTGGCCGGTAAGCAGTTCTTCGACGGCACCAAGTGCCACCGGATGTTCCCGGGCATGCTTCAGTGCGGCGACCCGAGCGCCAAGGGTGACGGGTACCGCGAGTCCGACGGCACCGGCGGCCCGGCGTACCGCTACAGCAACGAGTACCTGCCCACGACCGACCTGCCGCCGTACCCGGCCGGTGTGGTGGCGCTCGCCAACAGCGGCTCGGACGGCACGAACGGCAGCCAGTTCTTCTTCATCTACGAGGACGTCCAGCTGTCGCCGGACTACACGATCATCGGCAAGGTCTCTACGGCCGGCCTCGAGGTGCTGAAGAAGGCGACCGCGGCCGGGCACGACGGCGCGTTCGACCCGAACCCGGGTGGCGGGCACCCGAAGAACGACATCAACATCCAGACGGTCGCGGTCGCGGCAGCCTGACCTGCATCGCATCGCGGCTCTCGTCGCATCACGACCCCCATCGCCTCGCGGTGGGGGTCGTTTTTGTACAGGCAGTCACTCTCGCTTGGTCAGGTTCAGCATCGGGGCGCTGTGCGGCCCGGGGTCTTGCTATGTGCTGCTCGGTGGCGGTGCGCGCTTAGCCGACAATTCAATCTGTTGGTGACGTGAGCGGGTTGGCTGCGGTTTGCCTCCGGCGGCCCTCCGGGGGGAGCGCTCCGGCTCCGGGGCAACCGCAAGCGCAGGTCAGCTTCGCTGGTAGAGCCTTGTCGGTGGTCGGGTTTCGTGTGGCCTGTCTGCCCCGTCTGCCATCGACCCGGGCAGAGCCGAGCAGATCATCGGCAGGGCCGCCAGGCTGGGTGGTGTTGGCGCCGTCTTGATCCGGTCTTACGAGTCTGCTGGTCGCGCTGGGTTCGCCGGGCTGCGGTCTCGTGGGTGGGCGCGTGTTTCTGGTGACGCTGCGGGGTGTTGGTATCTGTTCGTTGGTGGCGGCCCTGCCGATGATCTGCTCCCCGTAGGGCGGGTCGATGGCAGACGGGGCAGCCAGGCGGTCACCTTTGTGTGCTGCGCACACCACACCAAGGTCAAAGACAGGCGGTGCGGCGGGATATGGGTGAAATGCGGAGAAGAGTCGAGGGTGGAGGGCGTCAGGTGAGGCGTGTGCACGCTATTCGGCGCGAATGACGTGCTCGTGCCTCACCTGGCGGTCGATCTATCGACCGTTGCTCATTGATGGCGGTGCCCACGTACCGGCAGCGGGGGATTTATCTAGGTATTTCGGGCAGGTGTTGGGTTTGATCAGGTGATAGTGGAGCCGGACCGGCATGGGCAACAGAGTCGACTCCCAGCGGCGAACCTACTGACCTTCCGCGGTCAGGGTAAGGCGCGTCAGGGGCTTCTATATAACGAAATTTCGGGCGCGGAGTGCCCGACTCGCACCCCTACCACGAAACCTCAGTGAGTCACGGCACTCGGCGAGCAAGACGACGGGACAGCGCGGCCGTCCTCTACGACGCTACTGAGGGATCACACCTGACCGCCTGAATAAGGCACCCTTCGCCGCCAACCCGCTCGCGAGACCGCAGTCAGAGGTCAACGAGCCTCGCGCCCGCGCCCGTCACGCACCAGACGTGACGCGGTACGCGTCGAAGACGCCGTCGACCTTGCGGACTGCGGCCAGCAGGTGGCCGAGGTGTTTCGGGTCGGCCATCTCGAAGCTGAAACGGCTCACCGCCACCCGGTCGCGGGTGGTGGTGACGGTCGCGGAGAGGATGTTGACGCGCTCGTCGGAGAGGACCCGGGTGACGTCGGCAAGCAGCTTGTGCCGGTCGAGCGCCTCGACCTGGATGGCGACAAGGAACGTGGACGCGCTTGTCGGCTTCCAGGTGACGATGACGATCCGGTCCTCCTGGACCTTCAGGTCCTCCGCGTTCGCGCAGTCGTCGCGGTGCACGCTCACGCCGCCGGAGCGGGTGACGAAGCCGAACACGGCGTCGCCGGGGACCGGGGTGCAGCACCGGGCCAGCTTGATCCACACGTCGGAGACGCCGCGGACCTCGACGCCCGGGTCGTGCGAGGTCTGCCGGGCCCTCGGCGGGCGGGTCGGGACGGCGGTCTCGGCGATGTCCTCGACCGCGCCCTCCTCGCCGCCGTAACCGGCCACCAGCCGCTGGACCACGGACTGGGCGGAGACCTGGTTCTCCCCCACGGCCGCGTAGAGCGCGGCGACGTCGGTGAGGTGCAGGTCGCGGGCGATCGCGAGCAGCGCCTCGGAGGTGAGCAGGCGCTGGAGTGGCAGGCCCTGCTTGCGCATGGCCTTGACCATGGCCTCCTTGCCGGCCTCGATCGCCTCCTCGCGCCGCTCCTTGTTGAAGTACTGCCTGATCTTGGTACGCGCCCGCGGCGACTTGACGAAGCCGAGCCAGTCCTGCGACGGACCGGCCGAGTCGGACTTGGACGTGAAGATCTCGATCACGTCGCCGTTGGAGAGCGTCGACTCGAGCGGCACCAGCTTGCCGTTGACCCGCGCGCCGATGCACTTGTGCCCGACCTCGGTGTGCACCGCGTAGGCGAAGTCCACAGGCGTCGAGCCGGTGGGCAGCGGGATCACGTCGCCCTTCGGCGTGAAGACGTAGACCTCCTGGCTGGAGAGGTCGAAGCGGAGCGCGTCAAGGAACTCGCTCGGGTCGCTCGCCTCGCGCTGCCAGTCGAGCAGCTGCCGCAGCCAGGTCATCTCGTCGATGTGCGCGGGCGGGCCGACGACTGTCGCGCCCTTCTGCTCCTTGTACTTCCAGTGCGCGGCGATGCCGAACTCCGCGGTGCGGTGCATCGCGTACGTCCGGATCTGCATTTCGACAGGCTTGCCGGACGGGCCGATCACCGTGGTGTGCAGCGACTGGTACATGTTGAACTTCGGCATGGCGATGTAGTCCTTGAACCGGCCCGGGACGGGCTGCCAGTTCGCGTGGATCACGCCGAGGGCCGCGTAGCAGTCGCGCACGGTGTCCACCAGGATGCGCACGCCGACCAGGTCGTAGATGTCGTTGAAGTCCCGGCCCCGCACGATCATCTTCTGGTAGATCGAGTACAGGTGCTTCGGGCGGCCGGTCGTCTCGGCCTTGATCTTCGCGGACTTGAGGTCCACCTGGACCTTCTGCGTCACCTGGCGCAGCAGCGTGTCGCGCTGCGGCTGGTGCTCGCCGATCAGCCGGTTGATCTCCTCGAACCGCTTGGGAAACAGGAACCCGAACGACAGGTCCTCCAGCTCCCACTTGATCGTGTTCATACCCAGCCGGTGGGCCAGCGGGGCGAGGATCTCAAGCGTCTCCTTGGCCTTCTGCTCCTGCTTGGCGCGGGGCAGGAAGGTGAGGGTGCGCATGTTGTGCAGCCGGTCCGCGAGCTTGATGACCAGGACGCGCGGGTCCTTCGCCATCGCCACGACCATCTTGCGGATCGTCTCCGCCTTGGCCGCGTCGCCCAGCTTGACCTTGTCCAGCTTGGTGACGCCGTCGACAAGCAGCGCGACCTCGCCGCCGAAGTCCGTACGCATGGTGTCGAGGCTGTAGTCCGTGTCCTCGATCGTGTCGTGCAGCAGCGCCGCGACAAGCGTGGTCGTGTCCATCCCCAGGTTCGCCAGGATGGTGGCGACCGCGAGCGGATGCGTGATGTACGGATCGCCGGACTTGCGGTACTGCCCGAGGTGCCACTTCGCCGCCATGTCGAACGCGCGCTGCAGCAGCCGCACATCCGCCTTCGGGTGGCTGGCGCGGTGGATCGAGATCAGCGGCTCCAGCACCTCCGCGACCTGCGGGGTCTGCCAGGGCGCGTTGAACCGGGCCAGCCGGGCGCGCACGCGGCGGCCGGACGCCACACCGGTCAGGAAGGTGGGGTCCTCCTGCTCACCGGCCGCGATCTGGTCCGCCACGCTCGGGGCGCCGGGGAACGGCAGCACCACGCCCTCGCCGCTCTCACCGTCGTCCGTCGGGTAGGTGGCCGGTGGCGTAGGGTCCGCCAGATCGTTCATCGGGATCTCCGGCAGCCGTTCGGCCTCGACGGCCGAGACGATGTCCGCAAGCCGCTCCACGTCGTTCGTCGCCACTGCGCCCTCATCTGAAGCCTCGCCCGGAGGGGCGACGTGACTGGACATAGCCTCTCTCCACCACTCCGGTCGCCGTCCTGCAAGACCTGACCGTATCCGCCCGGTCCATCCGCGCGCTACCTGAGCGTCACGTCCCCCGCAGCCCGGACGCCAATCGTACCCGTCCGGTCAGCGGGGCCACCCTACGCTCGGCTATCCCACCACTACCGTTTCGGGACGCCGCACCCAGGGGCCGCTCAGACGGTCAAAAGCGCATCAACGGTACGGTCGGCGAGTCGGCGGCGGCCCTCCAGGAACGACAGCTCAAGCAGCACGGTGAAGCCGGCGACGGTGCCGCCCGCTTTCTCCACCAGGTCGAGCGTCGCCTTCGCGGTACCGCCGGTGGCCAGCACGTCGTCCACGATCAGCACGCGCTGGCCGGCCACGAACGCGTCCTCGTGCACCTCGAGCGTGGCCTCGCCGTACTCCAGCGCGTACGACTCGGAGTGCACCTTGCGGGGCAGCTTGCCGGCCTTGCGGATCGGGACCACGCCGACGCCCGTCGCGTAGGCAAGCGCGGCCGCGATCACGAAGCCACGCGCCTCCACACCGACGATCACGTCGAACGAATCAGGCCCGTGATGGGCGGCGATCGCGTCGATGGTCTCCTTGAACACCAGGCCGTCGGAGAACAGCGGCATCAGGTCCTTGAAGAGGATGCCCGGCTTCGGAAAGTCCGGCACGTCGAGCGTGCGGCTCGCGACCAGCGTGGCCACGTCGGCGCCGAGGTCACCGGCAGGAGGGGTGGAGGTCACCGGCCCATTCTTCGCGACATCTGCCGCACGCTCTACACCGGGGCCACCCGTGGAACGACGAGGGCCCGCCCGGCAACGCCGGACGGGCCCTCACCTGCGATGCCTAGCGGCGCTTCGTCCCGGTGGGGCCGGGACGCCCGCCACGGTTGCCGGTGGCCGGCCGCTTCGTGGTCGGCCGCGCGCCGACGCGCGGCGTGGAGCCGGCCAGCGCGTGGTCCGAGTCGGAGATCACCGGCTCGGCGCCGCCGGTCTCTGCCGCGCGGTTCGCAAGCGACTGCCGGCGGGCCAGCACCCGCTGGTTGTGCACCCGGATCCGCGGCTCGTAATCCTTGAGCGCGACGAGCACCGGTGTGGCGAAGAACAGCGAGGAGTAGATCGCCAGCGCCATGCCGACGAACAGCACCAGGCCCAGGTCCTCGAGCGTGCGGGCGCCGAAGACGCCGGCGCCGATGAAGAGCAGGCCGCCGACCGGCAGCAGCGCCACGAGCGAGGTGTTGATCGAGCGCATCAGCGTCTGGTTGATGGCCAGGTTCGCCGCCTCCGCGTAGGTCTGGCCACTGCCCGAGGTGATGCCGCGGGTGTTCTCCTGGACCTTGTCGAAGACCACCACCACGTCGTAGAGCGCGTAGCCGAGGATCGTCAGGAAGCCGATGACAGTCGACGGCGAGACCTCGAAGCCGACGATCGAGTAGACGCCCGCGGTCAGGATCAGGTCGAGCAGCAGCGAGACCACGGCCGCGACCGCCATCCGCCACTCGAACCGGATGACCAGGTAGAGCGAGACCACCGCGACGAAGACCAGCAGCGCCAGGATCGCCCGCTCGGTGACCGAAGCGCCCCACGCGCCGGAGACGTTGCTGCCGGAGATCGTGGCCGGGTCCGCGCTGAGTGTCTCCGCGATCGAGTTCTTGATCGTGATCGAGTCCTCCGGCGTGACCTCGCCGGTCTTGACCAGGATCTGCCCGGTGGTGTCGTCACCGACCTGCTGCGCGGACTCGACCTTGACGCCCTCCTCGTTCACGGCCTCGATGCCCTTGGTCACCGCGTCCGACACCTGGTCGATGGTGCGGCCCGCGGCCGGCACCGTGAACTCGGTGCCGCCGGTGAACTCGATGCCGAGCGTGAAGCCGCGCAGCGCGAAGCTGCCGAGCGCGATCAGGACGCCGATCAGGGCAACCGTGAACCACATCTTGCGGCGGCCGATGATGTTGAGGCCGGCGTCGCCCCGATAGAGGCGACTGGCAAGACCTTCCTTGGCCATGTCAGGCCTCCTTCACGCGCGACGAGCGCGGCTTGACGGTGGGGTCGGCGACGGTCGGCTTCTGGGACAGGACCCGGCCCAGACCGCTGACCCGCGGCGACAGGAACGCCCGGGTCCGGGCGAACATGGTCATCACCGGGTGCCGGAACAGGAACACGACCACGAGGTCGAGCACCGTGGCCAGACCCAGCGCGAACGCGAAGCCCTTCACCTGGCCGACCGAGACGATGTAGAGCACGACCGCGGCCATCAGCGAGATCGCGTTGGCCGAGATGATCGTGCGGCGGGCACGGGTCCAGGCCCGGCCGACCGCACTGCGCGGGCTGCGGCCCTCGCGGATCTCGTCCTTCAACCGCTCGAAGTAGATGATGAACGAGTCGGCCGCGACGCCGAGTGACACGATGAAGCCCGCGATGCCGGCGAGCGTCAGCGTGAAGCCGATCTGCCGGCCGAGCACGACCAGGGCGCCGTAGGTGAGCAGCGCCGAGAGGATCAGGCTCAGGAAGATCACGGTGCCGAGCAGGCGGTAGTAGAAGAACGCGTAGATCGCGACCAGCAGCATGCCAAGGCCGGCCGCCAGCAGACCGGCGCGCAGCTGCTCCGCGCCGAGCGTGGCAGACACGTTCTGCGCCTCGTCGGCCACGAAGGTCAGCGGCAGCGCGCCGTAGCGCAGCTTCGAAGCCAGCTCGTTCGCCGAGGCGCTTGTGAAGCTGCCGGTGATCTGCGAGTCACCGGTGAGCACAGCCTGGATCTCCGGCGAGGAGATGACCTGGTTGTCGAGCACCACCGCGACGCGGCAGCGGCTGCCGTCACCGAGCGCGGTCTGGTCACACGCCGAGCCCTCGTTGTTGTAGGCCTCGCGGGTGAGCGCGGTCCACTTCGCCTGGCCCTCGCCGGTGAAGTCGAGGCTGACCACCCAGTCGCCGCGCTGCTGGTCGAGCACGCCGCTGGCGCTGCCGACGTCGGTGCCGAGCACCTTCGCCACGTCAAGCAGGTACTTCGCGCCGGACTCGCACGCCACGGCCTGCTTGGTCTCGTCGACGATCGAGCCGGGCCGGCGGCCGTCAAGCATCGCGCAGGTGATCTGCGGGACGTTGAACTGCATGGCCGGATCGAGCGCCCAGACCTCGGTCTCCGGGTTCAGCGTGCTGAACGGCGCCAGCGTCTCGGCAAGCGTCGGATCGGTGGTGAGGTCCGCGACAGCGGTCAGGCCGGTGGCGGCCGCCCAGGCGGCGTCACCGACCTTCTTCTGGATCTCGGTGCGGACCGCGGCCACGTCCGTGCTGACAGGTGCCGGGGCCGCGGAGGCGCTTGCGGCAGGCGTCGCGGTCGCGGACGGCGCGGCGGACGCGGACGGGGTGGGCGTGGCCGACGCCTGTGCGCCGCCGCCCTGGCCACCCGTGCCGCCGCCGGTGCCGCCGCTTGCGGACGGGCTGGAGGTCACCGCGGCGCCGGTCGGGCTCGCGCCCGCGGACGGGCTGGCGCCGGGCGACCCGGACGGTGCCGGCTCGGCCGAGACGCTTGCCTGCGGCGCGACACCGCTGCCGTCCGCGGCCTTCAGCACCTTCCGGAAGCGCAGCTGGGCGGCGTCGCCGACCTGCTTGAGATCGTCGCGGTTCTCACCGGCCAGCGAGATGACGATGTTCCGGTTGCCCTCCACCACCACCTCGGCCTCGGAGACGCCGAGCGCGTTGACCCGGCTCTGGATGATCTCTCGGGCCTCTTCGAGCTGCTCCGCCGGCGGATCCGATCCGTCCATGGTGGTGGCGGTGTACGTGACCCGGGTGCCGCCGATCAGGTCCAGGCCCAGCTTGGGCTCCAGACGATCGGCGAAGCTCGACTTGCCGGGAACGCCGACGAAGAAGACCATGAGGAAGAGGACGACGAAGATCAGGCCGAGCACGGCGAGTTGCCGCCCGGGGCGCATCTGTCCCTGAGGTGGTGCCACGGCTGTTGAGTTCCTTTACGGGCCTGGTGGCCGCCGGTGGGGCGGCTTGGGTGGAGCGCCGACGCGAACCGGCGAGGAGCGTGATGGTGCAACGAGACACGCCCGCGAACGGGAGCACCTCGCGCGATTATCCAACAACTTCAATGAGCCCTTGTGAAGGGGTCACTCCTTGACAACGTCCTTGCTGTCCAGTGAGGCACGCTTTGAGTCGACAACCGTGTCGCCGGCCGGCACGACAGCGTCGTCCACCGTGGTGGTGTCCGCGGTCGCGATGGTCTCGGCGGTGTCGGTCTTCGTGACGACGCGGGCGATCGCCGGGCGCGCGAAGCGCAGGAAGACCTCCGGGTGCGCCTCGATCGTGACGGTGTCGTCGTCGTAACCGGCCACGACGCCGTGCAGTCCGCCGATCGTGACGACCTCGTCGCCGACCGCGATCTCACTCTGCATCCGCTCGGCCTCTTTGCGGCGCTTCTGCTGCGGGCGGATCATCATGAAGTACATGAGGCCCATGAGACCGGCCATCATCAGGATCATCGTGAGGCCGCCGCCGGAGCCGCCGCTCGCGGCTTGTGCGTAGTTTTCTAACACGCTGAGACCTTCCAGCTGGTCCGCCCCGCACGTCGCCTAGCGCAGGCGGGGAGGCAGATTAATGTCTATCGGATCGCGGCGAGTGTAGCCCCTGTGACTGAAAACTCGGTGTAGGGGCGTGCACTCTGTTGATCCATGATTACTGAGCAATTCTCGATCCGGCGAGCAGGGACGGGTGGACGGACTCACTCTCCGCCCCGGGAGAACAGATCCGGCTGACCCGGCGATATCGGGCCCGGCGGCGTCTTGCCGAGGTGGCGCCAGGCAGCCTCGGTCGCGACCCGGCCGCGCGGCGTGCGTGCAAGCAGCCCGGCCCTGACCAGGAACGGCTCGCACACCTCCTCGACCGTGTCCGGCTGCTCACCCACGGCCACTGCAAGCGTCGACAGGCCGACCGGCCCGCCGCGGAACGACGTCACAAGCGCGTGCACGACTGCCTTGTCCAGCCGGTCCAGGCCCAGCTCGTCGACGTCGTAGACCTTGAGCGCGGCCCGGGCCACGTCGCGGGTGACCACGCCGTCCGCGCGCACCTCAGCGAAGTCGCGCACCCGGCGCAGCAGCCGGTTCGCGATGCGGGGTGTGCCCCGGGAGCGGCGGGAGATCTCGGCGGCGCCGTCGTCCGTGATCGGGACGCCGAAGATGCCGGCCGAGCGGCGGATCAGCGCCTCCAGGTCGGCCGGGTCGTAGAAGTCCAGGTGCGCGACGAAGCCGAACCTGTCGCGCATCGGGCCGGTCAGCAGGCCGGACCGGGTGGTGGCGCCGACAAGCGTGAACGGCTCCACGTCAAGCGGGATCGCGGTGGCGCCCGGTCCCTTGCCGACGATCACGTCGACCCGGAAGTCCTCCATCGCGCTGTAGAGCAGTTCCTCGGCCGGGCGCGCGATGCGGTGGATCTCGTCGATGAACAGTACGTCGCCCTCGGAGAGGCTGGTGAGGATCGCGGCCAGGTCGCCGGACCGCTCGATCACCGGGCCGCTCGTGGTACGGATGCCGACACCGAGCTCCGCCGCGACGATGTTGGCAAGCGTTGTCTTGCCGAGGCCGGGCGGCCCGGAGAGCAGGATGTGGTCCGGCGGGGCGCCGCGGCCGAGCGCGCCCTTCAGCAGCAGGTCGAGCTGGTCGCGCACCCGGTGCTGCGCGATGAACTCGTCCAGCCGCTTCGGCCGGACGCTTACCTCGGCCTCCCGCTCGGCCGGCAACGCGTAGGCCGAGACGACCGCGTCGTCGTCGGTCATCGGGTCTTACCGAGTAGCCGGATCGCCTGCTTGAGCAGCTGCGGCACCGGCGGCGTCGGCCCCTCGACGGTCTCCGCGACCATGGCCACGGCCTGGTCGGCCTGGCTCTGCGTCCAGCCGAGGCCGGTCAGCGCCTGCCCGACCTGCCCCTGCCAGGCGCCGGAGTCCGGGCCGGTGACGCCGTCCGCGCCGATCGGCAGCGGCCCGATCTTGTCGCGCAGCTCCAGGACCAGGCGTTCCGCGCCCTTCTTGCCGACCCCTGGCACCCGGGTGAGCGTGGCGGTGTCGCCTCCGCCGATCGCCCGGCGCAGCACTTCCGGCGTGTGCACCGCGAGCGCGGCCTGCGCCAGGCGCGGTCCCACGCCGGTCGCGGTCTGCAGCAGCTCGAACAGGTGCTTCTCGTCGTCGTCGGCGAAACCGAAGAGCGTGAGCGAGTCCTCCCGGACCACGAGCGAGGTGGCGAGCCGGGCCTCCTCGCCGACGCGCAGGCCGGCAAGCGTGTTCGGGCTGCACTGGACGGCCATGCCGACGCCGCCGACCTCGATCACGGCGGTCTGCGGCGCGACGGCCAGCACCTTCCCGCGGACGCTGGCGATCATCGGGGCCCTCCTCGTTGGCGTACCCGTGCGGCTTGCTCGGTCTTGCTCTTCTGCACCGCGGCCTCCACCTTCGCCGCGGCGGCGGCCACCCGGGCCCGGGTACCACCTCGCCAGACGTGGCAGATGGCGAGCGCGAGCGCGTCCGCGGCGTCCGCGGGCTTCGGCGGCGCGTCCAGCCGGAGCAGGCGCTGGACCATGGTGATCATCTGGGCCTTGTCGGCGGTTCCGGAGCCGGTGATGGCGGCCTTGACCTCGCTCGGCGTGTACGTCTCGACGGCTATCCCGCGGCGGGCGCCGGAGAGCACGGCGACGGCACTGGCCTGCGCGGTGCCCATCACGGTGCGCACGTTGTGCTGGGCGAAGACCCGCTCGACCGCGACGCTCTCCGGCTCATACCGCCCGACCAGCGCGTTCAGCTCGGTCTCCAGGCGCAGCAGCCGCAGCGGCAGGGCGTCGTCGGGGTCGGTGCGGACCACGTGGTACGCCACGAGCGTGCACGGCCGGCCGGGCACGCCCTCGACCACGCCCACACCACACCGCGTCAGTCCCGGGTCGATGCCGAGCACACGCACGCGCCCACCCCTCCCCGAGCTTGGCCGCACATACGTTCGACACCTTAGCGGGGCGGTGCGTCGGGGCCGACGGCGACACGCCTCGCTCAGGCCTTGATCGACCGCATCACGTGGTCGACGATCTTCTCGGGGTAGGTCTCGTCGCCGTCGAAGCGAGGGCTCCAGCGCAACAGCTTCTGCATCAGCAGCGGGCCGGTGATCGCGCTCATCGTCAGCTCGACGTCCAGGTCGGCGCGGAGCTGCCCGCGTGCGACGCCCCGGTTCAGCACGTCGCGCATCACCTGGCGGCGGGGTTCCACTATCTGCTGGTACGCCGCGTACTGCTCCGGGCTGCGCATCGCCTCGGGCATCAGGCAGGGCATGATCTTCGCGGCCCGCGGGTCCCGGCTGTGGCCGATCGCGCGCGCGAGCACCAGCAGGTCCTCGCGGACGTCACCGGTGTCCGGCATCGCCGGCGGCGCCTTCAGCCGGACGAGCGCGTCGTGCAACAGCGCCTCCTTGCCGGCCCAGCGCCGGTAGATGGTCGCCTTGCCGACGCCGGCCCGCGCGGCGATCGCCTCGATCGCGAGCGCCTCGATGCTGCCGCCCTCGGCCAGCAGGTCGAGCGTGGCCTCGATGATCGCCTCGTCCGCCCGGTTGCTCCGCGGACGGCCCGGCGCGCGTGGCTCGGGAGATCGCGGCACGTCCGGCGCGGTGAGTGTCATGGACCCATTCTCCTTGATCTTGTTTCCATCGGCCAGCGCCACTCTGCGGATGCGGCCGGCGCCCGGATCTCCTGAGAGGTCCGGGCGCCGGCACTGCGACATCAGCGGTTGTCGGCGTCCACCAGGGCCGGGTCTCCCCCGGCCTCGGCGACCTCTTCGCGGACCCGCTCGACCGTGGACTCCGGCGCGCGGGTCGGGCGGCCGGGCAGCCAGGTGAGCGAGACCAGCGCGCCGATCAGCACGATCACTGCCGCACCGAGCGCGGAGGTGTGCATCGCGTTCACGAACGCGCTGTTCGCGGCCGTGATGAGCGCGCCGCCCTGCGGACCGGCCTGGGCAGCCACCGCGTACGCGCCGGCGATCGACTCGGAGGCCGCCTCGCGAGCGGCGTCCGGCAGCCCGGTGAGTGCGTCGTCGACCTGGGCGCGGTAGACCGCGGCCAGGACTGAGCCGAGCACCGCGATGCCGAGCGCGGCCGCGACCTGCCGGATCGTGTTGCTGATCGCGGAGCCGACACCGGCCCGCTCACGCGGCAGCGTCGACATGATCGCCTCCATGGCCGGCGGCATGATGTTGGCCATGCCGGCGCCCTGGACGAAGAAGAGCACCGCGACCACCCAGATCGGGGTGTCCACGCCGACGGTCATGAAGCCGACCAGCGACAGGCCGACAAGCACCAGGCCGGTGACGGAGACGGCCTTGCCGCCGAAGCGGTGCACCATCGCGGCGCTGCGCGGGGCGAACGCCAGCTGCGCCACCGCGAACGGCAGAAGCAGCAGGCCGGTCTGCAGCGGCGTGTAGCCGCGCACCAGCTGCAGGTAGAAGGCCATGAAGAAGAACGTTCCCATGCTTGCGAAGAACGTCAGGCCGATGGACGCGATCGAGGCGGAGAACTGGCCGTTGCGGAACAGCTTCACGTCGAGCGAGGGGAACTCGTAGTGCCGCTCCCAGAAGATGAACCCGGTCAGTACCGCCACGCCGGCCACGATGAACGCCCACACCTCGGGCTGGTCGAAGCCGTTCTCGCCGCCGTCGATGATGCCGTAGACGAGCGAGGTCAGGCCGACCACGGAGAGCAGCACGCCGACCAGGTCGATCTTGCCGGGGTGCGGGTTGCGCGACTCCGGGACCAGCACCGCGATCAGCACCATGCCGAGCACGACGATCGGGACGTTGATCAGGAAGACCGAGCCCCACCAGAAGTGCTCGAGCAGGAAGCCGCCGAGGATCGGGCCGATCGCGACCGCGAGGCCGACCGAGCCGGCCCAGAGACCGATCGCCTTGGCGCGCTCACGCGGGTCGAAGACGACCGAGATGATGGAGAGCGTGACCGGCATGATCGCCGCGCCGCCGAGACCCATCAGCGCGCGCATCGCGATCAGCTGCTCCGGGCTCTGCGCGTAAGCGGAGGCAAGCGAGCTGAGGCCGAAGATCGCCAGGCCGAACAGCAGGAAGCGCTTGCGCCCCCACCTGTCGCCGAGGATGCCGAAGCTGAACAGCAGCGCGGCGAAGACCAGGGTGTACGAGTTGACGGCCCACTCGAGCTGGGCCTGAGTGGCGCCGAGGCCCTCATTCGGGTCGGCGAGCACCCGGATCGCCACGTTGAGGATCGTGTTGTCGAGCACGACCACGAGCAGGCTGACCACGAGGACGCCGAGAATGGCCCAGCGCCGCGGGTGACCGGTATTGGTCTGCGGATCCATCCGCGTCCCCCCAAGGACTAAATACGATACGGAACGGTCCCGTATCCCAACGAGGAGACTACGCCGCCCCTTTGCGATACGGAACCGTTCCGTATCATAAGTGGTCCCGGTCACGGCTTGTGCTGGTCGTACCCCGTCCCGTTGCACTGCCGGCCGCCGTTCACGCAATGCTTGATGACCTCGGCCTGCCGCGCCGGATCCCACCCGTTCATGAAGTCGAAGTGGAACGTGTTCGCCGCGCCGGACGCGTACACAAGCCCCTTCGTCACACCACCCGGCAGCTTGTAGGGAACCTTCATCTCGAACATCGGCAGCGGCACCGGGTGGTCCGCCGGGCAGACCCCCTTCACCGGCCACGCCATGTGCGACTTGTGGTCCGCCGTGTCCAGATGCACGCCGTCCCAGCAGCTCGGCGCCTTGTACCTGACGATCAGCGACGACCCGTCCGGGCACGACGCCGGGATCTGCGTCCCGGTCTCCCCACCACAGCTCCACGTGCCGCCGAACTGCTCACCGGCCGGCGCCTTCGCGTTGCCGACAAGCAGCCGGAACCCGGCCGGGAACGGCTGCACGGTCCGGTAGTCGTCGACGCCCGACTTGTAGTAGACCGTCACCTGCTGCGGCGTCACCGGCGCGCCGTTGAGCAGCAGCGTCGGGAACCAGTAGGACGACGCGTCCTTCGGATCCTGACACGACGTCTTCCCGCCGATCAGCTTCTCCGGCGTGGACGACGCGTCAGTGCTGGGATTCCCGACGAACGTGTGCTCATGCGACGCCCCCGGCAGCCCCGGGAAGACGATCGGATCGTCACTGCGCCGATGCGTCATCGTGCAGTTCGCCGCCACCTCCCGATACTGCGCCTGCGGCGGCTTACCGGCGAACGTCGGCACACTCACCGGAGTGGTCGCCGTCGGCGCGGTCCCCCCTGGTGCGGGCGCCGCCGGAGTGGTCGCCCCAGGAGTCGTCGAGGCAGGCGCGGACGGCGCGGCGGTCGTCGCCGGCACACACGGCGGCGCCGTGAACCCGACATCTGCCGCAGGCGTCTCATAGCCCGCGGGCACGCAGGTCGGCAGCACCAGCGCGGGCGCCGACGATCCACCCGCGGTCGGAACTGTGGTCACGCCACAGGCACTCACCGCCAGCGCAAGCGCCACGACCGGCACCAGGCGGCTCAGGCGTTGGGATATCACGGCTTCCTTCCGGCAGACGGGCATCGAGGCCGCACCCGGCAACGGATCCAGCCACCAGCACGCTAGATCCGGCGAAGCCCCATTTCCTGAGCCGAAAGTCCCAGACGAGAATCAAGGAAAGTTCACAGGCTTTAAAGCGGCTTTCCCGCTCTGCGGGTGGTTGCGGCCCGCACGCTCCCGCGGGCACCGGTCGTCGCCCAGGGGCTCCTCCCTTCCACTCCCGCGCGGCGCCGGCCCAGAGCGAAACCCACTGACAGTTCGCGCGGCGTCAGGTGTGCTGACGGCCCTGCCAGCGAAGGACGGCCTCGGTGCGGTTGCGGACGCCGAGCTTGGCGAAGACGGCGTGCAGGTGGTTCTTGACGGTTTTCTCGGTGAGGCCCAGACGCTCCGCGATCACCACGTTCGCCAGGCCCTCGGCGACCAGGTGCAGCACGTCCTGTTCGCGGCGGGTCAACCCGTACCCCCGCCGGGTCGCCTGATGCCGTTGATCTGCGCGCGCCCCGGCCTCGGCCGCCTCCTGCGCCCGGCGCAGCGACTCGGCGGCCACTGTGGCAGCGGTCGGCGACAGCCAACTGCGCCCGGACGCCACCACGCTCACCGCCCGCACCAGCTCGGCCGGGTCGAAATCGCCGTGCACCAGATAGCCGCGGGCGCCGCCACGCAACATCTCCCGGACCACCACGTCGCTGTCGTCGCTCGTCAGCGTCAGGACCGCGGTCAGCCGGGCCAGCTCAGCCACGATCGACAGCCCGTCGGCGATCGGCATGCGGTAATCAAGCAACGTCACATGCGGGCGCAACCGGCGCGCCGCGTCGAGCGCGGACCTGCCATCACCGGCCTCGCCCACCACAAGCGCGACGCCTGACGCATCCAGGTGCGCCCGGAGCGCATCCCGGATGATCGGATTGTCGTCCACCACAAGTACCCGGATCATGCGGTGAACCCGGTGGGCAGCGGTGCACGGACGCGGAGAAGAGAGCCCTCGCCAGGTGCCGAGAGCATCTCGGCCGCGCCACCCACGCCGCCGGCCCGCTCGTGCACGCCGACCAGGCCGAGATGTCCGGCGGCCCGCAGCGCGTCCAGATCTCCGGCGGCGAATCCGATGCCGTCGTCGGCCACAGTCAGCTCGACCTCGCCCGGATGTGCGGTGACCTGCACCCACACCCGGGACGCCCGCGCGTGACGCTCCACGTTGACCAGGCCCTCACGCAGAATGCGAAGCAGCTCATAGCGGGTCTCCAACGGCGGGTCGACGTCATCGATCCGGACCTGGGTCCGGACGCCGGTGCGAAGCTCCCAGTCCCGGCAGGCACGCGCCACGCCGAACCCGAAATCCTGGCCCGGATCGTCGGCACGCAGACCCTCCATCAGCTCGCGCGCCTCCCGGGCCGCAACCTCGGCACCGCGGGACACCGTGTCGGCCAACTGCTCGGCCAGCGCGGGGTGGCGGCGCAGCGACTGCGGCAGCGCGACCGCGGCGAACGAGACGCCACGCAACGTCTTCGCCACCGAGTCGTGCAGCTCACGGGCCAGCCGGGCCCGCTCGGACGCGGCGGCGGAACGCTGCGCGGAGGCGACCACCGCGACGGTCAACTCCACGTAGCGGACCAGGGCGGCGGTCGCCACTGTCGCACCGACGCCGGCCAGCAGACCGAGCACCGGGAACGCGGCCACGAACGCGGTAACCTCCGGCGACGGGCGGCTCTGCCGCAGCAGGACCGCGGCGGCCCCGAACCCGAGCGCGGCCTGCCCCACCCAGAGCGGCAGCGCCCGCATCCCGAGCAGCGCGCCGCCAAGCGCGGCCGCACCCGCCGAGTAGCAGAAGAACGCCATGCCGCCACGACTCAGCGCGAGGACGCCGCCGGCTACCAGCAGGTCGGCGAGCAGGGCCGGCCACGGATGCCGGACCAGCGCACCAGGCCGCCGGGTGAGCACCGCGACCTGCGCCGCGGTCGACACCACGACCAGCACGATCACGGCAGCCACCCGCCAGCGCTCCGCGACCAGCAGCACGCCGGCGGCGGCCGCGGTCACCGTCACGACCGCGCGGCCGAGCAGCACCGCGCGGGCGATCGCGGCGGGAGCGACAAGCTGGCCGTCGTTCCTGTTCACGGCGCTGTCCTGATCACGGCGCAGCCCCTGATCAGGGCGCAGCCCCTGATCACGGCGCAGCCCTGTTCACGGTTCGACCCTGCGTCCCACGGCGCGCCCAGGCCACGCCGCAGCCCTTTCGACGTGGCCCCGTTCACGACACGATCCTGCCCACCGGCCGGCCACGGCCGCGTGATCGACGTGGCCCATTCACGACGCGGCCCGCCATGCAACGCGATCCTGCTGCACGACACGGCCCGTTCGCAGCGCGGCCCGCCATACAACGCGATCCCGCTGCACGACACGGCCCGTTCGCAGCGCGGCCCGCCATACAACGCGACCCTGCTGCACGACCCGGCCCGTTCGCAGCGCGGTCCAGGCCCATGGGCCGACCGGTGCGCACGGGTCCGACCGTTTTCGTGGCGCGGCCCTGGCCGCTTTCGTAGGACGGCCCTGGTCATGGCGATGTGAAGGCGACATCGTCGATGAAGAAGCGGTAGGCGTTGGGCACGGCCTCGGTGGCGATCTCCAGGTCGATGCGCCGGATCGGGCCGCCGGTGGGAAGCAGGTCCGCGACCGGGACAGTGAACGAGACCCACTCGTCGACCGGCGCGTTCAGCGTGGCAGGGCGGTCGTGGGAAAACGCCGTCGTCGGGGAGAGCGCGAGCCGGGCGACCGTACCGTGCAGGCGCCCGCCGTAGATCCGCAGCTTAAGCACGGTGCCGTCGGCGACGGTGAACGGCTCGGACGCAATCAGCGAAACCGACGCGGTCTTCTCCTTGGGTTCGACCCGGAGCGCCACGATCTCGGTGCCAGGTACCAGGCCGGCCGGGACCACCTTGACGCCGACGCCCTCGGCCGTCCAGCCGGAGCCGAGTGCGGTGGTGTAGGCGGCACACGCGGGCCGCGGGGAGGAACCCGCCGCCACGCATCCGGCCGGACCGGAACTCGTACTCGGCGACGCGGGTGCACTCGCACTCGGGCTGGGACTGGGACTCGAACTCAGAACCGGACCGGGACTCGCGGGCTGCGACGTGACCACCGATGGCGGCTGGGACGCGGCGGCCGGGAGCGCCGGCTCGTCGGGTGGGGCGATCAGCGGCGGCACGGCCACGGTGACCACGCCGACCGCGACGGCGAGCGCGGCATAGCGCCCCCACCGGGGCCGGGTCGTCTCCGCTGCTGCCTGCACGCTGTGCCGCCTCACCGCTGGGTTGCCACCGGCGCGAGCCCGCCGGGTCAAAGCGGGATCTTAACGACCCTACGTCCGGCACACCGAGAGAGCCTTCTCCAGCAGCTCAGCGCGCTGGGCCCGCAGCCCTCCACACGCGGGCGAAGAACTCCGGTGCAAACGCCACCCGCCGCATCACCGGAAGCCGCGTGACGGAACCGCCGAGCAAGGCCACGTGACGGAAACGCGAAACGAGAACCCCTGGCGGAGCCGCAGAGCAAGGGGCCGCCTGGCGGAACCGCGGAACAAGAGCCGCGCGACGGAACCGCAGAACAAGAGCGGCCCGGCGGAGCCGCGGAGCAAGAGCCGCCCGGCGGAGCCGCGGAGCAAGAGCCGCCCGGCGGAGCCGCGGAGCAAGAGCCGCCCGGCGGAAACCCGGAACAAGAGCCGCCCGGCGGAAACCCGGAACAAGAGCCGCCCGGCGGAAACCCGGAACAAGAGCCGCGCGACGGAACCGCAGAACAAGAGCCGCCCGGCGGAGCCGCGGAGCAAGAGCCGCCTGGCGGAAACCCGGAACAAGAACCCCTGGCGAAGCCGCGGAACAAGACCCCGTGACGGAAACGCGGAACAAGACTCCCTGGCGAAGCCGCGGACAAGACCACGTGGCGGAACCGCGGACAAGACACCATCACGAAAGGTGTGGCAGCGGAAACTGTGTCCGGGCGGCTGCCGCATGAATCTTCATGACCACAAGATCGCCAGGAGTGATTGAAGATCCTTGCGGCTATGGTGGCCCTTTGAAGGAGTCGGAAAGGGCCACCAGAGCCGCAAGGATCTTGAGTCCTATCAGGTGGACTTCAGCTCCCGGAATCTGGCGGCTGCCACGCGGATCGCCGGTCTCGGATGAAGCGGCCAGCCGCAGCATCACTCAATCGCACGAGCGGGAAGCGGGAAGCGGGAAGCGGGAAGTGGGCGAATGTGCCTGGGCCCGGATGTGGATGATCCCCCGGCGTGTGGGCCGAGGGATCAGCTACGTGCGGGGCGGGCGGTCACTCCTCGTCGAGGGCGGCCATGACGTCGTCGGGGATGTCGAAGTTGCCGAAGACGTTCTGGACGTCGTCACAGTCCTCGAGGACGTCGATCAGTTTGAAGATCTTGCGGGCGCCCTCCTCGTCGAGGGGGACGTTGACCGAGGCGACGAAGTTGGAGTCGGCCGAGTCGTACTCGATTGTGTTGTCCTGGAGGGCGGAGCGCACGGCGGGCATGTCGGTGGGCTCGGAAACGATCTCGAAGGCCTCGCCGATGTCGTTGACCTCTTCGGCGCCGGCGTCGATCACGTACATGAGCAGGTCGTCCTCGGTGAGACCGTCGGTCTTCGGGACGATGACCACGCCCTTGCGGGAGAACATGTAGGCCACCGAGCCGGCGTCGGCGAGGTTGCCGCCGTTGCGGGTCAGCGCGGTACGCACCTCTGTCGCGGCGCGGTTGCGGTTGTCGGTCAGGCACTCGATCAGGAGGGCGACGCCGCTCGGGCCGTAGCCCTCGTACATGAGCGTCTGCCAGTCGGCGCCGCCGGCCTCCAGGCCGGAGCCGCGCTTGACCGCGCGGTCGATGTTGTCGTTCGGCACCGAGCTCTTCTTCGCCTTCTGGATGGCGTCGAAGAGCGTCGGGTTGCCGGCCGGGTCGCCGCCGCCGGTGCGGGCCGCGACCTCCACGTTCTTGATTAGCTTGGCGAACATCTTGCCACGCTTGGCATCGACGACGGCCTTCTTGTGCTTGGTGGTTGCCCACTTGGAGTGGCCGGACATCACATGCCTCCCGTAGTCGCGTCTGTCTAACTAATGCCCGCCCCACGCCATCTCGACGTCGTGCCAGCCGCATCGTCGCGCAAGCCCGACGCTGCGCTAGCTGCTCCGTCTAGCAAGCCCGACGATGCAGTTAGCCGCTTCGTCTGGCAAGCCCGACGCCGCGCTAGCCGCTCCGTCTCGCAAGCCCGACGCCGCGCTAGCCGCTCCCGTCTAGCAAGCTCGACGATGCGCTAGCCGCTCCGTCTCGCAAGCTCAACGAAGTACCTGTGCACCCGGAGATCACCCGTGAGTTCAGGGTGGAAGGCGGTGGCGAGCAGGTGCCCCTGCTGAACCGCAACAATCCTACCGGCGGCCGCACCGGACGTGACGCGGCCCAGCACCTGCGCGTCCGGGCCGACCTCCTCGACCCACGGCGCGCGGATGAAGACCGCGTGGAACGGGTCGCCGTCGATGCCGTCGAGCTGAACCGCGGCCTCGAACGAGTCGATCTGCCTGCCGAACGCGTTGCGCCGCACCGTCATGTCGATGCCGCCGAACGAGGGGCGGTCGGGGCGCCCGTCGAGCACGGTCCCGGCCAGCAGGATCATGCCGGCGCAGGACCCGTACACCGGCATGCCGCCGTTGATCCTTTTTTGCAGCGGCTTGAAGAGGCCGAACTCGGCGGCCAGGTTGGAGATGGTGGTGGACTCGCCGCCCGGGATGACCAGGGCGTCGACCGAGTCGAGTTCCGCGGGGCGGCGGACCGGGCGGGCGAGCGCGTCGCACTCGGCGAGCGCGGACAGGTGCTCCCGGACGTCGCCCTGCAGGGCGAGGACGCCGATCGTCAGGTCGCTGCTCACCAGCCCCGCTCCTGGAGGCGGTGCGGCACCGGGATGTCGTCGACGTTGATGCCGACCATTGCCTCGCCGAGGCCGCGGGAGACCTTCGCGATCACGTCCGGGTCGTCGTAGAACGTGGTCGCCTTGACCACTGCGGCGGCGCGTTGTGCGGGGTTGCCGGACTTGAAGATGCCGGAGCCGACGAAGACGCCCTCCGCGCCGAGCTGCATCATCATCGCGGCGTCGGCGGGCGTGGCGATGCCGCCCGCGGTGAACAGCACGACCGGGAGTTTGCCGGTCTCGGCGACCTCTTTGACCAGGTCGTACGGCGCCTGCAGTTCCTTCGCGGCGACGTAGAGCTCGTCCTCGGGCAGCGAGGTGAGCCGCTTGATCTCGCCACGGATCTTCCGCATGTGCGTGGTCGCGTTGGAGACGTCGCCGGTGCCGGCCTCGCCCTTGGAGCGGATCATGGCGGCGCCCTCGGTGATTCGGCGCAGCGCCTCGCCCAGGTTTGTCGCGCCGCAGACGAACGGCACCGTGTACGCCCACTTGTCGATGTGGTTCGCGTAGTCGGCCGGGGTGAGCACCTCGGACTCGTCGATGTAGTCGACGCCGAGCGACTGCAGCACCTGCGCCTCGACGAAGTGGCCGATCCGCACCTTCGCCATGACCGGGATCGACACGGTCGCGATGATGCTCTCGATCATGTCAGGGTCGCTCATCCGGGACACGCCGCCCTGGGCGCGGATGTCGGCCGGCACGCGTTCCAGTGCCATGACCGCCACGGCCCCGGCGTCCTCCGCGATCTTGGCCTGCTCCGCCGTGACCACGTCCATGATCACGCCGCCCTTGAGCATCTCGGCCATGCCGCGCTTCACGCGGGCGCTGCCGGTGCCGGGCTGACCTGGGGTTTCTGTGTCGGACACGGGACGCTCCTCGGGAGTCGGGTTGACCACGGGAAGCGTACGCGCGAGTGGTTGCCGAACCGACGGCCAATTCGACCCCCGGTGGCCTGCGCCAAGACCGCCAGGGCTCTGATCGCGACCAGCGGCGGAACCGGCGGCCCGCGGGAGCGTGCGGGTCGCCACCAACCGCCCAGGTGGGTAGATCTGCCTTTTAGAAAGTCACGCGCGGGGTCGGTGTGTCCTGCGGCGCGAGCTGGCGCGGCGGCTCGGTCAGCGACGGCGTCAGCGTCGGCTCGTCGATGTCGAAGTAGCGCGGCCGTTCGTGGGCGCGGGCCATGCCGAGCACCCGGACCAGCGGGCGGTCGCGGTTGATCAGGGCGTCGCGGACCGAGTCCGTGTAGACCTGGCGGGCGAGCGCGACGCGGCGGCTGGCCGCGATGACCGGCTCGAGGACCGCGAGCTCCGCGGCCGGCGGGAGGCGGCGGAGCTGGCGGGTGAGGTCGTTCTCCGCGGCTTCCCGGTCGCCGGTGTCCGCGTCCAGCTCGGCGGCCGCGTCCCGATCCTGGACGGCGCCCTTGATCGTGGAGCCGGCGTCGATCGCGATGTGCGCGGCCGCGTACAGCTCGACCATGTCGAGCTGCTCGGCGAGCACGGCGGCGGCCGCGGCCCGGCGGAGCAGGTGGGCGTCGAGCGCGGCGGCGGCCGACTCGGCGCGCGCGTGCAGGCGCTCGACCCGGCGCTCGGTCCAGATGAGATAGACGGCGAGGAGCATGACCGAGGTGGCGAGGCCGGCCCACCACCACATGCTTGGCATCGTGGTCACTCGATCACCGGCGGGACTTCCAGCACGCGTCCGCCGGTGGCTTCGATCGCGGTCTCGTAGACCTCGAGGACGCGGCGGGCGACGGACGGCCAGTCGAACGCGTCGACCGCGCGGCGGGCGTGCGCGGATAGCTCGGCGCGGCGGGCGGGGTCGTCGAGCAGGCCGGCCAGCGCGTGCTCCAGCGCGGTCGCGTCGCCGACCGGGAAGAGCACCGCGGCCCGGCCGTTGTCGACCACCCGGCGGAACGCGTCGAGGTCGCTGGCGACGATTGCGGCGCCGGCGGCCATCGCCTCGGTGAGGATCATGCCGAACGACTCGCCGCCGGTGTTCGGCGCCACGTAGACATCCACGCTGCGTAACATGCGAGGTTTGTCCTGCTCGGAGATCAGCCCGAGGAACGTGACCCGGTCTCGTAGGTCCGCCGGAATATCGGCTGTTAAATCTGACATGTCGCCCGGTCCGGCCACGAGTAGCCGCAGCCCGGGACGCGTGCGGGCCAGCGCCACCCACGCCTCGCGCAGGATCGGGAACCCCTTGCGCGACTCGGTGAACCGGCCCAGGAAACCTATCGCGCCGCCCTCGCCGGGCCAGCCGTCAAGCGGCCGTGCGTCGGCGAACTTGGCCACGGCCACGCCGTTCGGGATCTCGACCGCGCCGCCGTCCAGGTGCTCGACCTGCACACGGCGGGCCAGCGCGCTCACCGCGATCCGCGCGGTGACCCGCTCAAGCACGATCTGCAACACGTTCTGTACGGCCGCGAGCGCGCGGGACCTGGTCATCGCGGTATGGAACGTGGCCACCACCGGGCCGGTCGCGGAGAGCACGGCCAGCAGCGACAGGCTCGGCGTGAGCGGCTCGTGCACGTGCAGCACGTCGAAGTGGCCGCGGGCCAGCCAGCGCCGGACCCGGGCCGTGGAGACCGGCCCGAACGAGATGCGCGCGACCGACCCGTTGTACGGCAACGGCACCGCCCGCCCGGCCGCCACCACGTAGGGCGGCAGCGCGGAGTCCTCGTCCGCCGGGGCCAGCACGCTCACCTCGTGCCCGAGGCTGATCAACGCCTCGGCCAGGTCCATCACGTGGTTCTGCACGCCGCCGGGTACGTCGAAGGAGTACGGGCACACGATGCCGATCCGCACTCGTACCCCCTCAGACCGACGCTTGCGCGGGTTCGTCGACCCACACGCGTTGCAGCATGTGCCAGTCTTCCGGGTGCTCCGCGATGCCTGCCGCGAGCCGGTCCGCGATCTCCTGGGTCAGGTGCCGCACCCGCTCCTCAGTGGTGCCCTCCGCGGGCACCGGGATCGGGCCGACCAACCGGCCGTGGGCGACGCCGTCCGGATCGTTCCACATCGGCACCGCGTAGAGCGGGGCGCCGGTGCGCAGCGCGAGCAGCGCGGGGCCGCCGGGCATGCGGGCACGCCCGCCGAAGAACTCCACGTCCACGCCGCGCTTGGAGAGGTCACGGTCGGCGAGCAGCGGCACGATGTAGCCGTCGCGGAGCTTCTCGGCGAGCAGGTCGAGCGGGGCCCGCTCGGCGCCGCTGGTCGGGATGATCTCCATGCCGAGCGCACGGCGGAACGCCAGGAACTGCTGGTAGACGCCCTCCGGTTTGAGCCGCTCGGCGACGGTTATCAGCTTCCAGCCGTGGCCGTTGGCAGCCCAGGCGCCGGCCGCCTCCCAGTTGCCGCCGTGCGGCAGCGCCAGGATCACGCCGCCGCCCTGCTCGGCGATCCGGGCCAGCACGTCCTCACCGTCGAAGCGGAATCGGCGCAGGTGGTCCGCCCGGGAGAAGGTGTGCAGCCGGAACGTGTCCATCCAGTAGCGGGCGTAGGACCGCATGCCCTGCTTGACCAGCGCGTCGAGTTCTGAATCGGATATGTCGGGCTTGACCCGGCGCAGATTGGCGCGCAGCCGCTCGACGCCCTTGCCGCGTTTGCGGGTGGCCCGATCCGCGCCCGCGTGGAAGACCGCGACGGCGACCCGCTCCGGCAGCCAGGAGACGACCTTCCACCCGGCGCGGAAGCCGAACTCGGCGAAACCGCTCATGCGACTGTCTCGCTCAACGCCGCTTGGTCCTGCTTGTAGACATGGCGGAGGCGCTGCCAGGCCGTGACGATCGACAGGACCGCGAGGATCCAGATCACCGCCTGCAGGCCCCAGAGCACGCCGAAGCCTGTGGTCGCCGCGCCGAGGCCGATGCCGATCAGGCGCTCGGACCGCTCCACCAGGCCGACGTTGCAGGTGAAACCGAGGCCCTCGGCCCGCGCCTTCACGTACGAGACCAGGACGCTCGCGACAAGGCAGACAAGCGCAACCGTCGCGGTGGTCCAGTCGTCGTGCACGCCGAACCAGTAGACGAGCGAACCGAAGATCGCGGCGTCCGCGACCCGGTCCATGCTCGAGTCGAGCAAGGCGCCGAACTTCCCGTTCGGCCCCGGGCGCAGCCGGGCCATCGTGCCGTCGATCATGTCGGTGAGGCAGGCGACGGTGACGAAGATGCCACCGATGATGAAGTGGCCTCGGGTGCCGAAGAAGACGGAGCCGAAGACCACGCCGATCGTGCCCGCGACCGTCACCGCGTTGGGCGTGACGCCCACGCGCAGCAGGACGCGACTGATCGGTTCGATGATGTGAGCCATCCCGGCGCGCGCCGAGACCGAGAGGATCTTTGCCATGGCCGTCCCACCATAGCGACACGTCGCTCAGCGCGACACTGCACGCGCGGATAGCCGACGCATGGACGGACGTTTGCCTACGGGTTGCCACCGGCCTGTCACATCAGGCAACGTGACCCGTATCACCTTGCGAAACTGCAGGCTGTTAGCGGCGGCACGGATGCCTGTTAGGGGATCATCGCCGTCGCCTCTACGCGACGGGGCACGAAACGACCCTAGGGAGGTGCGCCGATCATGGCGCAGAAGACACAGGAAAGCACTGCGCCGGTGGTGGACGAGCCCGGCAGGGTACGCAACGTGGTGCTCGTCGGACACTCCGGCGCCGGCAAGACCACGCTTGTCGAGGCGCTGCTTGCCGCGACCGGCACGGTGACCCGCACCGGCAGTGTGACCGACGGCACCACGGTCTGCGATCAGGACCCGGCCGCGATACGGCAGCAGCGTTCCGTCACGCTCGCCTGCGCGCCGCTGATCCACGACGGCATCAAGGTGAACCTGCTCGACACGCCCGGGTACGCGGACTTCGTCGGTGAGCTGCGCGCCGGGCTGCGCGCCGCCGACGCCGCGCTCTTCGTGGTCTCCTCGGTCGACGGCATGGACGCGGCCACTGCCGCGCTGTGGGCGGAGTGCGCCGCCGTCGGCATGCCCCGGGCGGTCGCGGTCACCCGGCTCGACCACCCGCGCGCCGACCTCGACGAGACCGTGGCGCTCTGCCAGCGGGTCTTCAGCGACAACGTGCTGCCGCTCTACCTGCCGATGCTCGACGACGACGGCGAGAACGTGACGGGCCTGATGGGCCTGATCACCCAGCGGATCTACGACTACACGAACGGGTATCCGGCCGAGGTCCGCGCGCCGGACCCAGAGCACTTCGGCGCGATCGAGGAGGCCCGGAACGAGTTGATCGAGGGCATCATCGCGGAGTCCGAGGACGAGACGCTGATGGACCGCTACCTGGCCGGCGAGCAGATCGACGTCGACGTGCTCATCGCGGACCTGGAGCGTGCGGTCGCCCGCGGCCACTTCTACCCGGTCGTCCCGGTCTGCGCGCCGGACCGGGTCGGCCTGGACGTGCTGCTTGAGCTGCTCACCAAGGCGTTCCCGTCCCCGCTCGAGCACGACCTGCCCACTGTCACAGGCCTGGACGGCTCCGCCCGTGAGCCGCTCACCTGCGACCCGGACGGCCCGCTCGTCGCCGAGGTGGTCAAGACCACGATCGACCGGCACGTCGGCCGCGTGTCGCTGGTCAGGGTGTTCTCCGGCACACTCACGCCGGAGAAGGTGGTGCACGTCTCCGGGCACGGCCTCGCCTCCCGCGGCCACCCGGACCATGACGCGGACGAGCGGGTCGCGCACATCTACTCCCCGCTCGGCACCGCGCTCCGCGAGGTCACCTCGTGCATCGCCGGCGACATCTGCGCGATCACCAAGTCCGGCAGCGCGGAGACCGGCGACACCATCTCCACCAAGGACCTGCCGCTGCTCGTCGAGCCGTGGGACATGCCGGAGCCGCTGCTGCCGGTCGCGGTCGTCGCCAAGTCCCGCTCCGACGAGGACGCGCTTGCGAAGAACCTCGGCCGGCTCGTCGCCGGCGACCCCACGCTGCGGCTCGAGCGCAACCCGGACACGCACCAGCTGGTGCTCTGGTGCATGGGCGAGGCGCACGCGGACGTGGTGCTCGACCGGCTGCGTACCGGCGGCGTCGATCTGGACACCGAGCCGGTCCGGGTCGCGCTCCGGGAGACGTTCGCCGGGCCCGCGCAGGGCCACGGCCGGCACGTCAAGCAGTCCGGCGGCCACGGCCAGTACGCGGTCTGCGACATCACCGTCGAGCCGCTGCCGGCCGGGAGCGGCTTCGAGTTCGTGGACCGGGTGGTCGGCGGGTCCGTCCCGCACAACTACATCCCGTCCGTGGAGAAGGGCGTGCGCGCCCAGATGGAGCGCGGCATCGCGGCCGGCTACCCGATCGTCGACCTGCGCGTCACGCTCGTCGACGGCAAGGCGCACAGCGTCGACTCGTCCGACGCCGCGTTCCAGACCGCAGGTGGGCTCGCGCTCCGCGACGCCGCCGAGAAGGCCGCGATCACGCTTCTCGAACCGGTCGACGAGGTCACCATCCGCGTCCCGGACGCCTACGTCGGCGCCGTGATGAGCGACCTGTCCGGCCGGCGCGGCCGGGTGCAGGGCAGCGAGTCGGACCCGGACGGCGACGGCACGCTGATCCGCGCCGAGGTCCCCGCCACCGAGCTGGTCCGGTACGCCGTCGAGCTGCGCTCGATGACCTCCGGCGCCGGCACGTTCGGCCGGGAGTTCGCCCGCTACGACCAGATGCCCGCGCACCTGGCCGACGCGGTGAAGAAGGAGCACGCCCCGTCCTAACCCCGCACTTCACGGCCCGGGACCGCTACGTCCCGGGCCGTCGCCTTTCAAGCCACGTTCCTTTCCCGTTTCCGCGCGGGTGCGGGCCGTCGCAGCGCGGACCGTCCGCAGTGCGGGTGCGGGCCGCGACGGTCTCCGGTCGGTGCCTGGTGCGGCCCGTCGTGGCCTCCGGTCCGGGGGTGGTGACCGAAACTCTGCGCTCACATCACCGATCCCGCCCAACTGACGCGGCGCCGGTTGTGGGGTGGTCGCGGAAGTGCGCACCGATGCGCGGGAGTCGTTGCGGGCCAGGCGCCCGGGGCACACTCTCGGCCGCGTCGGATCCGGGCTTCCTAGGAGGCTAGCTGGATTGCCTTCCTGCTGTCCCGCAAGCCTCGCCGGAAGCCCTGCTGCGCTCCACGCCTATCCATCACCGCCGCCGGTAAGCGACGTAGGCGGGACCGGGGCTCGAAGAGGGCCCGCCGCGCCCGAAATTTCGGTTTATGTCGAGGCAGCACGAGGAGTGACGTTGCCGACATGAACGCTAGCCACGTAATAAGCGCATCATTACGTGCCTAGCGTTCATGTCAGCGGTTGATGCTTCTCGATCTCATGCTTGATCAGCTCGCATCGGGCTCGCGAAGCCGCCCCTTGAGACTCCAGTGGCGGCTGCGGCAGGGCAAATCACCAGGAAGCGGTCACGGCGCCATCCGAGGCTCCGGCGTCGATCACTCTCCGCGGAGAACCGTCGGAGCGAGGCCCGACAGAGCGAGACCCGATGGAGGACCAGCGGCGCGAGAATTCGATGCAGGACCGCCCGAGCGGAAGCACGAAGGCAGATCCGGGCGCCCGCCGCCGGGGTTCGGAGACCGTTCGCGATCCGGAGGTCGCGGCGGGGGACGGGACCTGCGACGGCGGCGGCGGGTTTGGGGTGACCAGCGGCGGAACCGGCTCCGATGCGGAGGGGAAAGCGGAGCGCCAGCGGAGACTTTGCCCTCAGCGAGGTTGGCCCGCGGGAGCTTGCGGGCCGCACCACGCCGGAAGCGGGAAAAGGAACTGGAACTGGAACTGGAACTGGAACTGGATCGTGGTCTCAGGTGGGCCAGGCGGCGGTCAGCAGGTCGCGCGTCTCGGTGAGCAGCTGGGGCAGGATCTTGGTGCGGCCGACGATCGGCATGAAGTTGGCGTCGCCGCCCCACCGCGGCACAACGTGCTGGTGCAGGTGGGCAGCGATGCCGGCCCCGGCGATCGCGCCCTGGTTCATGCCGATGTTGAAGCCGTGCGCGCTGCTTGTCGCGCGGATGACGCGCATCGCGGTCTGGGTGAACGCCGCCAGCTCCGCCGTCTCCTCGACCGTGAGGCCCGTGTAGTCCGGCAGGTGCCGGTAAGGGCAGATGAGCAGGTGCCCCGGGTTGTACGGGTACAGGTTGAGCACGGCGTAGACAAGCGTGCCGCGTGCGACCACAAGGCTGTCCGGCTCGGGCAGCTCCGGTGCCTGGCAGAACGCGCAGCCCTCGGCCGGATGCTCCTGACCTGCGATGTACGTCATCCGGTGCGGCGTCCAGAGGCGGTCGAGGGAGTCGGGCTCCCCGGTCACGGCGGGACTTATCGCGGTATCTCCCACGGACTCCGATACTAGGCGCTGACCGGGTTCCAGCCATCCGTGCCGGCCAGGAACGTGCGCGGATCGTAGCCGTTCGGGGAGGTCAGCTGCGGCCGGTTGTCGTTCACCGCGGCGCCGGGGCCGTAGTTGTGCCACTCGGCGTAACGGGCCTCGGTCCACGGCCAGGTGCCGAAGTCGCTCCACGGCGTGTCGACCCGGATGTGCGCGCCCAGGTACGAGTCCCGGATGACCGTCTGGCCGATAGCGTTCGGGTCGTTGCTCGGGTGCCACGGGCGGCCCAGGTAGACCGTGCCGGCCGGCGCGTCGCCGGTGAAGCGGCAGCGCGTGAAGAGCTGGCCGTGCGGGTTGGCGACGTCGGTGCTGGCCGCGGTCACGTAGCCCATGGAGCGGTTCGTCGAGTGGACGTGCGAGCGCGCGAAGACCGCGGTGCCGCGCCCGAAGATGAAGTCGACGTCGCCCTCGACGTAGCAGTCCCGGAAGTAGGCGCGGGAGATCGTGGTGGCGGCCGGGCTGTTCACGTAGAGCGTGTCCTGGTTGCCGAGGAACGCCACGCCGTCGAAGATCAGCCGGTCGCCGCGGGTCAGCACCGCGACCGCCTGGTGCCCGGTGAACTCCGGGTGCGCGGCCTCGTCGAACGCGTTCGCGAAGGTCAGGTTGCGGGCGGTCAGATCGCTCGCCGAGATGGTCACGGACGCGCTGCCGGAGGTGCCCCAGGTGCCGCCGGTCGCCGGGTTCGGCGTGCCGTTGGCCCGGTCGTCGACGATCACCACATCGGACGGCCGCCTGCCGAGCCCGATCAGGGTCAGGAACGGCCTGTCGGCCGGAATGATCACCTGCCCGCGGTACGTCCCGGGCCTGATCAGGATCGTGGTGGGCTGACCGGGGACGACCGCGTCGATCGCGGCCTGGATGCTGTCGCCGGGCACGACGGTCCGGCAGACCGGCCGGGCGGCCGGGTCAGCCGCGGCCGGGGTACGGGCCTGGGCGGGTGCGGCTCCGGTGACCGCCGCCAGCGCGCCGGCGCCGGTCGCGGCGAAGAGGGTCCGTCGGCGCATGGTGTGCTCCTCGGCGTGGCCGCTCCGACGCCGCGCCGGGCGAACGCGGCGCCGTCGAGCGGGCGGTGAATGTCACATGGAGCCGCCTTGGAAAGCGCTTTCCGCAGCGTGAGACGAACGCTAACGTGCGCCCGCGACCGGGTCAACGACATCGATGTGCAGCTTTGTTGCAAGCCCGGCACACGCACGAAAAAGGGGGCCCGGAGGCCCCCTTTCCCGGAAGTCCTACTGCGCGTGCTTGGCGGCCGCCTGGTTGGCGAGCGCCGTCACCTCCTGCATCGTCCGCTCCTCCAGGTCCGCCGCGCTGGTGTCCGGCGCCGCGACCTCTTCCACCGGAGTCGCGGACGGCGGCACATTGGTGCGGGACCTGACGATGTCGGAGACGTGCCGGACCGCCTCGTCGAGCGGCACATTGTTCCGCTGGGAGCCGTCCCGGTAGCGGAACGAGACGGTCTGGCCGGCCACGTCCTCGTCCCCGGCCAGCACCATGAACGGGATCTTCTGCTGCTGGGCGGTGCGGATCTTCTTCTGCATCCGGTCGTCGCCGGCGTCCAGCTCGGCGCGGATGCCCGCGGCCTTGAGCAGGTAGACGAAGCCCTCCAGGTAGGGGGCGTGGTCCTCGCGGATCGGGATGCCGACCACCTGCACCGGCGCGAGCCAGGCCGGGAACGCGCCCGCGTAGTGCTCGGTGAGCACGCCGAAGAAGCGCTCGATCGAGCCGAACAGCGCGCGGTGGATCATGACGGGCTGCTGGCGGGTGCCGTCCGACGCGGCGAACTCCAGGTTGAAGCGCTCCGGCAGGTTGAAGTCGACCTGGATTGTGGACATCTGCCAGGTACGCCCGATCGCGTCCTTCGCCTGGACCGAGATCTTCGGGCCGTAGAACGCGGCGCCGCCCGGGTCCGGCACCAGGTCCAGGCCGGAGTCCTCGGCCGCGATCCGCAGCGCCTCGGTGGCCCGGTCCCAGTTCTCGTCGGTGCCGACTGACTTCTCCGGGTTGCGCGTGGACAGCTCCAGGTAGAAGTCGTCAAGGCCGTAGTCGCGCAGCAACTCGATGACGAACGTGAGAAGCGACTTCAGCTCGTCGCCCATCTGCTCCGGCGTGCAGTAGATGTGCGCGTCGTCCTGCGTCATGCCGCGCACCCGGGTCAGGCCGTGGATCACGCCGGACTTCTCGTACCTGTAGACCGACCCGAACTCGAAGAGCCGCAACGGCAGCTCACGGTACGATCGCCCGCGCGAACGGAAGATCAGGTTGTGGAACGGGCAGTTCATCGGCTTGAGGTAGTAGTCCGCGCCCTCGACCTCCATGGGCGGGAACATGCCGTCCGCGTACCACTGCAGGTGCCCTGAGGTCTCGAAGAGACTGCCCTTGGTGATGTGCGGCGTGTTCACGAACGAGTAGCCGGCCGCCTCGTGCCGCTCGCGCGAGTAGTTTTCCATCTCGCGCCGGATGATGCCGCCCTTGGGGTGGAAGACCGCCAGGCCGGAGCCGATCTCGTCGGGGAAGGAGAAGAGGTCCAGCTCCGCGCCGAGCTTGCGGTGGTCGCGGCGGGCCGCCTCCTCGAGCAGCTTCTGGTACGCCTTGAGCGCGTCCCGGGTCGGCCACGCCGTCCCGTACACCCGCTGCAGTTGGGGGTTCTTCTCGCTGCCGCGCCAGTAGGCGGCGGCCGAGCGCATCAGCTTGAACGCGCCGATCAGCCGGGTGTTGGGCAGGTGCGGGCCGCGGCAGAGGTCGCCCCAGCAGACCTTCTCGCCTGACGCGTCGAGGTTGTCGTAGATGGTCAGCTCGCCGCCGCCGACCTCCATGATCTCGTCGGCGTCGAAGCCACCGGCGCCTGCCTCACCGACCAGCTCCAGCTTGAACGGCTCGTTGGCCAGTTCTTCCCGCGCCTGCTCGATCGAGGTGAACTCCCGGCGGCGGAACCGCTGGTTGCTCTTGATGATCTCCTGCATCTTCTTCTCGATCTTGCTGAGATCGTCCGGCGTGAACGGCTTGGCCACGTCGAAGTCGTAGTAGAAGCCGTCCCGGATGTACGGCCCGATGCCGAGCTTCGCCTCCGGGAAGAGCGTCTGCACGGCCTGTGCCAGCACGTGCGCGGTCGAGTGGCGCAGCACGTTGAGCCCGTCCGGCGAGTCGAGCGGGATCGGGATCATCACCGACTCGTGGTCGGCGGACCAGTCCAGGTCGTGCAGTCTGCCGTGCTCGTCGCGGACCACGACGATCGCCTTCGGGCCGGCGAGGGGGAGGCCGATCGCCGCCACCGCGTCGGCCGCCGTCGTCCCGGCCGGGACGACGACGTGGTCCGTCTCAGCGGGCTTCGATGTCGGTGCGGACACGGTGTGATCTCCGATCGGTTGAGGAACAACCCTCCGATGCTATCGCTGCGGGCGGCACCCCTGACGGGCGACGCGGTGGTCAAGCACCGGGGTCGTCTACCGCTTCATCCGCGCGTCGGCAAGCATCATGATCATGGTCGGCAGCAGCACGCAGCCGAGGAGTGCCCCGGGCGACTCCGGATCGGACCACGGCCAGAACAGGACGACAAGCGCCGCCACCATGATCATGACGGTCTGCGCCACCACGATCCGGGACCAGAGTCCACGCCGGAGCAGCACGGACAGGTGCAGCCGGACGCCGCTGCGCAGCGTGCGGTATCGCAGCAACGACGCGCCACCCCAGATCAGCACCATGATCAGCAGACCCCACAGCCGGGACGACAGCGTTCCGGTCAGTACCTGCGGCTCGTCCCCGGCGGGAATGCCTGCCGCGAAGCCCGCCACGATCAGACAGACCAGAGCAGGCCAGCGGGTACGCCGGAGCAGCAGATAGCCCGCGTGGTCGAGCGTCGGGCGCAGCCCGTCGAGCTGCGGATTCGCCGCGAGCGCATCCGCGATCACGGTGGACGCCCGCCCCGCCGACGCGCCCTCCGCCTGAGCCAGCGTGAACAGCGTCTGCGCCTCCTCGTGCTCCGGGTCGAGCCGGAGCGTCTCGCGCAGCGCGCGCTCGCAGGTGTCGTTGTCGCCGAGCACCGCCGCGGCCAGGCAGACGGCCAGATGCGCGCCGGGCAGCTCCGGGTCCCGGTTGACCGCCTCGCGCGCAAGCGTGGACGCCTCCTGCGCCCGCCCTGGCGCGCCGCGGATCAGGCGGGAAAGGACCACGAAGGTCGCCGCCTCGTCCGGCGCGACGGCGATCGCGGCACGCAGTGAGGCCTCGGCCTCCAGATCCCGGTCGGCCCGGACCAGAAGGTAGCCGCGCAGGTACAGCACCAGGTACTCGTGCGGGGCGATCCGGACGGCCTCGTCGAGCGCGGCGAGCGCCGCCGGGATCTCGCCGTTGCCGAGGTGGGCGCGGCCGAGCAGCACCCAGGCGCCGGCGTCGTCCGGGTTCTCCGCGACCATCCGGGACAGCATCGTCCCGGCCGCGTCGAACCGCCCGGCCTCGACAAGCAGCGACGCCCGCTCCAGCGTCACAACTTACGCCGGGCCTTGAGGTAGGCGAGCAGGTCGTCGTACATGCCGCCGTCGTTTGCGAACATCGCTACGTTGCGGGCCGCGGCGAACCAGGGCTCGATGGACGGGACCGTGGCCTTCGCGGCGGCAAGCAGGTCCGGCATGCCGATCATGCGCACCGTGCCGGTGCGCACCGAGTCGAGCAGCGCGGTCTCGGCGGCGGACTCGCAGAGATGCGCGAGGTCCGCGCCGGAGAGCCCGTCGGTCACCTTGACCAGGCGGTCCAGGTCGACGTTCTCGATCGGGCGGTCGCGCAGGTGGTACTCGAGGATCGCCGCGCGGGCCGGCCCGTCCGGCGGCAGCACCAGGATCGTCCGGTCCAGCCTGCCCGGGCGGCGCAGCGCCACGTCGACCTCCCACGGCACGTTGGTGGCGCCGAGCACGAAGACGCCGTCGTTCGCGGTGGGGTTCACCCCGTCCAGCTCGGTGAGCAGCTGATTCACCGTGGTGCGCATGGTGTTCGCGACGGCGCGGGTGCGTTTGCCGCCGAGCGCGTCAAGCTCGTCGAGGAAGATCACGCAGGGGGCTATCCGGCGCGCGGTCGCGAACACCTCGTGCATGTTGCGCTCCGAGTTGCCGATCCACATGTCAAGCACGTCGTTGATCGAGACGCTGAGGAACCGCGCGCCGAGCTCGCCCGCAATGGCCCGCGCGATGAACGTCTTGCCGCAGCCGGGCGGGCCGTAGAGCATCAGGCCGCCGCGCAGACTCTTGCCGAAGAGCTTGCGCAGCTCGGGATTGCGCATCGGAGCCAGGAACGCGGCCTCCAGCCGGTCCTTGACCTCCTGCATGCCGCCCACGTCGGCAAGCGTCAGCGCGCCGACCGTCTCGGGCTGCCAGAGGTCGGTGGCCTCCGGCGGCGCGCCGTCCGCGCGCAGCTGCTCGGGCCCCGGCGCCCTTGTGAAACTCGCGCGCCCGGGAACGCCGCCCGGCTCGATGCGACTGCCCGGCTCGATGCGACTGCCCGACTCGGTGCCGCTGCCCGACCCGGTGCGGTGGTCGGGCGCGGTGCCGCTGTCGGGCTCGGCGGCGCCGGGCCCGCTGTCGCTCCCGGTGCTCGCGGACGTGGTGAACCGGGGTGGGATCGCGTCGCCGACCTCGTCCTCGGCGGCTTTCCAGTCAAACCCTTTCGCGGGTACGCCGGGCGCCGGGAGCGACATCGCGCGGGCCATCAGCGCCCGCGCGTCCGCATCCCCCGGCGCCCGTTGCAGCGTCATCGCGATCTCGGTGATCGCCGCGTCCGCGTGACCGTCGGAGAGCAGTACCTCGGCCAGGTGCAGGCGCAGCGGCACATCGTCCGGCGACGCCTCCACGGCGGTGCGCAAGCTCGTGATCAGGCGCGACTCATCAGCCATGGCTCTGGACTGTACCCACGCGACGCCAACCGGAGCCCCAGGCCTCAGCGCCTCGCCGGCCGCAACGCACCGCCAGCTGCGGCACCTCGCCAACTGCGGCACCTGCCAGCCGTGAGCGCCAGCCGCAGCGCACCGCCAACCGCAGCACCTCGCCAGTCGTGAGCGCCGGCTGCAGCGCACCGCCAGAGCTGCAGCGCACCGCCAGCCGAAAGCGGCGGCCGCAGCGCACCACCGGCCAGGCAGCTCCGCCAGCCGGAGCGACCGTCAGAGCGTTCCGCGGCGCGCGTCCTCCCAGCCGTCCACCGAGGTGGTGTTCGAGGCGAGCAGCTTGTCGATCTCGGCCAGCTCGTCGTCGGTGAAGTCCGGCGAGTCGAGTGCGCCGATGTTCTGGTCGAGCTGCGCCGGGCTGCTCGCGCCGATCACCAGCGACGTGACGCGCGGGTCGCGCAGCGCCCAGGCCAGCGCGAGCTGTGCCAGGCTCTGCCCGCGCCGTTCCGCGATCCCGTTCAGCCCGGTGAGCTGCGCGGCCCGGTCGTCGTCGATCGTGTACTTCCCCTGGTCAGCGCGGGAGCCGGCCGGGATGCCGTGCAGGTACTTCCCGGTCAGCAGCCCCTGCGCGAGCGCGGTGAAGCCGATCACCCCGACGCCCTCGTCGGCGGCCGCGTCGAGCAGTCCCTCGGTCTCGATCCAGCGGTTGAGCATCGAGTAGGACGGCTGGTGGATGAGCAGCGGCGTGCCGAGCTCGCGCAGCAGCCCGGCCATCTCGCGGGTGTGCTCCGCGTCGTAGGACGAGATGCCGACGTAGAGCGCCTTGCCCGCGCGCACTGCCGCGTCGAGCGCGGACGCGGTCTCCGCAAGCGGCGTCTCCGGGTCGTACCGGTGCGAGTAGAAGATGTCGACGTAGTCCAGGCCGAGCCGGTCGAGCGACTGGTCCAGGCTTGCCAGCAGGTACTTCCGGGAGCCGCCGCCGGAGCCGTAGGGGCCGGGCCACATGTCCCAGCCGGCCTTGGTGGAGACCACGATCTCGTCGCGGTACGGCAGCAGGTCCTCACGGATCAGCCGGCCGAAGGTGCGCTCGGCCCCGCCGTACGGTGGCCCGTAGTTGTTGGCCAGGTCGAAGTGGGTGATCCCGGCGTCGAACGCGGCCCGGACGATGTCGCGCTGCGTCTCGAACGGCACGTCGTCGCCGAAGTTGTGCCACAGGCCGAGCGACAGCACCGGAAGCATCAGCCCGGACCGCCCGGTGCGCCGGTACTTCATCGCGCCGTCATATCGGCCGGGAGCGGGAATGTAGGTCATCCTGCCTTTATATGCGCCGACGGCCGGGACCGCCCGGTGGACGGCCCCGGTCGTCGCGGATCACACGGTCGCGGAGCAGGTCGGCGTCGGCGTGGACGCCGTGCCGGTGGCGACGAAGCCGAACGAGGTGCTCGCCCCCGCGTTCAGCGCGCCGTTGTAGCTCGCGTTGGTGGCTGTCACCGCGCTCCCGCTGCTTGTCACAGTCGCGTTCCAGGACTGGCTGACGGTCTGGCCGCTGGGCAGCGACCACCTCACGGTCCAGCCCTTGATCGCCGTGGAACCCGCGGTGACCTTGATGTCACCCTGGTAGCCACCGGACCACGTGGACGCGGTCGAGTAGGTCACCGAGCAGCCGGCCGTGCCCGCGGTCGGGGTCGGCGTCGGCGATCCGGTCGGCGAGACGCTCGCGGACGGGGTGGGCGTCGGCGACGAGGTGGCGGACGCGGTCGGCGTCGGGGTCGAGCCGGTGCCGCCGAAGTTCACGTCGCTGCACCAGTAATAGGACTGGTCGAGGTGGCTGGCCTGCCAGATCGTGTAGACCACGTGCCGACCGGTACGGCCCGGCGCGCTGACCGGGACGTCGAGCGCGACGCCGCCGGAGACCTGGTTCCACTGCGAGGCGGGCGTGTTGCCGACCTCCTTGACCAGCTCGAGGCTGCCCCAGGTGAGCGGCTGGGTGGTCGGGTTGTACCCCTGCTTGGTGACGTAGATGCGGAAGTAGTCGGCACCGTGGCTGGCCTGGTCGAAGATGTGCGCGGTGAAGTTGTTCGACACGTTCGTCGCACGCCAGTTGCCGACGGTGTCGAGCGCGTTGTAACGGCCGCTGTTCGACCGGCCGGCGCTGCACAGCTGGCCGTCCGGGATCGCACCCTGGTGGTTGCCGGCGACGCCCTCGCGGAACAGGCCGTTCCAGTTCCACATGGCGCTCGGGTCGGCCTGCCAGGCCTGCCAGCACATCGGGTCCTCGGTGGCCATGGCCGGGTTCTGGAACTCGGCACCCCACCGATCCCAGCAGGAGAAGTTACGCGACGGCGGGTTCTGGATGTTGCCGTGCGCCTGGGCGGGCAGCGCCCCGGCGGCGGTAAGCGTGACGATCGCGGCGGCCAGCACGGCCAGCCCGCGAAGCAAGACATTTCGGGACATGAGAGAGCACTCCAAACAGCGTCAGACCGGACGGAACGGCGCGGCATCCGAGCTGCCCAAGGCTCTCCGCGCGTCGTGGTGGCTCCCGCAAAAAGATTCACACAGGTCAATCAAAACCGCAAACCCGACAGGCAGCCGGGGGTACGCCGAACGGCTGGCCCGCCTCGGACGAGCGGCTGAAACCCGTACCCACTAATGGTTTTGATCCGGTGGTTATAGCCCGATATTTCCTTACTCATCCCACAACATCGATGCCCCACAGGCCGCGGCGCTTGCCAGGCCAAGTAGGTTCTTCGCATGGCCACGGTGTTGCTCGTCGAGGACGACCACGTCGTGCGAGGCGCGATGTTGCGCAGCCTCGCCGACCGTGGGCACGCCGTCCATGCCGTCGGCACGGCGCTTGAGGCGTTACGCCGGGTCGCCGCCGAGACGCCCGACCTGGTCGTGCTGGATCTCGGGCTGCCCGACCTCGACGGCGCGGACGCGCTGCGGATGCTGCGCGGCATCACCGACGTGCCGATCATCATCGCCACCGCGCGCGATGACGAGCAGTCGATAGTGCGGCTGCTGCGCTCCGGCGCGGACGACTACATGGTCAAGCCGTTCACCGGCGCCCACCTGGACGCGCGCATCACCACGGTGCTGCGCCGCGCCGGGCGTGCCACCCGCACGGCCCAGCCGGCCGTGCACCAGGTCGGCGGCCTGCGGGTCGACGTCGGCGAGCGCTCCGCGCAGCTCGACGGCGCCCCGCTCGCGCTGACCCGCAAGGAATTCGATCTACTCGCTTACCTCGCCGCCCGCCCGGGCCGCGTGGTGTCCCGCCGGGAGCTGTTGGAGGAGGTATGGCGACAGCCATCGGTCGGCGAGGACCAGACGATCGACGTGCACCTGTATTGGCTCCGCCGCAAGCTGGGCGAGTCCGCGGCGAAGCCCCGCTACCTGCGCACCGTGCGGGGGGTCGGATTCCGGTTGGTGGCACCGGACTGAGGGTGGGGCTGGCGTACGTCAGCGCGGCGATGACCGCGGTGGCCGCGCTGGTCTTCGTGATCCCGCTTGCCATCCAGGTCTCCGAGGACGCGCGGGAACGCGCGCTCACCGAGGCCGGGCGGCGCAGCGCGATCGTCGCCGGCGCGCTTGCCGCCCAGGCCGACGAGGCAGGTGTCGCCCGTGCGGTCGAGGCGGCCGGCAGCGGCCCGCTCACCGGCAGGCCCGTCGTGCTCGGGCTGTCGAAGGAGGCAGCCGGTCGCGCCTCCGACTCCGACATCACGCGGACCGTCAGCGGCGGCCGCCCGGTCACCGTCGACGTCGACGGCGGCGTGCTGCGTCTGGAACCGGTGATCGTCGGCGAGAAGACAGTGGTCATCGAGGTGTTCGTGCCGGCCGGCGCGCTCAGCGACGGCGTGCCGGTGGTCTGGTGGACGCTCGCCGTGATCACGCTCGGCCTGGTCGCGGCAAGCGTCTTCGTCGTCGACCGGCTGGCCGCGAAGGCGGTCGGGTCCGCACGTTCGCTGGTCCGGGCCGCGATGGCGGTCGGTGACGGCGACCTCGGCGTGCGCATCGAGCCGACCGGCCCGCGCGAGCTGGCCGAGGCCGGCTACGCCTTCAACCGGATGGCGGACCGGCTTGTCACGTCACGCACAAACGAACGGGAGATGGTGGCGGACCTGTCGCACCGGCTGCGTACCCCGCTGACCGTGCTGCGGCTTGACGCGGAGGCGCTCGACCCCGACGACACAAGCGTCGGGAACTTCTCCGCAGCCGAGCTGGACCGGCGGCGCACCATCCGCCGCATCCGGCAGGCGATCGTGACGCTTGAGGGCGAGGTCGACGCGCTGATCACCACCACCCGGCGCGCGGTCGCGGACCGGGGCGCACCCCCGCCCGAGGAGGGTTCCTGCGACGTCAGCGAGGTGGTCCGGGAGCGGATGACGTTCTGGTCCGCGCTCGCCGGCGACCAGAACCGGCCGTACCGGGTGGTCGGCGCCCAGACCCGGATCCCGATCCTGGTGCCCCGCTCCGAGCTGGCCGCCGCGCTTGATGCGGTGCTTGGCAACGTGTTCCGCTACACCGCGCAGGGCACCGCGTTCGAGATCGGCGTGTCCCGGCGGGACGGCTGGATCGCGCTGCGGGTCGACGACGCCGGTACCGGCATCGAGGACCCCGAGCGGGCGCTGCAACGCGGCGCGTCCGACCGCGGTTCCACCGGCCTCGGCCTGGACATCGCGAAGCGCGCCACGCTCGCCACCGGCGGCTCGGTAAGCATCGCCAGATCCTCGCTCGGCGGCGCGAGCGTGGTCATGCTCTTCGGCGACGCGGAGGCGAAACCGAAACAGGCAAGCAGGTTCGGGCTGGTCGGCAGGTTGGCCGGCGAGCGCGAACGGCCCCGATGGCCCCGCCCACGGGATCACTCGGAGTGACACTGATGCGACCCAACGAACCGAATCCCAAGCTTTGCTTAGTTTCCGCTTAAGGCAGTTCCCACGGCTACCTGCCAGGTGGCAGTGTTCAACCCGATCCCATCCGGTTTCATCGGACCACCGCCCGCATTACGTCCCCACACCCCGGTCCGGTGTGACCCGCGCGCGGCGGGGTGCGGTCCCCCAAACCCTCACCCCGTCGCGCGCCCACCAACGGAGGTATCACACGCGTGTCGTCGCACCGCGAGCTTCCTAAGCGGCGAACGGCCACCACGCGCTCCCCCGTCCGGGATCTTCCGGTCTCCACCGCCTCGACCTCCGCCCGGCACCGCCGTGCGGGCGAGCCGGAGCCGGAGCAGACGGGGCTCGCGAGTCGCCTCGACCTCGCGCGACGCTGGGATCAGGCGCGCCGGGTCATCACGTCAATCACGTCGCGGTCCGGCACCACGCCACAGGCGTCGTCGGATCCTCTACCCCCCTCCGCGGTACGCCGTGAGGGGGCGCGACGCCGCGTCCAGGAGCTTCCGGCCTGGGCGAGCCGCACGCAGCTGATGCGTGTGCAGGCGATCCGCCGTGACCGTGGCGGCCGGCAGACCGTGCCGGCACCCGCCGAGGCGCCCGTCTCCCGGTCCGCCAAGCGGCACGGCCAGGTCGTGCGCCGCACCTCCGCGGCCCGCGACCTGCCCGGCACCGTGCGCCTCCCCCGCCGGCTGAACCTGGCCAGCGCCGCGGTGCTCGTCGGCGTGGTCCTGCTGATCCTCCCGGCGCTGTTCACCAAGTGGACGCCCGGCCTCGCCTCGCTGCCCGGCCTGGTGCCGATCGCGGCGCTGCCGGCCAGCGAGCCGGAGGACGGCCTGGTCTACGACGGGCTCATCCCGGCCAGCCGCAACTCCGTCTGCATCGGGGCCTACGAGGTCAAGGGCGGCAAGGACGTCTGCTCGTACGGGCCGGACCCGGCACCCCCGTCGTTCAAGGTCACCCAGGACGTGGCGCCGATCGCCGAGGGCGTGCCACCGATGGTCGAGCCGGTCCGGTACACCGGAAGCGTCCCCGACGACGCTGACGTGGTGCGCGACGAGGGCGCGGTCGTGCCCGCAAGCAGCATGCCCGCGCTGGTGCCGGACCCGGCCAGCGGCGACGCCGCCTTCACGCTCGGCGAGGACGGCGTGGCCTGCGAGGGCGACGGCTACCAGGGCAAACGCGTGCAGATCATCTATGCCTACCCGACGGACGCGGTCAGCCGCTACAGCCGCTACCTGCCGTCCATCAGGCAGTGGGCCGCGGAGGTCGACGAGATCTTCTCCGCAAGTGCGGCCCGCACCGGCGGCGTCCGGCACGTGCGCTACGTGACCACGCCCGACTGCCGCGTCGACGTCACCGAGGTGCAGATCCCGTCCGACAGGTTCACAAGCTTCGACGTGTCGCTTGAGGCGATGCGGCAGCTCGGCTACGACCGCACCGACCGCAAATACCTGATCTTCGCGGACACGAACGTCTACTGCGGCATCGCCACGTTCGTCAAGGACGCACGCGGCGACGGCGGCAACCTGAACAACGGCGGCCCGTCGTACGCACGCGTCGACGCCGGCTGCTGGTCCGCGCCGATGGCCACCCACCAGCTCGTACACACGCTCGGCGGCGTCGCGGACGGCGCGCCGAACGGCAGCGGCATCGGCCACTGCCTCGACGACCACGACCTGATGTGCTACTCCGACGAGAGCCGCGAGGAGCTGCGCATCGAGTGCGACAGCCCGTCCGGCGAGGCGCTGCTCGACTGCGGCGGCGACGACTACTTCAACACCGACCCGAGCCCCGGCAGCTACCTCGCCGACAACTGGAACGTGGCTGACAGCGAGTTCCTGATCCGCGAGGCCACTCCCACGCCCGCACCCGGCACAGGTGGAGACTCCGGCGCCGCCCCCGGCACGACCGCGCCACGGGGCAACCCGTCACCGTCGCCCGGCCGGTCCACCACGCCGCCGTCGCAGACCCCGAAACCCACCCCGGCCAGTCCCACGCCGACCAGTGGCGAGGACGACCCGGAAGACCCCGAGGACCCGGAGGACGTCGGCGACGACGATGACAAGGGCCTGGTCGGCGGCCTGCTGGGCAACCTGCTCGGCGGCGGGGGCGGCGGCGCACCCGTCCCCCCGAGCCCATCCGCCACGCCGTCCGCCGCCCCGCCGCCCTCGCCGGCACCGTCGCTGTCCCCGCCGCCGCCCGACAAGGACTCCGGCCTGGCCAGCGAGCCGCCGGTCGGCGCGCCCCCGCCCCCCGGCTTCCTCAAGATCCGGGACACCACAAGCACGTCCACCCGGGTCAGCTGGAACCCGGCGTCAAACGCGGTGCACTACACGGTCACCGTGAACGGCCAGATCATCGGCGTCACCGCCGCCACCCGAGCCCGGATCATCGGACTCCGGCCGGACACGCAGTACAGCATCCAGGTGCTTGTCAACGACGGCGAGAAGTTCACCGACGCGCTCGCCGCCAAGACCGCACCGGCCGCGCGCCCGATCATGGAGGGCTGGTTCCAGCTCAACAACGCGCTCACCGGCGGCGCCGCCCACCTCTACGGCGCGCGTACCAACGAGTTCACGCCGATCGTCGTCCAGCGCGCCGAGGGCGTCACCCAGCAGCAGTGGAGCCTCCGCCGCGTCGGCAACAGCTTCCAGCTCGTCTCACGCGCCACCGAGAAGTGCGTGATCCCGCTCGGCGGCGAGATCGCCGCCGGCGTACCCCTGGTCCAGGTCACCTGCAAGGAGACGGCCGTTGAACAGCACTGGGTCGTCCTGCCCACCGAACACGGCTTCACGCTCCGGGCCGCCGGCGCCGACCTGGTCATCGGTCTCGGCGAGCAGCGGTACGGCGGCACACGGGTCCTCGCACTGCAGAGCCCGAAGGACCAGCTCCACCAGTCGTGGACCGCACTACCGGGTTGACCGGCCGTGACCGCGCGCTCGCGCTCGCGTTCGTATTCGCATGAGGAGGACGGCGTGTTCTTCACACGCGGAAGGATCGTCCGCTGGGCCATCCTGCTGATCCTGGGCGTCGTCGCGATCGTCATCTGCTGGCACGACCCGGTCTACGCCGGGTCGTCGCCGGCCGCGGCCTGGGCGCAGGCCTTCCCACCAGCTCTGCCGCCTGCCGTGCCGCACGCGGTGATGCGCACTCTGACGCACGCCGCGGACGGAACCACGGTGATCGATCCGGCCCCGCAGGTCCGCCTCGCCGACATCGACACTCCGGCCGCCGGCCGCGCCTCGGTCACCGCGCTGCTGATCGGCGCCGGCCTGGTGGCACTGCTCTTCTCCGCCGTCACCCTGGTGACCTTCCGCCGCCGTTGAACTCCCGGCCCGCGCGCCCGTCACAGTGGATGACCGGGCCGCGTGGGCTCCGGCAGGCGAAGGGCAACCCGACCGTGAACCGTTTCAGCCGCAACCTCGGCCTCGGCGTCCTCGGCCACATCGCGCTTGTCGCCCTCCTCGCCCTCGGCCTCTTCCTCGCCACCCGCTTCGGCGGCGAGGGCGGGGCGATGGCCGCCGCACTGAGCTTCCTGCCGGTACTGATCGGTCTCGCGGTGCTGTACCTGCTCGTCCTGCTGATCATCGCCGCGGTGCCGGGACTGCGGGCCCGAACCGGGTCGGCCGACGGACTGCTGCTGGGCTGGCTTGTCGGAGCCGGGCTGGTGACCGGCGGCTTCGCGCTGCTCTTCCAGCTGGTCTGACTCATGAGTCGGGCCAGCCCGCCTCGACGTCCCGGACGATCGCCGCGATAAGTGCGTTGTTGGCCCGGTCCCAGCGGTGGAAGGCGTCCCGGACGCGCTGCAGCAGCACCGCGTCCGGGTGGCGGTCGACGCTCTCGTCCAGAAAGCGCCCGAGGTCGCCGCGCAGGTCGATCGCGGCCAGCGCGTCCGCGTCGCCGGCGGCCGACTCGCCGATCTCCGCCAACGCGGTCCGCGCAGCGGCGCGCAACTCGGGATTGTCGCCGCGCAGCGCCCACAGCAGCGTCGGATCCTGTGCGACGAGCGACCTCGTGAGAGGCCGCCCACCCCATGCGTCCACGACGGTCAGCACGGTCGAGCCGCCCGGACACCCTGCCCCCACCCAGACCAGGGTGCGGCGGAGTTCGTCGACCGGAAACAGGTCGAAGATGTTGCGATGTATCGACGGCAACACGGCGGCGAAGCCTACGAGCTGTGGCTCTGCGCCTCGCCAGCGAGCAAGATCGGCCGGCGGGCGCAGCAGAAGCCGGTAGTAGTAGTGGGTCAGAATATGGGAGAAATGTCCGGCCTCGCCGCTGGAGTCGCCGTAGACCGCCGGCAGTTCGGCGTCGGTCACCTCATCCCCGGACAGCAGCGCGGCGATGGCTTGATAGCGGTGCGGCGGGATCCGCCGGTCGTCATACCGATCCGCCGCCGGCCGGTAGTCGCCCCACCGGCCGAGGTCGCAGTAGGCCCGCGCCAACCACGACGGCTCGGACCGCACGTCCCGCTTCTCCAACAGGGACAACGCCTCAAGCGCCGCCCTGCCGTCGACGTGGACCCACCCCCGGTGATCCACCCATTTCGCCCAGATCTGGTCGCGGGTGGTCAGCACCTCAGCCAGCGGCGGCAGCTCATCCCGAAGGACCCGCACCTCGACGGCGGTCCGCGCCGGCAGATCCACCACCGACTCGCCCAATGCGATCAGCCGATCGCGCGACTCCCGCGCGTCCAGCCGGGCTATTCCGTCCGGGTCCCGCATCAGGTCGTGGTAGAGCGCCTCGACCGCGGCGGCCTCGCCGAGCAGATCGCGCCCCGACCGGTACCAGTCGGCAGCCGCCTGGTGAATCAGGCGCAGGCTGTCCGCCTTAGCCGGGTCACTTGTCATCAGGTGGAGCATGGCGCGGCGGACGTCGGGGAGATGGCGGATCGTGTCGCCGTCCCGTTTGACCAGCCAGACCTCGTCGGCCAGGCGTTCGAGCAGCTCGGTGGCGTCGGCGTCGGTGAGGTCGCCGAGGCCGCAGTGCGGGGCGAGCACGTGGCGGATCAGGCCGGCGGTGACGCGGCGCAGGACCAGGCCGGGGTGGGCCAGGCTGCGGACCCGGGGATCCGGGATGTGGCCGAGGAAGCGTTCGTAGAGGAGTTCGCGGCGCAGGTCGCCGTCGAGGTCGCGTACCGACGCGGCGTTCCCTGCGATGAAGGTCGCGCGCTCGTCCGTCGACAGGTGGGCGAAGAATCGGGCCGCCACCCGCAGCGTGAGCGGACTCCCGCCGACCAGATCCGCGAGCGCCGGCGCCTGTTCCGCGGGCACACCGTGGGCGGCGAGCAGTTCGGCGGCGGCTTCCGGGGCGAGATCCGCGAGGCAGACGGCCTCGGCCACCTCGACCCGGCCGGTGATCTCGGTGGCGTCGATGGCCACGTCGGCGCGGCCGGAGAGGATGACACGGAGGCCGCGCAGGCCCATGGTGTCGTGGAGGCGGGCGATCCAGCGCAGGATCCGGGCCTCCGGGTCGTTGCCGCCGGTGCGTGGCCGGCCGGGGTCCGGGCGTTCGCGCTGCCACTCCTCGAACGTGTCAAGGATCAGCAGGACCGCACGGTTGTCCAGGTCGTGCATGCGGACGAGCAGCGACGCGTCGCGTTCGAAGGCGGGGGCGTCGCCGGCACCCTCGCCGGCCGCGAGTGATCCGGCGTAGCGGGCCGCCGCCGAGCCGGCACGTTCCTCGCGGGCCTGGTAGCGCAGTGCCGAGAAGTCCGCGGCCGCGACCGGATGGGCGTTGCCGAGCTGGCGGCTGACCTCGAAGCTGAGTTCCAGCTCCGCGTCGATCCGGAACTGGACCCGGTCGAAGTCGACAACGATGACGACCGGGCCGGTGGCGGCCGGGCGGCCGAGTTCGCGCAGGTAGGGCTCGATGAACGCGGCCAGCGCTGTCGATTTCCCGGCGCCGCCGAGGCCGATGACCGGAAGCAGCGGCACCGGCCGGTCCTCCGGCGTAACCGGAACGGTGGCGAAGTCGCGCAGCCGGGCCAGCTCCTCGTCACGGCCGAAGAAACCGTTCGCAAGCAGCGCGCCATAGCTGGCCGCGACCGCCTCGACCCTTACCCGCCGCCGCGCCTCCGCCAGATCCCCGGCGAACCCGCCCAACGGTTCCGCCCACGCCAGCGCCTGCAACACCAGCCGCGCCGGAAGCGCGGACGGGGACGCCTGCGGTTCGCGCAGAAGGTCCGCGTGCCGAGACGACGGCTCCGCGAGCGCGGCAGCCGTGCCGGGCAGCACCGCCGACGGAAGCGTGCGGGCCGCCAGACTGCGCAGGTACAGGCCGGCCTCGTCGGTCGGCAGGGAGCGGGCGTCGGCCAGCCCGGCCGCCAGCCGGTCCGGCGAGCCGGCCAGTGACCGCAGCACCGTGCGGCGCGGGCCGCTGCGCAGGGTCCAGCGCCAATTGCCGTCCACGTAGGACCGATCGAATTCGGGTGACAGTGCCTCCAGCACCGATGGTTCGCCCAGCTCGGCCGGGTCCACCGCCCCGGACAGCGCGGCTCTCACCCGTACCCTCGTGATGTGGTCTTCTGATGGGGTGGGCACGACCGGTGGTGGCGTGAGCGCTGAGGTGAACGCGGACCGCTCGCCCGCGGACCGGTCCTGCCACATCTCGCGGATCGCCGCGACCGCCGCGTCCGTCTCCGGCGAGGTCATGCCGGGTTCCGGCCGGTGGTGCTGCCGCAACGACACGGCCGGCGGCGAGTTGGCACGTGGCTCATGCCGCGACCCCGGCCGCCAGCATGCGGAGCACCGCAAGCGCGGCCGGATAGCCGTTCAACCCCTGCGCCGCCTGTAACGCCAGCAGCGACGGGACGGCGGCGACAAGCGCGTCCGCCGGCTGCCGGCCGGGTGGGGTGAAGTGGGCGGCGACGTCGTACGACGACGGGAACTCCAGGTCCTCGATCGCTGCCTCGAAGCCTTCCGGCGGGGGTTCGTTCCAGCCGACCAGGATCAGCCGCTGGGACGGGTTGTCGCGGAGGCGGCCCATCAGGTTGACCACCACGTCCTTCACGCCGGGCGGCACGTCCAGCGCGGCTCCGCCGAAGCCTTCGAGCACAAGCCACACCGCGCGGTCACCGCCGATCTCCTCGACGCGGCGGGTGAGCGCGGGCAGCACGTCGTCGCGGACCTCGCGCGGACCGGTGGTCAGGGCCTCGCCGCGCGCGGGAGCGACACCGGGGGCGGAGAGCGCGCCGGTGACCCAGGCCGCGAAGCCGTCGGCGTCGTAGGCGAGCGCGTTGGCCAGGTCGAGCGTGACCACCACGCCGTCGCTGTGGGCCTCGACGAACGAGCGGACCAGGCGTTTCGTGAAGCGCTTGCCGGTGCCGGGGCCGCCGCGGAGCACGAAGAGCCGGTCGGCGGCCGTCGCGCCGGGACGCAGCGCGCGCCAGAGCCGCTGCTGGGTGGCGCGGCGGCCGATCACCGGCGCGTTGTCGAAGCGCGGCAGGGTACGCAGGTAGGGCACGTCGTCGGGGAGCGGGCGGTCGAGCGTGGCGGTCCAGTCGCGGACCGGGACGGCGCGGTTGCCGGCGCCGGCGGTGCCGCCCTGGTGGAGCGCGACGATCCGCCAGCGATTGTCGAAGACCGGGGCGCCGGAGGAGCCGCCGAGCGTGTTGACGTCGTGCAGGAAGCGGACCGGGGGCGCGCCGAGCTGTTCGCCGAGGCTGCCGCCGGAGAGGAGCAGGGGTTCGCCGTCCGGGTTGGGGCCGTGCGGGTGGTGGAGCAGGTTTATCTCGAACGGGCCGGACGGCGGGCTGCCCAGCAGTTCCGGAAGCGCGGCGCCCTTGGGCGGGGTGGCGAGCCGGATCAGCGCGAGGTCCCAGGGGCCGGCCGGGGAGGCGATGCCGACGATGTCCCGGACGTCGCGTGCGGCCCGTTCCGCGTCCGTGGGTGGGCTGCCGTGCAGCAGCCAGTCCGGGTGGAGCGTGGCGGTCTCGCCGCCGGCGCGGGCGGCGGCGCGGTCCACGTAGTCGCGGAACCGGATCTCCAGGCGGCGGAGGCTGCCGTCCGCCGCGGTGAGCGTGCCGTCCGCGGCGACGGTGAGCAGCGGCCAGATCACGTGGGCCATGGTGGCCACGACCGTGGGCCGGACCAGTACGCCGGTGCCGGCCTGGGTGCCGTCGATGTCGATCCGGCAGACGTATTCGCAGGCGCGGAGCAGGCCGTCCGCGTAGAGCAGCGGGTTGACCGCCTGCCGGTGCCCGTTCTGGAATGCCTGGAGCCGGAATCCGCCCGCGTCCGCGTCGATCGCGCGCAGCCGGGTGACCAGCTCCGGGCCGGCCAGCCCTTCTTTGATCAGCTCGAACGCGAACACGTCGAGGAAGCCGCCGTCCTGGGCGGCGGTGAACGCATCGATCAGCAGATCGTGCAGGTTCGGGCTGGTCTGCGGCGGCTGGTGGACGTCGTGCGAGCGGCTGACCCGCTCCCAGACCCGTTCGACAACGATCCAGTCGGTCGGTGCGGCGGTCACCGTCTCGGCGAGCCCGGTCACCGAAGGCCTGGACACCGAGGGCCCGGCGGTGACAGTTGTCATCGGGCCGCCGCGGGCAGCACCGCCGCCAGCTCCGTGGTGATCCGCTCCAGCGCGTGCGCCCAGTTCTGCCGTTCGGGCTGACCGGCGAAGTGCAGGCCGAGCACGGAGCGGCCGTCCGCGTCCAGGTCGACGACGGCGGACCCGGAGTTGCCGCCGAGGGTGGAGACGTCGTGGGCGAGGATCCAGCCGCGCGGGTCGTCGGCGAGGTCGCCTGCGGCCGCGGTGATCCGGCCGGGCGCGAGCCGCTTGTAGCTTTTCACTCCCGCGAAGATGCTCGTGAACAGCGTGCGGGTGGTCGACTGCTCGTTGCCGGGGTAACCGACCAGGTAGACGCCGCGGCCGGCGGTGGCGAGCCCGCCGCGGGTGACCGGGTCGTCGCCGCGGGCCACCGGGAGCGGGGGCGGGAACGGGCGGCCGGGCACCGGTTCGAGTTCGAGGATGGCCAGGTCGAGGCCGTCGAAGTTGAGGCCGCCGAGCACCGGGTGCACCCGCTCCGGCGAGCCTTCCCGGCCGACCGCGACGACGCGCCGGATCGGGAACCGCCGTTCCGGCCAGGGACGGCCGACCTCGTGCCCGAAGTGGACCGCGACGCCGGGGTTGAGCCGGCCGGTGAACTGCCCGTCCACCCGCGTGCCGCGCGGCGCGATGGCCTGCAGCACATGGAAGTTCGTGGCGACGAGGCCTTCGCCGACGACCCAGGCGGTGCCCTGGTAGCCGAGCGGCGCGGCGGCCGGGTCGTCGACGCGCCCGACGGACCGGCAGACCGTGCGGATCTCCTCGGAGAGCCGGGAGATCGGGGCCGCGTAGGCACCGATGCTCGGCGCGAGCAGGTCGACGAAGTCGTCCTCGACGAACAGGACCGGCCGGGTGCCGTCCGTGACCACCACCGCTTCCAGGCCGGCCACGTCGGCCTCGGTGAGCGTGGCCGCGGTCCCGTCGCCGAGCAGCTTGTCAAGTGCGGCGCCCGCGTGGTCGAACAGCGCCTTGGTCTGCGCCTGGTCGCCCACCACGCCGGTCTTCGTCTCGACGTAGGTCAGCTCCGCCTCGAGGCGCTCGATCAGCTCGGTCTTGGCGGCGGGCGCCGCGTTCCCCGCGGTGGACGCGGCGGACTCGGCGAGCGTGCGCTGACCACCGCCGGTGGAGATCAGGTCGAGGTATCTGCGCGCGTCGCCGCTCATGGCACCCGTCCTTCGGCCAGACCGCGCAGAACCTCCACAAGCCTTTGCCGGTACGGGTCCCCGCCCCCAATCGACTCGGCGCCCCCGGAGACGGCCGTCAGCGCGGTCTCGGCCCGGGTGGCCAGCTCACCACCCGGCTCCGGTGGATAGAGCAGCTGCAGACCCCTGATGTCGCCTGCCGACAGGTCGACGCCGTTCCCGGTCGGCGCGCACGGCGACGGCGCGGTCCGGTAGAAGAACGGCTCGAACTGGTACAGCATCACCGAATCCGAGTCGAACGGGCCGGCGGTCGTGTCGTCCGACTCGGTGGTGCGCAGGTTGGCATCGACCCGGGCCCGCGACCAGCGGTTCGGCGGCCCGGCCAGGTAGGTGTAGACGCCCGGCCGCCGCCCCGCCTCGTCCGCGATGAAGACGCCCCGGTCGTTGCGGGTCGGCACGTACCCGTCGTCGTCCTCCCAGCGGAACTCGCCCTCGCACGGGCCGCGCATGTTCTGGTGGGTGTGCTTGAACGCGAGCGCGTGCAGGAACTCGTGCCGCACCGTGCCGGCCCAGTCGTCCGGCAGGATCCCGCCGTAGCCGGCCAGGTTGAGGCTGCGCTGGTGCGGGCTGCCGCCGAGCGGCGAGTCGGCCTCGGCGAGCGTGGGGTCGGTGCTGTCCGTGCCGACGAGCGACCAGTAGCCGCCCTGGTCGAAGCTGACCCGGATCTCCGCGGCGTACGTGGTGTCGGCGGTGGTCCAGCGCCGGTACGCCCCGGTGGCCGGGTCCAGCCCGAAGTCGAGCGTGACACCGCAGGCGTCGGTGATCTGCCGGGTGGCGTCCGCGATGCGCGCGTGGGCCTCGGTGCCGCCGTCCAGGAACGCGACCCGGAGCACCGCGCCGGGCGCCCACCGGGACAGGTCCTGGACCAGGAACTCGAGGCCGGCGGTGGCCCGGCGGCGCCAGGCGTCCCGCACCTCGACCGCGGCCTCGATGTGCTCCGGCAGCGATTCCAGCAGACGCGCCATGATCTGCACCCCCCAACGTGGACGGTTCTGAGCTTTCGCCCACGCCGGGGTGCTGTCAACGACGGATGCCCGATAATCAGCCTGCTGCGTAAGCGGAAATCTCGCTGATCAGCGCGGCCTTGTCGTTCTCCGGCATGAAGGACTGCGTGACTGCCGCCTTTGCCAGGTCGGCGACGCCTGTCTCGTCCAGGTCGAGCAGGCGGGCCGCGACTCCGTACTCGTCGTTGAGCGTGGTGCCGAACATCGGCGGGTCGTCCGAGTTGATGCTGATCGGCACGCCGGCCGCGACGAGCGCCGGCAGCGGGTGCTGGTCAAGCGAGGCCACCGCGCGGGTCCGCACGTTCGACGTGGGGCAGACCTCAAGCGCGATCCCGTGCTCCACCAGGTACGCCATCAGCGCCGGGTCCTGCGCCGCCGCGATGCCGTGCCCGATCCGTTCCGCGCCAAGCTCCCGGATCGCGTCCCACATCGTCTCCGGCCCGGTGGTCTCGCCCGCGTGCGGCACCGAGCGCAGGCCGGCCGCGCGCGCCTCGTCGAAGTACGGCTTCCACTGCGGCCGTGGCACCTCCGGCCCGCCCAGCCCGAAGCTGATCAGCCCGTCCGGCCGCTGGTCAAGCGCGATCCGCAGGGTGTCCTCGCCCGCACTCGGGCCGGCCTCGCCCGGGATGTCGAAGCACCAGCGGAGCACGATGCCGAGCTCCTTCTCCGCGCGCAGCCGGGCGTCCTCGATCGCCTCGCAGTACGCCTCGGCAGGCATGCCGCGCCGGACCGTGGAGTACGGCGTGAGCGTCACCTCGGCGTACCGGACCTGCTGGCGGGCCAGTTCACGGGCGATCTCGTAGGTGAGCAGCCGCACGTCCTCCGGCTCGCGGATCAGGTCGACGACGCTCAGGTAGACCTCGATGAAGTGCGCGAAGTCCCGGAACTCGAAGTATTTCGCGAGCGCCTCGGGGTCGGCCGGCACCGGCGTGCTGCCCTCGTGCCGCGCGGCCAACTCGGCCACGATCCGCGGCGATGCCGAGCCGACGTGGTGCACGTGCAGCTCGGCCTTCGGCAATCCGGCGATGAACCCGGTCAGGTCGCTCATGGTTGCGCTGCCCCCTGTGGCGTACGGACCACCACGAAATTGCGGTGGAAGGGAAAATAGACAAGACCATTCTCCACGGGGTACGCCTCCGCGAGCCGCTCCCCCAGCGACGTGCGGAACACCGGAAAGTCCGCCGCCGGGAGCGCGGCCTTGACCGGGCGCAACGCGGTCCCGTCCATCCAGCGCAGTACCGGGTGCTCGTCCCCGTCCGCGGGCAGCAGGTGCAGGTAGGTGGTGGCCCACGCGTCGACCGCGCACCCGGCCGCGGTGAGGATGCGCGCGTACGCCGTGGCGTCCGGCACCCGCCGGATCAGCCCGACGCCGCCGAGCACGTCCCGCCAGCGCGGCTCCGAGGCGAGCGCGTGAAGCGCCCGATGCGACGGCGCGTCGACGTTGCCAGGCACCTGGAGCGCGATCACCGCGCCCGGCGCCACGCCCGCCACCCAGGACGGCAGCAGCGCCTCGTGCCCCGGTACCCACTGCAGGACCGCGTTGCTGACAAGCACGTCCACGTCCGGCGTGGGCTGCCAGGTGCGCACGTCACCGACCGCGAACTCCACCGGGCCCGAGGCTTTGGCGATCATCTCGGGCGAGGAGTCGATGCCCTCGACGCGCGCGCCCGGCCACCGTGCGGCGAGGGTGGCGGTCAGGTCGCCGGGCCCGCAGCCGAGGTCCACCACCCGGCGCGGCGCGTCGGCGGCGATCCGGCCGACCAGGTCGAAGAACGGCCGCGCGCGCTCGTCGCCGTACCGCTGATACACGTCTGGATCCCACATGTCATTCCTCCCAAACCGTACGTCCGTCTTGGTAGACACTATCCGGCGCCGCACCCGGACGCGGGATAGGCTCGCGACGTGGAGAAAAGAAGCTTCCCCAAGCTCGGCGGCCGGGCCGTCGGCGTCATCGGACTCGGCACCTGGCAGCTCGGCGCGGACTGGGGCGAGGTCGACGAGGACGACGCGCTCGCCACCATCGACGCGGCCGTCAGCTCCGGCGTGACGTTCCTGGACACCGCGGACGTCTACGGCGACGGGCGCAGCGAGCAGGTCATCGGCCGCTACCTGCGCGAGCACCCGGGGCACGGGCTGACCGTCGCCACCAAGATGGGCAGGCGCCTGCCGCAGGAGCCGGGCAACTACACGCTCGACAACTTCCGGGCCTGGACCGACCGCTCCCGCACCAACCTCGGCGTGGACACGCTCGACCTGGTGCAGCTGCACTGCCCGCCGACAGCGGTCTTCTCGACGCAGGCCGTCTACGACGCGCTCGACACGCTCGTCGAGGAGAAGCGCATCTCGGCATACGGCGTGAGCGTCGAGACCTGCGCGGAGGCACTTGAGGCGATCTCCCGCCCCGGCACCGCGAGCGTGCAGATCATCCTGAACGCGTTCCGTCTCAAGCCGCTGGAGCAGGTGCTGCCGGCCGCGCTCGAGGCCGGCGTCGGCATCATCGCCCGCGTCCCGCTCGCCAGCGGCCTGCTCTCCGGCCGCTACGACGCGTCCACCACGTTCCCGGCGAACGACCACCGGAACTACAACCGGCACGGCGACTCCTTCGACGTCGGCGAGACGTTCTCCGGCGTCGACTACGAGACCGGCCTGGAGGCGGTCCGCCGCCTCGCCCCGCTGGTCCCGGCGGACGCCACCACCGCGCAGTTCGCGCTCCGCTGGATCCTTGACGCGCCGGCCGTCACAGTGGTCATCCCGGGTGCCCGCAACGCCGCCCAGGCCGAGGGGAACGCGGCCGCGGCCGCGCTGCCGCAACTGTCCGTGGAGACGCACGCGGCCGTGGCGGAGGTCTACGACGAGCTGATCCGGCCGCAGGTGCACGCGCGATGGTGACCAAGGTGTGGGGCACGCTGACGCTGGGCCTGCTCGGCTTCGTGCTCGGCGCCCTGTGGATCTTCGAGGGCCTGGAGATGATCCCGGGCAGCTCGATCACCAAGGGCCCGGCCTGGTCGGTCGCGGGCGCGGTCCTGCTGGTCGCCGGCCTGGCCGCGATGGTGGTGGGGCTGCGGGTCCGGTCCCGGGTGCGCCCGCCGACGCCGGCCCCGACCGCGCCGGAACTGCTGCCGATCACCGAGCAGCCGACCGCTGTGGGCCTCCCCCCGATACGGGACGATGCCCCCCTGCCCAACTGGGACGACGCAAGCGTCACCAACCGGCGCTAGACGAGTTCGATGGATCGCGGCGGCCTGCGGCGTGGTCCGGGCGCCCGGCGACCGCACGCTGCGAACACCCGGACAACACCTGGACCGCGCCCTCGGCTCGCCGGGATCCGTCAAACAGGCTTTACGGCAGCCAGGCGCTGTATCGACGTGGGATGCCGGGTTGCGGCGAGGCCCAAGCGACCCTGGACCGCGCCTCGCTCCTACACCCACGTCGATACAGCGCCCTCACCAGGGAGAACGGCGACGGCGGGAGTAGCCCGATGGCCACCCCCGCCGTGAATACCTCGCACGAAGCGCGCCCCCGCGCTCCGTGCGTACCCTCGAAATTTAATCGGGCCAGTGGCCCGTGACCTTGCGGACGCCGACGGCGCCGCCACGGTCGACCGCGGCCTTGACCACCGCGAAGATCGCGCCCTGGAGCGCGGCGGCGATCAGGATCTCGGTCCAGCCGCGGTCCTCGTCCGTAGCGTTCGGCGCGTCGTCGTCGCGACCGGCGAGTTTCCAGGCCTGCTTGAACACCGCGCCTGCGACGGCGCCCGCGGCGACACCCGCGAGAATGCCGACCGGCTTGTAAGCCAGCGCGTTGATCTTCTTACCCACCGGTATCTCTCCTTGTCAGCGTCGTTGGGGGGTCAGCGGCGCCGGCGGATCAGCCAGAGCGTCAGCACGAACGCGGCGGCCGAGATCGCCCCGACCGCGATGGCGACGGCCGGCGCGGGGTTGCGCCGCACCGCGTCACCGGCGTCGTGGGCCCGGACCGAGACCGCGTCCTTCGCCTCATTCGCACGAACCGACACGATGCCCTTCGCCTCGTGCGCCCGCACGGACATGAGGCCGGCGGCCTCCTGCGCACGGGACGTCACGGCGTCCTTGGCGTCGTTCACGCGCGCGGCCATCGCGGCCTTGGTCTGCTCGACCTGGTCCTTGGCGCGCGCCTTCACGTCCGCCTTCGCGGCCAGGGCCTGGACGGTGTCGCCCAGCTCGGCCCGGGTGCGCTGTATTTCCGCCCGCAGTTCGTCGATGTCCTGCGGTGTGCCGTTCTTACGTACGTCCTCCATGGTCATGACCGTCCCCGCTTCACGGCTTCGGTGACCGCCTCGACGTCGGCCTTGACGCCCTCGGTGGCGGCCTGCGGCATCGCCGGCACGGCCTGGGAGACCTGCTTCTTGCCGAGGAACGCGAGGATGCCCGCGCCGATGAAGAGCACCACCGTGACGATCAGCGCGGCCGCCCAAGCGGGCATGACCAGCGCCAACGCCAGAATGATCGTGGCGATGCCGGCGCCGCCGCCGTAGAGCGCGAGCGCGCCGCCACCACCGAAGAGCCCCACGCCCACACCGGCGTGCTTGCCCTTCTCCGTGAGTTCGGCCTTCGCAAGCGCGAACTCGTCCCTGATGAGTCGTGTGATCTGTTCGCTGGCACGTTGTACCAGCTCAGACGTAGAAGGCTCGCCGACCCGGGTCACCACCCGGCCATTGCCCGCCGGAGCGGTACTTCGGTTCAGGACATCCGCCATGTCTTCTGTCTTCCCCGTCCGGGCAGTATTTATGCAGGCCTAGCGACTGACAACATGTTCTTCCGGTCCCACGAACGCGTTGCTGCGCTCCTCGCCGTCGTCGCTGCCGCCGAAGAGGCGCGCGTCGTCGACCGGCTCGGACGGGCGCGGCTCCGGGCGGCTGCGCTTCTCGCCCCACTGCCAGTCCAGATCGCCGCGGGAGTCGCCGACCTCGGCGCGCCAGCGCGGCATCGCGGACGGGCGCCGGTCCCGGACCCAGGCGACCAGGTGTTCGCGGACCAGGCAGCGCAGGTCCCAGAGCGTGGGCGCGTCCTGCGCACTGACGAGCGCCCGGAGCCGGATCATGCCGCCGGTCGCATCAGTCACCTGGAGTACGCAGACGCGGCCGTCCCACAGCTGGGTGCCTTCCAGAAGCGAGCGCATCTCCTCGCGCATGTCCTGCACCGGCACGGACCAGTCGACGTCGAACTCCGCGGTACCGAGCACGGCCGAGGCGGTACGCGTCCAGTTCTGGAACGGCTTGCTCGTGAAGTACGAGGTGGGGAGGATCAGCCGACGGTCGTCCCAGATCTGGACCACCACGTAGCTGAGCGTCAATTCCTCGATCTTGCCCCACTCCCCCTCGATGACCACCACGTCGTCGAGGCGCACCGCGTCGCTGAACGCCAGCTGCAGTCCGGCGAAGAAGTTGGAGAGCAGCGTCTGGGCGGCGAGCGCCGCGACCACGGAGACCAGGCCTGCGGAGGCGAGCAGGCCGCCGCCGACCGCGCGCACGTCCGGGAACGTCATCAGCATCACGCCGGCCGTGACCACCACGATCACCGCGATCGTCACCCGGCGCAGCATCACCACCTGGGTGTGCAGCTGGCGGGCGCGGCGGTTGTCCGGCACGTCGGTGCGCCAGCGGGCAAGCGTCACGTCCTCGAACGCGACGAGGAACGCGCCGACAAGCCACGCGCCGGCGGCCATGACGAGGAGCACAAGCGCGTGCAGCAGGTGCCGGCGCCACTCCTCACCCGCCCATTCGGTGGTGGTGAACCGGACCGCGAGCTGGATCGCCATCAGCGTGATCGCGAACTGGACCGGGCGGTGCGTGTGCTCCGCCAGTTCGGAGGCGAGCTGGGAGTGCCGGGCGAGCTTCTTGATGATCACATGGGTGACCGCCACGAACACGAGCGCGAGCGCGGCGGCCCCCAGGGTCACTCCGACCGTGATCAGAATGTCCTCCACGGAAACGTCTCTCCTTCCGTGCGGGGGTCGTCTTGGTCGTTCAAAGCTGAGTCATCTGCCCGAGCGCCGGGGCGAGAAAACCTCGCGACCCATGCTAGGCACACCACACGGAAAGGCCGGGTCGCGTAACACGACCCGGCCTTTTTTTAATCTTCGCTACACCTTGCGATACCGGGCCTGCACGAAGCAGTACACGCCGTAGCAGGCGATGCCGACCGCGACCAGGCCAAGCAGGATCGGGCCGTAGCTCTGCTCGACGAGCGTGCGCAGCGCCGCATCCAGACCGCGTGCCTTCTCCGCGTCGTAGGTGACGGCCGCGGACACCACCAGGATGCCCACGATGCCGTACGCCACACCCTTGGAGATGTAGCCGGCCATGCCGAGGCGACGGGAGATCGTGCGCAGCTGGGCGCTCATCTGGCCCGTGTTCAGGTGCTCCTCGAACTTCTTCTTCCAGCCGTGGTAGATCAGGCCGATGCCGATCGCGATGACGGCGATCCCGACGAGGCCGACCAGGAAACGGCCGCCGGTCGCCGACATCAGCTTCTCGGTGAGCTTCTGCGAGCTGTCCGCGTTCGACGAGTTGGCACCGGAGATCACCTTGTACGCGGTGAACGCGAAGTACAGGTAGATCAGCGCGCGGCCGACGGACACGACGCGCTCGAACACGCGCTCCCGGCCGTCCTCGGCCTGGTGGCCTATCGCGGCCTCGAGCGCCTGCCAGATCGCCATCGCGACCAGGCCGACGCCGATCGCGCCGACCAGGAACGCGCCGAACGGCTTGGATGCCAGCTCCTCCAGGGCGCCGGACTGCGAGTTCTCCCCGCTTCCGTATCCGAACGCGACCTGGAGGGCCAGCCATGCGAGCAGGAGGTGCAGCACGCCGTACCCGATGAATCCGGCCCGGGCGAGCATCTCAAGCGCCTTGCTGTTGGCGGCACGCGATGCGGTGCCACGAGCTTCATGCGAGAGCGACATGAAGCGTCAATCACCGAATGAGGAGATTTCCAAACGTGCTGGTAGGGCTTCCTAGGCGACTGAGATTTGGATCGCGGCCTGGGTGTCGGTAAGCGATTCGAGTGAAACCAGGAAATTTCCCACCTCGGTCGCGGCCTGGCCGACGGTGAGCCCGATCTGCTCACCGGCCACCTCGACCGTGGCGGTCTGGCCCTGCACCTCGATCAGTTTCGCCTCGATGCCGAGCACGTTGGCGCTGGCCGTGGCGCCACGGTCGAACGTCACGGTGCACTGGTCCAGGCCACAGTTGGTGTCATAGCCATCGCCGCTGCACGCAGCCAGGGAGAGCGCGAGCACGGCTCCTAGGAGGGCGGCGGGCACGGCGCGGATGATGCGTCGGTTCGTCGTCACCCGTCCAAGGGTACGGGGGCGGCACCACCAACATGATCAACGCGCGTTATCGTGCGCCGCATGTCGTTTGACGTCGACGCGATCCGGTCCCGCTACCCCGCGCTCACCGAGGGCTACATCCACTTCGACAACGCGGGGGGCAGCCAGGTCGCCACCGCGGTCGCGGACGCGGTCGCCGCCACGTTGCGCGCGGCCGTCTCCAACCGCAGCGCCGCGTTCGAGCCCGGCCGCCGCTCCGGCGAGATCGTGGCCGGTGCCCGGCACGCGCTCGCCGACCTGCTCGGCGCCGCGCCGCACGGCATCGTGCTCGGGCCGAGCGCCACCGCGCTCACCTACCGCACCGCCCGCGCGCTCGCGGACACCTGGCGCGCCGGCGACGAGATCGTCGTGTCCCGGCTCGACCACGACGCCAACGTGCGCCCGTGGGTGCAGGTCGCGGCGCGGGCCGGCGTCACGGTCCGCTGGGCCGAGTTCGACAGGGCCACCGGCGGGCTGCCGGTCGCGCAGTACTCGCAGCTGGTCGGCGAGCGCACCCGGCTGGTCGCGCTGACCGCGGGCAGCAACGCGAACGGCACCGCGCCGGATGTGGCCGCCATCTCGGCGATCGCGCACCGGGTGGGCGCGCTGACCTACGTGGACGGGGTGCACAGCACGCCGCACCACCACACTGACGTGGCCGCGCTCGGCGCTGACTTCTACGTGACGAGCGCGTACAAGTGGTCCGGCCCGCACATCGCGGCCGTCGCGGCGGACCCGGCCGTCTGGGAGCGGCTGCGCCCGATGAAGCTGGCGCCGTCGCCGGAGTCGGTCCCGGACCGGTTCGAGCTGGGCACCGCGAGCTTCGAGCAGCTGGCCGGCGTGACGGCCGCGATCGAGCACCTGGCCACACTCGTGCCGTCGACCGGCGCCGCCTCCCGCCGCGGCCGGCTCGCCGCATCCTTCGAGGCCGTCCAGGGGTACGAGGACGCGCTCCTCACCCGGCTCGCCGACGGCCTCGCCACGCTGCCCGGCATCACGATCTTCGCGCCGGACACGTCGAGCGGCCGCCGCTGCCCGACCATCTCGTTCCGGCTCGCGGACCAGTCCCCGGCCCGGACCGCCGCGCTGCTCGGCGAGCGCCGCATCTGCGTCTCGGCCGGCGACTACTACGCCTACGAGTACTTCGAGACGCTTGGCCTGCGCGACGGCGGCGGCGCGGTCCGCGCGTCGATCTACCACTACAACACGGAGGCCGAGGTCGACCTGTTGCTGAGCGCGCTGTCCGACCTCTGCCCGCGCTAGGCTCCGATCATGGGTATCGAGGTGCGGGACAACGCCGGCGAGGGCCGATTCGAGATCGTGGTCGACGACGCGGTGGCCGGCTTCGCGGCGTACCGGCTGCGGGATTCGTCAACGATCTTCACGCACACCGAGGTGGACTCCGCCTTCGAGGGTCAGGGGCTCGGCTCGAAGCTGGCGGCCGGCGCGCTTGACGCGGTGCGCGCCCGGGGCGGGACCGTGGTCCCCCGCTGCGCCTTCATCAAGTCCTATATCGAACGCCACCCGGACTACCAGGACCTGCTGGCCGCCTGAGACCGCCGCCGATCGGGCCATGGCCGGGAAAACACCCCGCGTTGGGGTTTTTCCCGGCCAGCCACGGATCCGAGGCCGCGGGAGCGCGCGGAACCGGACCACGCTGGAAGCGGGAAAGCCGCCTCTGCGATTGTGACTGTGATCAGCGCTTGAGGGCCGGCAGGACCTTGGACTTGTAGAGGTCGAAGAAGCCGGCCTGGTGCGGCCCGATGTTGGAGACGTAGACCTCGTCGAAGCCGGCCTTCGCGTACTGCTCGATCTGCTGCAGGTGCGCATCGGGATCGCTGCCGCAGACGTGTGCCTCGCGCATCTTCTCCGGCGGCACCATCTCGGACGCCTGCTCGAAGTGCTTCGGCGAGGGCAGCACCTGGGACAGCTCGCCCGGCACGCCCGCGTTCGGCCAGCGCTCGTACGCGATCCGCACCGCCTCGTCCTCGGTCGGCGCGAAGCAGGCCTTGAAGCCGCCCTGTGCCGGCTTCGATCCGCCGCCGCCGTCCCGGAAGCGCCGGACCAGCTCGCCGTCCGGGCTGGTGCTGACGTAGCCGTCGCCGATCCGCGCGGCCAGGTCGACCGCCTTCGGCCCGAACCCGGAGACGTAGATCGCCGGTGGCGTCTCAGGCATCGTGTAGATCCGCGCGTTCTCCACCGTGTAGTGCGTGCCGCGGTGGTTGACGAACCCGCCCTCCCACAGCGCGCGCATCACCGCGACGGCCTCCTCGAGCATCTCCAGGCGGACGTCCGCGTTCGGCCAGGCGTCGCCGAAGATGTGCTCGTTGAGCGCCTCCCCGGAGCCGACGCCGAGCACGAACCGCCCGTTCGTCAGCACCGCGCTGGTCGCGGCCGCCTGGGCCAGCACGGCCGGGTGGATGCGCACGGTCGGGCAGGTCACGGCCGTGGTGATCGGCAACGTCGTGACCTGGCTGAGCGCGCCGATCATGGACCAGACGAACGGGCTCTGGCCCTGTGCGTCGACCCACGGATGGTAGTGGTCGGAGATCCAGAGTGACTCGAACCCGGCCTGCTCGGCGCGACGCGCCTGGTCCAGCAGCTCGGCCGGCGTGAACTCCTCGCTGGAGAGGAAGTAACCCACCTTCATGTGGGCCGGATACCCCGTCCGGACCAGGTCAATCGTCTTCGCGCGGGGCCAGCATGACGTGCATCGGCTCGCCCGTGGTCTTCGCCTCCGGGCACCGCAGGCGCAGGTCCAGGTGGCCGAACGGGCTGCCGACCAGCCAGCAGTGGTGCGGCTGCCCGCTTCCCGGGTACGCGTACGACTCGAAGAACCGGCAGGTCACGCACATCTTCGTGATCGGGATCTGGTCCGCCGCCTGAAGCGTCCGAATCCGGGTGGTGACCACGTCGAGCAGATGCTGGCGGCGCAGCGCATCCAGCTCCCGCAGGCCGCCGAGCAGGTCCGCGGCCCAGTTCATCGGCTCGACCGGCTCGGCCCGCCCGGCCTCGGTAAGCGTCAGCCGCACCTCGCTCGGCGAGAACGACGGCGTCGGCCCCATCTCCACCAGCCCGTCCGCGACAAGCGCCTCCACGGCCGCGAACATCGCCTTCGTGGTCATGCCCAGATCACGGGACAGCTCGGACAGCGGGCAGCTGGTGTCCCGCCGGCCGAGCAGAAGCAGCACCTGCTGCTGAGCCAGCGTCCGGGTGCCCTCCTGCCCGGCCGTCTGTTCCGCGACCGCCACCCGGGCCAGCCCGGCGGCGAGATGGTGCTGTGACAGTTCGAGATCCACAATTCCGCCCCGGGTCGGTTACTCTCCGTTTCTGCGCAGCACGTCACGGTACCCGGACAGCACCCCGCGAGGCATGACGGCCGAACGACTAACGCTTACCGCCGCCGAACATCGACCTGATGGCCACGACCAGGAACAATGCGCCTGCAATGGCCCCGACGACCCGCACCAGCGGGATGTCGAACCAGCTTCGATCTTCTACGGCGAGCGACGACATCACCCGGATGGGTGTCAGCAAAGATTCCACCCCAAAACCATAAGACCCCGTCGGGGGTACGGCGAGCGGGCACATCGGACCGGCGGTGCCCTCGTCCCGGCCTTGTCTTCGTCCCGGCCTTGCCTTCGTCCCGGCCTTGTCTTCGTCCCGGCCTTGTCTAAGGTGACCGGGTGCCTCCGTCCCGCCGCCGCGCCACCGCCGCAGTCTTCGCCGATCCCAAACCGCCCAAGCCGCCCGCGGGCGTGGACATCGCGACCGGCGACCCGGAACCGGAGGGCTCCTACCAGCGCCTCGCCTACTACGACGTGGACCTGTCCGGGCGCGAGGCCGAGGGGGTCAGGTTCACCCAGTGCCGGTTCCGCGCCGCCGACCTCTCCGGCTCCCGCCTGGACCAGCTCACGCTCACCGACTGCCTGATCCAGCACTCCAACTGGGCGAACCTGACGAGCGACGGCGGCACCCTCACCCGCGTCGAGCTGCGCGACTCCCGGATGACAGGCCTCACCATCGCGGACGGCGTGCTGCGCGACGTCCGCGCGGAGGAGTGCCGCTTCAACCTGTCCGCGTGGCGCTTCACCCGCTTCGAGGCCGTCCACTTCATCGGCTGTGACTTCACCGGCGCGGACCTCACCGGCGCGGACCTGCGCGGCGCCCGCTTCACCCGCTGCGACCTCAGCGGCATCCAGCTGCATCAGGCCGACCTGACCGGCACCCGGTTCCGGGGGTGTGCGCTGGCCGGCGTCGGCAGCCCCGCCCAACTCCGGGGCGCGGTCTTCCACGAGGCCGACCTACCCGCACTCTCATTCGTCCTCGCCGCCGCGATGGGCATCACGATCAACTCCGACTAGCGCAGGACCGGCCGTCAACCCGCGCCGACCCCCACCGCATACAGCGCACCCTTGCCGAGCACAAGCACCCGGTCGTCGCCGAGCGGCCGTACCCCCCCGATCTGCACGAGATCATTGCACACGCCTGGTATGAGCTTGCGCCTGTTAGGCTGGCCGCCATGGGAATCGCGGATGACGCGGTGCAGGTCCGGGCGCAGGGCTGGCGGACGCTTGCCGCGCTGCACGGCTTGATCGACGCCGCGTTGGAGCGGGCGCTGGCGACGGGCCACGGCCTGTCCGTGGTCGAGTTCACGGTGCTTGACGCGCTCTCCCGCCAGGACGGCTTCCACATGCGCATGTCCCAGCTGGCCCGCGCCGCCGCGCTCTCCTCAAGCGCCGCGACCCGCCTGGTCAACCGGCTTGAGGACCGTGGCCTGCTCGCCCGCTACCTGTGCCAGGAGGACCGCCGCGGCATCTACTCCGAGCTGACCCCGGCCGGGCGGGAACTGCTCGCCGAGGCGCGGCCGACGCACGACGAGGTGCTGGCGAGCGCGCTGGACGCGGCCGGCCGGATGCCCGAGCTGGCGCCGCTGGTCCAAGCCCTGAGCCGGCTGCCGTCCACGGTCTGACCCTCGGCTCTGATCGCCGGCTCAGTCCCTTGGCTCTGATCGCCGGCTCAGTCCGCGGTGACCGTCACGACCTGCCGGCCCTGAACGCCGCGCCGCGCGAACGCGTGATGGGCGGCCGCGATGTCCGCGAGCGGAAAGACCTGGTCGACAACGGGCCGCACCGACCCGGCCGCGACGTACCTGGCGAGTTCGTCAAGCTCGGGCGTGAGCGGATTCGCGCTGAACGCCCGGATCCGGCGCGGCCCGTAGACCGCGGACGCGGCGATCGCGGCGATGGCCGGGCCGGACAACGCGACAGTGACCATCCGCCCGCCCTTGGCGAGTCGCCGCCGGTACGCGCCGAGTTCCGTCCCCACGGTATCGACGATCACATCGAACGCATCCAGCTCGGCCGGCGTGACCTCGTGGTAGTCGAGCACCCGCGCCGCGCCCAGACCGGTGAGGAACTCCCGCTGCGACGACCGGGCCAGCGCGGTCACCGTGCCGCCCATCGCGCGGGCGAGCTGCGTCACCGCCGTGCCGACCCCGCCCGCCGCGCCCCGGACCAGGACCGATTCGCCACGCGCCAGACGCGTCGCCGGGCCGAGCGCCGCCAGCGCGGTGATGCCCGGGACGACAAGCGCGGCAGCGTCCACCATGGACAGCCCGCCGGGCAGCGCGCCGACCCGGTTCGCGGGGACGACCACGTACTCGGCCGCACCGGCGACCGCATGCCTGCCACGCGGGTGCACAAGGCCCCAGACCGGCAGGCCGGCCCGCAGGTCCACACCCGGCCCGGTCTCCGCGACCACGCCGGCGAAGTCCAGCCCGGTGCCTATCGGAAACCGGCGTCCGGACGCGATAGTCAGCGCACCCGCCCGGATCAGCGTGTCGTGGCCGTTCACACTGCTGGCGCCCACGGCGACAAGCACCTCACCCGGCCCCGGCGACGGGCGGCCGACCTCGGTCACCCGGAGCACGTCCGGGGCGCCGAACGAGAACATCTGTGCAGCCTGCATGGGTGGGCCTTCCGCTGGATCCTGCTTGCCGGATGATCCTCGGCGCCCGGCGGGCCGGTCCCCTCAGCGCGGATATCCTCGGAAGATCAGACCCACCCTCGGCCCGGGCGCCGCGCGCATACTGGGCGGATGGACGATCACCCGAGGCGGGAACTGGCCGAGTTCCTGAAGGCCCGCCGCACCCGGGTCCGCCCGCAGGACGTCGGCCTGGAGCCCGGCCCCCGGCGCCGGGTGGCCGGCCTGCGGCGCGAGGAGCTGGCGCTGCTTGCCGGCGTGAGCGAGGACTACTACGAGCGGATGGAGCAGGGCCGCGACGTCCGCCCGTCCGAGCAGGTCCTCGACGCGCTCGCCCGCGCCCTGCGCTTCACCCCCGAGGAGACCCGGCACCTCCGCGCGCTCGCCGCCGCCGCACGCCGCCCGGCCCGCACCAGGGCCCGCACGCCAGAGGTGGTACCGCCCACCGCGCTTCGCCTGCTGCGCACCATGAGCGGCCCGGCCATGGTGGTCGGCCGCCACCTCGACATCCTGGCCTGGAACCCGCCGGCCGAAACGCTTCTCGGCGACCTCAGCGCGCTCCCGAGGCGTACCCGCAACGTGCTTGTGTTGTTTTTCCAGCCCGGCGCCGACCTGACCTGCCCGGAGCGCGCCGCCACGGTCGCCGAACTGACCGCCATGCTGCGCACCTCCGTCGCCGCCGACCCCATGCACCCCCGCGCCGTCGAGCTGGTCGGCGAACTGGCCGTCCACAGCCCCGAATTCCGCACCCTGTGGGGCCGCCACGACATCGAGGAGACCACCCGCGGCCGCATGCGAGTCATCCATCCCCTGGTCGGCGACGTGACCCTGGACTGGGACGCCTACCGCCTCCCGGGCCCCACCCCCGGCCCGATGCTCATCGCCTACACCGCCGAGGACGGCAGCCCGGCGGTCGAGAAACTACGCCTGCTTGAAGAGGCCGCGCTCCGTTCGGCCTGAGTGACCCACCGATAGCATGGTCACGGCGGGAACCTATCCAGGAGGCACGTGATGACCGGCGTCGACGAACCCGACGACCTGGTCGAAGAGGTGAATTCGCAAGACCGGCCGTTCGAGGTGGAGCCCGGTTTCGAAGAGGATCCGGCAGTCCGTGGGCCGTTCGATCCCGATCAGGTCGATGTCATCATCCGCCGGATGACGGTCGATCTTCTGCTGTCCCGTCTCCGTACCGGGCAGATCAGCCTACTCAGACCGGTCCAGAGGCGCTCCGGACAATGGAACGCCGAGGCGAAGAGCAGGTTGATCGAGTCGCTGCTTCTCCGGCTCCCGCTGCCCAATCTCCTCGCCGCAGAAACCGAGGACGGTGTGTGGGTGATCGTTGACGGCATCCAGCGCCTGACCGCGATCCGCGAATTCGTCGAACCGGATTCCATCGACGCCGAGCCATTGCGACTACGCGATCTCGAATACATGAGCGAGTTTGCCGGCGCGAGCTTCGATGATCTTCCGGGCCGGCTGCAGACCAGGCTACGGGAGTACGAATTCGGCGTCGTGCTCGCCCGGCTGGACACACCGAACCTGGTCAAGTACGACGTCTTCAGCCGGCTCAACACCGAGGGCCTGCGCCTGAACAGCACCGAGCTGCACATCGCGTTGGCCCCGAGGGCGGTCCTCCAGCTACTCGAAAGCTGGGCGGCCGGGGTCGCCTTCCGGTCCACGGTAAGCCGCCGCACCCGAAGCGATCGATCCACGGACGCCGAGATGATTCTGCGTTTCCTCGCCTACCACCTGGCCTCGCCTGCCGAGGACGACGATCTCGACGATCTGCTGAAACAGTGCATCCGCCGGCTGAGCGCAGCGGGCCGGGCCGAAACCGAGGCACTTCGCGCGACATTCGACGCGACCATGACCTCGGCCGAAGAGATCTTCGGGAGCTTCACCTTCCGCAGGCGGGATCCGCAGAACCCGGATCTGCTGCTTCCACTGAACAAGGCGTTGTTCGAGGCGATCACGGTCAACCTGGCGTCCTTCACGGTCGAACGGCGGGCGGTTCTGGCCGAGCGACGCGGAGCCGTCCAGGCCGGATTCATGGATCTCATGCGTAACGGTGATTTCGTGGCCGCGATCTCCCGGAACATAGACGACCCCGGTAAGGTTCGGCGTCGATTCGACGACGTCCGAAACCTTTTCATGCGGGTGCTTTCATGATCGATAGAATCACCATTCAGAACTTCAAAGCATTCGCCTCCCTCGACCTGCCGCTGGCTGGGCTGACGCTGCTCACCGGGCTGAACGGCGCTGGTAAGAGCACACTCATGCAGGCGCTCGCACTGCTCCGCCAGTCATACGAGGCCGCGCTGCTGACCCGCGACGGGGGCCTGCTGCTCAACGGGGAGCTGGTGTCGCTCGGCGTCGGCGTGGACGTGCTGCACGAGGACTTCCACGTCAGCCGGGGTGGGCGTCCGCACATCACTTTCAGCCTCCGGCAGGACGGCAATGAACTCGTCTGGCGGAGCACCTACGAACTGGCCCGGGACCGCGAGGCCGACCTGTTGCCCCTGGACATGGTGGCCGATGACGTCGGCCGGACCGGGCTGTTCGGCCCGGCCTTCCAGTACCTACGCGCCGACCGGGTCGCGCCGGCCGTGACCTACGAAAAGTCCTACAACGCCGCAGCCCTCCGGTCCTTCCTGGGCGCACGGGGCGAGCACACCGCGAACTACCTCCGCATTCACCGCGACAGGCCGATGACATCGGCGGTACGCCGGCCGGAAGCGCGTGGCGGCACACTGCTGGACCATGTCGAACTCTGGCTGCAGGAGATCTGCCCGGGCGTCAACGTCAATGCCGAGGACCTCACCGGAACCGACTCGGTGCTGCTCAGCTACGGATTCTTCGGCCGGACGGGCCCGGCGTCCAGCAACCGGTACCGGCCGACGAACGTCGGCTTCGGCCTCACCTACGCACTGCCAATCATCGTCGCCTGTCTGATCGCCACCCCCGGCTCGGTCGTCATGCTTGAGAATCCCGAGGCTCACCTGCATCCGCGCGGCCAAATCATGATGGCCAGACTCGCCGCAGCCAGCGCGGCCGCCGGGGCGCAGGTCATCGTGGAGACGCACAGCGACCACGTCCTCAACGGTGTACGGCTGGCCGTCAAGGACTCCCTGCTGAGCCCGTCGGACGTGGCGATCCACTACTTCGACAGGGAACGCGCCACCCCGGATCGTGGCCGTCGAGCCCCGCACCTGTCGGTCACCTCACCGTCGCTCTCTCCGGACGGGATGTTGTCGAACTGGCCGCCTGGCTTCTTCGACGAACTGGACAGGGCCCTCGACCGCCTGCTGAGCTGACGAGACCACGATGACGCTGCTGCTATGTCTGAACGAGCACTCACACCACCAGGCCGACATCACCGCCAGGGACCTCGGGGAGGCGTTCACGCAACTGATCGCCGTCGTCCAAGCGGTGCGTCTCCGGCGAACCGACACCGCGCTGGTGGCCGAGGCCTACTTTCATCAACTACTGATCGGGGACGGCGTCGTCTTCGCCGAGTGGCAGGCGGACGGGCGGAACCGCGACGCCGCGCGCTTCCTCAAACTCCAGCTGACCCGCGCCCCGTTCTCCTCTGTGCTCGATACCGAGATCCGGTCTCTGACCAGGTACACGTTCGACGGCACCGAGGCGCTCGGCCTCGGGACAGCGCATCTCGTCGGCGGGCTCGCGGTGAGCTTTGCGCTCTCGCCCGCGTGGGACGTTCCGCACCTTGAGCTTCACCGTGAGGAACTGCTCGACGACGGCGAGATCGAGACGTCGAGCGAGCGGATACCTCACGCGAGCGTCGCCGCCCACGTGGACCTGCACGATGCCTGGATAAGGTCGGCTGGAACGAGCGGCATCCGAAACGGGCCTGCGCTGTGGGCGGTGCGGAACGATCTCCTGCCGAACCTCCGTTTCCTCCCCCGAGTCGAGGACGACCTGGCGAGGCTGCAGCCTGCGCTGCTCCCGTCCGTGTGGCGGCTCCTGGCGGCGTTCGAAGGGGCGGTCGCCGGCCGCGACACATCGAGCCCTCAGGCCCCCACCTGGCCGGTCAAGGTCACTCCCGAGCATGAGCAACGCAAGAGACTCTGCTACTTCGATGATCCCGCGGCGGGCGGGACCATGGCTTTCGACACCCATGCCAGATTCACGCCCTGGGCGGGCAGGATGCACTTCCGCTGGGACGCGGCCGCGGGGAAGGTCGTCATCGCCTACATCGGGGACAAGCTGCGCTGAGGTCCACTGGCTACACTCCGCCGGTGGAATGGTTCAAAGGGATTGTCGCGCTGGTCACGGGGTTGGCGTGGCCGGCTGTCGTGCTGATATCCGTGGTGCTGCTGAAGCGGGAGATCGGGCGGGCGATCGGCCGGGTGACGCGGTTCTCCGGGGCCGGGGTGGAGTTGGATTTCAGCGAGCGGATGGAGGCGGTCGGCGCGATCGCGGAGGCCATCGTCCCCGATGTTCCGGCGGAGTTGCCCGGGGTGGTCACGGCGAACGAGAGGGTGGCGGTCGGCGACGGTCCCAGCCTGCGCGATCTCCTGGACGAGACCGGTCGCAAGCCGGTGAACGCGATCATGCGGGCGTGGAACCTGGTCGAGGCGGGGACGACGCGGCTCGCGGGCGCGACCGGCCGTCTCGGGACCATGGCGGAGCTGAGGGCGCTCACCGGATCCGGAGAGATCAGCATGGACCTGTACGAGCTGGCCCGCCAACTGCGCGACCTGCGCAATCGGGTCGCGCACGGCCAGGCGGTGCCCACTGCCGCCGAGGCGAGGGAGTTCGTCGGCGCCTCCTGGCGGCTGGCCACCGAACTGGCGAGGGTGGAGTCCCGATGAAACGGGTCCGGCCGCTCCCGACGGCCGCCTAGACCGCGGCGAGCAGGACCGCGCGTCCGTCCACATTGAGCACCCGACCGGCGCCAAGCGCGGCGACCGGCTCGGGCCAGTGCACGTGGCCGCAGACGGTGAGCGGCGGTGGGCGGCGGGCGAGGCGCCTGCGGACGTCCTCATCGCCGAGCCGGCCCGGTCCGCCGGACGGGCCCTCGTGCAACACCATCACGTCCGGCGGCCCGTCATCGAGCAGGCGGCCGAGACCACCCAGAAAATCTTCGCGGGTACGCCGATGCGGGCGCGCCGGATCACCGATGACACCGCCCAGCCCGCCGATCGTCACGCCCCCCACGGCCACGGCCTCGCCGTCCAGCAGCGTCATCGTCGGCCCGAGCGGAACCGGCCGGCCGCCCCTGCTCTCCGGCGAGGCCTCAGCCGCCCGGGGCACGGCGGGCCGTCCGGTCCCCGGCGACCGGACGGTCCCCGGCGACGTCATCGACGGCCCGAGCGCGGCCAGCCGCCCGGCGTCGATGACGTCGTGGTTGCCTGCCACGCCGATGACGAACGCGCACCCGGCGGCCGCGAACGCGAGCCACACGTCGGCCACCTCGCCCGAGGCCCCACGGCGGTCCGCGCCCGGCGCCGCGTACAGGTCGCCGGCCAGCACGACCCCCACCTCGGCCGGCGGCGGAACCAGTCCCTGCCCGGCCCACAGCCCGAGGTGATCCGCGAGCGTGAGGCCGAGCAGCACCGGATCGCCACCGAACGGTGACGGCGCCACGCCCTGCAGGTCCCCGGCGACAAGCACTGCCCGGCAGCCGCTCGGGAGGCCGTCGGCGATGATCCGCTGCACCGGGAGCACCGCGCTCTCGCTTCCGCCGCCCGGCCGGGCCTGCCGGTAGGCGATCGAGGTAAGCGTCGAGGGCCGGTCGCTCAGCAGTCGCATGGCGTGAAGGGAACCATGCGCGGGGCGTACCCCCTGATGATTTTTTGGAAGACGCCGAGGACCCGCGGCAGGTGGGCTGGCTGATGGTCTCCATTGCGAGTGGCGTTTGTCGCGTCCCCAATCCGGGAAAATCACGCGGCACACGACGCCGCATCGACGCGGGCCGAACCGGACGGGGACAATGGCCGCCTCATGATCACTCTCTCCCTGCTCACCTCGCGCATCAAGCGCGCCGCCAAGAAGCACTTCGGCTGGCGGACGCTCCGCCCCGGCCAGCTTCAGCCGATGCGAACCGTGATGAAGCGGCGCGACGCGCTTGTCGTCATGCCCACCGGCGGCGGCAAGTCCGCGCTCTACCAGATCCCGGCCACGCTGCTGCCCGGCCCGACCGTGGTGATCTCGCCGCTGCTCGCGCTCCAGCAGGACCAGATCGCCGCGCTCAACGAGCGGGACAGCCCGGCGCTGCGCGCGGTCCGGATCAGCTCGGCCGAAACCGCGAACCAGAAGGCCGAGGCGCTGGAGGCGGTCCGTACCGGCAAGGCGCGGTTCCTGTTCACCACGCCGGAGCAGCTGGCCTCGGAGCCGATGCAGGTCGAGATCCGATCGCTGCGCCCCGCGCTTGTCGCGGTGGACGAGGCGCACTGCATCTCCTCCTGGGGCCCCGACTTCCGCCCGGACTTCCTGGCGCTCGGCCACCTGATCCGCGCGATCGGCCGCCCGCCGATCCTGGCGCTCACCGCGACCGCGTCCCCGCCGGTCCGCGAGGACATCATCAAGCGGCTCCAGCTCCGCGACGTCAAGCCGATGATCTCCGAGCTGGACCGGTCGAACCTGTTCCTCGAGGTCGCCTACTGCCCGGACGAGAACTACAGGTGGCGCCGGCTGACCGCGCTGCTCGACGAGGACGAGGGCCTCGGCCTGGTCTACGTGGCCACCCGCCGCGCCGCCGAGGAACTGGCCGAAAAGCTCACCGAGGCCGGGTACGCCGCCGCGTTCTACCACGGCGGCATGAACGCGGGCGCGCGCGAGGAACGGCACGAGGAGTTCCTCGCCGACAAGATCCAGGTCATGGTCGCGACAAGCGCGTTCGGCATGGGCATCGACAAGCCCAACATCCGCTGGGTCGCCCACGTCGCGCTGCCCGACTCCCCGGACAGCTACTTCCAGGAGATAGGCCGTGCCGGGCGTGACGGCGCTCCCGCCCGCGCGCTGCTGCTCTGGCGCGCCGAGGACGAGAACATCCAGCGCTACTTCACCGGCGGCGCCGTCGACGAGAAGGAGCTCCGCGAGCTGGCCGCCGTACTGCGGACCGGCGCGCACACCAAGGCGGAACTGCGCGAGAAGACCGGGCTCGGCATGCGCAAGCTCGGCCAGCTCCTCGCACTCCTGGAGCAGGTCGAGTCCGTGGTCACCATCGGCACCACGAAGGTGCTGGCGCCGAACTACGCGCCGCCCGCCGCCAAGGCCGCGCAGCTCGCCGCCGCCGAGTCCGAACGGCAGCAGACCGTGCAACGCTCGCGGATCGACATGATGCGCGCGTTCGCCCAGACCCGGTCCTGCCGCGGTCAGATCCTGCTCGCCTACTTCGGCGAGCACCTCCCCGAGCCCTGCGGCCACTGCGACAACTGCCTCAACCCGCCGGACGACGCGCCGGTCTCCCCCGCTCCCACCGGCGCCGCCTCGGATCCGCAGGTCCCGGCCGCCGAGGAGCTCTTCCCCATCCACAGCACGGTCCGCCACCAGGAGTGGGGCCCCGGCCTCGTCCTCGGCTACGAGAACGACAAGATGACGGTGCTGTTCGACTCGGTCGGCTACAAGACGCTCTCGGTCAAGGTGGTCAGCAAGCAGAAACTCCTGGTCCCGACCGAGGACGACTAGCCACGACCAGCCGGTTGCCGTCCGGGTGCCGATCCTCGCACCCGGACGGGACCCGAGCCCTCACCGCATAGCACCTGGTCGATCCTTCAAGGTTTGCGACGGCCCGCCGAACTTGATTGGCGTAACGCTGAGCCACACCGCACAGCGAACGCCAACCGAGAGGCACGCATCTTGCGCAACCTGGTCCGCTCCGCCGCCCTGACCGCCGTCGCCGCCGTAATCGTGATCGGTGGCACCGCCACCGCCGCGACCGCCGCCGTGACCCCGGCCACCACGCTGGAGACCCAGGTCGTCGCACACACCAACGCCGAGCGCGCCAAGGCCGGCTGCAAGACGCTGGTCGTCTCCCCTGGCCTGACCAAGGCCGCCCGCGGACACTCCAGCGACATGGCCAAGTTCAACTACTTCTCCCACACCGGCCGCAACGGCTCCACCTTCACCCAGCGCGTGAAGTCCGCCGGCTACGCCCCCGCCGTGGGCGAGAACATCGCCTGGGGCTACGCGGGCACCACCGGCGTGATGACCGGCTGGATGAACAGCCCCGGCCACCGCAAGAACATCCTCAACTGCAAGGCCGCCAAGATCGGCGTCGGCGTCGCCCGCGACGCCAAGGGCACCATCTACTGGACCCAGGAATTCGGCGGCAAGTAAAGACTTCCCTCACCCCCCGTTGAGCTAGGGATCGGCGTCCTCGGACACCGATCCCTAGCTCTATTTGCGGGTTGAAAGACGCCTCGTCGCGCTCCGCCCAGTCACCTCGGCGTCGGATCTTCTGATGCCAGGATTCGGCCATCCAGCGCTCTTTGCTTGATCAATCAGCAGGTGGCGGGCCCACATAGCTCCGATATCCGAAAAGTCCGATAGCGAGATCATCGAACATGACAGGCAACACCAATGATCATCCGTCGAATGTACGTGGGAGTGGTTATCCGGCCCCCATAACCACTCCTACGTACAGTCGACGGTGATCGACTTCAATGCGTGGTGATGGACTGAACGCTTTATGGTGAAAAATCGGGCGCACGGCGCACGATCCCCGCCACCCACGCCGACAGCCACTGATCGGGCTGGACCGTAACGACTCCCGGCGCCCCTCTTGCCCGCTTCGGCGCACGACTCGCACAGCCGCCGCCCCCACGAGCCCCGCCTCACCCATCCGGCAGCCACCTGGCAGCGCCGCACCCGGACGAGCCCTGCGCCCCGCCCGACCGCCACCCCACCGCCAGCCGTCACCCGTCACGAGTCCCGGGGTTTCACTCAACCGCCGCCCCACCGCCCCACCGGCGACTGCCCGCGGCCCTCACGAATCCGAGGCCCTACCGGGCAAGCCCCGCCCCCAGGAGCCCCGGACCTCGGCCGACCGGCGGCTGGTCGCGCCACCGCCGCCCCACGGATCCCAAGCCCGGCCCAACCGCCGTCCCACCGCAGTTCTCCGGCCCCACGAACCCGCGCACCGCCGACCAGCGGCTGCCTGCGCAACCCCCGCCCCACGGATCGCGAGCCCCACCCGATCGCGGCAACCGCACATCTCCGGCCCCATGAACCCGCCTGGACACCGCCAACCGGCGGCCGGCCGCGCGATCTTCGGGATCGCCCGGACCTCTTCCTCGATGCCGCTCTTGATCTTTCCGGGCCCACCGCGTCGCTGCCGGCGCCACATCCTCGCCGCCGGTGACTGAACGGCCGCGATCGCCTGAGGCGGGGGGACCGTGTGACGTCACTCCTTCGCAGCCGGCCGGGCACGATCGACTAGCGTGGCCGCGTGGTTGCGGCGATCGAGATGTATCTGGACACCGATGCGAACCGGCGGATCAAGACGCTGTGGCGGTCGCTTGAGGCGGAGGGCGTGCCGACGATGGCAGGGCTGCTCGGCAACCGGCACCGGCCGCACGTGTCGCTTGCGGCGGCACCGCGGCTGGATCCGGACGTGGTGGCGGAGGCCCTCGACGGGCTGGAGGTCGGCACGGGGCATTCGCTGAGCATGGATTTCTCCGGGCAGTTCGTCGGGCGGGTGCTGTGGCTGGGGGTCACCCCGACCGAGGAGCTGCTGGCACATCACCGAGCCGTCCACGAGCGGCTGGCGGCGGCCGGTGTCGAGGTGTGGGAGCACTATCTGCCCGGGCGCTGGGTGCCGCACTGCACCGTCTCGATGCGGGTGCCGAATGCACAGATGGCCCACGCGGTACGCCGCTGCATCGAAGTCCTCCCGCTGAAGGCGACGGTGACCGGCGCCGCGGTGACCGATCACGCGAACGAGATCGATCACCGGCTGAGCTGATCCGAGGTCGAGGTGTGAGCGACGGCTGAGCCGAGCGGGGCTGAGGTCGAGCGTCGGCCGAACCGAACCGAGCCGAGCCGAGCCGAGCCGAGCCGATTGAGGTTCACGGCCCCCGCAGCCGCGCCCGGCCGAGGGGTGTGCGGCCGCGTGGGTTTCCCGGCCACGGCGGGGCCGCGGCCCGCGGGAGCGTGCGGGCGGCACCACCCACAGAGTGGGAAAGCAGGATTGTGATCTGGCTCTGTCAGTCGGGTTGGGGTGGGAGGTCGTGGATGCGGGGGATCGGCGAGAAGAGGACGAAGAGGACGCCGGAGACCGCGCCGACTGTGGCGATCCAGAGGGTGGGGCGGACGCCGATGGTTTCGCCGAGCAGGCCGCCGAGGAGCGCGCCGACCGGGCGGACGCCGTAGTTGACGGTACGGCGGGCCCCGCTGACCAGGGAGAGGCGGTGGTGCGGGGTGGCGGCGGTCTGGAGCGAGCCGACGGCGATGTCGAGCATCATCACGCCGATGCCGCTGAGGAATTCGGCGACGAAGACCATGGCCATGATCGTGGGTTCGCCTCCGGAGGCGAGCGGGATCAGCACCAGGGGCAGCGGGAACAGTACGTAGCCGGCGACGGCGACCGGGCCGACGCCGAAGCGGCGGGTGAGGCGGCCGGTGACCACGGCGCCGAGCAGGCCGCCGACCGAGCCGAGGCCGAGCAGCAGGCCGAGTTGGCCCGGGGAGAGGCCGAGCGTGGTGGTGGCGTAGAGGATGAAGAGCGCGTGGAAGACGTAGTTGAACAGGTTCAGCACGGTGACGCCGAGCAGCAGCGGGCGCAGGATCGCGGACCTGGCGACGAAGACCAGGCCGGTCGCGATGCCGGTACGTTCGGTACCGGCGGCGACGGCGTTGCTCTCGTCCGGCGTGATCCGGGACAGCAGCAGCGCGGAGCCCAGGTAGGACAGCGCGTCCGCGACCAGGGCGAACGGCGCGGTGACAAGCTGGACGAGCAGGCCGCCGAGGCTCGGGCCGGCCACGAACGCCATCGCGCGGGAGCCGTTGACGAGTGAGTTCGCCGCGATGTAGTCCTCGCGCCGGACAACTGACGCGAACAGGCTGCTGTTGGAGACGTCGAAGAAGACGGTGAGCGTGCCGGTGGCGAACGCGATCACGTAGAGGTGCCGGAGTTCGAGCACGCCGGTGATCGCGAGCAGCGGCACGAGCAGTACCAGCGCGGCGCGGGCCAGGTCCGCGCCGATCATGATGTGCCGCTTGATCGGGCGGCGGTCCACCCAGGCGCCCGCGACGAGCGAGAAGAACAGGTTGGGGAGGAGCGAGGCGGCGGTCAGGTAGCCCATCTCGGCCGGGCCGGCACCGACGGTGAGCACGGCCAGCAGCGGCAACGCGATAAGCGTGATCTCCTCGCCGATCAGCGAGACGGACTGCGCGGACCAGTAGCGGCGGAAGGCGGGGGCGCGGAGCAGCGAGCGTTCGGCGACGGCGGTCATGGCGCGCCCGTTTCCGGCGTCGGGATGCTCAGCTGCACCATGGAGACCGGCCGGGAGCCCTCGGCACGCCGGGCCTTGTCGCTGTAGGGGGCGAGCAGTTCGTCGATCTGCTCGTTCAGCGCGAGGAGCTGGTCCGGGGTCACGTAGATCATCGCGTCGCCGAAGCCGGCCGCGCGCCGCCACTCCGGGGAGTCCTCGCCGCGGACCGCGAGGTAGGCCTCGGCGCGCCGCACGTACTGCGCGAGGATCGCGGCGTTGAGCTGGTCGGTGGCCGCGCGCACCTCGGGGTCGTCGGAGTCGTCGACCCAGGACGTCATGTTCGCGGTGGCACGCCAGGGGCGCTCCCGCCCGTCGGCGCCGGGGACGCGCTCGGCCAGCCCGTACTTGGCGAGTTGGCGCAGGTGGAACGAGCAGTTGGGCACGTTTTCGTCGAGCTCTGCCGCGCACTGGGTGGCGGTCATCGGGCCGTTGCGGCGGAGCATGCCGATCAGGCTGAGCCGCAGCGGGTGTGCGTAGGCCCGGAGCGCCTTCGGATCATTGAGGTTCACGGAGTCGTTCGCCATACCCTAGAGCATGCTTTAGAAAGATACCTTTAGCAACATGTCTTTAGGATAGGAAAACCTGTCGCCTGATCGGCTCACGCACGCCACGCTGAGCCGCATGGAGTTGCACGAGTACGCGGCCTACGACGCCACCGGCCTGCGCGAACTGATCACCACCGGCCAGATCACGCCGCAGGACGCCGAGGACGCGGCCCGCCGTGCGCTTGCCGCCGCGCACGCGGACCTCAACGCGCTCACCGGCCCGCTCTACGAGCCCGCGGGCAGCCACGACCCGGACGGCCCGTTCGGCGGCGTGCCCTTCCTGATCAAGGACAGCGGCCCGTTCGCCAGGGGCACCGCGTTCCGGCTGGGCAGCCGCGCGATCCGGGGCGTCATCGCGGACGCCGACCACGAGCTGATGACCCGCTTCCGGGCCGCAGGCCTGGTCACGCTCGGGCAGACCACCGCGCCGGAGTTCGGGCTGAGCTTCTCCACCGAGCCGGTGCTGCACGGCCCCACCCGCAACCCGTGGGCGCCGGACCGGGGCGTCGGCGGCTCGAGCGGCGGCGCGGCGGCGCTTGTCGCGGCCGGTGCGGTGCCGGTCGCGCACGGAAACGACGGCGCCGGCTCGATCCGGGTGCCGGCCGCCGCGTGCGGCCTGGTCGGGCTGAAACCGAGCCGTGGCCGCACGCCCGGGAGCGACGTCGCGTTCGGGCACATCTACGAGTTCGCGCTCACCCGCACGGTGCGGGACACGGCCCGCCTGCTCGACGCGGTAAGCACCCCGAACCACTTCGACACCCATCAGGCCCCGCCGCCGGTACGCCCGTTCGCGCGCGAGCTCACCGCCGCCCCGGAACGCCTGCGGGTGGCGCTGGCGGTCGCACCCTGGTCCGGCGTGCCGGTCGACCCCGAGGTGGCGGCCGCCACCGAGACGGCCGGCGCGCTGCTTGAGTGGCTCGGGCACACGGTCGAGCCGGCCCGCCCGGAATTCGACGCGGAGGACGTGGTCGAATCGCTGATGCTCGGGGGGATCGCGACCGGGCTAGCGGTGCTCCGCGGCGGGCGCAGGCCCGATCCCTCGCTGCTGGAGGCCGGTTCGCGCGCGTTCATCCGGGAGGCCGAGGCCGCGACCGCCGCGGACCTGCTGACGCTTCTCGACGCGCGGCAGCGGGTCACCCGGTCGATCGGGCACTTCTTCGCCGGCGGGTACGACGTGCTTGTCACACCCACGCTCGGGCAGCTGCCGGCGCCGCACGGCACGCTCGACTACGACAACCCGGCGCACGACGCACGCGGCTGGCTGCGCACGATGCTCGCCTACGGCCCGTTCACCGCGCCGTTCAACGTGTCAGGCACGCCCGCGATCAGCCTGCCGCTCGGTCAGAGCCGGGCCGGGCTGCCGATCGGCGTGCAGCTCGCCGCCGGGTACGGCCGCGAGGACCTGCTGCTGCGCCTTGCCGCGCAGCTGGAGGAGGCGGCCCCGTGGCGGGACCGCCAGCCGTCACTGTTCGTCGGTTAGCGCACGGTTCCGATCAGCTCTGCGGACGCGTCTCCCAGGACCGCTCCGCGACGCCGTCGCCGTCCTCGTCGTAGGTCACCACGTCGAAGATCCCGTCGCCGTCCAGGTCCGCGGCCGTGATGATGCTGCCGTCCTCGGCCCGCTCCGCCACCACGTAGTCGTCCTTGCCGTCCCCGTCCACGTCCGCCATGAACTCGTGGATCTCGCCCATCTGCCGTGCTCCCGTCTCGCCGCGCACTGTCGAGGACAACCTTTCCATACACTCACATGCCTGATCGGCCCCGCACACGCTCCACTGTGCGCGGCTCGGCTACCGTCGTGCCCCATGCGCTCTCTCCTTCGACCGGGTGGGGTCGGCCGTGGTGTCGTCGCCGGGCTGGTCGCGCTGACGTTCATGGCCGCGGGGCTGGCTGCCGGGTCCTGGGTGGGGTGGCGGCTGGCCGGGCCGCTGCCGGGGATCACGCAGGCGGAGGTGACGGCGTTCGCGGCCGATCCGCAGTTGCGGGTGATCGGGTCGGAGCGGGCCAACCACCTCTTCGCGTACGGCCCGGAGGACGACACGCCCGCCCGGTGGCTGCTCGGCGGTGACGGCTACGAGGCCGGGTACACCCGGATCGACCTGGAGACGAACGACGCCTACCAGCCCGTGTTCGACAAGGTGCGGCGTGCGCTTGAGGAGGACGGCTGGGAGTGCGACGTCGCGGACGGCGAGCTGCGGGCCGTCCGGAACGATGTCGCGCTCGCGCTCTCCCCGGTCGTCGACGGTGAGCTGCGTGGCGTGCCGGACCCGAAGGCCGACCTCGCGCTGATCCTGCTGCGCAACGAGCCGCTGCCGACAGTCATGTTCCTGGTGCTGGGCGCGCTGTCCGGGCTGCTGCTCGGCTGGGCGGTGGGCGTCACGCTGTCCGCCGGCCGGGCCGGGACGGCGCTGGTCCTGACCGGGTCGCTGCTGGCGATGCCGGCGACCGCGCTGACGCTGGCGAGCGCGGTGCTGAACCGGCTGGCCCCGGTCCCGATATCGCCGGCTGCCGGCTGGTGGGCGTACATGACAGTCGGTGTCCGGCCGCTGGCGCTGCTCGGCGCCGTGCTGCTGATCGCCGCGGGGGTGACGGCGGGGTTCCGCCGTACCGGCAAGGGGTAAGGCTGGCATGATTCGCAAGACTTTTCTTCACCATGAAAGCCGAGAGGTGTCACAGTGACGGAGCAGCCGGTATTCAGCCAGCTCGGGTTCTCCGACCAGGAGTGGGGCCTGCTCGTGGGCCTTCCGCACGCGGTGCTCACCGCGGCGTCGGCCGCGGAGTCGGACGGCGCGAAGCGCACCCTGCAGGAGAACGCGGCCGGGCTGGAGGCGATCTCGACCGGGCGTGAGTCCGGCAACTGGCTCGTCACCGAGGTGGCGAAGGAGCTGGTCAGCCGGGTGGGCGACCCGGATGCGGGCGACGAGCTGCCGGCGCTGACGCCGAGCGACCCGGAGGCGTACATCGCGGACGTGCTGAACCGTGCGCGGGAGGCGCACACGCTGCTGCGGGAGAAGGTGGACGAGGGGCAGGCCGGGGCGTACACGCACTGGCTGGTCACGATCGCCGAGCAGGTGGTCACGGCGGCCCCGTCCGGCGGCATCCTGGGCATCGGCGGCGACGTGGTGACCGAGGACGAGCGCCGCTTCCGCGACGAACTCTCCGCCATCTTCAACGACTGACCCGCCGGCAGCGATCCATCCGGCGGCCCCGGCGGCGCGGTTGAACCGTTCGCGCCGCGGCCGCCGGGCGGTGGATCATCGGGCGCCATCCGAGTCGCGCCGACTGGTCGCTCGCGGTGAAGCGCAGCGAGGTCCGGGGCGGACGTGGCCGACGCGATCGACGCGGACCGGCAAATCCCGTAAATCCATCCTAGCCGTCATGAACCGCCCCATACGATGAGGCGAGGTCGAGACGGAGGGGTCAACCGTGAGCGGTGTCGTGGAGCTCGGCGCCTTCCGGCACGACGACGCGGGTGAGGTCGCCCGGCTCGTCGTCGCCTACGCCGCCGAACGCGGGGTGGAGGCGCGCATCGGTTCGGCCGATGGTGGCAAGATCGCCGATCAGGCGGACGTCTACGAGCCGCTGGACGGCTGGACCGTCGTGATGTGGCCCAGCACCAGCGCGGAGGCCGCGGCGGAGATGGCCCAGGCGGTCAGCGGCCGGTTGAACACGATCGCCAGCTGCGTCTCCGCGTACGAGGACGACTTCTGGAGCCATCTGATCTTCGACGCCGGGCGGGAGCGCGACCGCTTCACGTCCCGCCCGGACTACTTCGAGGAGGAGTCCGGCACGGAACATCGGTGGATCTCCGACACCGCTGTCGTGGCAGGCGTGTTCGGCGTGGACGCCCGCGAGATCACCGACTACCTCACTCCACTCACCGGCGACGAGCTTGACGACGACGACCGCCGCGCGCACCCGGACGACGAGTACGCGCTCACCGACGCGTGGGTCTTCGTCGACTTCTGGCGCCGCGTCGGCATCACCTATCCGGACGCCGACGTGCCGCCGCTCCAGTTCGGCGTCTCCTTCCCGCCGGGTTGGGAGAAGGCGATCACCGGCTCCGCCTGACGCGATGGCGCGATCGGCCACAAGACCGGCGCATTCCGCCACTGTCAGTCACTCCCGAACTTCGTAGCGTCGTTGACGCCCGCGAAGTGCACGACGAGGAGTGACGACATGGCATGGTCGACAGCGGACATCCCCCAGCAGCACGGCCGCGTCGCGGTGGTGACCGGCGGCAACGGCGGCCTCGGCCTGGCGACTGTCACCGCACTGGCCGCGAAGGGCGCACACGTGATCATGGCAGCCCGCAACCGGGCGAAGGCGGTGGCCGCGAGGGATCGGCTGGCCGCGGCGTACCCCCGGGCCGCTGTGGAGATCGTCGTTCTTGATCTGGGTTCGCTGGCGTCCGTGGAACACGCGGCCGGCGAGATCCTGGCCGCCCACCCGCGGCTCGATCTGCTGATCAACAACGCGGGCGTGATGGCGGTGCCCGAGGGCCGCACCGTGGACGGCTTCGAGACCCAGTTCGGCATCAACCACCTCGGCCACTGGGCGCTCACCGCACGCCTGCTCCCGGCCCTCGTCCGCACGCCCGGCGCGCGCGTGGTGACGCTTACCAGCACCGCCCAGCACGGCGGCACACCCCAGAAGATCAACAACACGCCGCGCGGGTACGCCCCCTGGCGCGCCTACGACGACTCGAAGCTTGCGAACCGGCACTTCGCCCAGGGGCTGGACCGGCAGTTCCGGCGGGCCGGCCTCTCCGCCCGCGCGCTGACCGCCCAGCCCGGCTTCACCAACTCGGACCTGATGGACCTCTCGGCCGCGGGCGGCGTCGCGGGCCGGCGCGGTGGCATCATTTTCCCGATGGCCCGCGTGATCGGCATGACCCCGGAGCGCGGCGCGCTGAGCCAGCTGCGCGCCGCCACCGATCCACGCGCGGACGGCGGCACGCTCTACGGACCGCGCTGGGCCGTGGCCGGGCCTCCGGTGCGGCGCCGCCTGGTCCGCCCGGGTGCGGAGCGGGCGATCCGGGTGCTCTGGCAGGTCTCCCGCGACCTGACCGGCCTGGACATCGACGTGAGCCGCTGCCCGTGACGCAGACCCGGTTCACGTTAAGCCCCGGCACCGTCGCGGTGTTCGCCGATCTGGGCATTCCGGCCGGGCCGGTGCTGCGCGCCGCCGGGCTGCCGGAGGATCTGTTCCTGCACGGGACGGTCTCGCTCACGCCGGAGCAGTTCTACAGGTGCTGGACCGCGATGGAGGAGACGACCGGCGATCCCGCGTCCCCGGTCCGGCTTGCGGAGCGGATGAGCACCGAGACGTTCCAGCCGCCGGTCTTCGCGGCGCTGTGCAGTCCGGACCTGCGCCGCGCGGCGGAACGGATCTCCGTGCACAAGCGCCTGATCGGGCCGCAACGGCTGATCATCGGCGGCGGGGACGAGCTGCGCCTGACCGTGGAGTGGCCGGTCGATCCGGCGCCGCCGCCGAGCCTTGTCGCGTACGAGCTGGCGTTCTGGGTGGCGCTGGCCCGGCTGGCCACCCGGCGCCGGATCGTCCCGGCGCGGATCGCGATGCCGAGCCCACCGCACGGCCCGGCCGCCTGGGCGTGGCGCGACTATCTCGGCGTGCCGTTCTCCGTGGGCGACACGGCAGCCGTCACGTTCACCGCCGTGGACGCCCGCCTCCCGTTCCTGACCGCGGACGCGGAGATGTGGCAGGTCTTCGCGCCGGACCTGCGCCGCCGCCTCGCGGACCTGGACCGCCCGGAGCCGGCGGCGGACCGGGTCCGGGCCGTGCTGATCGAGCTGCTGCCGGCCGGTGAGGGCACCGCGCGCGGCGTGGCCCGGCGGCTCGCGTTGAGCAGCCGGACGCTGCAGCGGCGGCTGGCCGCGGAGGGGACCACGTTCCAGGCGGTGCTGGAGAGCACCCGGCACGCGCTGGCCCGCGACTATCTGGAACGGCGGGACGTGTCGATCGCGGACATCGCGTTCCTGCTCGGTTACGACGAGCCCAGCTCGTTCTACCGCGCGTTCCGCGCCTGGTCCGGCACCACGCCGCAGCAGGCCCGCACGGGTTGAGCGTGGGTTTTAACCCGTGCTAGATCATCGAATCCGCCTCGACCCGGACCGGAAGACCACAGGCCTCAAGACACACCACGAGGGTACGGTCGGCGACGCGCCACCACGGGTAGACCTGGCGGGCCCGGTCCAGCGCCGCGGTGGCGGCCGTGAAGCGGCGCACGTCGTCCCCGAGCAGCGCACGGAGCGCGACGCCGAGCGCCCGTGGATCGTGCGCCGGCACCAGCTCGCCGGTCAGCCCGTCGATCACCGCATCCCGGACCAGGCCGGTCGCGGTGCCCACCACCGGCACGCCGCAGGCCATCGCCTCGATCGGCGCGCTGCCGGACGGGTCCCGCCACGGCGCGCAGACGGCCACGTCCGCGGACCGGTACCAGCCGGGCAGCTCGGCGCGGGGCACGGCCCGGCGCAACACGATCCGGTCCGCGACGTGGCAGCGCTCGGCCAGCCCGGCCAGCGTGGGCGGGCCGCCGAGGATCACACACTCCGCGTCCGGGACCATCCGCATCGCCCGGACCAGGTCGGCCAGCCAGGGGCCGTCGCCGGTGGCCAGCACACGCGGCCGGGAGCGCGGCTGCGACTCCCCCACCGGCGTGAAGAGGTCGCAGTCGACGCCGGGCGGGATCACCGTGATCCGGGCGCGCGGTACACCGAGTCGTAACAGCTCACCGGCCTCGTCCGTGGAGCCGGCCACGAGCCGGTCCGCCACCCGGCAGAGCAGCCGCTCATAGGCGCGGCGGTCGTCCGGCACGCCCTCGGCCGTCGCGCGGATCCCGTGGAACGCCTGCACCAGCGGCGCCACCCCGGCCGCGAGCGAGGCGACGCCCGCGGCCCAGCCGTGCGCGTAGATCACCTCGGGTGCCCAGTCACCGTCCGCCCAGGCCGTGGCGAGGCGTTCCCCCGCACGCTTGCCGGCGGCGTCGTATTCGCGTACGTCGTGCCCGAGGCCGGTGACCGCGGCCGGCAGCTCACCGGCCGTCACCCCGTCCGTCACCACCGCGATCCGCATATTCCCGATTATTCCGTTTTGTCACTATGACCGGGGCCGCTTGTCGCAGATGGCCGTTAGCGACCGGCCTGAGCTGGGTACCCGCTCCCCATGGCACAGGTCGAGCAGGTGATCCAGGCGCCCCCGCAGCAGGTGTGGGCCGCACTGTCGGACGGATGGACGTACAGCGACTGGGTGGTCGGCACCGTGCACATCCGGGACGTCGACGACAACTGGCCCGCAGTCGGCGCGCAACTGCACCACAAGGCCGGACCCTGGCCGTTCTCGCTTCACGACGGCTCCACCGTGCTCGAGTCCGAGCCGGAACGCCGCCTGGTGCTCCGCGTCGGGCTGTGGCCGGTCGGCGAGGCCTCGGTCACCATGCTGCTACAGCCGCACGGCGACGGCGCGACGCACATCACGTTCCTTGAGGAGCCCACCGCCGGCCCCTTCAAGTGGGCGCACACCAAACTCAACGACCTGGTGCTGCACCGTCGCAACCGGGAGTCACTACGCCGCCTCGCCGACGTCGCGATCCGCCAGAAATCACCCGTGGCGCGGAAAACCGATCGATAACGAGCGGAACCTGGTCGCCGGTCCGCTCGTCTTACAGGTCATGCCGACACTCACCCGTCCCGCGCGGGCCCTCCTCGGAACCGCCGCGGCCGCCACGCTCCTCCTCACCACCGCCTGCGCGAACGCGAACAGTGCCGCCCAAGGCGCCGCAGGATCCGCGTCCGCGACCGCCGGGACCGTCGAGCCGACCGGCGACATCCCGGAGATCACCGGCAGCACGCTGGTGCTACGCATCGAATACACAGGCGGCTTCGTCACCCCCGCCATGGTCGCCACCGCGCTACCGATGATCAGCGTCTACGCGGACGGCCGGGTGATCACCGAGGGCCCGACCACGAAGCAGTACCCCGGCCCCGCCCTGCCGAACCTGCAGGTCCACTACGTGCAGGCCGCCGACGTCGACGTCCTTGTCGAACGCGCCCGCTCGGCCGGCGTGCAGAGCGGCATCGACCTCGGCAAGCCCACAATCGCCGACGCCCAGACCACCCGCTTCACGCTCCTGACCGAGCAGGGCCGCCAGGTCGTCGAGGCGTACGCGCTCGTCGAAGCGGACGGCAGCCCGAACGGCCTCACCGCCGACCAGGTCCGCGACCGCCGCCTGCTGACCGAGCTGATCACCGCCATGCAGGACCTGAAGGCCACGCTCGGCGCGAACCGGGTCAAGGAGGCCGTCGACTACGTCCCCTTCGAGATCGCCGGCGTGGCCATGCCCTGGCAACAGTCCGAAGGCGACCCCGCACAGACCGAGAAGGCCTGGCCCGGACCGGCACTCCCCGGCACCCCGCTCGGCACAAGCGACACCATGGGCTGCGTGGTCACCGACGCCCTGATCGCCACCGACGTGTACAACGCCGCCAAGGACGCCACGATCATCACCCCGTGGACCTCGGCCGGAAAGAAGTACACAGTCCAGATCCGCCCCCTCCTCCCCGACGAGCACACCTGCGCCGATCTCGCCTAGCTGCTTGGTCGTCGCTTCGCTCCTCCGGGCTCGACGCCACGGCCTGCGGACGGCGGTGTCAGGCAGACGAAAAGCGTGTCTGACTGACACCGACGTTCCTCGGTCGTCCGCGATCTGCTTCTGGTCGTCGCTTCGCTCCTCCGGGCTCGACGCCACGGCCTGCGGACGGCGGTGTCAGGCAGACGAAATGCGTGTCTGACTGACACCGACGTTCCTCGGTCGTCCGCGCCTCACGTGGGCGGTACCGATCCGCGACGGTCCGGGGAAACTGCAGATGAAGAGCGAGCGGGTCGGGTGGGCGGCGGGTCTGACTGAACAGACATGGCGATTCTCGGGCGTCTGTGCCTCGCGTTGGGGGTGGGGTGGGGTTGACCTTGTCCTTGGGGGAGGGGTGAGAGTCGGGTCTTGTTTGGGATGAGGGGGGTGCGGGGTCGGGTGTTGACCATTGGGGTGTTTGGGCGGCTGGCCCGGTTGTCTCCGAAGGCGCTTCGGCTGTATGACGATCTTGGGCTGCTGCGGCCTGCTGTGGTGGACCCGTCGTCGGGCTATCGGCTGTATGAGCCGTCGCAGCTGGAACGGGCCCGGCTGGTTGCCTGGCTCCGGCGGCTCGGCATGCCGTTGATCCGCATTCGCGAGATCTGCGAAATGCCGTCTGACGCTGCCGCGTGCGCGATCGGCGCGTACCGGGATGAGATCAGCGCTGAGGCGCGCGCTCGGGAGCGGCTCGCCACCTTCCTCGTCGACTATCTCTCGGGAAAGGGCTCCCCCATGTCAGATCCGCGCACCGACCTCGGCATCCGCTACGCCGCCCGCACCGACATCGGCCGGGACCGCGACACCAACGAGGACACCGCCTACGCCGGCTCCCGCCTCCTGGCCGTCGCCGACGGCATGCGCGGCCCCCTCGGCCGCCAGGCCAGCACCACCGCCGTCGAGGCCCTCAAGCCGCTGGAATCCGCCGACCTTCCCGCCGGTGCCCTCCTCAACGCGCTCTCCGACGCCCTGACCACGGCCGACGAGACCATCCGGGAGGCCGGCGACCCCACCGCGATCACCACTCTCACCGCCATGCTCTGGTCCGGGCCACAACTCGCGCTCGTCCACATCGGAGACTCGCGGGCCTATCTCCTCCGCGACGGCGCGCTCTTCCTGATCACCACCGACCACACCCACGTCCAGGCGCTGGTCGACGCGGGCACACTCACTCCCGACGAGGCCCGCTCCCATCCCGACCGCGCCCTCCTGGCTCGCGCGCTCGGCCATGGCACCGCCACCCTCGACCTCTCCCTGCACACCGCCCACCCGGGCGACCGCTACCTCCTCTGTTCCGACGGGCTCTCCGCCGTCGTCCCCGAGTCCGACCTGGAAGAAGCCCTCCGCACCCCCGCCGACCCGGCCACCACTGTCGACCGCCTCGTCGCCCTCGCCCACACCCACCACGCCCCCGACAACATCGCCTGCGTGGTGGCCGACGTCGTGACCGTCTAGCCTGTCGAGCGCCGCGCCGGGCACAGCGGCCTGAGACGAAGAACGGCGGCGGCCCCGACCTCGGGACCGCCGCCGTTACGACGTACGGATGACGCAGTGTTCAGATCAACGCGCGGCAGTGCCCGCGCGCCGCTTGGCCCAGACGTCGAAGGCGACCGCGCCCAGCAGCACGCCGCCCTTGACGAGGAGGACCTCGGAAGGCTCGGCGCCCAGGAGCGACATGCCGTTGTTGATCGTGGCCATGATCAGGCCGCCGGTGATGGCGCCGACGACCTTGCCGACGCCGCCCTGCACCGCGGCGCCACCGATGAACGCGGCCGCGATGGCATCCAGCTCGAACTGGTTACCGGCGGTGGGGGTGGCGATGGTGAGGCGGCCGGCGAAGATGATGCCGGCGACGGCGGCGAGCACGCCCATGTTGACGAAGAGCCAGAAGGTGACCTTCTTGACCTTGACGCCGGACAGGGACGCGGCCTGCAGGTTGCCGCCGATGGCGTAGACGTGCCGGCCGAAGACGGTCCGGTTCGCCACAAGCGTGTAGATCAGCACCAGCGCCGCGAGCAGCACGAGCACCCACGGCAGGTTGTTGAAGCGGGCCAGCTGCACCACGATCGTCATGATGACCGCGATGGCGAGCACGTTGCGCAGCACGAAGACCGCGATCGGCTCGACCGCCTGCTGGTACCCGAGGCGCGCGAGGCGGGTCCGGTACTGGGCGATGACCATGCCGGCACAGGCGACGACGCCGATGATCAGCGTGATGAGGTCGGCTCCGCCGAGCGGGCCGAGGGCGATGTTGCCGAGCCAGCCGGGGGTGAAGCCGTTGGCGATCGTCTGGATCTCGGCCGGGAACGGGCCGACACCCTGGTTGTTCAGCACCTTCATGGAGAGCGCCCGGAACAGCAGCATGCCGGCCAGCGTCACGATGAACGCGGGGATGCCGAAGTAGGCGACCCAGTAGCCCTGCCAGGCACCGATGGCGGCGCCTGCCACGAGCGTGATGATGATGGCCAGGGGCCACGGCACGTCCATGTTCACCGTCAGCACCGCGGCGAGTGCGCCGGTTGCCGCGACCACGGATCCGACCGAGAGGTCGATGTGGCCGGCGATGATGATCAGGATCATGCCGATCGCCAGAACCAGGATGTACGAGTTCTGGATGATGATGTTACTGATGTTCTGGCGGTCCAGCAGAGCGCCGTCGGTCGCCACCGCGAACACCAGGATGATCACCGCGAACGCAATGTAGATGCCGCTCTGGCGCAGGTTGATCGAGAACCTGCCGTTGGGGACCTTCGGGCCGCCACCACCGGGCACCTTGTCGACGTTGGTGGTTATGCCGCCGGTCGCGGGCGCGACGCTACTCATCGGAGCCTTACTCCTTAACCTTGGTCATGTACTGCATGAGTCGCTCCGGGGAGGCCTCCGCGCGGGGTACCTCGCCGGTGACCCGCCCGGCGGAAAGCGCGTAGATCCGGTCGCAGATGCCGAGCAGCTCGGGCAGCTCGGAGGAGATCACGAGGATCGCCTTGCCCTGGTCCGCGAGGGCGTTGATGATGGTGTAGATCTCGTACTTGGCGCCGACGTCGATGCCCCGGGTCGGCTCGTCGAGGATGAGCACGTCCGGGTCCGCGTAGATCCACTTCGCCAGCACGACCTTCTGCTGGTTGCCGCCGGAGAGCGTGCCGGTGACCGACGCGACGGTCGGGGCCTTCACGTTCAGATCCTTGCGGTACCGGTTGGCGACCTTGAACTCTTCGTTCTCGTTCACCCAGCCGCCGGAGGCGAGCTTGTCCAGCGCGGCGCCGGACACGTTGTGCTGGATGTTGTCGATCAGGTTCAGGCCGTACCGCTTGCGGTCCTCGGTGGCGTAGGCGAGTCCGTGCTTGATCGCCTCGTCGACGCTCCGGAGCCGTATCTCCTTGCCGTCCTTGAAGATCTTGCCGGAGATGTCCACGCCGTACGCGCGCCCGAAGACGCTCATCGCCAGCTCGGTACGCCCGGCGCCCATCAGGCCTGCCAGCCCGACGATCTCGCCCCGGCGCAACGTGAGGTTGGCGTTGTCGACGATCTTCCGGCCGCGCTGGGTCGGGCTGAACACGGTCCAGTTCTCGATGCGCAGCACCTCCGCGCCGACCTTGGACGTGTGCGGCGGGTACCGGTGCTCGAGGTCGCGGCCCACCATGCCGGAGATGATCCGGTCCTCGGTGACGTTGTCGGCCTTCATGTCGAGCGTCTCGATCGTGCGGCCGTCGCGGATGATTGTCAGCGAGTCGGCGATAGCTTTGATCTCGTTGAGCTTGTGCGAGATGATCACGCAGGTGATGCCTTCGGCACGCAGCTCACGCAGCAGGTTCAGCAGGTGGGCGGAGTCCTCGTCGTTGAGCGCCGCGGTCGGCTCGTCGAGGATCAGCAGCCGGACCTTCTTGGAGAGCGCCTTGGCGATCTCCACGAGCTGCTGCTTGCCGACGCCGAGCTCCATCGCCGGCGTGGTCGGGTTCTCGTAGAGTCCGACACGCTGAAGCAGCTTCTGCGCCTCCGCGTTGGTCCTGTTCCAGTCGATCAGGCCGCGGACAGTCACCTCGTTGCCGAGGAAGATGTTCTCCGCGATCGACAGGTACGGGCTGAGCGCCAACTCCTGATGGATGATGACGATGCCGCGCTTCTCGCTGTCGGTGATCCCGGAGAAGCGGCACTCCTGCCCGTCATAAACGATGTCCCCGGTGTACGTCCCGTGCGGATAAACACCGGACAGCACCTTCATCAGGGTCGACTTGCCGGCCCCGTTCTCCCCGCAGATGGCGTGGATCTCACCGCGTGTGACGGTGAGGTTCACGTCGGAGAGCGCCTTGACGCCGGGGAAGGTCTTGGTGATTCCCCGCATCTGCAGTAGCGCGTCGGCCACGGCGGTTGCTCCTCGTTGCTCAAAGGGTGACCGGCGGCGGGCCGAGGGGCCCGCCGCCGGGATGAAACCAGGTACTACTTGAGCTGGTCCTCTTTGTAGTAACCGGAGTCGACGAGGACGGTCTTGTAGTTGTCCTTGTAGACGATGACCGGCTCCAGCAGGTACGACGGGACGACCTTCTTGCCGTTGTCGTAGTCAGTGGTGTTGTTGACCTCGGGCTTGCCGCCCTTCAGCACCGCGTCCGCCATCTTCACGGTCACGTCGGCAAGCTGCCGGGTGTCCTTGTAGATCGTGGCGAACTGCGCGTTGTCGATGATCGACTTGACCGACGCAACCTCGGCGTCCTGGCCGGTGACGATCGGCCAAGGCTGGGTAGCGGTGCCGTAGCCGGCGCTCTTCAGCGCGGACAGGATGCCGATCGAGATGCCGTCGTAGGGCGACAGCACACCGTTGATCTTGGCGCCGGAGTAGTTCTTGGTGATCAGGTTCTCCATGCGGGCCTGGGCCGTTGCCGGGTCCCAGCGCAGCGTGGCGACGGTGTTGAAGTCCTTCTGCCCGCTCTTGACGACCAGCTTGCCGCTGTCGATGAAGGGCTGCAGCGTCTTCATCGCGCCGTTGAAGAAGAACGTGGCGTTGTTGTCGTCCGGCGAGCCGGCGAAGAGCTCGATGTTGAACGGGCCCGCCGCGGTGCCGTCGGTGCCGTCCGCGTTCTTCAGCTTCAGGCCGACAAGCAGCGAGGTGGCCTGCTGAACGCCGACCTTCTCGTTGTCGAACGTGGCGTAGTAGTCCACGTTCTCCGACTCACGGATCAGCCGGTCGTACGAGATGACCGGGATCTTCTTCGCCGCGGCGTTCGCCAGCTGGCTGGCGAGAGCCTTGCCGTCGATCGACGCGATGATCAGGAGCTTGGCGCCCTGGGTGATCTGGTTGTCGATCTGGTTCGCCTGGGTCGGGATGTCGTTCTCCGCGTACTGCAGGTCGACCTTGTAGCCCAGCTTCTCCAGCGCGGCCTTGACGTTGTTGCCGTCAGCGACCCAGCGCTCGGAGACCTTGGTCGGCATGGTGACGCCGACCAGCGCGCCCTCCGCAGAACCGCTGTCTTCCGTGGTCGTCTTCTCGGCCGAGCCGCAAGCGGACGCAGCCATGACGACACTCATGCCGATCGCGGCGGCGGCGAGCCTCGCGAGTTTCATGCTTTCTCCTTGAGTCCTGGAAAGCCCCACGGCGGTATCCCTGATCCCGGGTGCCCGGCAGCTGGTCACGAGCGGTGCGAAGGTGCCTCGCACCGCCGCCGGGACCAGATGTCGTCGGAGTTACTCCGGTGTTTCGCCCTGGTGGTTGAGGTGAAGTGTTAGCGCTAACAACAGGCCAGTCAAGGCCTGTATCGAAATGAAATCTAACCGCGCCCGAGTGGTGCGCGCCACCCCCCGGGACCACGCTACAGGGCGAAAAATACCTACAAGTACCGAAAATTCAGACGGGGTACCGGCAACTGTGTTGATGTTGTGACCTGGGGTGCGCGCCGCTGACCTGCACAGATCGGATCAACACCGGCAGGTGGCGATTCGATCACGAAGCGTCGCAGGTCAGCGTGGCCGGGACGGCGGGCGCCCGCGGGTCACCTCCGGGCCGGGTCCTCCGCATAGACCGCCCGGTGCGCGGCCCGGATCGCGGCGGCGTAGACGTCGCCGGCCAGCGCCCGGTCCCGGGCCATCGCGGCGCGCGCCGCGTTCGCACCCGGGGCGCCGTGCACGCCGCCACCCGGGTGCGCGGACGAACCGGCCAGGAACAGGCGGTCGACAGGCGTGTCGGCCCGGCCCAGACCGGGGATCGGGCGGAAGAACAGCTGCTGGTACGCGGCCGAGGAGCCGCCGCCGACCGTACCGCCGACCAGGCTCGGGTTCTCCCGCTCCAGGTCGCCGGGGCCGGCCACGTGCCGGGCCACCACGAGCTGCTTGAAGCCGGGTGCGGCCCGCTCCATCGCCTCCTCCATCCGCTCGGCCTGGCGGGCCACCGGCTCCGCGTCCCACTCGGTGCGGAACGGCAGGTGCGAGTAGGCCCAGAGCGACTCGGTACCGGCCGGCGAGCGCGACGGGTCCGTCGTGGTCATCTGGCCGGCCAGCAGGAACGGCTCCTCGGGCAGGCCGCCGCAGGCCAGCTCGGACGCGTACCGGGTGAGGCCGTTGAGGTCCGCGCCGAGGTGCACCGTGCCGGCGCCCGCGGCGAGCGGGTTCTTCCACGGCACCGGCCCGGACAGCGCCCAGTCGATCTTGATGGTGGAGCCGTCCCAGCGGAAGTGCGCAAGATCCTCGACAAGTCGCGGCGGCAGGTGCCGGGCGCCCACCATGTCCAGGTAGAGCGACGGAGCCGGGATGTCCGCGAGCACGGCGCGGCGGGCCCGCCAGTCCGTGCCGCCGGCCGAGCGCACGCCCATCGCCCGGCCGCGCGCGATCAGGATCCGCTCCGCGCGCACGCCGTAGACGATCCGCCCGCCCTTCGACAGCAGACGGGACACCAGCGCGTCCGAGAGACGTTGCGCGCCACCGACCGGGACCGGCCAGCCGGCCTCCTGCCCGAGCATGGCAAGCAGCCAGCCGTAGACGGCGCCGCCCGCCTCCTCCGGGGACAGGTCGGTGTGCAGCGCATTGCCGGCCAGCAGCAGCTTCGCACCCTCGCCGCGGAACAGTTCCGAGCCGAGCTCGCGCGCGGAGAGCAGCAGACGCCGGCCGAGGCGCAGGCCGCCGGACACGCGCAGCCGGGAGGCGAGGCCCAGACCGGCGCGCACCGGCGGGAACGGGGAGGTGACCGCGCTGAGCATCGGGCCGGAGACCGAGCGCCAGTCCGCGTACGCGTTCAGCCACCTGTCGCCGTCGCCGGGCGCGAACTCCTCCACCGACGCGGCAGTGACCGCCGGATCCCTGTTGATCCGCGCGACGCGGCCGTCCGGAAGCACGTGGGCCAGCACGTCCGGTGCGTGCCGCCAGGAGAGGCCGTGCTCGCCGAGACCGAGCCGGTTGATCACCGGGGACGCGTACCCAAGCGGGTAGAAAGCGCTGAACAGGTCGGACAGGTAGCCGGGCGCGGTGATGTGCCCCGAGCGGACCGCCCCACCCGGGTGCGGCGTCGCCTCCAGCACCAGCACGTCCCACCCGGCGTCGGCAAGCAGGTTCGCCGCCACCAACCCGTTGTGCCCGGCCCCGATGACGATCGCGTCGGCGGTGTCCATACCTGCCCCCAATTCGCTGGCTGTCGGGAGCCAGCCTAGGTTCGTTTGGTGGGTGAGTACCCCGGGTATCGACCGCACACCCCTTGAACAGCGGAGGCGCGGTATGGCGTCGACAATCGTCCCCGACGAGCCGTCGTACCCCCAGGAACAGCCGTCTCGCCAGGTGAACCTGCCGGACCGGCTGCGGCAGCTGCAGTGGCGCACCTGGCGCGGCATATTGTGGCGGGCCGGGAAGGGCTTCATCGATCACAACTGCTCGGACTGGGCCGCAAGCCTGACCTACTACTCAGTGCTGTCGCTCTTCCCGTCCGCGATCGTGATCGTCGCGCTGGTCGGGCTGGTCTCGGAAGGACAGGCCGCGGTCGACACCATCCTCGGCATCCTCTACGACGTGGGCGCCCGGTCCGTGTTGGACAACGACTCGTTCCGGACGTTCATCGAGAACACAGTGCTCGGCCAGACCTCCGCAGGCACGCTGCTGAGCTTCGGTGTCGTCGGCGCGCTCTGGTCCGCGTCCGGCTACGTGGGCGGCTTCACCCGCGCGTCCAACGCGATCTACGGCGTGCAGGAGGGCCGGCCGTTCTGGCGACTCCGGCCCGCGCAGATCCTGCTCACCGCGGCGGCGCTGGTACTGCTCTCGATCGGCGCGGTACTGCTGGCGATCAGCGGGCCGGCGGTGGACGCGGTCGGAAACGCGCTGAACCTGGGCGAGGCACCGCGCGCGATCTGGGGCATCGCGAAATGGCCGGTACTTGTGCTCGTCGGCATGCTGCTGCTTGCGCTGCTGTTCTGGATCGCGCCGAACGTGAAACAGCCCCGGTTCCGCTGGCTGACCGTGGGCGGATTCGTCACGCTCGTGGTGTCCGCCCTGGTCAGCTTCGGCTTCGGGTTGTACGTGGCGAACTTCGCGTCCTACGACCGCACCTACGGCAGCCTGGGTGCGGTGATCGCGTTCCTGGTCTGGCTCTACCTGATCAACTCGGCCGTGATGCTCGGCGTGGAAATCAACGCTCAGGTGGCGCGCGGCCGGGCCCTGCAGGGCGGCGTCAAAGACCCCGACCCGCCGCTCCCACCGAAAGACCCTGCCTCGTGATCCGTTTACCGGCGGCCCGACCGGGTAGCCGAAAGACGTACGGAGAAGCAGCTGAGGAGGGATTCATCATGGGTACCGTGACCGAGCACATCGATGTGGCAGTGCCGATTCGCACCGCCTACAACCAGTGGACCCAGTTCGAGGAGTTCCCCCGGTTCATGGAGGGCGTCACCGAGATCCGCCAGACCTCGGAGACCGACACCCACTGGAAGACCGAGATCGCCGGCGTCAAGCGCGAGTTCGACGCGACGATCACCGAGCAGCTCCCGGACGAGCGCGTGGCCTGGACGACCACCGGCGGCCTCAAGCAGGCCGGCGTGATCACGTTCCACCGCCTCGACGAGACGCACACGCGAGTCACCGCGCAGATGGACTTCGAGCCGGAGGGCCTCGCGGAGCAGGCCGGCGACAAGCTGGGCATCGTGGACCGCCGGGTCAAGGGCGACATGAAGCGCTTCAAGGAGTACATCGAGTCGGACAGGGCCGGCGTCGAGACCGGCGGCTGGCGCGGCCAGGTAGACCGGCCGCAGCCCTAACCTGGGTCGTCGCTGTGTTTGATGGTCGTCGCTTCGCTCCTCCGGCTCGCCGCCACTCCCGGCGATGACAGGCGAGCTTCAGACGAAGAGCGTGTCTGAAGCTCGCCCGTCATCTCTGGTCGACCGCGTCTCACGTGGGCGGTGCCGTTTGTGGGGGACCAGAGGAACTGCAGTAAGAGCTCCGGGGCGGGGTCGCGCGGAGTGTGAAAAACGATGTGACAAATGAAGCCGTCGGGCTCCCTGGACTGGGGTCCGGCGGCTTTGTCGTGGGCGCTGCTTTTGGGTGAGGTTTCCGGTTGATTGGGGCGGGGGTATGGGGCGGGGAAACGAGAAATGAGGGAGGGACCGGATGGCGGACGCGATCACCGATATGTGGCGGTCCGTGCTGCTCTTCGTGCCGAAGGCCGTCGCGTTCGTTGCGATTCTGGTCGTCGGATATTTTGTGGCGAAGGGCGTACGGAAAGTCGTCGACAGGATTCTGGAGCGGGTCGGGTTCGATCGGGCCGTGGAACGCGGCGGCATCGGGCGCGCGCTGGAACGCACCCGGTACGACGCGAGCGACGTCCTCGCGAAGATCGTTTACTACGCGGTACTGCTGCTCACGCTGCAGTTGGCGTTCGGCGTCTGGGGACCCAACCCGGTCAGTGACCTGATCTCCGGCGTGGTTGCCTGGCTGCCGCGCGCGTTCATCGCCATCGTGATCGTGGTGGTCGCCGCGGCCATCGCCGGCGCGGTCCGCGACCTGATCAGCGCCGCGCTCGGCGGTCTTACCTACGGCCGGTTCATCGCCGGGTTCGCCTGGGTGTTCATCGTCGGTCTCGGCGTCATCGCCGCGCTGAACCAGGCCGGCATCGCCACCACCGTGACCACGCCCGTGCTGATCGCGGTGCTGGCCACGATCGCCGGCATCCTGATCGTCGGCGTCGGCGGCGGCCTGATCCGCCCGATGCAGTCCCGCTGGGACACCTGGCTGACCCGCGCCGCGACCGAGACCGAGGTCATCCGCGAGCGGGCCCGCGCCCACGCGGCAGAGGTCGCGGCACGCGAGGAGGCCGAGCGTCTGGCCCGTGCCGAGGCGGAACGACTGGAAGCGGAGCGCAAGGCCCGCGAAGAGGCGGAACGTCGTGAGGCCGAGCGCCTGGAGGCCGAGCGCAAGGCGCGCGAAGAGACCGAGCGGCTCGAAGCGGAGCGCCTGGAAGCCGAGCGCAAGGCCCGCGAAGAGACCGAGCGGCTCGAAGCCGAGCGCCTGGAAGCCGAGCGCAGGGCCCGCCTGGAGGCGGAGGAGACGGAGCGCCGGGACGCCGAGCGGATCGAGGCGGAGCGCCTGGAAGGCGCCCGGATCGCCGCACAGGCAGCGGAGGCCGAGGCGCGCGAGAAGGCAGCAGCCGAGGCACGCGAAGCCGAGGCACGCGAGCGGGAGGCCGCAGAAGCAGCCGAACGCGAGGAGACCGAGGCGCGGGAGCGCGCCGCCGCCGAGGAGGCCGGCCGGGTCGACGCGGACCGCGAACTGGCGGACCGGACCCAGGTCATCCCGCGGCAGGACGACAACGACAGCACTGCCGTCATCCCGCGCCAGAGCGCGACGGCACCGAGCGATGTGGAGTCAACCCAGGTGATCGACAGCGGACGCGGTCTCTACCAGTCGGGCAGTGTGGCGCCTTCGGGCAAGTTGGCGCCGGTCAAGGGGACCACCCCGGACGAGCCGGCGTCGTTCGCGCCGGGTCGCTCGGGCGGCGATGCCGACCTGACCCAGCCGGTGCCCAGGCCGGACACGGTCGTCGACGAGGACCGGCCCAAGAGCTGAACCCCTCCCCAGAAAGCGGGGCGTGTCCCACACCGGGACGCGCCCCGTTTCATCTCCACTCGGCGGAGCGCACAGCGGCCGCCCGAGATCGGCGGACGGCCCCGGGTGGATCTCACACCCGCCGGGGCAGCCCTTCGGCAAGCACGCACACCGCCAGCATCCGGGTCAGGACCCAGTCGGGCGCGGTGAAGTCGATCTGCCCCTCCGGCATGCGCCACCCGTGTTCGCGGGCCGCATCGCGGATGCCCTCCACATAGCCGGCCAGTGCGATCGCGGACAGCGGGCGCAGATCCGCCTCGAGGCTGTCCCGGACCGCGGCCGCGTGCTGATCGACCGCGGCGAGGAGCGCGGGTGCGGTCGCGGCGGCGGCGAGACCGAGCGCGCCGACCGAGGACATCAGCCCGGAGAGCGCGGAGCGTGCTCGCTGCGTGGCGGTGTGTTGATCAGCAGAGCCCTGGGACCCGAAAGTCATGTGGAGTGACGCTAGCCGCCCGCTCCGGCGCGCCGCCTCAGCCGGACGGCCGACATGAAGGGCGATTCACCCAAAATGTCGGACTTTACGGCGTACCCTCGGATGATTGTGGGTATTTGTCGTGCCGTGGAGATCAACGACGTCACGATCGAGGCCCTGGGCAAGCTGACCGAGGCGCTGGAGACGACCGAGCGGGCGCGCGGCCACCTCTACGCGATGCACCAGCTGACCGGCGAGGCCGACTTCGCGCTGGACGGCGCGGTCGAGAAGCTGCGCGAGGCCGGGCATCACGAGCTCGCCGACCGCGTCCAGACCGAACTCATCGGGCGGAACGTGATCGCCGGACGGTGGACGTTCCAGCTGGTCGAGGAGTACGACGACGGCTACGTCTCGGTCTTCCGCGAGCTGGAGCGGACCGCCCGGGACACGCTCGCGGGCGGTAGGCGACACCTCTACGAGGCGCGGCTCAAGGAACAGCGCCGCACCCACGGCCTACCCGGCCACGAGCGACGGCCATGACGCCTACCCGGCAGCAGGCCGCGGCCGGGACGCCAGCAGGTACAGCACCACAAGCAGCACGGAGAGCGCCAGCAGCACCGGCCCGAGCAGCCCGAACCCGGCCCGGTTGAGCAGCACGCCGACGACCGCCGGGATCAGCGCGCCGCCCACGCCCGACGCGCCGACCTGCATGCCGATCGCCCGGTCCGCGTGCGCGGCGCCGACCCGGTCCGCGGTGGTCAGGATGAGCAGCGGGAACACCGGCGCGGCGAAGAAACCGAGCACCACCAGGCCGAGGCACGCGACCCAGGCCGGCGCGGGCAGCGCGATCAGCACCGAGCCCGCGGCCATCCCGAGCAGCGCGCCGAGCAGCACCCGGTGGCTGCTGATCCGCTCGGACACCCAGCCGAAGATCACCCGGCCGACGAAGAGCGCACCCCAGTACGCGGACACGATCAGCCCAGCCGACCGCGGCGACATGTCCCGGCCCTGGGTGAGCACCGTGAACGCCCACAGCCCGGCCGCCACCTCGATCGCCACGTAGCAGACGAACGCGCCGACGCCGAGCCAGACCGCGGGGATCCGCAGCGTGTGCGCGGCCTTCGTGACCTCCACCGACTCCTCGACGACAGGCCGCTTCCACAGCCGCGCGGTAAGCGCGAACGCGGCCGCCAGCCCGGCCTGGAAAATCGCCACGATCCCGTAGCCCCACCGCCAGGACAGGCCCGACTCCAGCACGGCCGTCATGATCAGCGGGCCGATCGCCACGCCGAGGCCGAAGAACGCGTGCAGCCAGTTCATGTGCCGCGGGCCGAACGCGGACGCGGCGTACGCGTTCAGCCCCGAGTCGATCGCGCCAGACCCGAGCGACAGCAACAGCGCACACCCCACGGCCAGCACCATCGCCGGCACGCTCAGATATCCGGTCAACGCCAGCGACGCCAGGACCGTACTGATCGCCAGCAGCCAGCCGACGCCAAGCCGGCCGAGCACGAACCCGGCGGCCACACTCGACACGAAGTAGCCGACCATGCCGGCCACGGTCAGGAACCCCAGCGCGTCCAGCGGCACGCCGAAATCACGTGCCATCGACGGCCAGGCCACGCCGAGCAGACCGTCCGGAAGTCCGAGGCTGATAAAACCGAAGTATGCGAGCGCAAGGAGAGGCACCCCTCGATCTTGCCTGGTACTCAGCGGCGGCCGAACGTGAACCCCGAGACGCCCGCGAGCACCTGCATGTCGCACAGGTCAGCCGCCATGTCCCAGTCCGCCGGACCGAGCCCGGAGCCGCCCGCCACAGGCGCCGTCAGCACTGTCCGCATACCACCCGGCACACCCCGCCAGGGCGAAGATCGACTCAATCCCATATCGACCGGACGGAGGTATAGAGATCGGCCGAAAGGGTGAGTGTGACCCGGCAATCAGCGGGCAGACTGTTTCGGATGCAGCACGTCACCGGATTCCTCACCTCGAGGCAGCGGCGCATCGCCTGGATCGGCTTCGTCATCGCAGCCCTCCACGCGCCGGTCTCGGCCAGCCTGACCACCGACGCCTCCTGGCTCTTCGCCGTGGTCGTCGCCATGCTCGTCGCGGTCGTCATCATCGCCGACGACTCCGAGCGCCGCAGGCCCCAAACCCAAGAATAAAAAATCCCGCCACGGTACGGCAGGAGCTCATCCCGCACCGGGGCGGCTCCGCCGATCCGGGCCGCTGATCCTCGTCGTGGCGACGTCTCCGCTGGCAGGCGGCACACACTCGCACGGCGAGGCAGCCCGGATCGCCGATCCTTCCCTGGGCATGTCACCAGCCGCCGGGCGGGCGGCCGGTGAGTCCGGACGCGGTGCCGCGTAGTCGGTGAAGTCCGAGGCCAGCGGCGGCTGCGTCGGCGTGGCGTTCCTGACCGTCGGCGTGGCGTCCTAGCCGTCGCCCGTGGTGCGGGAGTTCGCAGCGGGCTGGGCGTTCGGTGCCGGCCCTGTTCCGGTGGTGCGCGCCGCGGCGCCGAGGCCGCTCTCCGGCACAGCGGCGTTCTCGGCGACGTCGGCCGCCGGGGCGCCGGTGGCGTTCGCCGTGGCGGCCGGTGGCTGCACGACCTGCTCCCCCGCGGACGGGTTGAGCGTCGTCGCGACCGCGTAGGCGACAAGCACGATCACCACCGCCGCCACCGCCACGATCGCCAGCGCCAACCAGGCGTCACTGCGGCGCAGCACCGCCTGCTTCGCCGAGATGTCCGCGGCCGCGGAGCCCACGAAGCGGCGCGGCGGCCCGATGACACGTGCCGCGCCGACAGCCCGGCCGTCCTCGTCCGCCGCGACCACCGGGTAGGCGCCGGACGCCCGGTTCAGCGCGGCGTAAGCGGCCGAGTTCCCGTTGAGCGACAGGTAGGCGCCGGACGCCCCGGTAAGCGCTGAGTTGATCACGGGATATCCGCCGGTCGGCTCCCTGAGCACCGGATACGCCCCGGTGGGCCGCCGCACGACCGGATACGAACCGGAAGCCGTGGTCAACACGGGATGCACTCCGGAGGCCCCGGTCAGCGCGTTTCCAGCGGACGGAGCGGCGTGCGGCGGCTCCGTCGTGCCGGTCCCGGGCTCGCTCACGTCCACCTCGTCGGGCGCGGCCTCATCGGAAGGGCCGGTCGCGGCGTCGGGCCCGGTGCCGTCGTCGAGCGCGGTGTCGGGCTCGGTCCGCGCCTGGGCCGTCCGCAGCACGATCTCCCCGGTGGTCTCCGACTCGTCGTGCGGCACGAGAAGAACGATCTCCCCGGTCTGCTCGGACTCGTCCTCCTCGAACCCGAACTCCTCGGATGCCACCGCCACCATGCCGATCACCACGGTCAGGTCTTCAGCCTCGACTCCAGACTTGGCCTCAGCCTCAGCCCCGGCCCCGGCCCCGGCCCCGGCCTTAGCCTCAGACTCGGCCCCGGCCTCAGACTTAGCCTCGGCCTCAGACTTAGGCTCGGGCTCGGGCTCGGGCTCGGGCTCGGGCTCGGGCTCGGCCGCAGGCTCAGCCATGGCCCCGGACTTAGCCCCGGGTTCGGCCGCAGACTCAGCCTCTGGCGCGCCCTCAGACTTTGACTCGGACTCAGCCTCGGCCTTTGGCGCTGCCCGGGGCTCGGCCTCAGACTTGGGCGCGACCTCGGACTCGACCTCGGGCTTCGGCCTGACCTCGGACTTCGGCTCAGCGGAGTCTTCCGTTTGCCCGGCGACGGTCTCGGATGTCGAACCGTCGCGGGCGCCGGATCGGGTTTCCGCACTGTTCTCGGTCTCAGCCGCGTCGTGCTCGGGTTCAGCCGTGACGGTCCCAGGTTCCGAAGCGATAGCGGGCATCGCCTCGCCAACAGCTTCGGGCTGCACAGCGACATCGACCTTCGTCGCACCGTCAGCCGCCGCACCGTCAACCGTCGCCGCGTCACCCCTGGCATCGGCGCAGCCGCCGCCGACGGAACTCTCGCCCGTCGCGGCACTCCGATCAGCGCTCCCCCCTGCCGCGGAACTCCCCCCGCCCTCGCCGTCCGAGGCCGAGGCCGAAGCCGGGGCCGCGTCCGAGCCCGCACCCGCCTCCGCCCCCGCACCGGCAGCCGGACGCCGCTGAGCGGGTACGCCACCTGTCTGTTCGGTAGTCGGTGTGGTCGCGGTCTGGTTTGAGGTCGTGTTGTCTGGATCGTTGGCAAGCACCTCTGCGCCCCCTTCAGCGAACGTCGCGCCCTGTCCGCCGCCGGTCCCCGGCGCCGTGCCTGCGGCCGTTTCGTCGGCATGGTCTGCCGCGGCCGGTGGTGCCACAGCCGCTCCCGCGGCCGCTGTTCCGTGTCGGTCCGCCGGCTCCGCCGACGGTCTGTGTGCCTGTGGATCCGAAGTCTGGTGCGCCCCGGTCAGCGTTTCCTTCGAGTCGCGCGATCCGGAAGGTTCACTACCAGGAGCCGCGATCCGGGGTACGGGTTCCGGGGCCTGCCCGTGGCCGTCGCGCCGTGCGGCCCGGAACGCCGGAACCCGGTTCGGCCGCGATTCCACACGCTGGGAACCTGCGGTCTCCCTACCGGCTACGGCCAGTGATGATCTACTGGTCGAGATTCCGACATCGGCCGGGTCCGTCATTAGTGGCAATTCGCCCACTGCAGCCCATCGGACAGTGGGGCTTGCGGCGGGAATCAGGAAAGGCGAAGGCGGGAGTGTCGCATTTCGCGCCGCCACCTCAAAAATGACGTCCCCGATCACGGAGGAGTCGAACTGCTGCATCGCCGCGACGAATTCGAGCACGCCAACGGGGCTGCGCGGCGGCGTGGGCGCGGCATCCCCAACAGGCCCGAGTTCGGTCACGCGCCGACTATAGGCACCGTTGTCGGCGTACCCACAAGCCTTAAGACGAACCTAAGACAGAGTGATCTGTAAACAATCAGTCAAATGAGCGACCTTCATCTTTGAGACGCGCACAGCGTCACGATCAGTCACCCTGCGCTACCCCCTCCCCCGAACAGGCCGGGACCCGATCGCCCGATCGGATGACCCCGGATACGCTCATCACATGGCAGGCGCAGTCGTCCGGGCAGTCTCCGCCTCCCCATCGGCGCTCGTCGGGGGCCAGGCGGGGGAGGCGCGTGTCTCGCGAACGGCGGCGGACCTGGTAGCCGGCCACCCGTGGCACGATTCGCCGCTCGGCCCGCCCGAGGGGTGGGATCCGGCGTTGCGCGCGACGATCGACCTGATCGTCGGCTCGCCTGTCGCGATGTCGCTCGCGTACGGCGACGCATACACGCTGATCTACAACGACGCGTTCGCGGTGATCCTCGGGCACCGGCATCCGGATTCGTTCGGCCGCCCCGCCGCGGAGGTCTTCGAAGAGGCCTGGACGATGCCCGGCGTCGGCGACGTGATCGACCGCGTCTACCGGACCGGGGAGCCGTTCCGCGAGGCGGAGACGTCTGTCGGCCTGGTCCTGCGGTCCACCGCGGGCGAGCCGGGCCAGGCGGTGTTCACCCGTGGCTGCTCCGCGGTCAAGGACACCGCCGGCCGGACGATCGGCGTGCTCACGGTCGCCACCGAGACCACCGAGGCGACCAGCCGGCTGCAGAGCCTGAGCGAGCTGACCGGCGCGCTGGCCAGCGCGCTCACGCTCGACGACGTGGCCCGGGTCGCGCTGCGGTACGGCCTGAGCGCGTTCGACGTCGACCACGTGACGTTCGGCGTGGACGACGCGAGCGCGTGGCGCGTGGTCCGCCGGGTGCGCGGTGAGCTGCTCGACGAGGCGGACGAGCGGCTGCCCCCGCTCTGGCGCCGGCTGCCGCTCGACTCCCCCAGCCCGCTGGCCCAGGCGGCCGGCTCCGGTGAGGCCGCGTTCACCGAGGACGGCCAGCCGCTTCGCGACGTCGCGGCGGACCGGCACGATCAGCGTCAGCGGGCGATGGCGGCGATCCCGTTGCGTACCCACTCGTTGCGCGGAGCGCTGACCTTCGGCCGCCGGCACGCGCACCTCTGGCTGCCGGCCGAGCGCGCCCAGCTGGACGCGGCGGCGGAGCTGATCGGCCAGGCCGCGGAGCGAGCCCGCCGGTTCGAGACGCAGCACGGCACCGCGCAGTTGTTGCAGCGCAGCATGCTCCCCGAGCACCTGCCGAACCTGGACCGGTTCCGGGTGGCCGCCCGGTACGACCCGGGCATCGACGGCAGCGCGGCAGGTGGCGACTTCTACGACGCCTTCGTGATCCCGGACGGCCGGCTCGCGATCGTGCTCGGCGACGTGGCCGGCCACGACATGCACGCGGCCGCGCTGATGGGCCAGGTCCGGGCCGCGCTGCGGGCGCTGGCGCTTGCCAACTCCGACCCGGTGGTGGTCCTCGCCGGCCTGGACAAGCTGGTCGGCATGCTCGGCACCGGCACCCGGTCGCACGAGTTGTTCGTCACGGTCGCCTACGGCCTGCTTGATCAGCGCGACGGCCGGTTGACGCTTGCGTCCGCGGGGCATCCCGCGCCGCTGATCCGGCATGCCAGCGCGGAGGGGCAGCACGCGAGCGTCGGCTACCTGGACGTACCCACCGGCACTCCGCTCGGTCTGGGCGGCGCGCACCGGGTGCTGACCACGGTGCTGTCGCCGGGCGACACCATTCTGCTCTTCAGTGACGGCGTGATCGAGCGTCGCCGGCGTGAGCTGGACGACGGCCTGGCCGCGCTGGCCAAGTCCGTCTCGGAGGCGACGAGCGGCGATCCGCGCAACCTGTGCGCGCTTGCCACGTCCGCGGTCGCCGGCGCCACCGAGGACGACGTGGCGGTGCTCGCGGTGGAGTACGCGACAAGTCCGAGCCGCGCCGCGACGATGAACGTGCCGCCTGAGCCCACCATGCCCGGCCGGGTCCGCCACTGGATGACCGCGCAGCTCACCACGTGGGAGGTGCCGGAGGCCGTGATCGGCGCCGCGGTCCTCTGCACGAGCGAGCTGACGACCAACGCGTTGTTGCACGCGGGCACCGCCGCCCGCGTCCACATCGATCTCACGCCGGAGCGCCTGCTCGTCTCGGTCCAGGACAGCGGCACCCGCGGCACTGTCACCCGCGCCCACACCGACATGCTCAGCAGCCGGGGTCGCGGCCTCGGCCTGATCGAGGAGATGAGCGACGCCTGGGGCACCGATCCCACGGTTCGCGGCTCCACCGTCTGGTTCGAGATCCTCCTCTCCGAATAGAGCCCGCATAGACCCCCCGGGTTCGGGGGTATGGGCCTGTCATGGGTGACAGGCGCGGTGTGCTTTTCGACGTGGACGGAACGTTGGTCGACACGACCTACCTCCATACCGTCTGCTGGTGGTCGGCGTTACGGGAGTGCGGGCACGACGTGCCGATGGCCGCGGTGCACCGGGCGGTGGGCATGGGCGGCGACCGGATTCCGGGACACCTTCTGGGCGAGGACCGGGACGTCCGGCAGGACGACGTGCTGCGGGAGACGCACCGGGCGCTGTACGCGGGCTACCACGACCGGCTGAGGCTGCTGCCCGGCGCGCGGGAGCTGCTGTTCGCGTGCGCGGAGCGCGGCCTGGTCGTCGTGCTGGCCTCCTCGGCCGACGAGGCCGAGCTGGACGTGCTGCGGAAGGTGCTTGACGCGGACGACGCGATCACGGCGGCCACCTCGTCGGCGGATGCGGACTCGAGCAAGCCGGCGCCGGACATCCTGGAGGCGGCGCTTGCGCAGTCGGGCGTCGATCCGGCGCGTGCGGTCTTCGTCGGCGACTCGGTCTGGGACGTGGCGGCCGCGGGCCGGCTGGACATCCCGTGCACCGGCCTGACCTGCGGTGGCACCAGCAAGGGTGAGCTGGCCGGCGCGGGTGCGGTAGCGGTGTACGAGGACCCGGCGAGCCTGCTTGCCGCGCTGGACGAGTCTCCGCTGGGACTGCTGCGCTGATGGCTGTAGAGACCGCCGACGTCGCGTTCGCACTGTTCGGGGCCGGCGCGCTGCTGGCCGGTGTGCTGCCCCGGGTGGTGGAGCGGCGGCCGATCTCGATGCCGATCGCGTTCCTCGGCCTGGGCATGCTTGTGTTCGCGTTGCCGCTGCCGTTGCCCGATCTGCACCCGCTGGAACATCCGGAGATCACGAAACATCTGACCGAGGTCGGTGTGCTCGTCGCGTTGATGGGCGCCGGCCTGAAGATCGACAGGCCGTTGAGTCTGCGGGGCTGGTCGGCCGTGTGGCGCCTGCTGATCGTGGCGATGCCGCTGACGATCGCCGCTGTCGCGTTCCTGGGCTGGGCCTGGGCCGGGATGGTCCCGGCCGCCGCGCTGCTGCTCGGCGGCGCACTCGCGCCGACGGACCCGGTGCTGGCCGCGGAGGTGCAGGTAGGCGAGCCGACAGATGAGGAGGACTCGGAGGACGAGGTCCGGTTCTCGCTCACCGCGGAAGCAGGGCTCAACGACGGGCTCGCGTTCCCGTTCGTGGCGCTGGCGTTGGTCGCCATCCCGGGGCTGACCTGGGCCTCGTTCGGCGAGTGGGCCCTTGTGGACGTCGGCTGGCGGATCCTCGCGGGCGTCGCCGGTGGCGTCGGGATCGGCTGGTTGCTCGGCAAGATGTTCTTCCGGGCGCTGCCGGAGGAGGTGCGGCCGGCCACGCACGCGGAGGGTCTGATGGCGCTCGCCGCCACGTTCCTGGCCTACGGCGCGGTCGAGCTGATCGGCGGGTACGGCTTCCTCGCGGTCTTCGTCGCCGCGCACACGATCCGGCACGCCGAGCACGGCCACGAGTACCACCAGGTGCTGCATGACTTCTCCGAGCAGATCGAGCGGCTGCTGACAGTGCTGCTGTTGCTGCTGCTCGGCGGCGCCGTGGTGGACGGCCTGCTGGCGCCGCTGACCTGGGGCGCGGTTGCGGTCGGCCTGGCGCTTGTGTTTGTCATCCGCCCGCTGGCCGGCCGGTTGTCGCTGATCGGGGCGCCGGGGCACCGCGCGGAGCACTGGGTGGTGGGCCTGTTCGGCATACGCGGGATCGGCACGTTCTTCTACCTCGCGTACGCGATGGGGCACGCGGAGATCCCCGGCGCATCGTTGCTCTGGGCTACCGCCGGCTTCGTCGTCATCATCTCGGTGGTGCTACACGGTGTAGCGGCCACGCCGGTAATGGAAAAGCTCGATCGCATGCACGAGCGCTCGCACGTGCACTAGGAACGTGCAGGTGACGCGTGCGATCAAGAAGCCACTCGATGCACCCTACACGTAACTCCTCGTGAGCATTGAGGAGCTTTCTCGTGTGAGGTGACCGATTTCAGACCCAACTTCTGTAGCTCTGCGTGATAGCAACACGTAAGGTGGACATCAACCGGAGCCGTTGACACAACGACGCGGACACTGTGCGCAACCCGTCACTGTGGATGCTTAGTAGCCCTCGACTTCGCAAGAGTTTGCACAGGTGAATCACGCAGAGTGACGCAAGAAGGAGGTTGGCGGTGCGAGTCAGAGGCTACCCAGAGGGCACCCCGTGCTGGGCTGAACTCATTGGAGAGGAGTCCGCCGACGCTACAGCGTTCTACGGCGAACTCTTCGGCTGGAAGACGGACGACCACACGTTCCGCCTGCGCGATCTCGCGGCCGCCGGACTGTCCGACGTGGACGCCACTCCGGGCGTGACCGGCAGCACCTGGGCGACCTACGTCGCGGTCGAGGACATCGAGGCCGTGTCGGTTCTGGTGGCGGACGCCGGTGGCACAGTGCTCCGCCCCGCGCACGAGATGCCGAACGGTGGCCTCGGCGCACTCTTCGCCGACCCGGACGGCGCGGTCTTCGGCGCGTTCGAGAAGAAGAGCGCCTTCGGCGGCGCCCAGATCAACGAGGAGCCGGGCGCGTCCTGCTGGTTCGAGCTCAGCTCGCCCAGCCCGGAGACGATCTCGTCCTTCTACGGCAAGATCTTCCACTGGACCGAGCAGAACATGGAGTACGCGCCCGGCGTGCAGTACTCCGAGTTCGTCACGAGCAGCGCGCGCACCGTCGCGGGCATGCGCACCACCGAGGGCACCGCCCGCTGGCTGACCTGCTTCGAGGCGGAGGACGTGGCGACGACCGCGGGCCGCTGCGTGGCGCTCGGCGGTTCCGTGGTGGCCGGCATGCGGGCCGCGACAATGGGCGCCTACGCGATCCTGGCCGACCCGTCCGGCGCGGAATTCGGCGTGATCAGCTTCCTGCCGGAGATGCACGCCTGACCCTCACCACCATCAAGTCCGTCGCCCCCGCGCTGCACCGTGGGGGCGACGGACTTTTTCGTACCCTCGAAACTTTGCATTGATGCTCTTTGATATGTAAGTTCATGGGAGCGCTCCCGTCGGTCCCTGAACCCACCATCTCCAGGAGCACCCATGCGCCTCAGATCCGCCCTGGCGGCAACCGCGGCGGCCGCGGCAGCGGCAACGCTCGGCCTGTTCGTCACCACCCCGGCGAACGCCGCCGAATCGCCCTACTACGTCGACCCGGAGACGCAGGCCGCCGAGTGGGCCGCCGCGAACCCGAACGACTCCCGCGCCGCGGTGATCCGCGACCGGATAGCGAGCGTGCCGCAGCCCCGGTGGTACACGCAGAACAACCCGGGCACGGTCGCGGGCGAGGTCGACGCGTTCGTCGGCGCGGCCGCGGCGGCCGGGAAGATCCCGATCCTTGTCGTCTACAACATCCCGAACCGGGACTGCAGCGGTGCCAGCGGCGGCGGCCTGCCGAACCACGCGGCCTACCGCGCCTGGGTGGACCAGGTGGCCGCGGGTCTCCGGGGCAGGCCCGCCGCGATCATCCTGGAGCCGGACGTGCTGGCCCAGATGACCAGCTGCCAGACCCAGTCCCAGCAGAACGAGGTCTACGCGTCGATGGCCTACGCCGGGAAGGCGCTCAAGAACGCGTCCGCCCAGGCCAAGGTCTACTTCGACGCGGCGCACTCGGCCTGGCTGGCGCCGGCCGAGATGGCGGCGCGACTGGTGCGCGCGGACATCGCGAACAGCGCGGACGGCATCTCGGTCAATGTCTCGAACTACCGGACCAACGCCGAGTCCCTCCCCTACATCAAGGCGGTGATCGCGGCGACCGGCGACTCCACGCTCAAGGGCGTCATCGACACCAGCCGCAACGGCAACGGCCCGGCCGGCAGCGAGTGGTGCGACCCGGGTGGGCGCGCGATCGGCATCCCGTCGACGAACGCGGTCAGCGACCCGATCCTTGACGCCTACCTCTGGATCAAGCTGCCCGGCGAGGCGGACGGCTGCATCGCGAGCGCGGGCCAGTTCGTCCCTCAGCGCGCCTACGACCTCGCGCTCGCGGCCGGCCCGGTCGTCACCCCGACCGCGACGAGAACCGCGAGCCCGACGCCGACCACCGCGAGCCCGACGCCCGGCAATCCCGGAACCGGTGCCTGCGCGGTCACGTACTCGCTCAACCAGTGGTCGACCGGCCTCACCGCCGACCTGCGGATCACCAACAACGGCCCCGCGGTCAGCTCGTGGCGGGTGGCGTTCACAGTCGGCGGCGCGGTCACGCTCTCCAACGGCTGGAACGGCACCTGGACCCAGAGCGGCACCACGCTCACCGCGTCGAACGTCGCGTGGAACGGCGCGGTCCCGGCCGGCGGCACGATCAGCACCGGCTTCCAGGCGACCCACAACGGCACGAATCCCGCACCGACCGCGTTCACGCTCAACGGCACGGCCTGCACGTCGTCCCCCGCGTAGAACCCGGTGTGGATACCGGGCGCCGGCCGGGATTCGCCCCTCGGCCGGCGCCCGACGACCCCAGACGATCAACAACAAGACCTAGGCGCTGTATCGAAGTGGGGGTCGGAGCGAGGCGCGGTCCAGGGGTCGCCTGGGTGCGCGGCGCGGACGCCCTCATACCGGTGTTGTATGTGGGTGTTTGCGACGTGCGGCCAGGCGGCGCCTGGGCCTCGCCGCAGCCCGGCGTCCCACTTCGATACAGCGCCTAGATCAAATCCGCCGAGGGTACGCCCGGGAGGCGCACGATCCGGCCACAGCTCCGCCCGCCGGGGTGGGTCGCGGTTGCCAGCGCTCAGTCCCGCAGGGAGGCGATCAGCTCCGGCGTCAGCTCCGCGAGCGACGTCAGCACCCGGTCCGCACGCTCAAGCGCGTCGTCCGCCGGTGGATACGCCGGCTGCGGGATCGCCACCACCGCAAGCCCGGCCGCCGACGCGCTGCGCAGCCCGTTCGACGAGTCCTCCACCGCCGCGCACAGGCCGGGTGAGATCCCGAGCCGCGCCGCCGCCGTCAGATACGCGTCCGGCGCCGGCTTCCCGCGCGGGACCTCCTCGGTCGACACCGTCGCCTCGAACAGCGAGGTGATCTCCGCCGCCGCCAGCACGTGGTCGATCAGCACGCGCGCGGACGAACTCGCCACCGCAAGCCGGTACTCCGCGCCGATCCGCCGCACCGCCTCCACCGCGCCCGGGATCAGCGGCAGCGCGGTCTCGTAGCGCGCCGCCATCCGCCGCAGCACCTCGGCCGCGACCTCCTCAGGGGTGCCGCCGACGCCCAGGTCCTCGGCCAGATAGCGGGACCACTCGCCGGTGCTCATGCCCATCAGGCGCTGCTGCGCGTCCGGCGCCCAGGTACCGCCGGACTCGGCGACCAGCCCGCGACGGACCTCCTCCCACACCGGTTCGGTGTCGATAAGCACGCCGTCGAGGTCGAAAACCACCGCTTGGATCATCAATACAGACTGCCAGAGCGCGGGCACGATGAAGGCTTGGCACACTAGGCGACGTGCATACGACCCTGGCGATCGACTGCGGTGGCGGTGGTATCAAGGCTTCGGTGCTGGACGAGTCCGGCACGATGCGAGCTCAGCCGCTGCGCGTCCCCACCCCGTACCCCCTGCCGCCTGATCTTTTTGTGAAGACGCTCGTGGAGTTGAGCCATCAGCTTCCGCCAGCGGACCGGGTGACGGTGGGGATGCCCGGCATGATCCGGCACGGCGTGGTGGTCGCGACGCCGCACTACATCACCAGGGCCGGCCCGCGCACCCGGATCGACCCCGAGCTGCTCAAGGCCTGGGCGAACTTCGACGCCCGGTCCGCGCTCGGCGCCGCGTTCGACGTGCCCACGCTCGTGCTCAACGACGCGGAGGTGCACGGCGCGGGTGTGGTCGCCGGCACCGGCCTGGAGCTGGTGCTGACGCTCGGCACCGGGCTCGGCTGCGCGCTCTTCGACGGCGGGCGGCTGGCCCCGCACCTGGAGTTCTCGCAGGCCCCGGTGCGCTGGGGGATGTCCTACGACACCTACATCGGCGAGCACGAGCGGCGCCGGCTCGGCGACTCGTTCTGGTCGCGGCGGGTGGCGCGCGTGGTCGAGGGCCTGCGCCCGGTCTTCCTCTGGGACCGCCTCTACATCGGCGGCGGCAACTCCCGGCGGATCATCCCGGAGCAGCTGCTGCGGATGGGCGACGACGTGGTGATCGTGCCGAACACGGCAGGCATCGTCGGCGGCGTGCGGGCCTGGGCGCTGCAGGTGCATTAAATTCACGATCATTTCGGGGTACGGCGGGCGTGTACGCTGCCCGCGTGAGCCTTCTTCCACCGCATCCGGACCCGAGCGCGCCCGATCGACTGGTTGAAAATCGCTCCTCCGCCGCTCACGTGATCTCCGTGAACGTCGCCGTACCCCGCCGGGACCCGGGCAGGCTCCGCAATACCGGCATCGACAAGCGCCCGGTCGACGGCCCGGTCCCGATCCGCGCGCCCGGCGACCGTGCGAGCGGCCTGGGCAGCGGCGTCACCGGCGACGAGGTCTTCGACAAGCGGCACCACGGCGGCGACGACCAGGCCGTCTACGCCTACGCCCGCGAGGACCTGGACCGCTGGGCCGCCGACCTTGGCCGCGACCTGCCCGGCGGCGTCTTCGGCGAGAACCTGACCACCGCCGGCGTCGACGTCACCGGCGCGCTGATCGGCGAGCGCTGGCGCATCGGGCCTGATGTGCTGCTTGAGGTCTCGGTCCCGCGCATCCCGTGCAACACCTTCGCCCGCTGGATGGACGTCCCCGGCTGGCTCAAGACCTTCACCCGCGCCGCCGTCCCCGGCGCCTACCTGCGCGTCCTCTCCCCCGGCACGGTCCGCGCCACCGACCCGGTCATCGTCGAGCACCGCCCCGACCACGAGGTCACCATCGCCCTCGCCTTCCGCGCGATGACGCTCGAGCGCGCACTGCTCCCCCGCCTGCTCGACGCCCCCGCCCTTCCGGAGAAGACCCTGGCGGACGCCCGCAAGTACATCGCACGCGCCGCCTCGACCCCCACCCTGTTCTAAGCCTCGACGTCCCTACCGACCGGACGCCGGCGGACACACGTGGGTACGCGGCCGCCGTCCGCTGAAACACAGGACGACGGCCGCGTACCGTCAGGGTCTGCCCAGCCCGACCCGCGACGCCCGGATGTGCCGGAGCGGATCCGCCGGCACCTGGTCGAGGCCGCAGGTCAGCAGCGCGGCCAGTTGCTGGTCCCGGTCCGCCGCCGCACTGCTCACCCGGTCCAGTTTCTCCTGAAGCGCCCGGGTCCGGGCGGCGATGATCTCCGCCGCCTCCCGGTCCTCGAACGCGCCGCGGAGCGTGAGCGCCTCCGTGTGGATCTCGGTCGCCTCACGCCAGAGCGGCCGGATCCGGCGGCCGATCAGATCGTCGCACAGCACCTCCGCCGCCTTCGCCCGCTGCTCCGCGGTCTCCCGCTGCAGCAGCAACTGCCGGATGCTGATCAGGCCCAGCACGAGGATGCCGTTGTAGAACAGGAAACCGCCGATCGCGTTCCCGGTCAGTTGCTGCCACACGGCGGTGGCCATCGAGAGCCCCAGGGCGACGTAGGGCACGGCCATCCGGACGATCGACGTGTGCCGCGCGGGCATACCGATCAGGTCTGGGGCGGACGGATGCGCGGCGGCGATCGCGATCAGCAGGAAGGCGCCGATCCAGCCCAGGTCGATCAGACTCCCGTTGACGTACGACTGGCGTTGGACCAGGTAGAGGAAGCCCGAGTCGGCCAGGGTCAGCGCGCCGACGCCAGCCGCGATCAGCGTGTACGGCGTCGAGCAGCGCCGCGACTGGGCGATCGTGGTGAGCACGATCGTCGCGTTGATCACGTCTCCCACCGGGTAGGCGACCAGCAGGACGAGCCACGAGGAACTGTCCCCGGCGACCACGTCACGCAGCACGAACGTCCAGGAGATGCCGAACAGCGACGCCGCGATGATCAGCCCGTCGATGGTGATCCGGAGCCGCTGCTCGGTGCGCCCGAACGCCAGCAGCGCCGCGGTGATCAGGATCAGCGACGGGAGGTACCCGGCGTCGGCAAGCGACGGGTAGGGCACCAGGTCGCCCCGTACGTGCACCAGCCAGGTCCAGATCATCTGCCCCGCGCTCCAGAGCAGCACCCCGGCGCCGAGCAGCCGCCAGGGCAACGCGTACCCGGCGTGTGCGCCAGGTCTGGCGGCCCGCCGACCGGCACGCAGACACAGCAGACCGGCGAGGAGGGCGGCGCCGCCCTGCAACAGATTCGTGGCGACCCTCGAGGCGCTGCCGGGAACCGCGCCGCTGGCCACGCAGACCGCGAAGAGCAGCACGAACGCGCCGGAGATCGCCAGCACCCGTCCATAGAGCACCGGGCGGCAAGGTGAGGTGCCGCGCCGCCCGACCCGTCGCCCGCCCGCCAGGCCGCAGACGAACACGCGGGTGGCGAGCACCGCCGACACCACCGCGTTCCGGCAGGCGTCGACGAAGCGGCCGAGGGCCGACGGTTCGAGCAGCATGCGGACCAGGTCGGGCTCCTCGCGCACCATGCCGATGATCCTCGGCCGCAGGTGGTCCTCGGTGCGGAACAGGTCGCGCATGGCCCGCATGCCCTCTGCCCGCTGGCCCGGGTCTCCGGTCCGGAGGCGGTCGACGGCGATGTAGTAGCGCATCTCCGCCTCGCCCTCCGCACGTGCCCGGGCCATGACGAAGGCGATCTGCTCCGTCGTGGGCACGTACGTCCTCCCCGCCGCGACGGCCGCATCCGCGTCCGCCCAGCGCGCCTCGTGCAGGGCGTCGTCGAGGCCGTTCTCCCGATCAATCATCGTCCTCCCCCTTCCGCAGGTGGTTGCGCAAGCGTCCGCAGATGCGCCGGACGCTCTCGGACGTGAGCCCGAGCCTCTTTGCGATGTCCTTCTTCAGCGCGTCGTCCGACAGCATGTCCAGGACCGTGCGCTCTCGTTCGGGGAGACCTGCCTTGACCCGCTCGATGTCGATCCGCTCGGCGATGCGGTTCCCCGGATCGGGATCGCTTCCGGGAATGAACCGATCACCCTCGTCGCCGAACGGGATCTCTCGCATCCGCGCGAGTAATCTCCGGTACGGCTTCTTGACGGCCAGAATGCAGCCGTTGGTGAAATAGGTGTACAGCGACGCTCCACCGTCCGCGCGCCAGCGGCCCTCCGACAGCCGGCCGAAGAAGGTGGACAGGCATTCGATGGTCGCCTCTTCCGCGAGCTCCATCCGGTCGCTCTCCACGGCGGCGCCCGCAAGGACGTTCGGCCCCAGTGTTCCGCCGCCGGTGAGGTAGCAGAACCTCGCGAAGATCTCGCCGCTGTCGACCAGATGCCTGACCAGCGCGATCCCGTGCTCGGACAGGTAGTGCCAGACACTGTCCCGGTCGGCCGCCAGGGCACCCTCGCAGAACAGGCGTCTCAGCAGGGACGGTCCGTGCGCGGCGCTGGTCAGGCCGAGTTCGACCTGCGCGGGCGAGAGTCTCCACGGTTGTTCGTCGAGTGACGGGATCGCCTCGTCACGCCGTTGGCCTTCCTCCGGATCGTCAACTGCGGATCGACGGGCCATTGTGCTCTCCATCGGACGACTGAGAATTGTTTACGATGGAGGCATAGGCGATTCGGTCCGGAATTCGCACGGCCAGCCCGCCGGAGCGCGGGTAATTCACCCGAAAGGAAATCACGTCGCGGTTCCATAGGCGAAGAAATCCGGACGGCACAACCACGGCGCCGGAGATTCTTTTCACGGTACGGCTGTGGCTCGAAACGGTCTACACACCGTTCGACAGCAACAGTCACCACACGAAGGCCAGGTGGATCGCATGACCCCGACCCAGATCGTCCGGCGTATCGGCACCACTCCGCGCCAGCGGGGTTCTCTCGCGTTCTCCAGCTGCCCGGACCTGTTCCTGCTTGCGGACGGCGACTTCGCGGTGATCGGGACTGACCGCACCGAGGATCTGGAGCCGGTTCTGCCGGAGGACGCCAGCCGTGCCGCGTACGAGCGCATCGTGGTGATCACCCGGGAAACGCTGCTGTCGGCGCTCCCTGACCTGCTGGCTCTGTAACCGCCGGGCCGGGTGGCCGTGGTCACCCGGCTCTGGCCGGGTCCTCCCACGCCCGCTCGCGCCAGACCTCGTCCGCGAGGTCGCCCACCCGGTCGTGCGCCTCCGACTCCAGTCCGCGCATCGCGGCCCGCTCCACCGCCGAGAACTCCCAGTAGGCGCGGATAAGCGGGCTGGTGAAGAGGTGCCGGACCGCACCGCGGATCTCGTCGTCGGTGCGGTCCGCCAATCGGGTGGAGAGCGCGAAATGCTGGAAGATCAGGTTGGCGAAGATGTACTGCCGCCGCAGCGTGGCATCGACCGTCGCGCCGCCCGGCCACACCTCCGCGAGCGCGGCGTCATCCACGCTCATCCGGACCAGGTCCAGGTGCAGGGTCCGCATGCTCGCGTCCGCGGCCCGGCGAAGCTCCTGGTTGGACCGCTCGATGGCGCCGCGTTGCAGTTGCAGCTCGGTGCGCTGCAGGCGCAGTTCGGTGAACTGGATCCACAGCGTGATCACCAGTGCGAGGAATGCGAGCCCGGACAGCAGGCTCTCCAGCACGCCGAACGACTCACCGACGTTCGCCCACCTGCTCCACGAGGCCGAGGTCTCCAGGTTCTCGGCGAGCGCCACCACCGCGATGCCGGCCACCACGATCAGCAGCATGGCGGCCAGGACGCCGGCCAGCACCGCGAAGGCCACGGCGCCGCGCATCGAGGTACGCCGGCGCCCCGCGCGTCCCGTCACCATGCACGCCGCCCCTCATCCGCCGACTCACCTCACCGTAAGCGAGGCCGTCTACACGCAGGGAGATCAGGATGCGGACGGGATCGTCGCCGGGTGGCCAACCCGATCAGGCCAGCACGTTGATCGGCTCGACCACTCCCACGCCCTCGGCGAAGTGCCGCAGCCGGATGGCTGTCGACTCGGTGAGCACCTCACCGGACCGGACAAGCGTCATCCCGGTACTGGTCACCACGTCCTGGTTCATCATCATCCCGACAAGCAGTTCCTTGCCCTTGACCTGCCGCGGCCGGCGAAGATCCTCCGACAGGTACGCCCGGACCGCCGCATCGAGCACAGCGGCCGGGTAGCGCGGGTTCTTCGCCAGCTCCACCACCGCGGTGCCCGGCGCCAGCCCGGACTCGACGGCCACCACGAACGCGGTCACGGTCTCGTAGATCTGCTTCGCCACGCCGCCGGACTCCTCGGTGGCGAGCGGCGTGGGCGCGCGCACCTCCGCGAGCGTGACCGGCTGCGACGCCACCCAGGCCGCGACGCGCTCCAGCCGCGGGATCCGGCCGATCAGCGCGCGGGACAGCTGCGGGTGCCCGCGGTACATGGCGAGCGCGTCCTGGTCGACGTCCTCGACCGCGGTGCCGACCACCTGCGCGATCACCTCGGCCGGCACCGCCATCAGCCCGACCTGGCCGAGCATGGCCGCGATCCGCAGCTCCCAGGTGTCCTTCGGGTGCAGTGCGGAGATCGCGGCGTCGGTGAGCGCCGTGACAGTGCCGGTCCGGGCCGCCGCGACCGGGTGCGCGGCCGCCATCAGTTCGGTGAGCACCTTGACCGCGCCGTCGAGTGTGCGTTCAAGCAGCTCACGCTCGCTCATCAGCAGGCGGTGCTGTTCCAGGGCGGCGTCGAGCGCGCGGGACAGCTCGGCCGGCTCGCACGGCTTGGTGAGGAAGCGGAACAGGTTGCCGTCGTTGACCGCGGCGATCGTGTCGGTCAGCTCGGCCTGGCCACTGAGGATGATCTGCACGGTGTCGGGTGAGACCTCGCGCAGGCCGGCCAGGAACTCCGCGCCGCTCATGCCGGGCATGCGCATGTCGGAGACGGCCACCGCATACGGCCGGGCCGTGCCGCGCGTCTTCGCCAGACCTTCCGGCCCGGAGTTCGCGGTGTCCAGCTCGTACCGGCCGTGCAGACTGCGCCGGAACGCGTCCAGGATGTGCGGCTCGTCGTCCACCATGAGAATCCGCCTACCCACACCGCCCCCTTTATGCCGAAATTTCACTGTAAGTGGGGCTGGGGGTGTGGGCAGGGAGTTCCTCCAGATCGTCGCGACCGCCCACGACCTCGGTCTCTCGGCGCCGGAGCCGGACGGCACAATTGCGGTGGGGCCCGCCCCCCCGGGGGGGGGGGGGCGGGGGCGCCCCCCCCCCCCCCGCGCCCCGAGCGGCGTGTTCGCGGCGGGGGGGGGGGGCGGGGGCGGGGGCGGGGGGGGCCCCCCCAAGGAGCCGG